>NZ_CP077970.1:8697500-9429272 GCF_024758505.1 Bradyrhizobium arachidis | reverse complement strand
GCGTGACCAGCGATCCTGTTCCGATGTCATCGTTTAAAAACTTTTCTGAATGAGTAAGGTTGCGTCTGTGAATGCCGCTGCAGGATTCCTGCCACGGCACGACCTCAAGCGAGCCAACCTGAAGACATGGATCACCGTTCGGCGAAGACGCCGTTGGTCAGATCGTCAGCTTCAGGAATGGAGAGTTCGCGAGGTCAGCGCGTACTCAGTGCTTCCACGCACGTCGGGGGCTGGTCACCGGACGACTCTGAAACGGCATCATTGGAAAAAAGGATTTGGTTCAATACCGCGTTGTTTCCGTTAGACATGGTGCCTCCCCGTCCTGCCGTGATTGCTCACGGCAAGGTCCTGCGTGTACTCTAAAGACACCACGTCGGAACGTAATCGTCCTGCCGTGACGTCTTGCCCGTCTGTACTAGCTGTTCGCCCGGCTCTGCCTTCACGCGTGTCGGGTGCCTTGTGATCGTCTCTCGCTTGCGCCTTGAGGCGAGCGAGACACGAATGTCTCGCCAGGAGACTTTAGACAAAGGACCACCGTTCCCATATCGCTATGGGCTTCCAACCGACAATCGCTTGGTAAAGCGTCGCCAACGTGCACACCGCCGCCGATTTGCACGCTCGCCCCGTTTCTAAAACCGCGCTGGTCTCAAGATCGTGGGCGCCGCGAACGATTAAGAGATACAGCATGCGCGGAGACTCGCAAGGTTTTTGATTCACAGTTGAGGAGGTTAAATCTTCATCTACGTTAACGCCCCGCGCGGAGTTGTTCACAGACCTGGGAGCAACGATTTGAATCGCCGTGCAGATTCGAAGGCCATCCGCGACATGTGACATTTCTTCGACGGCGTTCAAAAAATTTTTGCAAAAGCGTCACGCGAGCGCCGTGCGGGCGAATTTTCCAATCTCTGTTGGTCACTATGTCGATAAGTGATTATCGACGCATCGCTTTTCGAGACTCATTTTGCAGGGTAACTCCCGCCGATGCTCGCGATGCGCGCGTTCCCGTGGAAACTACGGTGTGCAGAAATCTTGATGCAAGCGCGTCCATTTTGTCGTCGCCGGACAAGGCTTTTCGCAACTGCAACGAAGTTTCCGGTGTGACAAAACCGCAAGCAGGTAAAATTACGGAACGAAGCATACGGAGACGAACAATTTTTCCAGGCGCGTTTTCGAGAACCGCTCGAGACGCGCATTCGATGGCGCGCTTGCGTGCTCTGCCTCCTGCCGTGCAGAGCGCGCAAAAGAAAAAGCCCGGCGGAGGCCGGGCTTCATCGACATGCGATCAGATTGCTGCGGCGGATTACTTGCCGAGCTTGGAGATCTGCGCCGTGAGCCGCGAAACTTTCCGGCTCGCATTGTTCTTGTGAATGATGTTGCGCTGCGCAGCGCGCATCAAGGCGGGCTCGGCGTTCGCCAGCGCCTTCAGCGCGGCGGCGCGATCGCCGGTCTTGATCGCTTCCTCGACAGTGCGCACGGCGCCGCGCATCTGGGTGCGGCGCGACTTGTTGACGGCGGTGCGGCGGGCAATCTTGCGCGTCGCTTTCTTGGCGGAAGTTGTGTTGGCCATAGTCTCAAATATCCTCTGCGGCGACCGGTCGCTTCTTGATCGGGTGGCGCCGGCTGCTTGACCGCGAAATCGACGCTCGGTTTTAGGGTGTTCGGTTGCAAGGCTGGTCCCGGAGCATGAGCAACAGCCTTGCGGCCATCCCCGACACTGCTCAAAGAACAGCGGCGGCGGGATTGCGCCCGCCGCCAGTTGGCGCCCTTATAGAGGGGGCCTGCGGCACCGTCAACGTCCTCAGGGCCCCAAAAGTGGCCTCCAGGCGGCCCGGGAACGGCCGTAACGTACTGATGAGGTTGAATTTCCGCCACCACCCCGGTATTGGCTGGCGGCGTTTCGATGAGTCCCGGCGGGACGGCCATATAAGGTGATGCATGATCCGCGGCTTTTTCCGATTGATTGGACTGTTGCTGCTGGCCGGCGGTTTCATCTTCATGGTCTATGACGGCGCCCGCTGGGTGGCCGATCAGACCCTCCGTTTCACCCGTTTCGGCCAGTTCTGGAACGATATCCACCAGGCGAGCCAGCAGGCGTTCCGGACCTGGGTCGAGGCCAAGGCGCCCTGGCTCTGGACCTCGGTGTTCCGGGTGATTTTGGATCAGCCGGTGTTCGCGGTGCTCGGCCTCGTCGGTATCGTCCTCATGATCCTGTTCCGGCCGCGCAAGCCGCTGATCGGCTATTCGCGCGACTAATCGGTGCCAACATGGGGACGGCGTAACAGGGCTGCCCCCGGCAACGTAATTGCCTATATTCACCAGGTATCGCGAGCACGCCGCAGAAAGCGCCTTGCTTTGGCGGTGACGGCTCGTTTGCGGAGATGAGATCATGCTGTTCATGCGCAAGACCACCGCATTGCCGAGCGCAGCAGAAGCGCTGCCCGGCCGTGCGCAACCGATCCCGACTGCATCGACCCATTTCGTCAACGGCCATCAGCTCAAGCCGCCTTATCCGGCGGGACTCGAGCGGGCCGTGTTCGGGCTCGGCTGCTTCTGGGGCGCCGAGCGCAAGTTCTGGGAGCTCGGCGAGGGCGTCTATGTCACCGCGGTCGGCTATGCCGGCGGCCATACGCCCAATCCGACCTATGAAGAAACCTGCTCGGGCCGTACCGGCCACACCGAGGTGGTGCTGGTCGTGTTCGATCCGAAGAAGATCTCCTACGAGCGGCTCCTGAAGGCGTTCTGGGAGAACCACAACCCGACGCAGGGCATGCGCCAGGGCAACGACGTCGGCACGCAATATCGCAGCGCGATCTATACCTTTGGTGAAGCGCAGAAGAAGGCGGCCGATGAGTCGAAGGCGGTTTATCAGAAGGCGCTTGCCGCGAAGGGATTGGACGCCATCACCACCGAGATCGCGCCGGCCGGCGAGTTCTATTTTGCCGAAGACTACCACCAGCAATATCTGGCCAAGAATCCGGCCGGCTATTGCGGCCTCGGCGGCACCGGCGTGTCCTGCCCGATCGGGGTGGGCGTGAGCGCGTAACTGTCGCCACAGGCGCTGCGACCCTTACCCTCCCCTGGAGGGGGAGGGTCGCTTCGCATGAAGCAAAGCGCAATGCGAAGCGGGGTGGGGTGACGGTCTCTCCACGCGGGCACTGTTCAATGTCGAGAGACCGTCACCCCACCCCGCTCGCGCTTCGCGCGATCGACCCTCCCCCTCCAGGGGAGGGTGAGAGCGGAGACCGACCAAACGCGAGCAATCGCCGCCGACTACCACCCGAAACGCTTTATTAACCATAACGGGTGCAAGACTGGAGCCGTCTCGTTTCAAGGGATGGGCTCCAGTGCGGGTTGCGCGCGCGTTTCGATTGTCGATCTTGGCAGCTTCTGCCGCATTCGCCCTTGGCGGCTGCATGCAGACGGCAGGCCCCGTCGCAGTCGCGCAGCCGCGCAGCGATCTCGATTACATGGCCTATGGCCAGCCCGGCGCCCCGCCACCCGTCGTCGTCGCCGATACCGCCGGCAGCGGTGCCATCAGCGCGCTCCGAAGTTCCTTTGCCGCAGCGCCTGCGCCCATGCCGGTCGGCTATGCGATGCCGATGCCGGTCGCGGCGCGCCATGATGCATCCTATCGTCTCGATGCAGGCGACCGCTTACGCGTCGTCGTCTACGGCCAGGAAGGTCTCACCAATACGTACGCGATCGATGCCGGCGGCTCGATCACGCTGCCGCTGATCGGCGCAGTGCCGGCGCGCGGCCGCACCACCGCAGGGCTTGCGGCCGATATCGCAGCGCGCCTGCGCAACGGCTATATCCGCGAGCCGTCGGTGGCGGTCGAGATCGAAGCCTATCGCCCGTTCTTCATCCTGGGCGAGGTCACCGCGCCGGGCCAATATCCCTACGTGCCGAACATGACGGTGGAGAGTGCGGTCGCCATCGCCGGCGGCTTCTCGCCGCGCGCAAAGCGCGACGTGGTGACGATTACCCACAGCGAAGGCGGCGCCGCCATGCGGGCCGTCGTGCCGCTCGGCACACCGCTCGGCCCTGGCGATACCGTGTACGTCGGCGAACGCTGGTTCTGAAAACTCTCTCTCCTCCCGGGGCGCGACGAAGTCGCGAGTCCGGAATCCATCGTGCCACCAACTCCAACGCACGATGGATTCCGGGTCTACGCCTTACGGCGCATCCCGGAATGACGAAGTGAGAGTAGTACGCCTACTTCAAATGCGCGGCAAAGAACGTCATGCTGCAGGGCCAGGCGATGTCGGCGCTGGACTTGTCGTAGCTTGCGCGCTCGTCGCAATGGAAGCCGTGCTGGGCGCCGGGATAGATCAAGACCTCGACGTCCGGCCGCTTGCCCTTGATGGTCTCGACATCGGTCAAGGGGATGCCGGCGTCCTTCTCCCCGAAATGCAGTTGCGTCGGCACCTTCGGCTTCTCGTCCGCAAAGCGCGCGATGGCGCCGCCATAATAGCCGATCGCGGCCTTCAGACCCGACAGCCGCGTGGCGGCGACGAAGGCGATGCTGCCGCCGAGGCAGAAGCCGATGATGCCGACCGGACCGACAGACTTCACCGCATCGATCGCGGCCTGCGTGTCGCGCAGCATCGCCGCCCAGTCCGGATTGGCGACGAACTTTCGCGCTTCCGCGATCTCGTCAGGCGTATAGCCCGACTGGAAATCGGGCGTGGTGCGATCGAAGATCGACGGCGCGATCGCGACATAGCCTTCGCCAGCGAGGCGATCGCAGACCGAGCGGATGTGATGATTGACCCCAAAAATTTCCTGGATCACCACCACCGCACCTTTTGGTGTGCCACTGGGGTCAGCGCGATAAGCACCGAATTGGAAATTGTCGGAGGCTGTCAGTTTGATGTCTTGTCCCACGGGATTGTCCTTTGTTGTTCGTTGTTGTTGCCGAGTCCGCTTATCCACCGCAATCGTCATTGCGAGCGCAAGCGAAGCAATCCAGAATCTTTCCGCGGAGACAGTCTGGATTGCTTCGCGATGCTCGCAATGACGCGTGGACGGAGCCGTGCCTCCTCATTATGAGGGGAGCTACTCCCACATCCAGTTCTCGCCGTAGTCCTCTTTCCAGCCGGCGAGCCGGCCGTGACGGAATTGCAGGAACAGCCGGTGGCGCGCGGGCACCAGCCTGCTGCCGCCGATGTCGCGCAGGGCGAGATAGATCTCGCTGCCGGGGCGTCCGCGAACATATTGCAATGGCTGTCCCAGCGCCCGCGCCGTCTCCTCGACATCCATGCCGAAGGCCAGCGGCGTGGTGTTGGAGAGCGTCGCCACGAAGGGCAGGCGGGGTGGCGGCATCGGCTGCTGCGCCAACGCCGGCGCCGATATCGCAACCAGCGCCGTCAGTCCGCCAGCCAGTATCGATCGCGTCATCGCTCTTGCGTCCTTGTTAGCGCCTATCGCGACACGTTCTTAAGGAAAGGCACGACCGCGTCAACAAAAGCCTGCGGCTGGTCGATGTTGACGGCGTGTCCCGCCGCCGGGATCACGGCCTTTTGCGCGCCAGGGATCTTTGCAGCCATGTAATCGGATGCGGCGAGGAACGGCGTGTCGTCGGCGCCGACCACGACCAGCGACGGCACCTTGATGTCGGGCAGGCACTCCATCACCTTCGCGTCGCGCTGGGTCAGCATGCCGCGCGCGGCGAGCGCCAGCCCCTTGGCGTTGCGATGGCTGACGCTGGAGCGTTCACGGCTCGCCGACTTCAACACGTCCAGTCCCTCGCGCTCGAACCTGTCGGCGGTCTCAAAGGCGCGCTTGTTCCAGATCTCGCGCGCGTCGTCCTTCTTGAAGCCCGGACCGGTGTCGACGATCAGCAGCGCGCGCACGCGCGCAGGGTGCGTCCGGTAGAACGCGAGCGACATGTAGCCGCCGAGCGAGAGACCGCCGATGATGGCGCGATCAGTGCCGACAGCATCGAGGATATCAGCCATGTCGCCGACGGTCAGCGCTTCGCTGTAAGCCCTGGGATCATCGGGATAGTCGGACTGGCCATGGCCGCGCATGTCCCACAACACCAGCCGGTGATCCCGGCTGAAAGCATCGACCTGGCCCTGCCACATCGCCGAGGTCGAGGAATAACCATGCGTCAACAGCAGCGTCGGACCGTTGCCATGGACTTCGTAGTAGATGGCAACACCGTCCCGATTGATTTTTGGCATCGCGCCCACCCTACGATTTCTGTTCGATTAGCGGACACTCTAACGTGCCGGGTTACTCGGAGGAAACCGCCCGCCGACGATGGCACGCATGCTTCAATAGCAGGCAATTATTCCATCGCACGGGTGCATCAACGATCTTGTCGCAACGCACAACACTCAAACACGTCGTTTGTTTCGATCAATTCCAAATTGCATTTGCCTCCGCGCGTGAAGGCGATCATTCTTCGCGACAAGGTTGACGCCAGCCCGGTGGGTGTCGGCCGTACAAGTTGCCGCCGTAAGCGGCTTCATGCACCGGCAGGGGAAGAAACCATGCCTACTCTCAACATCAACGGGCGGAGTATGTCCGTGGATGCGGCCAACGATTCGCCGCTCCTATGGGCGATCCGCGAGCAATTGCAGATGACCGGCACCAAATTTGGATGCGGCGCCGGTTTGTGCGGAGCCTGTACAGTCCACGTCAACGGCGAAGCCGTGCGCTCGTGCCAGACCGCCGTCGGCGACGTTGCCGGCAAGAAGATCACGACCATCGAAGGCCTCTCTGCCAAGGGTGACCATCCCTTGCAGAAGGCGTGGGTTGCCGAGCAAGTCCCGCAATGCGGCTACTGCCAGTCCGGGCAGATCATGCAGGCCGCGTCGCTGCTGGCGAAGAATCCCAACCCGACCAAGGAAGAGGTTGTGGCGCATATGGACGGCAATCTCTGCCGTTGCATGACCTATTCGCGGATCCAGAAGGCGATCCTGCGGGCCGCCAGCGAGATGCGCACCGCTTCCGCCACCGGCAACGAGCGGAGGGCCACATGAATAAGCACGTGAACAACATCACCCCCGAAGCGACCGATCTCAGCCGCCGTTCCTTCCTGGTCGGCACTGCCGCGACCGGCCTCGTGCTCGGCTACGCCGGCGTTCCCGGCATCGGAGAGGCCGTCGCCGCGCCGTCCAACTTCGAGCCGAGCGTCTGGTATTCGATCGCGCCGGATGGTCTCGTCACCGTGACCTGCGGCAAGGCCGACATGGGCCAGCACATCGCCTCCACCATGGCGCAGATCGTAGCGGAAGAACTCGGAGCAAAGTGGAGCGACATGCGGGTTCAGCTCGCCTCCAACGATCCGAAGTTCAACGACCCCGTGCTGGGCGCGCAGATCACCGGCGGAAGCTGGTCGACCATGATGAATTTTGACGCGATGAGCCGGGCGGGTGCGGCCGGCCGCATGGCGTTGACGGAAGCGGCTGCGAGCGCGATGGGCCTGCCGCCCTTCTACAAGGACGAGCTGATCGTGCGCGACTCCATGGTCACGCATCCGAAGACGAAGAAGTCGATGAGCTTTGCCGACATCGTCAAGAGCGGCAAGGCGACCAAGACGTTCACGCCGGACGAGTTGAAGGCGATCAAGCTGAAGACGCCGGATCAATACACCATGATCGGTGTATCGGTGCCGCAGCTCGACATTCCCTCCAAGAGCAACGGCACGGCGAAGTACGGCATCGACGTCATGCTGCCGGGCATGGCCTATGGTGCGATCGTCACGCCGCCGGTGCGTTACGGTGCGACCGTGAAATCGGTCGACGACGGTGATGCCAAGAAGGTGCCGGGCTTCGTCAAGGCCGTCATCCTCGACGACAAGACCCAGACGACGTCCGGCTGGGTGGTCGCGGTGGCCAACACCTATGCCAACGCCAAGAAGGCCGCGGCGGCGCTGAAGATCGCCTACGACGGCGGTCCGAACGCAAAACTGTCGAGCCAGTCGCTGCTTGACGAAGCCAAGCGGGTCCAGGGGCTCGACGATTCCGGACAGTTTTTCGTCAAGGACGGCGATCCCACGGCGGCGTTCGGCTCGGCGGCGAAGGTGCTGGAGGCGGAATACACCACCAGCATCAACATCCACGCGCCGATGGAGCCGATGAACGCCACGGCGGAGTTCAAGGGCGACATCCTGCACATCTATTCCGGCAACCAGTTCGCGACGCGCTCGGGCGCGATCGCGGCGGGTGCCGCCGGGATCGATCCCAAATTCGTCGTCATGCACCAGATGTGGCTGGGCGGCGGATTTGGCCGGCGTCTCGACGCCGACATGATGATCCCCGCGGTGCAGGCGGCCAAGGCCGTCGGCAAGCCGGTCAAGGTGATCTATACGCGCGAGAACGACATGACGATGGATTTCTCGCGTCCGCTCACCTACCAGAAGGTCAAGGCCGGCGTGGATGGCGACGGCAAGGTCGTCGCGCTCAGCCACGACGTGGTCGCGGCCTGGCCGACTGCGCGCTGGGGAATCCCGGACTTCCTGACTCCGTCGGTCGACAAGAAGGGCCCGCTCGACTCCTTCACCGTGAACGGGGCGGACTTCTTCTACACCGTGCCGAACCACTATGTGCGGGCGATCAAGAACGAGATGGCGCACAACGCCACCCCGTCCGGTCAGCTCCGCTCGGTGGCGCCCGGTTGGACCTTCTGGGCGGTCGAGAGCATGATCGACGAGATCGCAGCTGCGACGGGCAAGGATCCCGCCCAGCTCCGCATCTCCCTGCTCGACGGCAAGGGCAAGAACGACGGTGGCGCGCAGCGGCTGCGTAACACGCTGCTCGCCGCGATGGGTCTCGCCGGCTACGGTACCAAGCAGCTCCCGAAGGGAGAGGGCATGGGCGTGGCCTGCGTCTCCTCGCAGGAGCGTGCGACCGCAAGCTGGACCGCCTGCGTCGCCCATGTCGCGGTTGCGCCATCGGGCGAGGTGAAGGTGAAGAAGCTGACGGTCGCGACCGACGTCGGCACGCAGGTGCATCCCGACAACATCCGCGCCCAGGTCGAGGGTGCGGCGCTGTGGGGCCTGTCGCTTGCGATGTACGAGAAGGCGACACTGAAGGACGGCGGTATCGAGCAGAGGAACTTCGATAGCTATACGCCGCTCCGCATGAGCCAGGTGCCTGAAGTCGCGGTGGCCGTGATCGCCAATGGCGAGAAGGCAACCGGCGTCGGCGAGCCGGCGGTGACGGTGGTCGCACCGGCCATCGGCAACGCCATCTTCAACGCCTGCGGCGCCCGCGTCCGCTCGCTGCCGATCACGGCGGAAGCCGTGAAGGGCGCGATGAAGGCGTAAGCCGACCGCATGTCGCGATGAGAGACGATCCGCCGGAGGGCAGCCTCCGGCGGATTTGTTTTTGTGGCATGTCGCCTCCACAACCCCGCTGTCATGCCCCGCGACCCGGCTACGCCAAGGCTTCGCCGGGGCTTGCGGTGTTGGGGCGCCGAAGCTTCAGCGTAGGCGGCAGGCGGGGCATCCAGTACGCCGCGGACCCTCCGTGTCCCCAGCGCTGTTTCTGGAATACTGGATCACCCGCCTTCGCGGGTGATGACAGTTTTCGTGCGGAAGCCTCGCGGATTTTCTCTACCGATCATGGCCTTACGTCGCCTCAGCTACCGCCTTCCAGGGAGCCGCCGTTCTACTTTGCATGGGGTTGTTTCGACGCTTTTGGCCCGGGGGCGCCGGCCGCAGGCAAAAATCCCTAAAATTGCACCGATCCCCGCAGCCTCCCGTTCAGCACGCGTCTTAAGGGCCGGAGAACCTGCTGTCGTTTAGTCTGGTGCAATCGACATGAATTACACGCTGCTGGGGAAGCCATGACCGCGTCAACCAAACCCGCCGCTCAACGCCGGCTTCTGCTCGCCTCCGACCGGAGTGACCAGAGCACCGAGCTTGCCGACATTCTGCAAGCGGTCGGCGATGTCGCCACGGTCTCGACCGAGGAAATCCCCGCGCAGCCGGCGCGCGATCTGTCCGGCATCGTCGTCGACATCAACCTGCGCTCGGCGGAAAGCGTGCAGCGGGTGCGCAACAAGCTGCGCGGCGATGCCTATCGTTCGATGCCGCGCCTGTTCGTGCTTGCCGATGCGCTTCACCACGGCACCATGCAGGCCTGGGCGCTGGGCGCCACCGACACGATTTCGCGGCCGTTGCAGGCGGAGGCGATCCTCCAGCGCATCCGCGCCGCCTTCCCCGACACCACCAGCTATGACGCGACCGATCGCGGCAAGACGCTGAACCGCGGTGTCGAGGCGGCGCATGCGGTGCTGGCAAAGATGTTCGAGAAGCTGCCGCTCGGCATCCCCCTGACCTTCGACGACGTGATCGCGGCCGAAAGCAAGATCCTCAAAGCCATCAAGCACTCCTCGCTGCGGGAGTGGCTGACCACCGTCGGCTGCCACCATGTCGGCAGCTACCGGCACTGCCTGTTCGTCACCGGCTTTGCGGTCGCTTTCGCGCAGCATCTCGGCATGCGCGAGGACGACCAGCGCCGGCTCACCCGCGCCGCGCTGTTGCACGACGTCGGCAAGGCCTTCGTTCCGACCAAGCTACTGGACAAGCCGGGCAAGCTCACCGACGAGGAGCTGGCCGAAGTCCGCCAGCATCCGCGTCGCGGCTATGAGGCGCTCGCAGCGCAAGGCGGTTTCCCGCCGGAGATGCTCGACGTCGTGCTGCATCACCACGAATTCCTCGACGGCAGCGGCTATCCGAACGGGCTGTCGTCGAACCAGATCAGCGATATCGTGCGACTCACCACCATCGTCGACATCTATGCGGCGCTGGTCGAGAAGCGCGCATACCGCATGCCCTTCACCCATTCGCGCGCGTTTGCGATGATGGAAGGCATGGGCGATAAGCTGGACCAGCAACTGCTCCAGGCCTTCCGCCCTGTGGCGCTTGGCTCGTTCTGACGCCGAATTCGAGGCTGCCGTAGGGTGGGTTAGCCTCGCGGCTGCGCGAAGCGCAGTCCGCGCGGCGTAACCCACCATTTCCATCGCCGCGAGAGAAGAGGTGGGTTACGCTTCGCTAACCCACCCTACGGCGCCAACTCCAGCATCTTCCGCAACTCCGCCTTCGCTACCTTCTCCAGCGTCGAGCGCGGCATGTCGTCGACGAGATGAATCTCGCGCGGCACCTTGAAGTCGGCAAGGCCGGCGCGGCAGGCGGCCATCACCTTGTCCTGCAAAATCTTCGGTGCGCCGGCGACGCCTCCTTGCGGGATGATGAAGACGACCGGCACCTCGTCCAGCATCGGATGCTTTTTGGCGACTACGGCGGCCTCGCGCACGCCGGGCACGGTGATGACGACCTGCTCGATCTCGGAGGCCGCGACGTTCTCGGCGCCGACCTTCAGCATGTCCTTGGCGCGGTCGCCGAACCTGATGAAGCCGTTCTCCAAGAGCGTGACACGGTCGCCGGTGATGAAATAGCCGTGCTCGTCAAAACTCTCGCGCGTCGCCTTCTCGTTGTGCAGATATTCGGCGAACAGCGACAGGCCGGGGATGCCCTTGATGAGGAGATTGCCGGTGTCGCCGACCTCGGTCGGCCGTCCCTCATCGTCGGTGATGCGAATGGAATATTCCGGCGCGGCGCGCCCGATCGACATCGGAATGTTGGGCTGGTCGACCTCGCCGACGATGCCGTGGGTAATCGTCTCGGTCATGCCCCACCAGCCGATGATCTTGACGCCGAACACGGCGAAGGGCGGCGGCTCGTTCACCGCGGTGCCCCAGAGGCGGAATTTATGGTGCTTCGGGATTTCGTGCTCGAGCAGCGCCTTCATGCAGAACGGGATCGTCGAGGTCCATGTGCAGCCGTGCTCCAGCGCGACGCTCCAGAAGCGGCTTGCAGAAAAGCGCGGCTGGATCACGCAGGTGGCGCCCACCCACAATGTGGCCAGCATCGAATAGGCCAGCGCGTTGGTGTGAAACAGCGGCAGGTACGTCTGGTGCACATCGAAGGCGTGAAGATCCTCGTGCGCGGCGTTGATCTTGGCGCCCCACAGCGCGTTGGCGTGGGTCCAGAGCACGGCCTTCGGGCGCGACGTCGTGCCCGAGGTGTATTGCACGCTGCACGGTGCGAACGGATCGGTTGCGCGCCGCGGCCGGTCGGCACTGTCGGCAAACAGCGCCTCGAAGCGTTCGCCGCGTTCGACGGTCCGCGTCGGCGCTGCACCTGCGTCATGCGAGATCACCGCCATCCAGCGCAGATTGCGGCAATTGGCGGCGATGATCTCCGCATAGGCCGGCTGCGTGATCGCGGCGACCGCGCCGCAGTGGCCCGCAAAATACTCCATCTCGGCCGGCGCCGAACGCGTGTTTGTGGTGACGGCGATGGCGCCGAGCTCGACGCAGGCAAACCACGCCAGCACCGCCTCGATGCAATTGTCCAGATGAATGAGCACATACTCGCCGGGCTTGACGCCGCGTTTGGCGAGGCCCGCGGCCAGCGCGCCGACCCGCTCGTGAAATTCGCCATAGCTCCAGCGCCGCGCCGGCGCGTCGAACGGCGCCCAGATCAGGAATGGATGTGAGCTGCGCACCTCGGCCCGCATCTTCAGCAGCCAGGGCACGTCGAGCCCGGCAAAAGGTCCTACGATTCCAGGTGCGGTCTGTTGGATTGGCATGCGTCCTCCCGTGCAGCCTGCATCTTGGCGGCGGCTGCCTTCAGATTATTGCGTCTTCCTGCCATTGGAGGGCGGAGGGATCAAATGCGTTCGCGGCATGCGGCTACGCGCGTTCTCTCTGCGTCGTCATGGCCGGGCTTGTCCCGGCCATCCACGTCTTGATGCACGGCACGAAGAACGTGGATGCCCGGGACAAGCCCGGGCATGACGATGGCGGTTGGGGTGGCGCCGAATCTTACCGGCCACCATCCTCGTACGACGAAATCTCGATCAAACTGCCGTCGGGATCCCGGCAATAGACCGAGCGCAGCGTACCGCGGGCGCCCTGCTTCGGAACCGGGCCTTCCTCGATGGCGACGCCGTTTGCCTTCAGATGCGCGATGACCTCGTCGGGCGTGGCTGAGGTGAGGAAGCACAAATCCTCGCTGCCGGCGGTCTGGTTTTCAGCGGTGAACCATTCCACCTTGTCGGCATCGCGCGGCCGCACGTTGATCTTCTGGTTACCAAACGACAGCGAGGTCCGCGGCGCTTTGCCGCCGCCGGGGTCGAACACCCCAGCTTCCATGCCGAGGATTTTGCGATACCACTCGACGGTGCGTGCGACGTTCGCGACGTTGATCACGAGATGATCGAGGGCGTCGACCTTGATCGGCATGCCTTATCCTTTCGTCGCGATGCGTTTGCCGCACTTTTCGCGAGCAGCGGGCTTTGTTACAACGCGGCTCACGCAGCGTTCAAGAACAACAATTCGGGAGAAGACTTGAGATGATCACACGCCGTACTGCGCTCGGGCTGCTTGCCGCCGGTCCCTTTGTAACCGCCCCGCTGTCGAAGGCGATTGCGGCGGACTATCCGGCTCGGCCGGTGAAGTGGGTGGTTCCCTATCCGCCGGGCGGAGCCACGGACATCCTGGCGCGCCTGATCGGCCAGCGGCTCTCGGAAAAGCTCGGGCAGCAGTTCGTGATCGAGAACAAGCCCGGCGCCGGCAACAACATCGGCACCGAGTCCGTGATCAATGCCGAGCCTGATGGCTACACGATCCTCTTGGTCAATCCGGCCAACTACATCAACACCTCGCTGTACGCCAATCTCAAGTTCAATTTCGTGCGCGACGTCGCGCCGATCGCCGCGTTCAACCGCGTGCCGAACGTCATGACGGTCGCCAAGGACGTGCCGGCGAAAACCGTCGCGGAGTTCATCGCCTATGTGAAGGCCAATCCCGGCAAGGTGAACATGGCGTCCTCCGGCAATGGCACCTCGGTGCATCTGTCGGGCGAGATGTTCATGGCGATGACCGGTGCCAAGATGCAGCACGTGCCGTATCGCGGCGCTGCGCTGGCGATCACCGACATGCTCGGCGGTCAGGTGCAGGTGATCTTCGACAACATGCCCTCGATCATCCAGCACATCCGCTCCAATTCGCTGCGTGCGCTCGGCGTGACGTCAACGGAGCGATCGCCGCTGCTGCCCGACATTCAGACGGTCGCCGAGACCGTTCCCGGCTACGAGGCGAGCGCGCTATTCGGCATGGGTGCGCCGAAGAACACGCCGAAGGAGGTCATTGCCAAGCTCAATGGCGAGGTCAATGCGGTCCTGGCCGAGCCCGAGATCAAGAAGCGCCTGGTCGAGCTCGGCGGCGAGCCGTTGATCGGGACGCCGGAAGCCTTCGGCGACATGATCAAGGCCGAAACCGACAAGTGGAAGAAGGTCGTCGAGTTCGCCAACTTGAAGGTCGAGTAGCGACCTTCAGCTAATCGACATCACGATCGGAAGCCCCGCCGCAAGGCGGGGCTTTTGTATCTGAGCGCGACGCCTTTGCGATCACGCGTTTGTGCAGCGGGTCGCCCGCGCGCCCCGGCTTGACGCTTCCGGCGTTGCGCCTATACTAAACCTTATGGTTAAGTATCAAGCCGAGACGCTGGACCGCACCTTTGCAGCGCTGTCCGATCCGACGCGGCGCGCGTTGCTGGCGCGGCTCGGCGAACGGGAAAGCCTGTCGGTGAGCGAGCTGGCCGAGCCGTTTCCGATCTCGCTGCCGGCGATCATGAAGCATCTCGACGTGCTCCGAGATGCCGGCCTGATCGTGCGGGAGAAGACCGGGCGCACGGTCGCCTGCCGGCTCACCGCGCGGCCGATGGAGCAGGCGATGGACTGGCTCAATCGCTACGCGCGCTTCTGGTCCGACAATCTCGATCGCCTTGCAGCTTTTGTGGAGGAAGACCCATGGCCGTCAACCAAGCCGCCAGCGCTCACGCCGGCGAACGTCCAAGTGAACGTCCAAGCCTCACCCTCACGCGCCGGCTCCGCGCGAAGCCGGAAAGGGTCTTTGCGGCGTGGACGCAAGCCGAGCAGCTAGCGCAGTGGTTCGGGCCGCCCAACATGAAGCCTGCGACGGTGCAGGCCGAGCTCGACGTCCGTCCCGGCGGCCATTACCGGATCAGCTTTGTCCGCGACGACGGCGAGTACTTCGAGGCGGGCGGGATCTATCGCGAGGTGGTACCGAACGAGCGGCTGGTGTTCTCCTGGGCCTGGCATTCGACGCCGGAACGCGAGTCGCTCGTCACGATTTCGTTCAAGCCCGATAGCGGCGGCACGCTGATGATTTTCCATCACGCTCAGTTCGTCGACGAAACGGCGCGCGACAACCATCAGCGCGGCTGGAACTCGTTCTTCGACAAGCTCGACGCGTTCGTCGCCTGATTCCTGTCAGAGGAGGACACCATGCAACAACATCAGATCGTTTCGCGCGCGCAGTGGATCGAAGCCCGCAAAGTGCACCTCGCGCATGAGAAGGAGTTTTCGCAGGCGCGCGAGCGCCTCGCCGAGGAGCGCCGCCGGCTACCCTGGGTCAAGGTCGACAAGACCTACGTCTTCGACGGCGCCAACGGCAAGGTTACGCTCGCCGATCTCTTTAGCGGACGTCCGCAACTCGTGGTGCAGCATGTCATGTTCGCAGCCGATTGGGACGCGGCGTGCAAGAGCTGCTCGTTCTGGGCGGATGGTTTTGAGCGCATGGTGCCGCACCTCGCGGCGCGCGACACCACCATGGTCGCGGTCTCGCTGGCACCTAGCGCCAAGCTCGAGGCGTTCAAGACACGGATGGGCTGGACGTTTGACTGGCTCTCCTCCGGTGGCAACGACTTCAACCACGACTACGGCGTGACGTTTTCGTCCGAAGAGATCGCCAAGGGCGAGCCAAAGTACAATTTCGGCACCACGCCGTTCTACGGCCCCGAGTTGCCCGGCATCAGCGTGTTCTATCGCGACGAATCCGGCGCGGCGTTTCACACCTATTCCTGCTTCGCCCGCGGCCTCGACATGATGAACGCCGCCTATCAGTACCTCGACCTGACGCCGCTCGGCCGTCACGAGGACGGCTTGCCCTATCCGATGGATTGGGTGCGCCTGCGCGACCAGTATCAGCCCGAGGCGACGAAGGCGGCGTGCTGCCACGGGTAGGGCGAGCGCTATTGCGAGCGATGTGGCCGCCACACACTCTGAGTCGTCCTGGCGAAAGCCAGGACCCATAACCACCGGCCGTCATTGTTGCGAAGATTGGTGGTTGGCAGCCTCGCGCCACAATTATTCCCTGGGGTAATGGGTCCTGGCTTTCGCCAGGACGACCAATGAGGCGTCTACGTCTGTCCGCCATGCCTCTACCGCTTCGCGTCGGCCTGTTCCGTCGCATTGCAGGCGATCAGCATCGTGTAGGGCCGCGCATTGCCGGCGATCTCGGTGGTCTTGAGTTCGCCCTTCGGCTCCGCGGTCTGGTAAGGCACCACGGAATTGTCGAGGAAGTCGCGCAGCGCGCCGGTCTTGATGGCGAAGTTGATGTTCTCGGGAATGTTGCCGGTCGCAGCGGCGATGCGCAGTGCGGGGATCTTTGCGGTGACCACGCCCACGATCTGACCGGTGGTGTCGAACAGCGGGCCGCCGCTATTGCCGGGCTGTACCGGCGCGCTGATTTGCAGGAAGCGTGTGTCGTTGCGCATGCCGCTGAGCGAGCTTGCGATGCCGGTCGTCACGGTGAAGTCCGACGTGAGCAGGCCATGAAAGGGAAAGCCGATGACGATGACGGAATCGCCGGAGCGGATCGAGCGATCGCGAATCCGTGCAAAGTCCTTGAATGTCGTCGTCGACGGCGCCTGCAAGAGAGCGAGATCGTTGTTCGCGTCGCTCGATACGACGCGCAGCACCATCGCGGCCTCTCCGGTGAGGTTGCCCTTGATGTCGCCGACACAGCCGTCGATCACATGGTTGTTGGTGACAATGTGCCCGCTGGCACTGACTACAAAGCCCGTGCCGCTCTTGGCCCGGGTAGTTTTGCCGCCGGCCGGCGGCGCCTGCTTGTCTGGCGCGGGCTGCGGCTTGGCGGCGATCTTGGTGAAATCGCCAGCCTTGTCGAGCCCGTCGGCTTTCACCTTGGTCACGCAATTGGCCAATGCGGCGATCACCGGTCCGGTCGAGGTCAGATCAAAATTCAGAACCGCGCGGCCGGCAGTCGCCACCATCAGGCTCGCCTTCTGGAACGTACGCACGACATTCAGCGGCATGATGGCGGTGAGCATGTTGGATTGATACGCCGTCGCGTACAACCTGGCTTGCTCCTGTCCGTCAAAGGTCACGTCGATCGCGGCGTTCTCGCCCTTGTTGAAGCGGTAGCTGGGACTCGCAAAGGCGAGGGACCACGTGCCGGCGGAATTTTGGCTGACGACGAGGATGACGCCGTTCGCGTAAGGCGTCGTCGCCGCGCAATGGGAGAAGGCGCCCGTCTCGTCATTGCTGAAGGCGCCGCCGATCCAGTTGCCGACATTGACGCTGCCGAAGGGCCCTTTCGCATGCGCGACGCCAGCGACGCTCACCTGCAATAGAAGCGCAGCGACTAATGACTTGAGCCACATATCTTCCCCCGGAAACCGCTTTTGGAACATCTTATCCATGGGAGCAGGAGCCGCGCAACCGGCAGTTGTCCACCCGGCGCGGCCTTTACCATACGGCACGCCGGGCTTGCTTTTACTTTGCAGCGCGGTATACTTTGCGATACAAAGTAAGCACGCGGTGCTAACCGTGCACCGAGGGCGGAGCGAGGTTAAAGCGTTTTGCAGATGCGCGATCTCGACAAGGCGCTGGCCGACATCGTGGCGATCCGCAGCCAGATCGCCGCCGGTACCGCGTTTCGCGGCTACGGGCCGGCGACGATGGCGGCCACCGGCGCCGTGGCACTGCTTACCGCGCTTCTGCAAATCTGGTTTCTCGACAATCCGACCGGCCAGCCGGTCGTCTTCTTCCTCGGCTGGGCGGTCGCGGCCGCGCTGTCCGGAATCATCATCTGGATCGAGATGCGGGCGCGGTCGCAGCGGCATCACTCCGGACTTGCGGACGCGATGATCCACCAGGCTATCGAGCAGTTCTTGCCCGCCGGTGTCGCAGGCGTGCTGCTGGCGGCGGTGATGTGGAAGTTCGCCGACGAGACGCTCTGGCTGCTGCCCGGCCTATGGCAGATCCTGGTGTCGCTCGGCATCTTCGCCTCGGTCCGCTCGCTGCCGCGCACGGTGGCGCTGGCGGGTGCGTGGTACTTCGTCTCGGGTTTTGTCGTCGTGGTGCTGGCGAGCCGCAGCCACACGCTCTCGCCCTGGACCATGGGCCTGCCGTTCGTCGTCGGGCAGTCCATGATGGCCGGCATTCTGCATTTCGCGTCTGGAGACAACGATGTCGAAGATTGAGAGCGCGCCGTTTTCCTATGAAGGGCTCGACCGCGTCATCCATGAGAAGGCGAGGCTCGGGCTCTTGACCTCGCTGATGGCGCATCCCAAGGGACTTGCGTTCGCCGATCTCAAGCAGCTCTGCGGATTGACCGACGGCAATCTCAGCCGGCATCTCGCGGTGCTCCAGGAGGCCGGCCTCGTCGACGTCACCAAGGGATACGAGGGCAATCGCCCGCACACCACTTGCCGCCTCACCAAGGCCGGCCGGCGCCGCTTCCTCGATTATCTCACGGTGCTGGAGCGGCTGGTGCGCGACGCCGCGAAGGCCGCCGGCCGCGAGGCAGCCGCGCTCGGCCGCCTCGGCATCTTATCAACCTGACTGCCTCCCCTTTTTGACTGGAGACTTTGCGATGCAAAGTGACGCCACGACCAAGCAAGCCAAACTTCAAGAGAAGCTGCACGTCGGCATCATCATGGATGGCAACGGGCGATGGGCCACGCGGCGCGGCCTGTCGCGTGTGCGTGGCCACGAGGCCGGGGTCGAGGCCATCAGGCGCATCGTCGAGGCCGCCCCGAAGCAGGGCATCGGCACCCTGACGCTCTACGCGTTCTCGACCGACAATTGGCGCCGGCCGAAGGCCGAGGTCGTGGCACTGATGACGCTGCTCCGCTTCTATCTTGCCAACGAAGTGCAGAGCCTGGCCCGCAACGGCGTGCGTCTCACGGTGATCGGCCGTCGCGACCGCCTGCCCGAAGGAATCGCCACGGCCATCACGCGCGCCGAGCAGGCGACCGCCAATTGCGATGTCCTCAATCTGCGCATCGCCGTCGACTATTCCGCGCGCGACGCCATCCTCAATGCCGCAGCAAAAGCGGCCGCGCTGACGAGCCTCACCCGCGAAGCGTTTTCGCAGCTCGTCACCGGCGAGGCGGGCCTGCGCGACGTCGATCTCATCATCCGCACCAGCGGCGAAAAGCGCCTGTCGGACTTCCTGCTGTGGGAAGGCGCCTATGCCGAGCTCCACTTCACCGAGCGGATGTGGCCGGAATTCGAGGCCGCCGATCTCGCCCAGGCGCTGGCCTCCTTCCATGGCCGCGAGCGCCGCTTTGGCGGCCTGCAATCCCTGCCGCTGGAGCCAGCGCCGAGTCTCTGATGCGATGCGGAATCCCCGCGGTGCCGAAAATTTGAGCATTGCGCCAACTTAATCCCTTCGACGGCCATCGCCCCGGTGCCTAGTCTCGGCAGCATCGGGGGTGACGCTCATGCGCGCAGTTCTGGATTATTGCTCGGGCGGGACGGAGCGACAGGTGAAGGCGGGCGGGCTGATCCTCACCGAGGGCGGCTCCACGGGCCATCTCTACGTTCTGATGGATGGCAAGCTTGAGGTCATCAAGGGCGACACCGCGGTTGCCGTCATCACCGAGCCCGGCGCCGTGTTCGGCGAGATGTCGGTGCTGCTTGACCAGCCCCATACCGCGACGGTGCGCGCCTCACAGGATTCCACGATCTACGAGTTCGAGGACGCCGCCTCGTTCCTGATCCAGGAGCCGGCGGTGGCGCTGATGCTTGCCCGCATGTTGGCGCAGCGGCTCAACGTCGCCAACACTTATCTCGCCGATCTCAAGCGGCAATATGCCGGCCACGGCACTCATCTCGCGATGGTCGGCGATGTCTTGCAAAGCATGATCAACCTGCCGCAGCTCGAGGTGCAGCCAGGCTCGGATCGGCAATCCGATCCAAGGATGTGAGCCAGTCCGGCGGCTCCACGACGGGGTGCGCCGGCCGCTGCAAGGGCGCGTTGAGATCGATCCATTGCGCTTCGCCCGCCGCAAGCCAGAACGCCTTGCCTTCGTCGAGGTCGAGCACGATGTGGGTCGGCGGCCGGCCGTGCTGAAGGCCGGTGTTGAACACCCAGGTCTTGCCGAGCTGATCGAACCAGGAGCCGTCGGAAATGAAGGGCGACTGGTGCACGTGGCCCGAGATCACCATCGACGGCTTGTGCTCCCCGATCCACTGCACGAGATCGACGTCGCCGAAGAAGCGCTTGCCGCCCCAGCTCGTCGGCGAATTCGCGGGCGGCGCGTGGTGCGCCCAGATCCATCGCTGCGGCCGGCTCAAGGCGGCATCGCGCAACTGCGCGACGAGGCGCTGCTTGACCTGTGGCCCGTCCCACCACGGGCACACCGTGAACAGCGTGTCGGCGATCGCAAGACTGTCGCCGTCGCAGGCGATTCCGAGCTCGCGCACATCAGCGATCCAGCGCGAGATCTTCTCGCCCTCGGCGCTACGCTCGTCGAGATCGTGATTGCCCGAGCACAGGATGACGCGCGTCTGGCTCGCCAGCAGCGCAAGGTATTTCTTCACCACCACGATCTGCGCGCGAAAATCCACCATCGATCCGACGTCCAGCGCATCGCCGGCAAAGATCACGAGATCGAATTGCGCCGCCGCGCTCAGCAGCCAGTCGAACTGCGGCAGCGAATAATGCAGGTCGGCAACGACCAGGCAACGCATTGAAAATCCGTCGGGTCAGGAAACGAAAGGCGTGCGAATTCCAAGCGTTTAGCAAGCAAGAAGCAGACCAACGCGGGGAGCGGCCGGCAGCGGCAAATCAGCCCGAAAATCCTGCCGCGGTGCATGCCAGCCGGGAGGCTGGACCTCTTTCGCGAAGTCTGGTGTCGTGGCGTGCCTAAAGCCGGTGATTGCATGACTTCCTTCAAAACCATTCGCGCCAGGGCCGAGAAGCGCAAGGGCGGCGCCAAGGAGCTGGAGAAGCTCCTGCCGGCCAAGCCGGACCTCAAGCGCCTCGCCAAACTGCCCGACGACCGCATCCTCGCGGAGATGACCAAACGGGTGTTCTGCGCGGGCTTCGCCTGGAGCGTGATCGAGAACAAATGGCCCGGCTTCGAGGAAGCATTCTTGCATTTCCAGCCCGCCAAGCTGAGTTTTCAGCCGGAGGACTATTGGGAGGGCCTGATGCGCGACGCGCGCATCGTACGCAACGGCGCAAAGATCATGTCGGTGCGCGAGAATGCCGCCTTCGTGCAGGCGATCGCCAAAGAGCACGGCAGCTTCGCAAAATTTCTGGCGACGTGGCCGTCCTCCGACGAGATCGGCCTGCTCGATCTCCTCAACAAGCGCGGCAGCCGGCTCGGGGGCAACACCGGCCAGATGCTGCTGCGCTTCGTCGGCTGGGATGGTTTTGTCACCTCCAAGGACGTCGTCGTCTGCCTGCGCGACGCCGGCCTCGATATCGCCGAAGAGGTGAAATCGAAGGGCGATCTCGCAAAAGTGCAGGCGCAGTTCAACGCCTGGGCCAAGGAGAGCGGTCTGCCCTACGCCCACATCTCGCGCATCTGCGCGCTGTCGGTCGGGGAGAATCGGAGCGAATAGTCCGACGGTTCCTGATGAGCCCACGGGTTCTGCAGCGGATCGTCCCGATCGTGTGCATAGCGCGGCGATCCCGTGCCGGCAGCGTGGCAAACGCAGCGGAAACGATCAAGCCTGCGTCCAGTGAGGAACATTTGCGCGCGGGATCGGTTCGGACTCCAAGCCGGGTGGGCACCCGCACAGGAACGAATGCTGTCGCACGAATGAAGCCCGCTGCGGTCAACGCCACCAAACCCGACAAGCAATGGAGCCAGTCATGAAGCTGGATGCTGCGCAGGTGAAACAGACCATGAGGCAATTGGACGCTCAGGTGCTTCCCGAGGATCATCCGGCGGTGCCTCAACTGAACAATATGTTCGGAGATCACACGTTCTTCATCGACGAGCGCGGACTCGAAATTCTGGAGCCCTCCGACTCGCCCGACGGCCAGACCGGCGAGGTCATCAGCCTCGCCGATTGGAGCGATGCGGAGCTGACCAAGCTGAAGCCGCACGACCCCGAGCCGACCGGCGTGACCGTCGTGTTCGAGCAGAGCATGCATTGAGCAACGAAGGGCTCACGTGAAGCCTGAGGGCCGGGGCAAGGTCGGAAGCCGGAATGGCGGATGATCGATTGCCTCGGCCGGCTGATGACGCACCCGACACGCGCGCACGCCTGACCCTCGACGGTTCAGTAAACGTTGATCAGATAGACGTCGATCTCCGGCGCCCGCTTCCCGAAGGTTGCCTCCACGGTGAACGTATCCGTCCCGCGATATCCGGCAGCCGATTGGTAGTCGATCGTGAATTTCTTCATCGGCGTGCCGATGCATGGATCGGACGAGCGAAATCGATTTCGTTTGATCGCTGCGACCGTATTGCCGGGAAACAGCTTGCCGTGCTGCGGCTTCGAGACGGCTTTGACGATGCCGCTGTCCGGAGTGCAGTCGCGCTTCCACGCTGCGTAGCTGGCAACCTGCTTTCTTTGGCCGGACTGGACCGAGATGTTGTGGGTCTCGGCGATGACGCCATTGACCGGCAGACTGCCAAGCGCAAGGCTGAGGATCGCGGCTATAAACGTCGTTCTGGCGCTCAATCCGCGCTCCCCATGCAGTTCGTCCATGGCTCCGGATCGGGCAGGACCGCTTCGGTTCCGTAATCGAGGCGCAGCAGACGTGCTCTAGCAAGCACGAAGTTGGCGGGAGCTTCAGCAAGTTGTTGAAAAGGAGTGGCGCGCACTGGTTTGAACCCTGCCTCGACCTGCGACGTCAAAGGTCTGGGTTTTTTCAGAAAATGGTCCATTGATAGTTTGAGGTTCGGCGGATGAAATTGCTGATTGCTGCGGCGTGGGTCATCCTGATCGGCATCTCAACGAGCGCATGCGTTTCATTCACGTTCGATCCTGACAACGCTCCTCCTTACGGCCAGTCGTCCGGCCAAAAGTCCGGACGCTCCGGTTCAAGATAGTTGTGGCGGTTGTCCTCTAACTTCCCTCTAACTCCCTTTGGGCCCGGGCGGCCCGGCTGGGCCTGCAGGTCCGGGCGGTCCTGGAGGACCCGGCGGGCCAGGAGGTCCGGGGAGACCGCAGTTCTGGATCACCACATCTCTCGTATCCGGTCCCGACGTGATCTTCACGATGCAGGTGGAAGGAAAGTCGGGTCCAATCCACCGAAACCCTCCGGTCGAAGTGCCTTCGACCCTCACTGTCTTGCTCGGGCTGATCTTGATCTCCACGGTGGATTCGCGGGGCCGCCTGACCCGTCCCACGATGACCAACTCGCCCCGCGATATGTTGGCCGTCGTGATCAATATTTCCGCATGCGCGTTTTCGGTCCAATTCATCGCAACGATGGTTGCAAGAGCTGCGACGGTGCCGGCAGGTTTTGCGAGCATCATGATCTCCCCTGCTTGCGGGGCGCGCAACACGGCGCATCCCTCCCAGGGATGGGGTGTGGCTCCCAAACGACGAAACCACGACTCTCGGTGCAGCTCAGCTGAGGTTTCACCGGAATGCGTCGTAGGGTGACTACCTACTCATTCACGTCGGACCAGT
Source organism: Bradyrhizobium arachidis (assembly GCF_024758505.1). Classification (NCBI taxonomy): domain Bacteria; kingdom Pseudomonadati; phylum Pseudomonadota; class Alphaproteobacteria; order Hyphomicrobiales; family Nitrobacteraceae; genus Bradyrhizobium; species Bradyrhizobium arachidis. The sequence continues at coordinate 9,405,534 of NZ_CP077970.1, read as the reverse complement.
CAGAATAAAACTGCAACCCCATACACGATTGAGATTGCTTGTGATTTTTTCTGCCCTAACGGGGTGGCGGTCGGTGCCGAGTTCGGCCTCACCCGCTGTCGCCGGGGATTTCAGCACGCCTCACGACAGCGTGCGCCTTTCGCTCCGGGATAGTAGTATTGTCGCCGGAAGCCGTCGACGCTTCGAGACCGAGGATTTCGCGTAGCACGCGATCGCGGCGCTCGAAGAGGAAGCACTCCAGTATCAAGCTGATGATCGCGGCTGCGGTCGGACGGCGCGGCAAATGGAGGATACTATGGCGTGGCGTGACGACAAGGCCCGGGCAACCCTGATCCGCGACGCAGCGGGCAACGTGCAACCGGGCAAGAGCCCCCGGGCCTTTGCCGAGCCTCTGTTCGGCTACACCAATGTCGAGGACCTCGCCAGTTACGATGCAGCCTCGCTTGCCCTCCTGGCGGAGCAAGCCTGGGAACACGTGCAGCGGCGCACGACCGGCAGCGCCGATATCCGCGTCGTCAATCCGACGCTGCCGAACGGGCGCGAAATTTCCGTGCTCGAAATTCTCAACGACAACATGCCTTTCCTGTTCGACTCCACCATGGCGGAGCTCGTCGAGCAGGGCATCGAAGTCACCCTTGTCGCTCACCCGATCATCGCCGTGGAGCGCGATGACCAGGGCAAGCTGCTGCGCTTCTACGGTGAAGCACTGCCGGAGGGAGCAAGGGGCACGCGCGAGAGCCTGATTCATCTCCACATCACTCGCCTGGACGCCGATGCCGATCGTCAGAAGCTGATCGACGGCCTCACCAGGACGTTGAATGACGTCCGCGCCTGCGTCACCGACTGGCGCGCCATGCGCGACCGCGTCGAGGAAGCGATCAAGACCTTCTCTTCCAATCCGCCGCCGCTGCCGATCGACGAGGTCGCCGAAGCAAACCAGTTTCTGCAATGGCTATGCGCGGACAACTTCACCTTCCTCGGCGTACGTGAATATCGCTTCTCGTCCGACAACGATGCGTCCGACGACATTACAACCGGCGAAGGCCTCGGTATTTTGCGCGATCCCGACGTGAAGGTGCTGCGCCGCGGCAGCGAAATGGTGGTGATGACGACGGAAATTCGCGAGTTCATGCGCGAGCCGACGCTGCTGATCGTCATCAAGGCCAATGTCTCCAGCCGCGTCCATCGCCGCATCCGGATGGATTATGTGGGCATCAAGCTCTATACGCCCGACGGTCGGCTCGAGGGCGAACTCCGCGTCGTCGGCCTTTTCACCTCGGGCGCCTATACCCGCTCGGTACGACAGATCCCCTATGTCCGCCACAAGGTTTCGGGGGTGCTGCAGCGCGCGGGCTTCGACCCGAGCGGCCATTCCGGCAAAGCGCTCATGCATATTCTCGAGGAATATCCGCGTGACGAACTGTTCCAGATCGACGTCGACACTTTGAACAGTTTCGTCATAGAGGTCCTGATCCTCTACGAGCGCCCCCGCGTCCGGGCGCTGGCGCGGGTGGACAAGTTCGATCGCTTCGTCTCCATCCTCACCTTCATTCCGCGCGACAAATACGACACCGACGTCCGCACGCGCGTCGGCGCCTTCCTGGCGCAGGCCTACAAGGGGACCCTGTCGGCCTCCTATGTATCATTCCCTGAAGGGGCGCTTGCGCGCGTCCACTACATCATCGGGCGCTATGAAGGCAAAACTCCCCTCGTCGAGCACACCGCGCTCGAAGCCGGAATCATCGCCATTGCCGCAACCTGGGCCGACAAGCTGAAGGCCGCGCTCACGGCGTCGACCGATGGCATGCGGGCACGCATGCTCGCCAATCGCTATGCCCAGGCCTTTAGCGGCGGCTATACCGAGGTATTCACGGCAGAACAGGCGATCGCCGATATCGCGACCATCGAGAAGCTCACTCCAGCGCGCCCGGTGACGATTTCGGTTCACCGCTTCGGAGACGAGGGCAATCCCAGGCGCTTCGGCCTGAAGGTTTTCTCGGACGCGGCACCGCTGTCGCTGTCCTACCGGGTGCCGGTGATCGAAAATCACGGCCTGCGCGTAGTCAACGAACGCACCTATCAGATCGTGCCCGGCAACAGGCCGGTGCCGGTCTGGCTGCACGACATGACGATCGAGACCAGCGACGGCCAGCCGATCGAGATCAGCCCGGATTTCAGCCATCGCCTGGAAGCCTCGATCATGGCTGTGGTCACCGATCGCGCCGAATCCGACGGATACAACGCCTTGATCCTGCGCACCGCGCTGGGCTGGCGGGAAATCTCGACCATCCGGGCGCTATCCCGCTATTTGCACCAGATCCGCGCTCCGTTCACCCAGGATTACATGTGGGAGACCTTGCGCAAGAACGCCGCGATCACAGCCAACCTCGTCGCGCTGTTTCAGGCCCGCCGCGATCCGCGCCTCGTCCTTACCGATCGCGAGCGTTCGGCGCGCGAGACAACTCTCCTTGCCGAGATCGAGGAGCAGCTCAAATCCGTCGCCTCGCTCGATGAAGACCGCATCCTGCGCCGCTTCACCAATCTGGTGCAGGCAACCATTCGCACCAATCTGTGGCAGATCGGCGAGGATGGACATCCGCGTCCGGTGATCTCCTTCAAGTTCGAGGCGCGCCGGATCGACGATTTGCCCGCTCCTCGACCTCTCTACGAGATCTTCGTCTATTCACCTCGTGTCGAAGGTATTCACCTGCGCTTCGGCAAGGTCGCGCGCGGCGGCCTGCGCTGGTCCGACCGGCCGCAGGATTTCCGCACCGAGATCCTGGGTCTCGTGAAAGCACAGCAGGTCAAGAACGCCGTGATCGTGCCGGTCGGGGCCAAAGGCGGCTTCGTACCCAAGCGCCTGCCGCCGCCCTCCGATCGCGAGGCGTGGCTCGCGGAGGGCACAGAAGCCTATCGCATCTTCGTTCGTTCGCTGCTCGAACTCACCGACAATCTCGGCGGCGACATCGTCGTGCCGCCCGACCTGACCGTGCGGCATGACGGCGACGACCCCTATCTCGTCGTGGCCGCCGACAAGGGCACCGCCACCTTCTCCGACGTCGCCAACGCGATCTCGGCCGAGAAGAACCATTGGCTCGGCGATGCCTTCGCATCCGGCGGCAGCCAGGGCTACGATCACAAGAAGATGGGGATCACCGCGCGCGGCGCCTGGGAGGCGGTCAAGCGCCACTTCCGCGAGCTCGGCACCGACATTCAGACCATGCCGTTCACTGTTGCCGGCGTCGGCGACATGTCCGGCGACGTCTTCGGCAACGGCATGCTGCTCTCGCGGGCGACGAGGCTTGTTGCGGCTTTCGATCATCGCGACATCTTCATCGATCCCTCGCCCGATCCGGCGATCAGCTTCAATGAGCGCAAGCGTCTGTTCGACCTGCCGCGGTCGAGCTGGCAGGACTACGACAAGTCGCTGATCTCGCAAGGCGGCGGCGTGTTCTCGCGCCAGCTCAAGGCGATCCCGCTCGCTCCGGAAGTGCGCACCCTGCTCGATCTCGACAAGCCGCAGGCGACGCCGTTCGAGGTGATGACGGCGATCCTGAAAGCGCGCGCGGACTTGCTGTGGTTTGGCGGCATCGGCACCTATATTCGCGGGTCGGCGGAGAGCGACGATCAGGTCGGAGACCGCGCCAACGATCCGATCCGCATCGCAGGCGGCGACGTGCGCGCCCGGGTGATCGGCGAAGGGGCCAACCTCGGCGTCACCCAACGTGGCCGCATTGAAGCAGCGCAGAAGGGCGTCAAGCTCAACACCGACGCCATCGACAATTCGGCCGGCGTGAACACGTCCGACGTCGAGGTCAACATCAAGATCGCGCTGGCGCGCCCCGAGCGCGAGGGACATCTCAGCCCCGCCGACCGCAACAGCCTGCTTGCCGCGATGACCGACGAGGTCGGCACGCTGGTGCTGCGCAACAACTATCTGCAGACGCTGGCGCTCTCGCTCGCCGAGCGCAAGGGCGTGGCCGAGACCGGCTTCCTCACCCGCCTGATGCAGTCGCTCGAGCAGCGCGGTCTGCTCAGCCGCACGGTCGAATTCCTGCCCGACGACGCCGCGATCACCGAGCGCACAAGGCGCGGGCAGTCCCTGACACGGCCTGAACTTGCCGTGTTGCTCGCCTATGCCAAGCTGACACTCTACAGTGACCTGCTCGAAACCGGCGTGCCTGATGATCCTTATCTCGCCCGCAGACTCTCCCTGTATTTTCCGCGCGAGCTTCTCGACAAATTCCCGACCGCGGTCGAGCTCCATCGCCTCCGACGCGAGATCATCGCGACCAGTCTCGTCAATGCCGTGATCAACCGCGGGGGCCCGGCCTGCATCGTACGCTTGACCGACGAGACCGACGCCGATATCTCGACCATCGTCATGGCCCAGGTGGCGGTGGACGCGATCTACGAGCTCAGGCGGCTCAATGACGCGATCGACGCGCTCGACACCCGCATCGACGGACAGTTGCAGCTCGGCCTCTATGCGGCGATTCAGGACCTCCTGCTCTCCCGCATGGTCTGGTACGTGCGCAATGTCGATTTCAAGGACGGACTGGAGGCCGTCGTCGCGCGCTTCGGCCCGGCTATCCGCCAGATCGTCGCCGGGCTCGACACCGCCCTTCCGCCGGACTTGCAGGCTGCGCGCGGCAAGCGACGGCAGGAACTCATCGAGGCCGGTGTCCCGGTCGGCCTCGCCGGTGAGCTCGCCGATCTCGACACTCTGGTCTCGGCGCCCGATATCGTGACGGTTGCCGAGCGCACCACGCGCCCCATTGGCGACGCCGTCGCGACCTTCTTCGCCGCCGAGGCGAACTTCCGTCTCGATCGCATCATCGCCGCCGCGCGCAGCGTGCCGGCAAACGATTATTTCGAACGCATGGCCATCGATCGCGCCGTCGAGCAGATCGCTGGCGCCGAAAGAAGACTGGCTGCGGATATGCTGGCGACCGGCGAGTCCGGCCAAGCGGCCGTCGAGACTTGGCTCGCCGCTCACCCCGAAGCGACGCGTATCCGCCGCTCGGTCGAGGAGATTGCCGCCAGCGGCCTGACGCTCGCCAAGCTGACAGTGGCGGCGAACCTGCTGGGAGACCTCGTCAAAGCCTGAAGCATGATCCGGAAAAGTGTTACCGGCGAACGGAGGAATCCAATGATCCACGCCACTTGCCATACCGCCGACAATGTCCGCTGCATCGAGTTCGATGCCACACCGTGGTTCAGCGAGGCCGACGCTCCGAGCATCATCGATCTGGCTCGACGAGGATGGACCAGCACGGCGATTGCAGAGTCCCTCGAGCACCGACGAGGATACGAGGGCTTGCACGACCTCGTCGAATATGCGGCGAAGCGACTGCAGTCGGAATCCCTGGAGGACCCAACCTGGGAAACCTTCGAGTGCGTTGTCGACGGACCCGAGGCCGTCGCCTGGCTCGAGAAAAACCGGCCCAACGTTGTGGCAAGGATCCCGTAAGCTCCGGGAACCGCAGCAAGGGCCACAATTGATCGACGGCAAACGAAGCGGAAATAGCGCGCCCGGAACCCGTCGAATGTCCGACCCGCAGCCGTGTCCGTTCCGATTGAATCGGAACGGGCTCCAGATTCTTGTTTTGACGTGTTTTCTTCACGCGAACCGGTGTCCACTTCGCTGGAAAACGCTCTGATTGCGGCAGTCGAGCGCAAGGCCTATGCTGAAGCCCGGCAATCACGCGGCCGCCCATCGTGGGGCGGGGCAGCCTCACGGTGGATGGCTCGCATATCCATCCGGAGGCCACGTCATGTCCATTGCCCCCACGCTGCACCGCTATCTGGATGCCGAGAAGATCCAGTATGCCGAGATCCCGCACGATCTCACCATGTCATCCACGCGCACGGCGCAGGCCTGCCACGTCTCGGGCGATCGTCTCGCCAAGGCCGTCGTGCTCCGGCATGACGGCGGCTATATGCTCGCGGTCGTGCCGGCATCGCACCATCTCAACCTGCCGGACTTGAAGGAGAGGCTTGGCGAGGATCTCGCCATGGCCAACGAATCCGAGATCAACCGGCTGTTCGCGGATTGCGCGCACGGAGCGGTTCCGGCCGTCGGCCGGTGCTACGGGCTCGATCTCATCGTCGATGACAGCATCCGGGCCCAGCCCGAGGTCTATATCGAAGCCGGCGATCACGAGACGCTGCTCCAGCTCACCCATGCGCAGTTCGAGCGACTGACGGCTAATGCGCCGCATGGACGCTTCAGCATGCACGACTGACGCGGCATGACGGCGAGATGATCGCGGCTACGTCTTCGTCGCGGCGCGCGTGCGGTCGCGCCCGGTTCGTTGTATAGTCGCGTCACGGGGGCTGCGTCCGCAACGGAGGTCCTCCATGAAGGTCAAGGACGTGATGCATAAGGGCGTCGATTGGGTCAGCCCCGACACCCCAGTCACCGAGATCGCCAAATTGATGCAAGGGCACGACGTCGGCTGCATTCCGATCGGCGAAGACGATCATCTGATCGGGATGGTGACCGATCGCGACATCGTCTGCAAAGGCCTTGCGAGCAAGGACTTCAACGCCGCGCGCATGACGGCGCGGGACGTGATGACCGAAGGCATCCATTGCTGCCGGGAAGACGACGATCTGGCGAAAGCCGTGCATCACATGGAGACGCTGAAAATCCGCAGGCTGCCTGTGATCAACAAGAGCAAGCGGATGGTCGGCATGATCAGCCTGGGTGATGTCGGCCAATTCGCCACCACTGATCTGTTGACCCAATGCGTCAAGGGCGTGTCGGCCCATCATTGATGGCAACGCCGGCCCGATTCCGGACCTACGCCGGATTGCACGCGGAACCCGCGTGCCGGCGAACGCGGACGCCATGACCACGCAACCGACCACGAAGCTGCTCCGCCGTCTTCTCGCCCCCATTGTCGTTCAGGGAGCTAGGCGGGGCGGTGTTACGGCGGGCAAAGTTCCCAAAGGTTCCGTGTGATCGTCCAACGTCTTCTGCAACGCGACTCCCATCATTCGCTTTCGCGCCGCGCGCTCCTGGGCGGGCTTGTGTCGGCCGGCGGCGCCCTCGCGCTCGGCGGATGCGCAGGCCTGGGCGCGACTGGCGCGCGCTTCGACGCGTCGTCCCTTTCCGTTGATCCCACATTGCTCGTCACCACCACGCGCAAGCCCGTGAACGGCGGTCGCACGAAACCCTGGTTCGGGCCGGAGCGCGCGACCAAAATGACGGTCGCGCGGGCAAGGCTGGTGGCGCCGGACGAGAGCCGTCTTTCTCTCACCTCGGTCGGACTTGGTGATTGGCGCCTCGATCGGGTCGAACCGGTGCCGGCCGAAATTGGCGATCTCCTTGCGCAGGCCGGCGGGGGAGGAGACGCGCTGATCTATGTGCATGGCTTCAAGCAGACATTCGAGACGGCGGCGCTCGATGCCGCCCATCTCTCCGATGGGATCAAGTTCCGCGGCCGGACCATGGTGTTCTCCTGGCCCTCCAAGGCTGGACTGTTCGACTATGCCTATGACCGCGACAGCGCGATGTGGTCCCGCGACGATTTCGAACGCGTGCTCTCGTCGCTGGTGTCGGCTTCAGGCGGCGGCCGCGTGCACATCGTTGCGCACAGCATGGGAACCATGCTGACGCTCGAAAGCCTGCGCCAGCTCTATGCGCGATACGGCGACACGGTCACGAGCAAGATCGGCGCGATCGTGTTTGCCGCGCCTGATATCGACATGGACGTGTTCTCGTCGGCGATCCACCGCATCGGTCCGCTTGCCGGCAAAATCACCGTGATCGCCGCGACGAACGATCGCGCACTGGCACTGTCGGGGCAAATCGCAGGTGGAATGACCAGGGTCGGCGCCGCCGAGAAAACCGCCATCGAACAGCTCGGCGTGCGCGTGGTCGATGCTTCCCAGGAAGGCTGGGGCATCATCAACCACGATCTGTTTCTATCGAATGCGGAAGTGCAGCGGGTGATCCGCCGCTCGATCGACGGTACGACCGCGTAGGAGGGCGCCTGCACCGAGCCGTGCGACGCCGGGCGAACCGGCGCAGCTCTCAATCGTCGCGGTGGGGTCGAGCTCCGGCGGGCGCACTTGCGCAACTAGTTCTTGGTGTTCCGCCTCTTGCTCGCTCCCCTGAGCGGGGCCGCCGGTGGGGGAGCCGGATTCGCCCAGCCTGCCATCTGCAGACAGGTGAGCAGATCGACATAGCTTGCTATTCCTCCTGCCGCAGCCTCGCCTTCGCAACTTTCGCGCGCGGGACCCGGAACAGTCAGCCAGGTCGAACTTAGCTGTTGCTGCGCAAGTGTCTCGTCACGCATGCATTCGCTGGCGTCCTGCGCGAGGGCGAGCCCTGATGCTTTGTCGTCAGCGGAAACGTCCCTGCAAAGCGCTTCCACGTTGAAGATGGGCACACGATCTGAAATCGGTATCGCGGGATGGCCAAGAAGCGATAGTGCCAATAGTGCTGCCTTCATAGGATCCTCTCCCCCTGGATCGGGTTGGACTGTGCAGCTTGGAGCAGGTTAGGCCTGGTTTGTTTCCGGTTCACTTCGCCCGGCCGGCAAAGGGTTTCGTCCTTGCCCGGCAGCGAGTTGCGGGCTTCCCGATGGACGCAAGTCGTAGCGATGCCGAGCCTGCCCCAAGGCAGCATGTTCATCTCGAACGACAATCGCTTTCGCAGGCAAACTGCCAGGAATGATGGCTTTCGTGACGGCCTGCAACGGGACGGGAGCGCTCCCGCGCCGGGTCGTTTCATACAGGGAACGGGCCGTCCAAAAAGCGTGACTTGTTAGCCACTTGGACGGACTTAGGTTCACACGCCACAGGACGTGCTGATGGCGGCCTGTTTGAGGTCATGCAGCGAGAACAGTTGGTAACGAAATAGCCGACAATCGGATCAAACAGCCACCTTGCGTTTCTGAAAGCAAAACCAAGAGGAAACAAGAATGAACGACATGTCGACGCTTGACGATCTCAAAAGTGCCCACTTGACGGCGCTATGGGAGCATGCCGGCACCGCGCTCAGTCATGAGCCGCGCCCGACCGAGCCACCCTTCTATTGGTCTTGGAATAGCCTTAAGCGCTTCGGCGAGATCGCCGCCGATCAAGTCAGCACCGAGCTCGCCGAGCGGAGGGTGCTGGTCCTGGCCAATCCGGCATTCGGCGGGAAGCTTGCGACGACGGGAACGCTCAACGCGGCGATTCAGATTCTGAACCCAGGCGAGACTGCTGAGCCGCATCGACATTCGATGGCGGCGATCCGATTGATCACAAATCATGATGGTGGATTCACGACGGTCAACGGATTGAAATGCCCGATGCATGCGGGTGACTTGCTCTTGACGCCGCCGTGGTGCTGGCACGGTCACAAGAACGATACGGACAGGCGCATCATGTGGATAGATGTGCTCGATGTCCCGCTTGTGATCGGCTGGAATGGTGTTTTCTTCGAGCATCCCGCTGAGGATAGCCCGCGGGTCGAGCAAGCAATTGCTTTCCCTGATGCCGCGTGGTCTGGATCTGGAATAGTTCAGTCGATCCTGGCGGCCGACACGTCATTCTCTCCAAGGCTTCGTTACCCCTGGAGCGAGGCCAAGATTGCGCTCGATGCGGCTCAGGGCGACGAAGATGGCCGTACGGAGGTTCACTACGTCAATCCGCTCAATGGCGACCCCGTGATGCCGACAATCGACTGTCATGCCGTTCGTCTTTCGCCGAACATGGCGACGCGTGCGCGGCGCAGCACTGCGAGCACAGTTTGCTTTGTCGTCAGCGGTCAAGGACAAAGCACCGTTGGCCAAGAACGGTTCAGTTGGTCTGAGAACGACGTCTTTACTATTCCAAACTGGCAATGGGCCAGTCACCAGGCCCAAGGCGGTCCCGCCTACATCGTCGAGGTATCCAATCGCGGGATGCTCGCCAAGCTGGGTCTCCTGCGCGCCGAGGTTAAGAGCCAGGCTTGACGTCTGCGGTTCACGCGTCGTCGGAGCGCTCGACTTGCAACGCGCCGAGCTCCGGCCGTATCCGCGCTTCCAGGAAATTCAGGAACGATCTGGACTTCGCCGACAAGCTGCGGCGGTTCGGATACAACGCATAGATCCGCGTCGATGGGGTCATTCGCCAATCGGGCAAGATCAATTTCAACCCATTCTTCTGCACTTCGCGGTTTGCGATCCACGCCGGCAGGAGAGTAATGCCGATGTCGGCAAGGGCTGCGTCCCGACGCACGATGGGGTCATTCACGTCCAAGCGCGGCCTGACCTTGACTTGTGCGACCTCTTGCCCGCGCGAAAGCGACCATTGCCGGTGATCTGCACCCCCAAAGAAGTCGATGACCAGGTGCTGCTCCAGGTCGATCGGGCAGCGTATGTCGGGATGTGACGAGAGATAACCGGGACCCGCGCAAAGAACGAAATGAACTGTCCCGATCTCCTTCGCGATGAGCGTTGAGTCGGCAAGTGGTCCCAGGCGGATGACGACATCAAAATTCTCTTCGATCGGATCGACTTGCCGGTTCGTCAACTCCAGCTCGACTCTGATATCCGGATGCGTGCGCAAGAAGTCTGAAAGAGATGGCGACAGCAAGGTGCGCCCGAACGTCAACGGCGCAGCCACTCTTAGCCGGCCTCGTGGCACGCTCCGGATCTCGTTTACAGCCGCTTGCGCTTCCTCGATTTCCTCTGCGATGCGTTGACAGTGCTGATGCACGACCGAACCAGCCTCGGTGAGGCGCATCTTGCGGCCGGACCGCTCAAGCAACCGAATTCCAAGGGATGATTCCAGACTGGCGACAGCTCGACTGATCGTAGCCTTTGGAATCGACAGCGCGCGTGCAGCGGCACTGATGCCACCGAAGTCCACGACCTTCGCGAACAGCATCAAGTGGCGGAAATCCTCCATTCCTTCCTCTCCTCGTTCCGCCCATGAAACAGTCTGTCTAAATACAATGGCTTGTCCCTCCTGTGAACAGGTCTAGGCTCGCAAACCACAAAGCATAGGGAGAAAGCGATGCGGCCAACTATCTTTGCGCCGCAACGGTGGATGCGCGCGTGTGGCCAGAGTGGACTCGCAGCCAACCGACCGTCGTGCGCGCAGGAGAAGACCTCGATATGAATTCAAGGGAAGTTATTATCGTCGGCGCTGGCATCGGGGGGGTGACCCTGGCGCTGGCGCTGGATCGTGTCGGCGTTCCCTTTCGCCTTCTCGAGGCGGCGAAGGAGATCCGTCTACTGGGCGTCGGGCTGAACCTTCTGCCACATGCCGTAAGAGCTTTGACTGATCTTGAGCTGCAGCCCAGCCTGCTCGCCAAGGGCGTCGTAACCCGCGAGTATTGTTTTTTCACGCGCCATGGCCAGCATGTCTACAGTGAGCCTCGCGGTCGGTTTGCGAACAACGATTGCCCGCAGATCTCGATCCATCGCGGCGATTTGCACGGGGCGCTGCTTGCAGCGGTGCAGGAGCGCTGCGGGCAGCACAAGGTCGAAGTCGATCACAAGTGTATGGCTGTCGAACAGGACGGCAACGGCGTGACCGTTCATTGCGAAACCTCGCAGGGCCGGACTGTCAAAGTCCAGGGCGCGCTTGTGATTGCCTGCGACGGCGTCCATTCGGTGCTCCGGCGGCAGGACCACCCCAAGGAAGCCATTCCCAAATATCAGGGCACGATGCTCTATCGAGGTGTCACGCGCATGCCGCCTTTTCTCAGCGGCGCGACCATGGCTTACGTCGGTACGCAAGAGAGCGGCAAGCTTGTTGTCTATCCAATTCGCGACAATATCGATTCTCGCGGAGAGCAACTGGTCAACTGGGTTATCGAGCTGGCGAGGCCAGCCGAGACGTGGCAGCGCGACTGGAATCGCGAGTGCAACGTCGAGGACTTCATTGCGAATTTCGAAAGCTGGACGTTCGACTGGCTTGATATTCCCGCAATGCTGCGAAGTGCAGATTCGGTCTACGAATATCCCATGGTGGACCAGGATCCCCTGCCATTCTGGACCCGGGGCCGAACAACCCTGCTGGGTGACGCGGCGCATCCCATGATGCCGCGCGGAAGCAATGGTTCTGCTCAAGCGATTCTGGACGCCGTAACGCTGGCTCAACTGCTCGCGCGTTTGAACGATGGGCCGCTCGCGCTGAAGCAATATGAGGCGCTGCGTCATCCGCCGACATCCGAGGTGGTCCTCGCCAACCGGACGATCTGGCCCGACGCCATTCTTCGCGTCGTGGACGAGCGTACCGGTGGCAAGCCATTCAGGCGCATCGAAGACGTCATATCCATGGCCGAGCTGGTCGAATGGCAGGAACGCTACCGAAGGGTAGAAGCATTTCCCGTTGGCGATTTGCAACCATCGGTCTGACGTTGCCGCCGACCTCCTGACCCGGTGCTGAGTAGTGTCAATGCATCTATGCCGCTTCGACGACGATCGCCTGGGTTTCGTGCGCGACGGTCGCGTTTTCGACATCACGCACATGGTCGAGCCCTCGGAGCGCGAGCCGGTGCTTGCGGCGGCGGGGATGGCGGCTGCTTTCTCCGACCGCGATCTGAGCCGGCTGAAAAGCCTTGCCGCAGGTGACGTGTGCTTGCATTCACCGATAAGGATGCCGAGCAAGATATTCGCTGCGCCCGACAATTATCGCGCTCACGCGGCCGAGATGCAGGCCGATCCGGTCGCGTCCTTCGGACGGAAGCCCGTTCCGCTCGATCAAGCCGGCCTTTTCCTCAAGGCCGCAGGTTCGCTCGTTGGCCCCTCTCACGGGGTTGTTCGACGCTTTCCGTCCCGCCGGACCGACTATGAAGTCGAGCTGGTCGTCATCATCGGCTCCGAGGCAAGCGACGTGCCGTCGTCTCGCGCGCTCGATATTGTGGCCGGCTATTCCATCGGCCTCGACATCACTGTGCGTGGGACTGAGGACCGTTCCTTTCGCAAGTCACTCGACTCCTACACGGTCGTTGGCCCCTGGATGACGCCCGCCTCCAGCATTGCCGATCTGGGCTCGCTCTCGATGACCCTCAAGCTGAATGGTGAAATCAAGCAGCACACGCGCCTGGATGACATGATAACCAGCGTTTCTGGCCTGATCGCCTATGCGTCGGCTTTCGCCAGGCTAAGGCCGGGCGACATGATCTTTACCGGTACGCCAGCCGGCGTTGGTCCAATCAGGGGCGGCGACACGCTGCTCGCTCAGATCGACATGATCGGCGAGATGCAAGTCAGTGTTCGCGATCACGTAGTTGAAACTCGATGAGAGAAACGCTCGCCGCCTCACGGCTCGCAGGGGAGGTACCATGTGCAATTCGACTAACGGTCACGTCGGCGTCGACGTTCCAGACGCCGCAGCGGAGAGCCGGAGGCCGGGCCCGGCGCTCATCGAGGATCTGATCAGCGCGAACCACATCCTTTTCGATCAGGGGGTCGTGGATGCATTCGGTCATGTCAGCGTCCGTCATGACATGCAGCCGGATCGCTTCTTCCTGGCGCGCAACATGGCTCCGGGAAACGTAACGGCCTCCGATATCATCGAGTTCACGCTCGACGGCGATCCGGTCGACGCGAACGGGAGGAAAGTGTACCTCGAGCGCTTCATACATAGCGAAATCTATCGGGAGTTTCCCGACGTCCAGGCGATCGTCCATAGCCATTCGCATTCGATAGTGCCTCTGTCAGTCGTCAAGAACATACCTCTCCGCGCCATATTTCATATGGCAGGCTTCATCGGCGAGTGTGCGCCGGTCTTCGAAATCCGGGATGTCGCGGGACCGGGTACGGATCTTCTGATCAGCGACAATCGGCTGGGGCGCGCATTGGCGCAGTGCTTTCACGCAAGCGACATCGTGCTCATGCGCGGACACGGGTCGACGGTGGTCGGGCAATCGCTGCGGCAGGTCGTCTACCGTGCAGTCTATGCCGAAATCAACGCACGCTATCAGATCGAAGCCACGAAGCTCGGGGAGGTGACGTATTTGACCGCGGCCGAAGCGAAGAGCTGCGTCGCCAACGTCGAAGCGCAATCTCATCGACCCTGGGACCTCTGGAAGGCGCAAGCCAGGGAGCGCAGGACGTAGTGCGTCCCGCTTGTGCTTAATCGTGGGGTCGAGAAGCGAGGCCGATGAACTTCGCGCGCGAAGGTTTGGGAGGTGCAAGGTGATCGTTCGAATCCGCGATATTGTTCGCATTGTAGTCTTACTAGCGATCGCGACGTCAGCGTCTGCTCAGGCGCCGAATTACCCACGGGCGCCGGTAAAGTTGATCACACAAGGAGCGGCGGCGAGCGGACCAGACGTCGTCGCCCGCGTCGTCTTTGACGAACTGGGTCGAAAATGGAAGCAACAGATCGTCGTTCTCAACGCGACGGGCGCTGCCGGGAGTAATGCGGCAAAACAGGCCGTGCAGGCGCAGGCGGACGGCTACACGCTCTACCTTCCAACCGGCGCTGCCTTCATCGTCATGCCTGAAATGTTTCCGAACCTGAAGATCGACATGCTGAACGACTTCGTTCCGGTCGGTTTGGTGGCGGAGCTGCCTTTCGTGATTGCGGTCTCGCCTGAGCTGAATGTCAGCTCGCTTGCTGAGCTGGTCGAGTTCTCGAAGGCGAGACCAGGCACCTTGAACTTCGCGGCCAACGCGCGAGGTACTTTGCCGCACCTGACCGCCGAACGCTTTCGGATCCAGAGTGGAGCCGACCTGACCTACATACCCTATCCGGGAGCGTCAGCCGGATTGCAGGATTTGATGGGTGGCCGGATATCCGTCATCGTTGAGGGGCTCGGCACCCTGCTAGGGGCGATCCAGAATGGCTCGCTAAGACCGCTCGCTGTGACGTCGTCGCGGCGGTTGCCGGAGTTTCCGGAGATTCCAACGGTTGCAGAGATGCTGCCCGGCTTTACCGCGACCGGCTGGTTTGCGCTGCTTGCCCCGCGGGGTACGCCGCACGACATCGTGGAAAAGGTCAATCACGATTTGAACGACACGCTGAACTCTCCCGCTGTGAAGGAAAAGTTGCAGTCCATGGGCACCATGGTCCGCCCGATGTCGCTCGACGACACCGCCATGTTCTTACGCAGCGAGCAGCAGGTCTGGCGACCGGTTGCGAAACAAATCGGGATCGGCTCATCGAACTGAGATGCAGCTTCGTTCTACGATGCCGCCCAATGTACAACCGGTCTCAACCTGCATCGCGCGCATCGCTTTGTAGAATAAAGAAAAACCGGTGCATCCGGCACGATTCGAACGTGTGACCTTTGCCTTCGAAGGGCAACTCGCGCCCAATCCCGGGATCGGCGTAATTTGCCAAAACAAAGCAAGCCTTTGGCGCGCCACGGCTGGCGCGCCGACGGGCTGCGATCTTGCGACACTCGCGTTCGAACCTGGCGGCGCTCCCGTGCCACCAAGATTGGCACGATCCTCGCGTTTTCGGATTCATTCCGTGACTCTAGACCAACGGCCAGCTTCGCGCCGCTCGGCACGGGTCGGTCACAGCTGAAAGGACGTCGACAGCAGATGTTCAGTTCTTTGACAGACGCAAGACAGCAACTGGTCGAGGTTTTGACCGATCCAGAGGCGTTGGAAAGCCCTCTCACCACGGTCGAGATCGAGCAGATCCTGAGCCATCTTGCGCCACAGCTCTGGATCGCTCCCGGAGACGGGCTACCGGAGAGAGAAACCGGCACACGCTTCGGCGGTGCACCGGCCTTGCCGCCGGACGTGGATTGGCCGATACGGCCCGTGCCCGCCGATCTGGCGGCCCGCGCCCAGGACCTCGTCGGCAATCAGAGCTGGATTCTCCGCCACATCGAACGGGCGCTGCCTTACGAATTCCTCGCGCAGATCGAGCTTGCCGAAGCCGGGCCGGTTGCGGCGGAGCTGGGGTTGCCGGCGTCGGGTCGGCTGCTGTTCTTCTGGGATGGCGTCGGCGGGTTGACGTCCTCCGAACCTGAATTCGCGCGCGTGCTGTGGGATGAGACGCCGCGTGACGAACTCGCCCAGGCGGCTATTCCTCCTGTGCTGGAAGAGCTGGAACGGGCCTACGATCTCACCGGAAAGTACAAGAAGCCATACATCTATCCGTCCCGCCCCATGCGTCTGCAGCCCATCCTGCACTTGCCGTTCTGCGGCGCGCGCGAAATGCTCGATGATCCCTTGCTGTCGATGCGTGCTGAGGATTTCGATTTCCACTGCTGTTACCACCAGCTGTTGCGCGGCGAAGATGGCATGACGGGGCGCGAGGACGCCGGCCAGCGTCGCCATCGGCTGATGGGAACGCCGGAGCCGGAGCAGGACGACCCGCGGTTCGGCGTCGAACCGAATGGACCAGCTGACTGGCAACTGCTGTTGCAGCTCGATCTCGGCGACCTCGCACAAAATTCGCTGGTCGAAGGTACGGTCTACTTCCTCATCGCGCGCGAGCATCTCGCCGCGCGCGACTTTTCCAGTGTGCGCGCCGTCTACAGTCAGACGTGAGGGAGTCTCGTCCGCTTCGTACCATGCGTTCGAGGCTCCTCTGCTTGCGGGGCGCCGAAATGGGGCGTCCCTGACAAGGAGACCACGCCTCCTGAGCAAGCTCAGCTGAGGTTTCACCGGAATATGCGGTGGGGTGACTACTAGATTCACGCCCAGGCGTCGGCCCGGATTTCGCGAATGAAAGGCGGTGGGAGCCGATCAGCGGATGTAGATGCAGCTGGTCGGGTGCTGCTCAAGCGTATCGTGCAGGGCCGATGGCAGGGGTTCCGTCGTGTAAAATGAGATCACGACCGCCAAGGTGTTGGCCTCGGTAAGGTCGCTCAGCACCTGCTGGTGGCGGGTCTTGATGGCGTCGACGTCGTAGGGCTTCTGCATGGCATCGAAGGGATCTGCGATCAGGATCAGCGCATCCGCGCGCAGAGACGCGCCGGCGGCCTTTTCGGCCACGACCAGCGGCGCCTGACTCTCCACGAGAAATGCCTTGGCTACGGCCGGTTCAGCGGCGAGGCCCGCGCGCAGGACCTCGATCAGCGGCGCCGTGCGTGTTGTCGGAGAATGCTCGCCCGAGACAAGGCCGCCGCAGACCAGCTCATAAGCGCGCATTTCTGACTCGCCGGCGCGTTCCAGGAGCCGGGCCCAACGATGAGCGCTCGCGCGATCGCCGATGCGTTCAAAGTGGCGCATGAGACGGGCATAGGCCGCCGCGCGCCAGCTTGCGTCCTCTTTGGCAATCATGCGCATGGCTTCGACGGCGCTTCCATCGTCTTCGGCAAGTCGCGCCGCGGCGTACGCAAAAGCGATGTTGCGGTGGTC
Source organism: Bradyrhizobium arachidis (assembly GCF_024758505.1). NCBI lineage: Bacteria > Pseudomonadati > Pseudomonadota > Alphaproteobacteria > Hyphomicrobiales > Nitrobacteraceae > Bradyrhizobium > Bradyrhizobium arachidis. The sequence goes on along the minus strand of NZ_CP077970.1, from coordinate 9,388,273 downwards.
AGGTGTCGCTGCGTGCAGCGCCGCGAGTTCGGCCAGTCCGCGTTTCGGCTCGAGCCTGCGCAAAGCTCTCGCGCGCTCAAGCTGCCGGGTGAGCGGCCAGCTCGCAACGGCTTCGGGTTCGGCTGCTAGCAATGGCGCCTCAATCAGCCTGTACCTGGTGTGGGCAGCCGACCACTCGACGGCTTTCGCCTCCCGCCAGCGATTGTTATATTCCGTAGCGACGGTCGACCATCGGTCACCGAAGAGCGCCGAACCGCCCGGACCCTCGCGCGGTGCGATGGTCGGCTGCAGGCCGAGCGCTGCGGCCCGCTTGACCAATGTCGGATGCGTGTCGAGCCAATCGAGGGAGTGCGAGGCCTCGTTGGCGTCGATCGCGGTGCCGGGATCGGGCGACGTTCCCTCGAAGGCGTTGATCATGCGCTCCAGGCAGTTGTCCGGTGGGGTCGGCTCGCTGCATTGCCATCCCAATACGATGCGAGGAAGCTCCTTGTTGCTCCAGCTACTGAACGCGTCGAGCCGCGCCAGCGCGCTCACCAGATGCTCGCCGCCTACCGCGCGAGCCGCGTCTGCGTCTGCGTCTGCCTCGTACTCGCAACGGCGCGACCATACCAGCGCGCGGCGGTTGAGAACGGGAGCGAAACGCTCGGCAAAGCTGGCACCGGCGCGGTCGAGCATGCTGCTTTCGCTATCAATCTGCTCGGCGTGCGCGAGCCAGCCGAGGTGAGCTTGGTAGAGCCAGTGACCGAGCCGTCCGTGTCGGCGAGAGAAATGGCCCATTTCGTGAGCGATGACGGCGCGTACTTCATCTTTGCCGAGCAGCGCGAGGAGCGGCACGCCGAGCGTCAGCACACGGCGATTGCCGATGATGCCGAACAGTCCACGCGCCTCGCGCGCGCCGGCATTGACCTCATCGTCCAGTCGCACGTCGATTCGTGGGTCGACATCGAGCGTTTTCTTCAGGTCGTCGACGGCGGCGTACAGCTGGGGGGCGTCATTTCGCCCGATGCTCGTGCCACCGTAGCGGTAGCTGGGTCGCATCAGCCAGATCAACAGGATGACAATGAAGGCGGCAAGGGTGCCGATGAACGTGTTGTTGGCGAGCAGCGCGCCAAACAGGATCGGCGCGGCGAATGGAAACACGCGAATGCATGTCAGAGTGGCATCGCCGGCAAGCACGAGCAGCGTCAGTTGCATGCGGTAGAGCCGCGGGCGACTTGCTGCCGCCGCCTCGAGGCGGCGGACCTCTTCAAGAGTAGGCGGTGGAAATGAGATCCGCATCGGTACCGGAGTGGCGCACCCGACACGATTCGAACGTGTGACCTTTGCCTTCGGAGGGCAACGCTCTATCCAGCTGAGCTACGGGTGCAGCGAGGCCTCATTTAGCCGATTGGCGAGCGGTCGGCAACCTCCGCCGCGTGCATAGCGTTTTCAAGCGAAGTGGACACCGGTTCGCGTCAAGAAAACGCGTCAAACCAATAGAGGCCCTGAAATCAAGCCGATTTGCGCGACGCGGAGCCCGGAACCTGCAAACCGCCGCGATCGAGCCGGGCGAACTCGGCCAGCATCTGTTCGGCCGAGATCACCCGGTTGCGGCCGAGGCGCTTTGCTGCGTAGAGCGCCTGGTCGGCCGATCCCAGCAGGCGGTCGGGCCGATCGTCGGCTTCTCCCGGAATGTGGCTCGCAACGCCGACGCTGAGCGTGACGTGCTCGCCGGCACCCTCGGCACCGTGGGCGATCCGCAGGTCCAGGACGACGTTGCGGATCGCTTCGGCGACCGCGCAGGCGTCAGCGCCGCTCATCTCCGGCATGATCAGCGCAAACTCCTCGCCGCCGTAGCGGGTCGCGAGGTCGAGCGGGCGCCAGGCGTGCCGGCTGACGACGGCGGCGACCGCGCGCAGGCACTCGTCGCCGGTCTGGTGGCCGTGGCGGTTTTGAACAGCTTGAAATGGTCGACGTCGAGGAACAGCAGGGACAGCGGCTGTTGCGTGCGCTGGGCGCGCGACCATTCCGACATCAGCATCTGGTCGAAGGAGCGGCGGTTGGAGAGGCCGGTCAGTCCGTCCTTGGTGGCGAGCTCCTTCAGCGCCATCTCGGCGCGCTTCTGATCGGTCAGGTCACGCAAGGTCTCGACCACGGCGATCAGATTGCCGGCCTCGTCGTGGATCGGGCCGGCGTCGATGGCGAGATAGAGCTGGTTGCCGAGCTTTGGCATCACGCACCAGTTTTCAGCGCTGAAGCCGAGGCCGTTGTGGCCGCGCGCGGCATACTCGGAATAGAGTTCCGGGAGCTGCTCGGGCAGATCGAGCGCGACGAGATCAGCGAGGCAAGGGCGCTTGGTCTCGTAAAAAGCTTGCCAGTGTTTGGTGGTGCCGATCACCTCGGAGGCCGCAACGCCGGTCAGGCGTTCGCAAGCGCGGTTCCAGATCACCACACGGCGCTTCGGATCGATCACGAAGGTCGGAACGACGAGATGCTGCATCAGCCGCACGGCATAGGAATGCGCGACGTCGAAATTCCTAGGGGGTGACGATTTCGCCATCGTCAAGCCACTGCCGCGACTTGTGCGGCGCCTCCGCCGAACAGCTTTCGGACGTCGGCCGCCGCCTTCGGCGCGCTAAACAGATAGCCCTGCATCTCCGTGCAGCCGAGGTTACGCAACATCTCGCGCTGCGCCTCGGTCTCGACGCCTTCGGCAACCGTCGTCATGTGGCTCGCGGCGGCGATGTTGACCACCGCCTGCACGATGACAGGTGCGCCACCTTCTTCCGCGATATCGGCGACGAAGCAGCGGTCGATCTTGATCTTGTCGAACGGGAAACGCTTCAGATAGCTCAGCGACGAATAGCCGGTGCCGAAATCGTCGAGCGCAATGCGCACGCCGATCGCGCGCAACTGGTGCAGGATCGACAATGCGGCTTCGTCGTCGCGGATCAGCACGGCCTCGGTGATCTCGAGCTCCAGCCGGCGCGGGTCGAGGCCGGAGGCGGCGAGCGCGCCGGCGATCTTCAGTGCCAGCGTGTCGCATTTGAGCTGCACCGGCGACACGTTGACCGCGATGCGGATGTTGGCCGGCCAGCTCGCGGCTTCCATGCAGGCCGTGCGCAGCACCCAGTCGCCGAGCTCGGTGATGAGGCCGGTATCTTCCGCGACCGGAATGAACTCGGCCGGCGAGACCATGCCGCGCTCCGGATGCCGCCAGCGGAGCAGCGCTTCGCAGCCGGCGACTTCGTTGCTGCGCAGATTGACCAGCGGCTGGTAGTGCAGCTCGAAGCCGCCGTCGATCATGGCCTGGCGCAGATCCTGCTCCATCGCGAGGCGGGCCTTGGCGCTTGCGTCCATCGCAGGCACGAAGAAGCGGTAGGTCCGGCGTCCTTCGGCCTTGGCGCCGTACATCGCGAGGTCGGCGTTCTTGATGAGCTGATCGAGGTCGGTGCCGTCCTGCGGCGCCAGCGCGATGCCGATGCTGGCGTCGGTCGAGAGCTGGTGGCCGAGGCAGTGATAGGGCCGGCGGATCGCTTCGTGGATCCGCGTCACGAAGGCGATCGTGTCGGCGGACGATTCGATTCCGGTCTGGATCACCGCAAATTCGTCGCCGCCGAGCCGTGCGATCAGGTCGCCCGGCTTGAGGCAACTTCGAATACGGCCTGCGACCGCCTTCAAAAGCTCGTCGCCGACATGGTGGCCGAGCGAATCGTTGATGCCCTTGAATTCGTCGACGTCGATATAGAGCAGCGCGAACTGCCCGCCTTGCGCCACCTTCTCGAGCTCGCGCTCGATCTGTTCGCGGAACAGGGAACGGTTGGGCAGGTCGGTGAGCGCGTCGTAATGCGCCATATGCGCAATCTTCTCGTTGGCGCGGCGCCGCTCGGTGACGTCCTCGACGACGTGGATCAGGTAGCGGGCCTCGCCGGCCTGGTCGCGAATGCCGATGCGGCGCGAGGTGATGTAGCGCAGCCCGAGAGCCTGGGTCTGCCAGGGGTGTTCGTGCTTGAACAGGCCGTCAACCGATTGCAGCGCCTTGTCGTCATCGGCCGTGACGATCCTGGCAGAGGCCTGCGGGAAGATGTCGAACGCGGTCCTGCCGACCACCGCTTCGCGGGACTGGCCGAACTGCTGCTCGGCGACCCCATTGATCAGGAGGTACTGCCGCGTGCGGGCGTCCTTCACGGTGATCTGCGATGGGATGTGGTCGATGATCTCGCGGAGGAAGGTGTGGTTGCGGTCGCGCTCCTGCTCCAGATTGCGGCGCTCGGTGATCTCCTCGATCGTGGCGATCCAACCGCCCTGCGCAAGCGGGGTGTTGATAACCTGGAAGGCACGGCCGTTCGAGAGCTCATGGATTCTTGTGGAGACCTTGCCCTCGGCGACGATCTTCATGACGCCGGCGCAAAACTCCTCGACGTTGCCGTCGAACGTCCCGCGCTCCTTGCGATGACGCATCGCCTCATTGATGTGACAACCGGGCTTGATGACGTCGTGGGACAGGCCGAACATGTCGGCATACCGCCGGTTGCAGGTGACGACGTGTCCCGTGGCGTCGTAGAGGATCAGGCCTTGCGACATGTTGTTCAAGGCCATGTCGAGCCGCTGCCGCTCCGCCTCGAGCCGCTGCTGAGCCTCGAGGTTCTGTCGCCTGATCTGGCGAATGATCAGATAGAGGATGAACGCGATCACCGAGGCCGCGAGCGTGGCGGCCGTGATCATGAAGCCGGTCTGGTCGCGCCAGTCCGCAAGCGCCGCCGACATGGTGTTGGTTGCGACGATCACCAGCGGGAAATGCGTCAGCGATGCTGCCGACCCGAGTCGTTCTTCGCCGTCGATCGGGCTTTTGACGCGAAGCGTATGCTGGCCGCCTTCGGCAAGCACCTTCCGCATCAAGGGTGCATCCTTGAAGCTCTTGCCGATGAGCTCCTCGACATGCGGGTAGCGGGCCAGCATCTTGCCTTCGCGATCGAACAGCGAAATGGCCGCGCCTTCCGCGAGCGCAACCGAGGCGAAGTACCGCTGGTAGCTGTCAGGATCGATCCGGCGCACCATGATGCCGAGGAACTCGCCGTTCGGTCCACTCAGGCGGCGTGCGACCACGGTGGTCCATTTGCCGATGATGAAGCTGCGTACGGATTCCAGCAGCACCGGCTCGGATTGCGGATTCGTCTTGAAGGTCTGGTAATAGCCGCGCGACGAGACGTTGATCTTGGGCAGCGGCTCGAGTCGCGACCAGCTGATCAGGTCGCCTTCCGCATCGTAGATCGCGATGTCGCCGAGATAGGTGACCGCGCTCATCTTGCTGCGCAGCATCCGGTTCACCTCGGGCCCCGACATGCGCTCGCGGAACATGTCGGGCGAGGTGATCTCCGGCAGGTTCATCATCCCGATCAGGTCGGCGGCGACGACGTCGGAGTCCTCGAACTGCTGGTCGAAATGGCGGGTGAGGAGCAGGACCGTGTTTTCAAGCTCGCGCTCGCGGTTGGCCAGCGTACGCTCGCGGAAGTCGCCGACGGCCATTGTGGTGACCACGAAAATGCCGGCGACCAGCAATGCGCCGCTGAGCGTCAGCCACAGCACCGGTCCGGCCCGCATCACGGCTTCCCAGCCGTCGCGTGCGACCGAGGACAGTCGGCCTGTGATCGTGAAGATTGCCCCGCGCATTTCCCCTCCCAGGGGACCATGCATACACCGCACAAATGGCCTAAACCTTAGGAAAGCCGGTTACTTGGGACTTAATCCTTGCGCGCGGGGACACGCGGCGTCCGAGGTCGCGGAACTATTGCTGCATCGCTCACAGGTTGTGCGATGCACAGCGCGCCCACAGGGTTAACGCGCCCTTAATGCGCGGAGCCGGATGGCTTGCCGGCGCCGACATTGCGCAGCCGTCCGACGACTCCGGTCGGGAAGAAATAGACGCTGGCGATGAACAGCAGTCCGAGCCACAGCAGCCAGCGGTCCGGGTGTAGCAGGCCCGGCAGCAGCGGCAGGCCGGCCTCAGTGGCGGCCTTGGAAGCGACGCCCATCAGCGATTGCAGATAGTTTTGCGCAAGTATGAAGATCGCAGCACCGATGATGGCGCCATAGATCGTGCCCATGCCGCCGATGACAACCATCAGGAGAATGTCGAGCATGATGGAGAAGCTGAGCGAGGTGTCGGGCCCGGCGTAGCGCAGCCACAGCGCGTTGAGGATGCCGGCGGAGGCGGCCACCAGCGCCGCGAGGCAATTGGCGTAGGTGAGGTGAAACACGGTGCGGAAGCCGAGCGCCTCGGCGCGGAAGCGGTTTTCTCGGATAGCCTGGAGCACGCGCCCGAACGGCGAGTTCACCACGCGCAACAGGCCGAGGATCATCAGGCTTGAGGCCACGAACACGAGATAGAAGGTCAGCGTACGACCGTTGAACTCGAATCCCATCAGGCTCTTCGGGATCAGCACGGTGCCGGGGCGCAGCAGATCGGGCAGTTGAAAGCTGCGGCCATCCTCACCGCCGGTCAGCCACGACATTTGCGAAGCCAGCACCTGGAATGCGGATGCGACCGCGAGCGTGATCATGGCGAAGAAGATCGCCGCGACGCGTAGCGAGAACAGCCCGATGGCGAGCGCGAGTAGTGCCGCCAACGGCAGGCCGATGACGATGCCGGTTGCGACCGCGCCCCAGTTCGGTCCCATCGCGTAAAGGGCGATCGCGATCGCGTAGCTGCCGATGCCGTAGAACATGGTGTGGGCGAACGACACCGTACCGGTGTAGCCGAGCAGGAGGTCGTAGGAGGCGACCAGCGCAGCAAAGATGCAGATTTTTGCCGCGACGTTCATCGCCTTCGCGCCGGGAAAAATGAAGGGCGTTGCCGCCAGCGCCAGGATGATGACGAGGAGGACGATTGTCAGGACGCGGCTGCGCGGCGGATCGCCGGAAAGGAGCATCATCGGCTGGTCACCGCATAGAGGCCGCGCGGCCGCCACATCGGAATGGCGACCATCAGCAGGATGTTGGACACGAGGGCGAGTTTGGGCAGCAGGAAGCCGCCGTAATTGGCGACCATGGCGACCAGGATCGCGCCGATGAAGCAGCCGCCGATCGACCCCAGACCGCCGATGATGACGACGATGAAGATCAGCACGGTGAGGTCGTCGCTCATGGAGGCGTGGACCTGCTCGCGATAGAGCGCCCACATCACCCCGCCGAGCCCGGCCAGCGCCGATCCCGTCATGAACACGCCGAGGAACAGGCGGCGGATGCGATAGCCGAGCGCTTCCACCATCTCGCGATTCTCGACGCCGGCGCGGATCAACAGGCCGAGCTTGGTGCGATTGAGCACGAGCTGAATCGCGACGAAGACGATGAGGCCGACCAGCATCGCCAGCAGGCGGTACTTTGCGATCGCGACGTCGCCGAGGATGACCGAGCCGCGCAGCGAGGCGGGCAAGGGCAGCGGAATGATCGCCGGCCCCCAGATCGCGTAAAGTGTCTGTTCCGCGACGATCAGGCCGCCGGTGGTCATCAGGATCTGTTTCAGATGCTGGCCGTAGACCGGCAGGATCAGCACGCGTTCGACGACGAGGCCGAGTGCGCCGGAGACCGCCATCGACAGCAGCACCGCCGGCGCCAGTGCCGCGAGGTTGATCAGAAGCGAGTCCGTCTGCATCGCGGCGGCGAAGGGCAGCAGGATCAGCGTCCCGATATAGGCGCCGACCGCGATGAAGGCGCCGTGGCCGAAATTGAGCACGTCCATCAGGCCGAACACCAGCGTCAGCCCCGAGGCCATGATGAAGATCATCATGCCCATCGCAAGGCTTGCGACCGTGAGGGTCACCCAGGAGCTGGTCGAGCCGATCAGCGGGATCATCGCCAGCGCCAGTGCGATCGGGATCAGGATCGGCGCGAGGTCGCGCTTCGGCTTTGGCAGCGGATCGTTGGCAGCTAGCTCAGTCACTGATGCGTCTCCAGGCTCAGGCCCAACAACCGCTCCTGCAGCGGCACGTCGGCGGCCAAGGCCGCCATTTCGCCGCGATGGACGATGGTGCCGTTGTCCATGACCAGCACATGATCGCCGAGCTCGCGGGCGGCGAAGAAGTTTTGCTCGACCAGAAGGATCGTCGCACCCTTGCGCTTGATCTCCTTCAGGCACTCGATCAGCGCCATCACGATCGCGGGCGCCAGCCCCTTGGTCGGCTCGTCGATCAGCAAGAGCTTGCGCGGCTCGACGATGGCGCGGGCGATGGACAACATTTGTTTCTGCCCGCCCGAGAGGCTGCCGGCCCGCGACAGCCAGAAGCGGCGCAGCGCCGGGAAGAAGCCAAAGATCCAGTCGAGCTGGGTGTCGTCGAGCGGCCCGTCGCGCGCCGCCAGCACCAGGTTTTCCTTCACGGTAAGATCGGAGAACACGGCCATGCTCTCCGGCACGTAGCCGACGCCGAGCCGCGCGATGTCGGGCGTGGCACGGCTCTCGATGCGCTCGCCGGCGAGCGTGATCTCGCCGGAAGAGGCCTGCCACAGGCCCATGATGGTGCGCAGCGTCGTGGTCTTGCCGGCACCGTTACGGCCGAGCAGCATGGTCGTCTGGCCCCGCGTGACGACGAGATCGATGCCCTGGAGAATGTGATAGCGCCCGATATGGGTGTGGACGCCGGAGAGTTTGAGAAGCTCGCTCATGCCGTGGTCCTCAGGCCGCGCTCTTCGGCGCAACGCCGAGATAGGCTTCCTGCACGATCGGCGAGGCGATCACCTCGGCGGGCGGACCATCTGCCACGAGTTGCCCGTTATGCAGCACGATGATGCGGTCGGCGAGCGAGCGCACCACGTCCATCTTGTGCTCGACCAGGAGGATGATCTTGCTCTTGTCCTGCTTGAGCTGGGCGATCAGGTTCAGGACGACCGGAACCTCGTCGATGCTCATGCCGGCGGTCGGCTCGTCGAACATGAAGACCTTTGGCTCGAGCGCTATCATCAAGGCGACTTCGAGCTTGCGCTGGTCGCCATGCGAGAGCGCGGTTGCGGCGACGCCGCGCCGGCTGCCCAGCGCGACCTGGTCGAGGATCGCGTCTGCGCGCGCGATCAGGTCACGTCGCACCATCCAGGGCCGCAGCATGTCGTAATGCGTGCCGCTTGCCGCCTGCACCGCGAGGCGGACGTTCTCTTCCACCGTCAGGTTCGGAAACAGGTTGGTGAGCTGGAACGCGCGGCCGAGGCCGGCGCGGGTGCGCATCGGTGCGGAATGCTGGGTGATGTCGGTGCCGTCGAACAGGATGCTGCCGCTGGACGCGCGCAACTGGCCCGAGATCAAATTGAAATAGGTGGTCTTGCCGGCGCCGTTCGGCCCGACGATGGCGGTCAGCTCGCCGGGGCGGAAGCTGCAACTGACGCTATTGACCGCCACATGGCCGCCAAAGCGAATGGTCAGGTCGCGCGTCTCTAGCGTCAGGGCCATCAGCAAAACTCTGGGATCATTTGCGAGGAAGATCCTCTCCCCGCGCGCGCGGGGAGAGGAGGAGAGAGTTTTAGCGCTTGTTGCGGATCGGAACGTTCATGTCCTCGATCTTGAGCTCGCGCACCGGCTCGAGCACGGCCCAGGCGACGTTCGGCTCGACCTTGACCTTGAAGTGATACATGCTCTGGAGCGCCTGATGGTCCTCTTTACGGAACATCATCTTGCCCTTGGGCGTGTCGAACTCCATGCCTTCCATCGCCGCGATCAGTTTTTCGGTGTCGGTCGACTTCGCCTTGGTGACGGCGGTGACGACTGACATCGCGGCCGCAAAGCCGCCCGCGGTGAAGAAGTCCGGCGGCGCGTTGAAGCGCTTCTGGTGCTCGGCGACCAGCCAGTCGTTCACCGGGTTCTTCGGGATGTCATAGTAGTAATAGGTCGCTCCTTCCATGCCCGGCATGATCTTGTAACCTGCGAGCGCGGGCAGGATATTGCCGCCGGTCGAGAGCTCGATGCCGTAGCGCTTCGGATCCATGTCCTGGAGCTTTGCGGGCGGATTGCCGGCGCCGGCCCAGATGATCCAGATGATCTTGCGACCCGGCTTGTCCTTCAGTGCGTCGAACAGGCGCTGGCCCACCGCGGTGAAGTCGGTGGTGTTGGTCGGCACATATTCTTCCGCGGCGAGCGTCGCGCCGGTCTTGGCGAGCGCCTCCTTGAAGGCGGCGACGCCGTCGCGGCCGAAGGCGTAGTCCTGCGCCAGCGTCGCGACGGTGACGCCCTGCTTGCCGATCGCGACCGCGTTCGAGATCGCGTCCTGCGAGGAGTTGCGTCCGGTGCGGAAGATGTAGCGATTCCATTTCTCGCCGGTAATCTGATCTGCGACGGCGGGCTCGACGATCAGGATCTTCTTGTTCTCCTCGGCGACGGGAAGGATCGCGAGCGCCGCGGCCGACGAGGTCGTGCCGATCGCGATGTCGACCTTGTCGTCCTGATAGGCTTCGGCGAGCGCGGCTTTCGCAAGGTCCGGCTTGCCCTGGTCGTCCTTGGTGACGATGACGATCTTGCGACCGTCCAGCGTCATGGTGCCCTTGGTGGCATATTCAAGACCCATCTGCAGCCCGGTCTCGGTCTGCTTGGCATAGGCTTCCAGCGGACCGGTCTTGCCGTAGATCAATCCGATCTTGAGATCGTCGGCTTGCGCGGAGGTCGCAGCGGCGAAGCCAATGATGGCTGTTGTTATGACGAGTGATCGACGCACGATGATTCCTCCTGATTCAAATTCGTTGGGTAAGAGCGATTTGCACAACGCTGCGAACATTGCAATTGCACCTTCCGTCTGATCTTGCCGCCTGATCCTGCTGCCGTTCTTGCCGCTGTCATATCTGCATCATTTTTAGGCCTGTCGCGCACTGCGCGGCGTGGTGCCGTCGTCCGCGGCATTGATCTCCTCGATCTGTCGCCAGTCCGACTGCGCCTCTTCCGCGCTCTCGAAGATATGCGGCGCAACGCCGCGCCTTTCGAGGGCTTCGCCGAGCTTGATGCGCAGGAAACCCGACGTCGTGTAGCGCGAGACGCCGGAATAGAAGCGGTCGACCAGGCTTCGCACCATGGCCGAGTACTCGTCGAGCAGTTCCGGCAGGATCGAGAAGTGGTCGTAGTTGACGATGGCGTAGACGCGACGTCCGAGCGGGCCGAGTTTCGCCTCGACGGTCCTTGCGATGGCGTCGATATCCGTCTTGGTCCGGAGCGGATAGCGCTCGAGATTGACGAAGAACAGGTTCTGCTGCTCGTCCAGCGTGAAGCGCTGGTCGAGCGGGATGGTCAAGAGGCTCTCGCGCAGGTCCATGAGGCCTTCGCGGAAGATCCGTGCATCCATCAGCAGCGGATCGCGCGGGATCAGCGGCTTGAAATCCATCAGGCGCAGGATGTCGTGCTCGATGTCGATGCCGGGCGCGACCTCGACCAGCTCGAGCCCGCCCTCCCGCAGCGCGAAGACGCAGCGCTCGGTGACATAGAGCACGCTCTGGCCGCGCGCCGACGCGACCGCGCCGCTGAAGGTGACATGCTCGACCGCCTCGACGAATTTGCGTGACTCCGCCTCCTCGACAATGACGAGCTTGCCGCTATCGAGCCCGATGCGGAGCTTGCCGGCGCCAAAGGTACCGACGAACACGACCTTCTTGGCGTTCTGGCTGATGTTGATGAAGCCGCCGGCGCCGGCGAGCTTTGGCCCGAACTTGCTGACATTGAGATTGCCGGTGCGATCGACCTGCGCGAGCCCAAGGAACGCCGCATCCAGCCCGCCGCCGTCGTAGAAATCGAACTGATAGGGCTGGTCGATCACCGCCTGCGTATTGATCGCGGCACCAAAATCGATGCCGCTGGCGGGGATGCCGCCGATCACACCAGGCTCGGCCGTCAGCGTGATCAGGTCGATGATCCGCTCCTCATTGGCGACCGACGCAATGCCCTCCGGCATGCCGATACCGAGATTGACGACGCTGTTGGCCTTCAGCTCGAATGCGGCGCGGCGCGCGATGATCTTGCGCTCGCTCATGGGCATCACGGGGAGCGAGGCCGCGCGCACCCGGATCTCGCTGGAGTAGGCGGCGTTATATTGCGTGCCAAAAGTCTGCCAGTGGTTCTCCGGCTTTGCCACCACCACGCAGTCGACGAGGACGCCGGGGATCTTGACCTGGCGCGGATTGAGGCTGCCGCTCTCGGCGACCCGCTCGACCTGGGCGATGACGATGCCGCCGGAATTATGCGCGGCCATGGCGATCGCGAGCGCCTCCAGAGTCAATGCCTCCTTCTCCATGGTGAGGTTGCCGTCGGGATCGCCGGTGGTGGCGCGGATGATGCCGACATTGATCGGAAACGTCTTGTAGAGCAGGCACTCTTCGTCGCCGATCTTGATCAGCTGGACGATATCTTCGGTGGTGCGCGCGTTCAGCTTGCCGCCGCCGTGCCGCGGGTCGACGAAGGTGCCCATGCCGACGCGGGTGATGTGGCCGGGCCGATGCGCGGCGATGTCGCGGAACAGATGCGTGATCACGCCCTGCGGCAGATTATAGGCTTCGATCCGGTTGGAAATCGCGAGCTGCTGCAGTTTCGGCGCAAGGCCCCAATGGCCGCCGATCACGCGCTTGACCAGGCCTTCATGGGCAAAATGGTTGAGGCCGCGGTCCTTGCCGTCGCCCTGGCCGGCGGCATAGACCAGCGTCAGATTGCGCGGCTTGCCTTGCGTGTAGGGCGCCTCGCCCTCATTGGCGAGATAGAGCTGCTCCAGCGCCAGCGCGATTTCCTCGGCAAAGCCGATGCCGACGAAGCCGCCGGTCGCGACGGTGTCGCCGTCGCGGATCAGCATGACCGCTTCGTGAGGCGTGACGATCTTGCCCTTCTCCGAGTTGGGCAGATAGGGCAAGGCAGGATGCTGGCTCACGGCGTTCCCTCCCGCGTCTGTTGTCGACCGCATGCCCTGTTCTTCTTTGGTTGCTCTATTTGTATCGCCCGGAGCGGCCCGCGACTAGGCCGCTCCGGCGTGGTGGGGAATGCAATCAGCCGGTCAGGGCTGAACTATCTTGCGTGTTTCGGTGGCGAAATAGACCGACACGATAGTGATCAGCGCGAGCACGATCATGTAGACCGAGATCGGCCAGGTCGCCGGTGCATAGGCCGTCATCAACCCCGTCGCGATCAGCGGCGACAGCGCGCCGGCGAAGATCGAGGCGAGGTTGTAGCCGAGCGAGACGCCGCTGTAGCGCACTTTTGTGCCGAACAATTCCGAGAGGAAGCTCGCCTGCGGGCCATACATCGCGGCGTGTCCGATGGCGAGGCCGAGCACGATCGCGATCCAGGCATATTGCGGGTTCTTGGTCGCCAGCAGCATGAACAGCGGGAATGACATCAGCGCCGAGAATACCGCGCCGAAGATATAGACCGGCCGCCGCCCGACCTTATCGGACAATGCCCCGAAGGCGGGAATGGTAAAAGTCTCGATCGCGGCTGCGATCAACACGCCGTTCAGCATGTCCTGCTTGTTCATGCCGAGCGACTGTGTCGCATAAGCGAGCACGAAGGTCGCGTAGATGTAGAAGAAGCCGTTTTCGGCGAAGCGCGCGCCCATCGCGAGCAGGATGTTCTTCGGATACATGCGGATCGCCTCGACGATCGGCATCTGTACTTCCTGCTTGGTGTCCTTGACCTTCTGGAACTCCGGCGATTCCGCGATGGTGAAGCGGATCCACAGGCCGACCAGCACCAGCGCGATCGAGAACAGGAACGGAATGCGCCAGCCCCAGGCGTAGAGCTGCGCGTCGGTCAGGAATGCGGACACCACCGAAAACACCAGCGTGCCGAGCACGAGGCCGAGTGGCGCGCCGAGCTGCGGCCAGCTTCCGTAAAAGCCTTTCTTGTCCTCGGGCGCGTGCTCGACCGCCATCAGCACGGCGCCGCCCCATTCGCCGCCGAGTCCAAATCCCTGGATCAGCCGGCAGGTGACGAGCAGCACCGCGGCCCAGATGCCCGCGGTTTCATAAGTCGGCAGGAAACCGATCGCCGCCGTCGCCGCGCCCATGATCAGCAGCGTCAGATAGAGCATGGTCTTGCGGCCGATCTTGTCGCCGTAGTGACCGAACACGAGGCCGCCGAGCGGGCGCGCGACGAAGCCGAGCGCATAGGTCGCGAAAGCCAGCAGCGTGCCGACCATCGCGTCAAAGTTCGGAAAGAACAGCTTGTTGAAGATCAGCGCCGCGGCGGTGCCGTAGAGGAAGAAGTCGTACCATTCGATGGCCGTGCCGATCAGGCTCGCGGTGGCGACGGTGACATGCGACGGATGTTTTGCCTGAAGCTGATTGACTGTGATCGCTCCACTCATCTTGCGTTCTCCCTGTTTGATGAACGCGCACTTGCGGTGTGCGTCTTTGTGCGGAGCAAAAAGCAAGCGCCGCGCCAGTTGCGGCGCGCATGGGCAAATGGCCAAGAATCCGGCAGTTAGCGCGATGGGAGGGGAAAAAGAGCGCAAGGCGCGGTGTCAGGAATCTGAGACTCCGGACACGTCCGTGTCTCGAAACTCAGACGGACGCCGGACCTGCGGCGAGGCCGAACTTGGCGAGCTTCTTGTAGAAGGTCGCACGCGAGATGCGCAGCATCTTGGCCGCTTCCGAGATCTGGCCGTTGCTGGCGGCGAGCGCCTGTTCGAGCGTGTGCTTCTCGAACTCGGCTTCCGCTTCGGCATAGGGCACCACGAGGCCGGCCGGCCGCGCCGGTGCAACCGGCCGGGCATCGGTGCCAACAGGCAAAATGCGCGCAAAATCGTCGCCGGTCAGCCGTCCTGAATCGCTCAGGATCAGTGCGCGCTCCAGGATGTTGCGGAGCTCGCGGACGTTGCCCGGCCAGTCATATCGGGCGAGCGCTGCGAACGCGCTCGGCGTGATCTTGGCGCCGACATAGTCGCCGGTCATGCTGATGTCGTCGAGCAGCCGCGTGCAGATGTCGGGGAGATCGTCGAGGCAGTCGCGTAAGGGAGGCAGGTCGATCGAGAGCACATTGAGACGGTAGTAGAGGTCGGCGCGGAAAGCGCCGTCGCTGACGCGCTTGTGCAGGTCCACATTGGTGGCGGCAATCACGCGCACGTCGACCTTGGAGACCTTGTCGGAGCCGAGCGGCTCGATCTCGCGCTCCTGCAGCACGCGCAACAGCTTGGCCTGGAGCTGGAGCGGCATCTCGCCGATCTCGTCGAGGAACAGCGTGCCGCCGTCGGCGACGCGGAATTTTCCTTCGCGACCCTTGCGGTCGGCGCCTGTGTAAGCGCCCGGCGCGGTGCCAAAAAACTCGGATTCGATCAGGGTGTCAGGGATAGCTGCGACGTTGACGCTGACGAACGGCTTTTCGGCGCGCGACGAGGCATTGTGGATCGCCTGCGCCAGCATCTCCTTGCCGGTGCCGGTCTCGCCGGTCAGCAGCACCGTGACGCTCTGCCGTGCCGCGCGCGCGGCGAGCTCCTTGGCCTGTGCGATGCCCGGCGTCGCGCCGACGTAATCGGCGAAAGTGAAGCGCGCGGAACGGGGATTGGACAATTGCCGCCGCGCCAGCCGCAGATCGCTCTCGAGCCGCGCCACGCGGGCGAGCAGGGGTTTTAGGCTCTCCAGATGGTCGTAGAGCACGAAGCCGATCGCGCCGATCACCTTCCGGTTCTCGTCCTCGATCGGCATGCGCGTGACCACGAGCTGCTCGCCGCCAAGCTCCATGATGTCGAGCAGGATCGGCTCCCCGGTCTCCGCCACCTTCCGCATCAGGCTGTTGGGGATGATCTCCTCGATCGGCCGGCCGATCGCCTCGGAGGTATGCTTCAGCCCGAGCGAGGCAAGATATTTCTCGTTGACGTAGACCACGCGGCCAGCGCGATCGATCGCGATCGCGCCTTCGCACAGATTCTCCAGCCGCTCGAACAGCGTCTCCATCGCACGGGCGCGGATATAGGCGGGATCGTTGACGGCGGAGGTGGAGGCAGACATGGCGTACCTCGGGGGAAGCCCGTCTGCTTATTACCAAAAGGGCAATAGATTCAAAGGACGAAATCAGGGGGAACGGTGCTGGCCAACCCCCAGCTCGTCGTCCTGGACAAGCGCAGCTCCTGGCAACGCGCAGCGTTGTCCAGAGCGGAGCGCTGATCCAGGACCCATTACCCCAGGGGGAAGTTTGGCGAAGATTGATAACCACCATCTCGCGCCACAACTGCGCCCTGGGGTAATGGGTCCTGGCTTTCGCCAGGACGACACGGAGATTGGCGCACGGACCTCGCGCTCCCTTACCGCCGATACCCGCTCGCCCGCGAATAGCCTTGGCGGTTCTGCTGCGCCGGCCGGCTTGCCATGCTGCCGCGCGACTCGCTGGAGGCGGGCGTTGCGAGCTTCAATTCTTCGAGGAAGATCGGCCGCGCGAAATAATAGCCTTGCGCGTAGCGGATCTTGGTCGCCGCCTGGAGATAGGCGAGCTCCTCGTAGGATTCGATCCCCTCGGCGATGACCGCGATGCCCAGTGCCTCGCTCAGCGATTCGATCGCGCGCAAAATGCCCTGGCTGCGTGGGCGCTTATGGATGTCGGTGATGAACGAGCGGTCGATCTTGATCTCATCGGCCGTGATGTCGGCGAGCGCCGAGAGCGAGGAAAAGCCGGTCCCGAAATCGTCGATGGAGATGCCGACGCCGAGTTTGCGGAACATCGGCAGGATCTCGGCCTGGAAATGGCTCTTGGCGACGAAGGCGTCTTCGGTCACCTCGATCATGAAGCGTTGGGAAAAGCCGGTGTCGTCCAGTGCCTGCGCGAAGGTGCGCATGAATTCGGGATTGCCGGCCTGCTTGGCGGCGACGTTGATGCTGATAGTCGCGTCCGCGCCAAACGTGTCGTTGATCAGGTCGATCGACTTGACGATCTCCGCCAGCACCAGATGCGTGAGCTCGTCGATCAGCCCGAGCTCGACTGCGAGATTGATGAACGAGCCCGGCGCCTGGATCACGCCTTCGTCGTCGCGCAGGCGTACCAGCGCCTCGATGCCCTTGACGGCCTGGGTTCGGATGTCGACCTTGGACTGGAACGCGCAGCAGAAGCGCTTTTCGAGGATAGCGAGCCGCAGCGACTGCTCGATCCTGGTGCGCGCCAGCGCCTCGCGCTCCATGCTGGCATCGAAGAAGGCGGCGGTGCCCTTGCCGCTGTTCTTGATGCGGTACATCGCGATGTCGGCATTCTGGCGCAGCACCTCGAAGCTGCGGCCGTGGTCCGGATAGAGGCTGACGCCGACGGAGGTGGAGGCAAAAATCTCCGAATGGTCGATGAAGAACGGCGCGGTGAGCCGCTGCAGGGTCGACTGGAGGAATTCAGCAACTTCCTGCTGGGTCTCGATCGGCGAGAGCAGCAGCAGGAATTCGTCGCCGGAGATCCGCGACAGCATGTCGGAGTCGCGCAAGTCGCGCCCGAGCCGCTTCGACAACTCGACGAGCAGCGCGTCGCCGACGGAATGACCGTAATAGTCGTTGATGTGCTTGAAATTGTCGATGTCGAGGAAGGCCAGCGCAAAACGGTCGCCGCTATTGTCGCGCGACAAGATGCTGTTGGCACGGTGCTCGATCACGCGCCGTGACGGCAGCCCGGTCAATTCGTCGAAATAGGCCGAGCGGAAGAGCTGGTCCTCAAAATTCTTCTGCTCGGTGATATCTGACGAGGCCGAGATCAGGAGGTCGCGGCCGGCGAGGCGCACCGGGCGGTGGGTGGTCAGCAGCACCTGGCGTGCGGCGCCCGACTGGAGGGATTCTTCGGTTACGACGGACCGGCCGCCCCGGAGTGCCTGCACGCAGGCCTCCTGGCGCTGGGCGAGATCGTGCAAGGGGCGGCTTCCGTCGATGCCGAGCAGGGCGGCTGCGGCGTCGTTAACCAGGAGCAGGTCGCCGCGGTCGTCGTGTACGGTCACGCCGGCCGGCAGCATTCTAACGATTTCCTTGAGGAATCCGAGCTCGGCTTCAGTCGCGCTGGAATACTTGCTGTCGTTCATAGAAGTCATGAATCTTGTTGTCAGGCGCGCTTTGCAATGCGCGCGATCTTGCGTGGTTCCCTCTTAGTTTTGGTTAAGGGGTACGCAGAAATACGGGGCTGGTTCGGTCTATAATTTGGCGCGGCGGCAGGCGCTGACGATCGTCATTAACAGAGTGTCAACGGCGCTTGTGAAACTGCGGGCGAAAGCGGCGCTCGGCCTTTCGCTTCGAGGAGTGCGTCAAACCTTTGGAAGCCGGCATTGCATGATGCAGTGGACGCCGGTCCTCAAATAGGAGATCTCGGTCTTGCCGTCGAAGGCCAGGAGCGCCGACTTCAAGAGCTTGGTGCCGAAGCCGGGCGGGGAGACCTTGTCGATGATCGGGCCTTCGGTCTCGTCCCAGGTGATGATGAGGCGGCCGTCGGAGACGGTCCACGACACCTGCAGCAGGCCGCGCGGCGAGGAGAACGCGCCATATTTGCTGGCATTGGTGGCGAGCTCGTGGAACATCAGCGACATCGTGACCGCGAGCTTTGCGGGGAGGAACAGCCGGTCGCCGTTCAGCGTGAAACGGACATGGCCGTAAGGGCCGAGCTCGGAGATGAGGAGGTCGCGGATGTCGCAGCCGGAATTGTCGACCTTGGCGATCAGATCGTCGGTCGATGCCAGCGAGCGCAGCCGCGGATCGATCCTGGCCCAGACCTGCGGCTGGTCGTGCAGCACCTGGTGCAGCACGGCGTGCACGGTAGACAATTTGTTCTTCAGCCGGTGCTGCAGCTCGTCGACCACGAGCTTGCGGTAATGCTCTTCCTCGATCAGCCGTTTTGAAATCCGGCGCTGCTCGATCAGCAGCGAGCGGTAGTGCTCGACGCCCCAGATCGTGAGCGCACTGACCGCCCAATACAGCACCAGGAGGACGAACCGCGCGCGATCGAGATGGGTCTCGCCGAAATTGACCGCGATGCCGAGCATGCCGCCGACCAGCGCGGTGAAGACGCCGATCCGCAGGCCCCCGAAGGCGGCAGCAAAGAATACGGCCGGAAAATACGGCGTGAAGAAGATGTCCGGCCGCACCTGAGCGAGACCCCAGCGCACCAGGGTTGCGAGCAGCAGGCATGCGGCAGCGAAGGCGATGCTCGTGGCAATCGACGGCGGGGAGGTGCCCTGCCAGCCGCGCCGGAATTCGTCGATCAACTTCACCATGCGTCGCCTGACCGCGTAGCGAATGCGTGTAGGGGACCACTGGCATGAACGTTACGCATTCTGCCCGCGCAAGCATAGCTTGCCTTGTCCCGGACGGGCGGGAATAGTGTCCGCTGCGACGACGGCGCCGCGCGGTGCCCGTCAATTGGCGTCAAATCATCAGAAAACAGGAACATGCCATGGGACGGCTGGACGGCAAGGTTGCGGTGATCACGGGGGCGACGAGCGGAATCGGACTGCGGACTGCCGAAGTCTTCGTTGCCGAAGGCGCCAAAATTGTGATCGCGGGGCGGCGCCTACCTGAAGGCGAGGCGCTGGCAAAGCAGCTCGGCGCTGCCTGCATGTTCCGCCAGACCGATGTGACGGTCGAAGACCAGATGCGCGCGCTGATCGATCTCGCGGTGGAAAAATTCGGCCGGATCGATTGCCTGTTCAACAATGCCGGCGGCCCGGCACAGACCGGCGGCATCGAGGGACTCGAGGTCGAGCGCTTCGACGCCGCGATGGCGACGCTGGTCCGCAGCGTCATGCTCGGCATGAAGCACGCCGCGCCGCATATGAAGAAACAGGGATCCGGCAGCATCATCAACAACGGCAGCATCGCAGGCCGGCTTGCCGGCTTCTCCTCCTCGATGGTCTATGGCGCGGCGAAGGCGGCCGTCATCCATCTCACCAAATGCGTGGCGATGGAGCTCGGCGAGTCCAACGTTCGCGTCAATTCGATCTCGCCGGGTGCGATCGCCACCGGCATCTTCGGCAAGGCGCTGGGCCTATCCACCGAGGCCGCCGAGAAGACGCCGGCCGTGATGCGCGAGGTCTACAAGAGCGCGCAGCCGATCCCGCGCGCCGGCCTGCCCGATGACATCGCGCATGCTGCGGTGTTCCTGGCGAGCGACGAAGCGAGCTTCATCAACGGCCACGACCTCGTCATCGACGGCGCCATGACCGGCGGCCGCAACTGGACCCAGCAGCAGCAGGGTTATGTCGCCTTGCGCAAGGCGTTCGATCAGGGCGGGTAGGAGCGCGCGGCATCCACCGTCATTGCGAGGAGCTCTTGCGACGAAGCAATCCAGACTGCTTCCGCGGAGACGTGGATTGCTTCGCTTCGCTCGCAATGACGGTGTTGGTCGTTCACACCGCCTTCACCGTCACCTTCAGCCCATCGCGCGGCTTGGGGATCGGCCACATCTGCCAGTCCGGCTTGTAACCCGGCTCCAGCGACACCTCGATGTTCTGCAGGAAGTGCCGCGCAAAGCATTTTGCCTGCATATAAGCGAAGTGCAGGCCGAGGCACATATGCGCGCCGCCGCCGAACGGCACCCAGGCGAAGCGATGGCGGTTGCGCTGGGCGTCCTCGGTGAAGCGGAGCGGATCGAAATGATCGGGCTCCGGCCAGATCTCTTTCATGTGGTGGGTGTACAGCGGATTGACGCCGACCGAGGTGCCGGCGGGGATCGTAAATCCCTTGAAGGTGAAATCGCGCACGGCTCGTCGCGGCATCGATGGTACCGGCGGCTTGATGCGCAGAGCTTCCTTGAAGGCCATCTCCGACAGCGGCATTTTTTCAAGATCGTCGAAGCCGGTCGGCGCGTCGGCGCTCAGGTTCAGAGCCATGACTTCGTCGCGCAGCTTCTGCTGCCAGTCGGGATGCGCGGCGAGCTCGCCGATGAAGGAGGTGAGTGATGAGGTCAGCGTGTCGTGCGCTGCCATCATCAGGAAGCTCATGTGATCGACGATGTCCTGCTCGGACAGCAGCACGCCGTTCTCATGGGTGGCGCGGCAGAGCTGCGAGAACAGATCGTCGCCGCCGTGATTGCCGCGGCGCAGTGGAATCTGCTGCTTGAAATAGGCGATGATGCGCTTTCGGCCCGCGACGCCGCGCGCCATCTGCGTGCCGGGAATGGGATAACGTATCGGTGTGACGGCGGCCGCAACCATGTCGACGAAGGCGCGGTTGATCTCGTCCACCTCCGGCCCGATGTCGGCGCCCAGGAACGAGGTCGCGGCGAGGTCGAGCGTGAGCTGCTTCATCGCCGGATAGAGCTGCATCGTGCCAGGCTTGGCCCGCCACTGCGCAACGCGCGCCGCGATACCCTTGTCGAGCTCACCGAGATAAGACTTCATCGGCCCGGACTTGAAGGCGACCGACAGTGCCTTGCGATGCAGTCGGTGCTCGTCGAAATCGAGCAGCATCAGGCCGCGCGGGAACAGCCGGCCGAGCACGCGCTCCCAGCCGAAGGTCGACGAGAACAGCTTTTGCTGGTCGAACATCACGAGCTCGTTGGCCTCGGGCCCGAGCAGCACGACGCTGGTCTCGCCAAAAATGTGGCTGCGATAGACCGGACCGTATTTCGCACCGCACGCTTCGATATGGCCCTTTGGATCGGCCAGCACCTGGAGCGTCTTGCCGATGATCGGCCAGCCCTCGTCGCCCGGGATGTGCTTGAGCTGATTGCGCTTGATCGGCGTGAAGCTGGTCACGGGCGAGGCCACATTCTGCATCGTCATGGCTGAGGGCTCCGATGGGCTAGCGAAGGCCGGGCCAGCTTAGCACAGGCCGCGTGGAATGACGTGCGACAGTTAGGGCTGCCGCACTGCGCCATCATCCGCGCTTGGCGGCTTCCTTCTGGAGATCCGGCGCATTGACGGCGGGAATCGCGACGCGGCCGGGGCCAGTCACCTTCAGTGCCTCGGCAGCCTTGTCGTTCTCCATGATCTTGGCCATCACCGCCTGTCCCGCGCGCTCGAAGATCGCACGGTTCTCGATCACGAATTTTTGCGACTTGCGCAGGCCGTCGATGTAGCCGTTGATCTCGGGCACGACGTAGCGCGCGACCAGATCCCAGCTCCGGCGGGTGTTCTCCGGGTTGGCCCAGTCGTGCACGAAGCCGATCACGGCGCCGATGCCGCCGGACACCTGCAGCACGTTCTTGATGGTTTTGACGAGATCGTCGGGCGTGCCGATGGTGGACGCCGCGCCTTCCACGAAAGCGGTCTTGTCGACGGCCTCGTCGGGCGAGGAGAACGCGGTGAGGCCCGGGCGCTGCAAGGTGCCGACATTATACTCGTTGTGCCAGCGCATCAGGCCGGCGCCGGCCTCCTTGCGCGCCTGCTCGCGGGTCTCGGCGACGTGCCAGGTCAGCAGCACGCGCCAGTCGGCGCGGCTCACCTTGGTGCCGTGCTTCCTGGCAGCGTCCTCGGCGAACTGCCATTGCTGCTGCAGCGACATCAGGCCCTGCGTCGTCATCGAGCCCAGCGAGATGATGCCGATGCCGTATTTGCCGGCCAGCGTCATGCCCGAGGGCGAGATCTGCGAGGCCACGACGAACGGCATCTCCTCCTGCAAGGGTAGGATCTGCAGCGCCGCGTCGTTCATGGTGAACCAGTCGCTCCTCGCGGTGACGCGCTCACCGTTGAACAGGCGGCGGATGACGCTGATCGCCTCGTCCTGGCGGTCGCGCTGCGTCATCGGGTCGATGCCGAGCGTGTGCGCGTCGGAGGCGAGAGCGCCGGGGCCGGAGCCGAAGATGGCGCGGCCGCCCGTCATGTGGTCGAGCTGCACCATGCGCTGGGCGACGTTGAAGGGATGATGATAGGGCAGCGAGACGACGCCGGTGCCGAGCTTGATGCGCTTGGTGCGCTCGCCGGCCGCCGCCAAAAACATCTCCGGTGAAGCGATCATCTCCCAGCCGGAGGAATGGTGCTCACCGCACCAGAACTCGTCATAGCCGAGCGCATCGAGCTGCTCGACGAGGTCGAGGTCGCGCCGGAACTGCAACATCGGATGCTCCCCGATCGGGTGATGCGGGGCAAGGAAGGCTCCGAATTTCAGGCGCGCCATGGGTTTCTCTCCGGTCGATTTCTTGTTGGTTGGTGCGGGCCACGCTACGTGCTGGGCGGGCACGACGCAATCGCAGCGAATGCCGCCGCGTGGAATGTCATGCGCGCCGGCCATGCCTGCGCGGCGATATCTGCAAGGGCTGCTTACCTCCGACGTAATCGCAGGCGTGATGCAGGTCTGGGATCATTGGCGAGTCATCCCAGCGCAACGAGCCCGCCAACGAACCCCCATGCATCAGATCGTCGCAAGAGAAATCGATACGTCACGCCGCTGGTGGGTGCTGGCGACCGTCGTCGCCGCCCAGTTCATGTTCGGCGTCGATGCCTTTGTCGTGAACGTCGCCATACCCACCATCGCGGTCGATCTGCATGCGACGCCGGCCCAGATCGAATCGGTCATCGCGATCTACCTCATCGCCTATGCGACGCTGGTGGTGACCGGCGGGCGGCTCGGCGACATCCCCGGCACCAGGAACGTGTTCCTGGCCGGCGTGCTCGGCTTCACGCTCACGTCGCTGTGGTGCGGCCTTGCGCAATCAGGCCCCGAGCTGATTTTCGCGCGGCTCGCGCAAGGCGCCACCGCCGCGCTGATGGTGCCGCAGGTGCTGGCGACGCTGCATCTGCTGTTCGCCGATGAATCACGCAGCCGCGCCTTCGCGATCTACGGCATCGTGCTCGGGCTTGCCGGCGCCGCCGGCTTCCTGCTCGGCGGCCTCCTGGTGACGATCGATCTCGCTGATACCGGCTGGCGCTCGGTCTTCTTCGTCAACGTACCCTTCGGCCTGATGATCGCGGCAGCCGCGCTAAAAATCATGCCGTCGGTGCCGCGCCGTGCCGGCACGCGGCTCGATATCGTTGGCAGCCTGGTATTGTTCGCAGGGCTGTTGTGCCTGATCGGGCCGCTGCTGTTCGGCCATGATCTCGGCTGGACGCCATGGCTGTGGGCGGTGATGGGCATCGGCGTTGCGATCCTTGCCGCCTTCCTGCGGCTCGAGCGGGCGATTGCCGACGGCGGCGGCATGCCGCTGATCGATCTCTCGCTGTTGTCGGATGCGGCCTTCCTGCGCGGGCTGGGTGCGGCCTTCTTCTTCTTTGTCGCCAATCTCTCGTTCTATCTGGTTCTGACCCTGTTCATGCAGAAGGGCCTGCACATCGCGCCGCTCACGGCGGGCATGGTGTTGCTTCCGCTCGCGTTCGCTTTCGTACTGGCGTCGCGCCACAGCGGCGCGCGGGCGCGGCATCGCGGCACGAAGGTCCTGATCGAAGGCTGCGTGTTGCAGACCGTCGGCCTCGCCGCGCTTGCGCTAGCTGCAGCAAGCATCGACGCGCCGTCCCTGTCGCTCGCGCTCGCCCTGATCGTCTTCGGTTACGGCCAGGGCCTCGTGATGGCGCCGTTGTCGAGCGCCGTGCTCTCGACGGTGAAGCCTGCAGCCGCAGGCTCTGCGTCGGGCATGTACGGCACAACAATACAAATCGGTAATGCGGCCGGTGTGGCCGCAATCGGCGCGGTGTATTTCGCTGTCGAATCTGCACACTCATCGCGTGCAGCATTTTTGATTTCGCTCGCCTTGTTTGCGACGTTAATCATGATCTGCGTCGCATTTCTGACATGGATGCGTCGCGCTCATGCATGAACTTTTGGCAATTCGGTTAATCCCCGTGAATTACCGGGTAGTGTGACAGCACACACTCTTTTTATTTTGCGCCGCAGCAACTATTTGCTTTGGGTGGACGTTGGAAGTCGCCCATGGGGGAGCTGTCGGTGTCGTTAGCCAGGAATGTCGATCTCTTAAGACGTCTGCCAAAGCGTGGCGGTCTGCGCGTCGGTGGACGAAGCGCCGGGCTGCACAGCCCGCTGGCGGAGGTCACCGCCTTCGGCGCCAATCCGGGCGAGCTGCGCATGTTCTCGTTCGTGCCGCCGCAATTGCAGCAGCCGCGCGCGCTCGTCGTCGTGCTGCACGGCTGCGGCCAGACGGCCGCGGGCTACGATCTCGGTGCGGGCTGGTCGACGCTCGCAAAGCACTACGGCGTTGCACTGTTGATGCCCGAGCAACAGCGCGCCAACAACGGCAACACCTGTTTCAACTGGTTCAATCCGGACGACGTCGCGCGCGACAAGGGCGAGGCGGCTTCGATCCGCGCGATGATCGCGCACATGGTCACGGCGCACGGCATCGATGCGCGCCGAATCTTCATCACCGGCCTCTCCGCCGGCGGCGCCATGACGTCGGTGATGCTCGCGACCTATCCGGAAGTGTTTGCGGCGGGTGCCGTCATCGCCGGCCTGCCGTTCGGCGTGGCCTCGAACCTGCGCCAGGCGCTCGACGGCATGTTTCACTCGCCCGAGCGGCCCGCGCGTGCGCTGGGCGATCTCGTGCGTCAGGCCTCGACCCATCGCGGCCCCTGGCCAAAAATGTCGGTCTGGCACGGCACCGCCGATCGCACCGTCAATCCCGGCAATGCCGACGAGATCGTCAAGCAGTGGCTCGATCTGCACGATTTGCCGCAGGCGGCGATGGCCGAAGCCATGGTCGACGGCTATCCGCGTCAGGCCTGGTGGAACAAGGACGGCGAGACCGTCGTCGAGTCCTTTACCATCACCGACATGGCGCACGGCACGCCGCTCGGCATCGCCGACAACGACCATCGCTACGGTAGCGAAGGCGCCTTCCTGATCGAGGCCGGCATTTCCTCGTCCTACCACATCGCAAAATTCTTCGGACTGACCGAGTGGAACAGAGCCTCGGCGCCGTCGCCGAAGTCTGCTGCGGCGAAGCCGGCACCGGCCTTGTCGCCGGCGCCGCATCTTGCACGCTCGATCCGCAAGGCGGAGGCCGCGCCGAAGGCCAGGAAAGAGAAGACTGAGGGCGAGCGCGGCCTCGATCTCGGCGCCATCATTACGCGCGCGCTCACGGCCGCGGGCCTGATGAAGTAGCGCAACGCCGTCGTCCCGGATCTGCGCTTACACTTGTCCGGGACGACGGCGGAGTTGTTGGCGGCACCGCCGCATTAATCCACACTACGCCGTGGCGTCGATCATCTCGATCGGTGTCACCGTCACCTCGCCGCCTGCGACCGTCCGTGTCATCTCCGTATAGTGCTTGAAGAAGTCGCGCGATTGCAGCGTCTTCTGGGCCGCATCGTCCGTGACCCCTGCGAGATGGAAGTAGCTGCCGTCGTCGCGGTTCTTCATGCAGCGATAGCTGATCCGGCCCTTCAGTTCCGGATCGTTCTCGATCGCCTTGATGAAGCGCGCGATCTCCGCGTGCCAGGCGTCCTTGGTGCCGCTCCTGAACTCGTACTTGATCATGAAGTGCTTCATGTGACGCTCCCTTTCGTCGTGTGGGGATCATCTGCCCCTTGGGAGCCGTTCTGCAAGTATGGACAAAATTGATAGTATGGACTTTTTTCGTGCCGCTCCTATCCTCACTCCAAAGGAGGTGCGCCATGGCGAAAGCAAAAATGCTCCGCTCGTGCCCGGTTGCGGCGTTCCAGAAGATGATCAGCGGCAAATACAAGCTCAGGATCGTCTGGGACCTCAAGGACGGCCCGCGCCGCTACGGCGAGATCAGGAGCGGATTGTTGCGCGGCACCGATGGCAGCTCGGAAATCACCCCGCGCGTGCTCAGCCGCGAATTGAAAGCGCTGACGCTGAGCGGCCTGATCGACCGCAAGGACTATGCGGTCGTGCCGCCCAAGGTCGAATATCGCCTGACCCGCAAGGGCAAGAGCTTTGTGCCTGTGATCGCGGCTATCAGAGACTGGGGCGAGCGTCACCTAAGCGAGCCGGCGGCGCTCGCCGAGGCCGCTGAGTAGGTCCTACATCTCGCCGGTGATGAACGGATTGGTCATCCGCTCCTGGCCGATGCTCGAGCCGGCGCCATGGCCGCAGATGAAGCCGACATCGTCGCCGAGCGGCAGCAGCTTTGTCTTGATCGAGTTGATCAGCGTGGCGTGGCTGCCGCCGGGCAGGTCGGTGCGTCCGACCGAGCCCGCGAACAGGACGTCGCCGACATGGGCGAAGCGCAACTCCTTGTTGAAGAACACCACGCTGCCGGGCGAATGGCCGGGGCAGTGAAAAATCTCGAAGGAGAGATCGCCGATCGCGACCGTGTCGCCCTCTTCGAGCCAGCGGTCCGGCGCAAAGTTGCGTACACCGGTCATGCCGAAGCGCGCGCCGCTCTCGACGACGTTGTCGAGCAGGAACTTGTCCGCGACATGCGGGCCCTCGATCGGCACCTTCAGCGCATCGCGCAAATCGGCCGCGCCGCCGACGTGATCGATGTGGCCATGCGTGAGCCAGATCTTCTCCACGGTGACGCCGGTCTGCTTGATCGCGTCGAGGATCTTTGGCACGTCCCCGCCGGGGTCGATCACGACCGCCTTCTTGCTGGGCTCGTTCCAGATGATGGTGCAGTTCTGCTCGAACAGCGTGACGGGGACGATGACCGCACCCGCCTTGGCCTGAGTATCTTGTCCAGTGTCGTTTTCTTGGGTCATGGCCTCACAATGCTGATTTTTGCCCGCCCGCCAAGCAAAAGATTCGCGCCCCACGACGGCGGAACAGCGTCATACCACCGTCCCAATGCCCTGCTGCTCTGAACCCAGGCGTATCAGGCGCGTTGCATTGCGCAAAGTGGATCACAGGGTGGTGACATGGCTCAGGGCGATGGCAACTGGTGGCGCGACGGCATCTTCTATCAGATCTACCCGCGCTCCTTTCAGGACAGCGATGGCGACGGGGTCGGCGACCTCACCGGCATCCTCAGGCGCCTGCCTTACGTCAAATCGCTCGGCGTCGATGCGATCTGGCTGTCGCCGATCTTTCCCTCGCCGATGGCCGATTTCGGCTACGACATTTCCGACTATACCGCCATCGATCCGCTGTTCGGCACCATGGCGGATTTCGACGCGCTGCTCTCGGTGGCGCACGAGAACGGCTTGAAAGTGATTCTCGACCTCGTGCCGAACCACACCTCGGACCAGCACCCCTGGTTCATCGAGAGCCGGTCCTCGCGCGATAATCCCAAGCGCGACTGGTACATCTGGCGCGACGGCAAGGACGATGGCAGCGCGCCGAACAACTGGGTGTCGGAATTCGGCGGCAGCGCCTGGCAGTTCGATGAGGCGACCGGCCAATATTACTACCACGCCTTCCTCGCCCAGCAGCCCGATCTCAACTGGCGCAACCCGCAGGTGCGCGAGGCGATCTATGACGTGATGCGGTTCTGGCTGGAGAAGGGCGTCGACGGTTTTCGTGTCGACGTCATCTGGCACCTGATCAAGGACACCGAGTTTCGCGACAATCCGCCGAACCCGCATTATGTCGAGGGCCGGCCGCCGCACGAAAGGATCCTCACGCAATATTCCACCGACCAGCCCGACGTGCACGAGGTGATCGCCGAGATGCGGCGCGTCACCGATGCGTTCCACGCCCGCGTGCTGATCGGCGAGATCTATCTGCCGCTGCACCGGCTCATGGCCTATTACGGCAACGATCTCACCGGCGCGCAGATGCCGTTCAATTTCGCGCTGCTGTCGACGTTCTGGAGCGCGCGCGCGATCGAGAAGATCATCGAGGACTACGAGAAGGCGTTGCCGAAGGGCGCCTGGCCGAACTGGGTGCTCGGCAATCACGATCGCCCGCGCGTCGCAAGCCGGGTCGGCTCCGAACAGGCGCGCGTCGCGGCCATGCTGCTCCTCACCTTGCGCGGCACGCCGACTCTCTACTATGGCGACGAGATCGGCATGCGGCAGGTCACGATCGCGCCTGAGGATTTGCGCGATCCCTTCGAGAAGAACGTGCCCGGCATCGGTGTCGGCCGCGACGGCTGCCGCACGCCGATGCAGTGGGATTCATCGCCTTGTGCCGGTTTTTCCGGGGTCAAGCCGTGGCTGCCGCTGCCGGAGATCCATGTGCATGAGAACGTCGTCAACCTCGAAGCCGACGCGTTCTCGATCCTCAATCTCTACAAGCGCCTGATTGCCTTCAGGAAGCAATGTCCGCCGCTTGTTGCCGGCACCTATCATCCGATCGCGGCGCAGGGCGATCTCCTGATCTACCGCCGGGAGTACGAGGGCGAGGCGGTGACCGTCGCCCTGAATCTCGGTGCAGAGCCGGTCGCGCTCACCACCAGCACCATCGGCTTCGGCAGCAAGATCCTGGTGTCGACCTATCTCGATCGCGAAGACGAACGGCTCGAGAGCGTGCTGGACCTGCGGGGCAGCGAGGGAGTCATCGTC
Organism: Bradyrhizobium arachidis; assembly: GCF_024758505.1. NCBI lineage: Bacteria > Pseudomonadati > Pseudomonadota > Alphaproteobacteria > Hyphomicrobiales > Nitrobacteraceae > Bradyrhizobium > Bradyrhizobium arachidis. The sequence continues at coordinate 9,359,054 of NZ_CP077970.1, read as the reverse complement.
GCGCCACCTTGATTGTCGTCCCGGGGCGCGACGAAGTCGCGAGCCCGGGACCCATAACCACAGGATCGAGTTTGACGAAGACTCGTGGTTACCAGTTCCGCGCCCCAAGGTCTCCCTGTGGCTATGGATTCCGGGCTCGCGCTTCGCGCGCCCCGGAATGACGAGTGAATGGTGTCCGCACCCCACGGAATCGGCTAATCTCCCTCCCATGGACTCCACCGCCCGCAACCTCGCCCTCGTGCCGCCGCCCGATGGCCGTCAATCCGAGACGGCGCTTGCGATTGCGCGCGGCACGGCGCGGCTGCTGCGCTCGCTCGGCTTCACCTGCATCAGCGAATTGCCGCTGCCGTCAGGCCGCAGAGCCGATCTCGTGGCGCTGAACGAGCGTGGCGAGATCTGGATCGTCGAGATCAAGTCGTCGGTCGAGGATTTGCGCGCCGATCAGAAATGGCAGGACTACCGCGCCCATTGCGACCGGCTGTTCTTCGCCTTCACGCAGGATCTGCCCTGCGAGATCTTTCCTGAAGGCACCGGGTTGATCATCGCGGACGCCTATGGCGCGCATCTGCATTGCGAGGCGCCCGAGCACAAGCTTGCGGCGGCCACCCGCAAGCAGATGACGGTGCGTTTTGCCATGGCGGCCGCGCTCAGGATCAACCGGCTGGTCGATCCGCAGGGCCATGCGGAGTTTTGGGAGTAGGGGTGCCGCGAATGCAGCAGCCGTAGGGTGGGCAGAGCGAAGCGTGCCCACCATCGTTTAACGACCGCGTTCGTAAAATGGGCCCTGAGGCCCCTTCTGGAAATAGGCCTCGAGGATCATTCCTTCGATCGCAGGATTAATGTAGGAACTCATATGACCGAACATGCCGTCATCATAAGATTTCGCTACGGATCTACGAATTTGGATAGGCTTTTTGAATTGGAAGGCCAATTGGACGCGGCCATCTCGAAGGCCGAGGTCGGCGAATACGACGGCAATGAAATCGCCGTCGATGGCAGCGATGGCAGTCTCTACATGTATGGTCCGGATGCTGATCGGCTGTTTGCAGTCGTAGAGCCGATCATTCGCGCCCATTCTTTCATGAAGGGCGCCCAAGTGAGAAGGCGCTATGGCGGTGCGAAAAGTGGAGCCCGCGAAATTACCTCAACAATCGAGTAAGTCTGCACAGTGGGCAAGGCGAACCGTGCCCACCACTACTATCTCCGTCGCGGACAGATGGTGGGCACGGCGCTTTGCGCCTTTGCCCACCCTACAGGGTCCAACCTTACCTCGGCGCGCGCTTGGCCAGAATGCGCTGGAGCGTGCGGCGGTGCATGTTGAGGCGGCGCGCGGTTTCCGAGACGTTGCGGTTGCACATCTCGTAGATGCGCTGGATGTGCTCCCAGCGCACGCGGTCGGCCGACATCGGATTCGCCGGCAGCTCGGACTTTTCCGTCCCGGTCGAGAGCAATGCCGCGACGACGTCGTCGGCGTCAGCAGGTTTTGAGAGATAGTCGATTGCGCCCATCTTCACTGCTGTTACCGCGGTCGCGATGTTGCCGTAGCCCGTGAGTACGATGGCGCGCGCCTCGGGGCGCTTCTTCTTCAGCGCCGAGACGACGTCGAGGCCGTTGCCGTCGCCGAGCCGCAGATCGACCACGGCGAAGGCAGGCGCGGCCTTGCCGATCTCAGCCAATCCATCCGACACGGTGTCACACGATGTTACGGTGAACCCGCGCGTCTCCATGGCACGCGACAGCCGCTCCAGGAACGGCTTGTCGTCCTCCACGATCAGAAGCGAGCGGTCGGTCTGTTCATTCAGTTCGGCGATGGCGTTCAAGGTTTTTTCCTCTCTCCAACGCGTCTATATATGGCGGCGCAATCGCGCGATGCCAAGGCCGCCAATGGTCGACCAGTGGTTTTGTGCGACGCAAGGTCGCGGTCTATCCTATTGTTTCTTCGAGCGTCTCGATAGTCTCAAAACGCTCTCGCGGCCAGGCGATCTGCACCACGGCGCCGTGCTCCGGGAACGTCCGGTTGGTAAACGAGACCTTGGCGCCGGTCCGCTCGAGTAACGTGCGCGCGATGAACACGCCGAGGCCGAGGCCACGCCGCTCGCTTCCGCTCTCATCCTGCGGCCGTCGTCGCGAGAGATAGGGCTCGCCGATCCGGTTCAGCAGGTCGGGCGGAATGCCCGGCCCGTCGTCGGAAATCACGATCTCGATGGTGTCGTTGTTCCACCAGGCGTTCACCTCCACGGTGGTATGCGCGAAATCGACGGCATTTTCGACGATGTTGCCGACACCATAAAGTACCGCCGGATTGCGCGAGCCGACCGGTTCCGTGGCAGCGGCGACTGCGATCCTGACCTTGATGGCGACGCCGAAATCGCGGTGCGGAGCCACCACCTCCTCGATCAGCTCGGACACCTTCATCTGGTCGAACGGCGCGCCGGTCGAGGACAGCTGGGTGATCTTGCTCAGGATGTCCCGGCACCGTTGCGTCTGTTCGCGCAAGGTCTTCAAGTCGCCCACCAGGGTCGGGTCCTTCACCGTCTTCTCGAGCTCGCGCGAGATCAGGAAGATCGTTGCGAGCGGCGTGCCGAGCTCATGCGCGGCGGCGGCAGCGAGCCCGTCGAGCTGGGTCAAATGCTGCTCGCGCGTCAGCACCAGCTCGGTTGCGGCGAGCGCGTTCGCGAGCTTGCGCGCCTCCTCGGTCACCTGGAAGGAGTAGAGGCTGGTGACGCCGATCGCGAGCGCGATCGAGAGCCAGACGCCGACCAGATAGATCGGCGGCAGCACCAGCGGGTCGTCGGAATCCCACGGCAGCGGCAGATGATAGAAGAACAGGATCGAGGCGCAGGCGACCGCGAGCAGGCCGAGGCCGAACGTCAGTCGCGCCGGCAGCGCGGTGGCCGAGATCAGCACCGGCGCCAGGAACAGGAACGAGAACGGGTTCTGCAAGCCGCCGGTAAAGAACAACAGCGCGGCCAGTTCCACGATATTGAGCGCGAGCAGGCCTGCCGCCTGCGCCGGCTCCAGCCGCTGCATCGGATTGACCGCCGTTTGCAGGGCCAGATTGAGCGCTGCCGACAGCCCGATGATGGTGACGCAGGGGATGATCGCGACGTTGAATTCCAGCCCCTGCGCCACGATGAAGATGGCGGCAAGCTGGCCGAGCACCGCGAGCCAGCGCAGCCGCAGGATCGTATCCAGGCGGATGTGTCGCTGCGGATGGCGAAACTCGGAGGCGGCAATTTCGGTCATGGCAACCTATCTAGCGACGCGAGAGCCCGATCACAAACATGGCGGCTCACACAATCCGCCGGGTCACAAGTCTTTTCAGGTCAAGTCTTGTTAGTTCAAGTCTTGCGCTCCCCGCTGCAATAGCAGAAGAACGGCCAGCATGACCGAGAATGACAAGGCTTCAAGCTGGCCGACTGTCGCGGATCGCAGGCTCCCCGCGGCCATCGAGGTCGATCGTCTGGTCAAGGTCTACAAGCAGACCCGCGCCGTCGACGGCATCTCGTTTTCCCTTTCCCGCGGCAGCATCACCGGGCTGCTCGGCGGCAACGGCGCCGGCAAGACCACCACGATCGCGATGATCATGGGCCTGGTGCTGCCGACCTCGGGCAAGGTGACCGTGCTCGGCCATCGGATGCCGGAGGAGAGCGCCGACGTGCTCGGGCGGATGAACTTCGAGAGCCCCTATGTCGACATGCCGATGCGCCTCACCGTGCGGCAGAACCTGACCATCTTCGGCAAGCTCTATGCGGTGAGCGACCTGAAGGCGCGCATCGCAAGACTTGCCGAAGATCTCGACCTCAACGAATTCCTCGACCGCGCCAACGGAAAACTTTCCGCCGGGCAGAAGACCCGCGTTGCGCTGGCGAAAGCCCTGATCAACGAGCCCGAGCTGTTGCTCCTGGACGAGCCGACCGCCTCGCTCGATCCGGATACGGCCGATTGGGTGCGGGCGCATCTGGAGACCTATCGCAGGGACAATGGCGCGACCATCCTGCTCGCCTCGCACAACATGCTCGAGGTCGAGCGTCTCTGCGACCGCGTCATCATCATGAAGCGCGGCCGCATCGAGGACGATGATACGCCCGACGCCATCATGGCCCGCTATAATCGCTCGACGCTGGAAGAGGTGTTTCTGGACGTCGCGCGCGGGCGGGTTCAGGAGACGTTGCGATGAACGAGCTCACGCTGCATCGCGGCCTGGCGATGCACCGCATCAACGCGATGATCCTGCGCTACTGGTATCTGCTGCTGTCGTCCTGGCCGCGGCTGCTGGAGCTGTTGTACTGGCCGATCCTCCAGATCATCACCTGGGGCTTCCTTCAGCTCTATATCGCTGAGAACGCCAATTTCTTCGCGCGCGCCGGCGGCACGCTGATCGGCGCCGTCATCCTCTGGGACATCCTGTTCCGCGGCCAGCTCGGCTTCTCCATCTCCTTCCTGGAGGAGATGTGGTCGCGCAACATCGGCAATCTCATGATGAGCCCGCTGAAGCCGATCGAGTTTCTGCTCGCGCTCATGATCATGAGCCTGATCCGGCTCGCGATCGGCATCATCCCGATGACGCTGCTGGCGCTGTTCCTGTTTCACTTCAATCTCTACAGCCTCGGCCTGCCGCTGATCGCGTTCTTCTGCAATCTGATCTTCACGAGCTGGTCGGTCGGCATCTTCGTCTCGGGCCTGGTGCTTAGGAACGGCCTTGGGGCCGAAAGCATCGTCTGGACGCTGATGTTCGCGCTGATGCCGCTCGCCTGCATCTATTATCCGGTCAGTGTGCTGCCCGCCTGGCTGCAATACGTCGCCTGGTCGCTGCCGCCGACCTATGTGTTCGAGGGCATGCGGGCGCTGTTGATCGAGGGCACCTTCCGAACCGACCTCATGCTGGCTGCAATCCTCATCAATGGCCTCCTGCTGGTTGCATCTTTTGGGGCATTCCTTGCCCTTTTGCGCAGCGCCAAGAAAAACGGCTCATTGCTGTCCGGTAGCGAATAGCGCCACTTACCCGTGGATTTCTGGCTCATTTTTGCGTCTTGAGCACGTAGATGTACGGAACCGTGCATTGACGCAATATTACGCATTCGGCAGTATGCTGCGATGCAAGAGGATGAAACGATAATGCCCATTGGTGAGTTTGGCGGCGCACCGCCCTTAGTGGCCGAAGGCAGTCCGGTAATCACGACGCCGATGTACTGGATGTACGAGATGGCGCAGGCCTCTCTCAATCCGGCACGCGCGGTGACCGACGCCACCAAGATCCTGTTTCAGAATCCCTTGAATCCCTGGTCGCACACCGATGTCGGCAAGTCGCTGGCGGCGGCCTGCGAATTGTTCGAGCGCACCACGCGCCGCTACGGCAAGCCGGAATGGGGCCTCAACGACACCGAGGTCAACGGCATCCGCGTCCCCGTCGAGGTCCGCTCGGTCTGGGAAAAGCCGTTTTGCCGGCTGCTCTATTTCGATCGCAAGTTCACCCGCCCGTTGCGCAGCCCGCAGCCGCGCGTGCTGATCGTGGCGCCGATGTCCGGTCACTATGCCACGCTGCTCCGCGGCACCGTCGAAGCGTTCCTGCCGGCGCATGAGGTCTACATCACCGATTGGGCCGACGCCCGCATGGTGCCGCTCAGCGAAGGCCGCTTCGATCTCGACGACTACATCGACTACGTCATCGAGATGCTGCACGTGCTCGGCGGCAACACCCATGTGATGGCGGTGTGCCAGCCCTCGGTTCCTGTCGTGGCGGCCGTCTCGATCATGGAAGCGCAGCGCGATCCCTTCGTGCCGACCTCGATGACGCTGATGGGCGGCCCGATCGACACCCGCCGCAATCCGACCGCCGTGAACAAGCTCGCCGAACAGCGCGGCATCGACTGGTTCCGCAATCACGTCATCACCAAGGTGCCGTTCCCGCATCCGGGCATGATGCGCGACGTCTATCCGGGATTTTTGCAGCTCAACGGCTTCATCAGCATGAATCTCGACCGCCACATGGATGCGCACAAGCAGCTCTTCGCCCATCTGGTGAAGGGCGACGGCGATCTCGCCGACAAGCACCGCGACTTCTATGACGAATATCTCGCGGTCATGGACCTGACCGCCGAGTACTATCTGCAGACGGTCGACACCGTATTCGTGAAGCATGCGCTGCCGAAGGGCGAGATGACCCATCGCGGCACACGCGTGGACCCGTCCAAGATCACGCGCGTCGCGCTGATGACGGTGGAAGGCGAGAAAGACGACATTTCCGGCCTCGGTCAGACCGAAGCCACGCATGGTTTGTGCAGCTCGATCCCCGAGCGTCGCCGCGTGCACTATGTGCAGCAGGGCGTCGGACATTACGGCGTGTTCAACGGCTCGCGCTTCAAGTCGGAAATCGTTCCGCGCATCCACGATTTCATGATCTCGGCCGCGAATCCCAAGGCTTCGCTCGCTGCAGCGGCCGAATAGGCGAAAAATCCCGCCGATAGCGCGGAATTCGGGCCTCCTCCGACCCCGTCGGGAGGCCCGAAGCCGGTCCAGATTCGCGGTATTTAGGTAGCTTTATAGGAGTGAGTCCGCCCTCAGCCTTTGGGGAGGCCGCATGCGCCCAGAGCGGGCGAAAAAAGCCGGTTCCAACCCCAGCCTGTAGGGTCTCGCGAGCGGCGGACCCCTGTATATTGGGCAAATGATTTGTTTTTGCGCCGAGCGCTTTCCCTGGCGGCGGTTATGGCAGAATCCGGGCGAACTTCTCCTCCCCGGACTGACAGACATGGCCACTCGCGCGCTCCTCTATCGGCGGCCTCACGAACCCTCGACTCTCCTGATCAAGCATGGCTCGCAATATTTTGCGATCCGGCTGCGCCGGCACCGCCGCGCCCGCCGCTACACGCTGAGAATCCATCCCAGCGATCGCGAAGCCATCCTCACCATGCCGCCGCGCGGCACGCTGGCCGATGCGCGCGACTTCGCGCAACGTCACGGCGGCTGGATCGCAGCGCGCCTCGGGCGTTTGCCGAAGGCGGCGCCCTTCCAGGCGGGAACGGTGATACCGCTCCGCGGCGTGCCGCACCGGATCGTGCATCGCGCCGGCGAGCGCGGCACGGTGTGGACCGAGGTGCGCGACAGCGGCGAACGCATTCTTTGTGTCGCCGGCGGCTACGAGCACATCGACCGCCGTGTCCATGACTGGCTCAAGCGCGAGGCGCGCCACGATCTGCAGCGTTCGGCGCAGGCCTATGCCGCCGAGCTCGGCGTCAGGGTGAAGCGGCTCTCGATCCGCGACCAGTCGAGCCGCTGGGGCTCCTGCACCTCGGCAGGCTCGCTGTCGTTCTCCTGGCGCCTGATCCTCGCACCGCCCTTCGTGCTCGACTATCTCGCCGCCCACGAAGTCGCCCACCTCGTCGAGATGAACCACTCGCCGCGGTTCTGGCGCGTGTGCGGCAAGGTGTGCCCGTCGATGGAGCGCGCCAAGAAGTGGCTCGATACCTACGGCAACGATCTGCATCGGTACGGGATCGAGGATTAGGCCGCCGCTAGTGCAGTCTTGGAAGGTGTCATCGCCCGCGAAAACGGGCGATCCAGTATTCCAGAGGCCGTGCGTCATACCGAGAAGCCGCGGCGTACTGGATCCCCCGCCTTCGCGGGGAATGACAGTTGAGAATGGGCGATGGCGTCGTTCTTGCAATTCGCCCCGTCGTATCAACGCCTTCGCAAACTCCACCCTGCATCACGCCGAGAATCGCCGGCTACTGTGCATGGGGTTGTTTCGATGCTCTTGTAGGCGGCGCGATCCCGTCGCGCGTGAGGCGCTACCGGTTCCCGCCGAACAGTCGGTCCATCAGCCAGCCGTCGAGACCTGCCGCGGGCTCCGGTCTCACATTGGTGCGTGTCGGTGCGGGACGATAGCCGCCACTCACCGGCGCCGGCGGCGTCGGCGCTGACACCTGCGAGGCCGCCTGTGCGAGGTTCGACAGGCCCCAGCCGCCTTGCACGTTCGGCAACGCCGCGACCGGCACGCCCTCGTGTGCGGTGCGCATGAAGCGGGTCCAGACTTCCACCGGCAGGCCGCCGCCGGTCGCCTTCTTGGTCGGCGAGTTGTCGTCATTGCCGAGCCAGACGCCGGTGACGAGGTTGGCGGTGTAGCCGATGAACCAGGCGTCGCGGTAATCCTGACTGGTGCCGGTCTTGCCGGCGGCCATCCAGCCGGGGATCTCAGCCTTCTTGGCGGTGCCGGAGATCAGGGTCTCCCGCATCATGCTGTTCATCATCGCAACCGCGCGCGGCTCGATCACCTGGTTACGGTCCTCAGGCTGGCGCATGTAGAGCAGCTTGCCCTCCTGCGTCTTGATCCGCGTCACCACATGCGGCGACACCGCGAGCCCGCCATTGGCAAAGGGCGCATAGGCGCCGACCAGCTCGACGACAGAGACTTCGGAGGTGCCGAGCGCGATCGAGGCGTTGGGCTCGAGCTTTGAGGAGATGCCGAGCCGGTGCGCGGTGCGCACCACGTTCTTCGGTCCGACCTCGAGGCCGAGGCGGATGGCGACCGTGTTGAGCGACATGGCGAGCGCCTGCGTCAGCGTCACCGCGCCGAAATATTCATGCGTGTAGTTCTCGGGGCGCCAGCCCTTGACCTCGATCGGCGCATCCTGACGGATGGTATCGGGCGTCAGCCCCTGCTCGACCGCTGTGAGATAGACGAACGGCTTGAACGAGGAGCCCGGCTGCCGTTTCGCGGTGACGGCGCGGTTATACTGGCTCTCTGAATAGTTCCGCCCCCCGACCATGGCGCGCACGGCGCCGTCGGGCGTCATCGCCACCAGCGCGCCCTGGCTGACATTGAACTTCACGCTCTTGGCGGCGAGCTCGTCGATGATGGCGGCCTCTGCCACGCTCTGGAGCTTTGGATCGATCGTGGTCTGAACCACGATGCTCTGGTCGATCTGGCCGACGAGATCGTCCAAGACTTCGCCGATCCAGTCGGCGACGTAGTTGACCGTGCCGGCGCCGGCCGGCTTCACATTGTAGGAGGGATGGCCGATCGAGGCCTGCGCCTGGGCTTCCGTGATGAATTTCGCGTCCGCCATCGCCGCCAGCACGATTTGCGCGCGCTGCTCGGCGCCTTCGGGGTTGCGGTTCGGCGCAAGGCGCGACGGCGATTTGACCAGACCGGCGAGCATCGCGGCCTCGGGAATCGTGACGTTCTTGGCCGACTTGCCAAAATAGCGCTGCGCGGCGGCCTCGACGCCATAGGCGCCGGAGCCGAAATAGACGCGGTTGAGGTAGAGCTCGAGGATCTCGTTCTTGGAATGCTTGCGCTCCAGCCAGAGCGCGAGCTCGGCTTCCTGCAGCTTGCGCTGCATGGTGCGCTCCTGGGTCAGGAACAGGTTTTTGGCGAGCTGCTGCGTCAGCGTCGAGCCGCCCTGCGAGACGCCGCGATGCATGACGTTGGTGACGAGCGCGCGCGCGATGCCGACCGGGTCGATGCCGAAATGCGAATAGAAGCGGCGGTCCTCGATGGCGATGAACGCTTTTGGCAGATAAGGCGGCAGGTCCTTCAGCGCGACATTGGCGCCCGCCATCTCGCCGCGCTGGGCCAGCACGCTGCCGTCGACGCCGACGATCTGGATGGTCGGCGGCCGTTTGGGGATTTCCAGCGACTGCAGCGGCGGCAGATGCGCGCCGACCCAGATCACGACGCCGATCACGGCGATCGCGCCCCAGAGGCCGAGCACCGCGCTCCAGTAGAACAGACGGCCGATGCCGACGCGCAGGCGCGACTTCGACCGGCGTTTTGAGCCGCTGCGGGCAGGCGCAGGCTTCCGCTCGCGCGGCGGCTCGTCGTCTGAATTGTCGCTCTTGCGCTTGGCGGACGATTGGCTGGTAGATTTCTTGGGCTTGTCTTCGGCGTTGGGGATGCGGTCGGCGGCGGTCAGGCGCAGATCGGCGAGCGCCGCAGGCAGGCCGAATAGCGGCTCCTTGCGTCCACCGCCTTTTTTCTTCGCCCACGCCATACGCAAAACGCCCGGTCAGTCCGCCCCGCCGCACGCTAGCGGTGGCTGTTTAAAGCCCGGTTACGCAAAGCTTAACGCGGCATTAGGAGCTGCGGCAGCGGTTCCGCAACGCTAGGATCGGCGGCATCAAAAGAAGAGGACATCCGCATGGGCCATATCGATCCGACCAAGGACGTTTTTGCGCAATTCCGGGAGAACGACCGCCCCGGTCCGATCCACATGCTCAATCTCGTGCGCCTGCGGAAGGAGGCCGCTTATCCCGACGGCCGCAAGGCGACCGGCGCCGAAGCCTATGCCGCCTATGGCCGCGAGAGCGGCCCGGTGTTCGAGCGCCTCGGCGGCCGCATCGTCTGGCAGGGCCGGTTCGAGCTGATGCTGATCGGCCCAAGCGAGGAGCGCTGGGACCATTGCTTCATCGCCGAATACCCAAGCGTCGCCGCCTTCGTCGAAATGATCCGGAATCCCGTCTATCGCGAGGCGGTCAAGCACCGCCAGGCCGCGGTGGAGGATTCGCGCCTGATCCGCCACGCCGTGCTGCCGGTGGGGAAGAATTTTGGGGAAGTGCCGAAATAGAAGCCTACAAATCCACGATCTCTCCCCGTCATCCTGAGGTGCGAGCTCTTGCGAGCCTCGAAGGATGTACGGCCCCGATGCTTCGGTATGGCTACCAGGCGGGCCGTCGCCCTTCGAGGGCCGCCGAAGAGGCGGCCACCTCAGGGTGACGGATCAAAAAAATCGGCGGCCCTGCGGCCGCCGATCGTCGTCTCGAATTGTGTGACAACTAACCCGCCGGACCCGCATCCTCCATGATCGGACCGAACAGCTCCCAGCGCTCGCCGTTGAACTTCATCATCTGAAGCTGCTTGTTGACGCGGTAGTCGGTCGGCGAGGTGTTGGCGACGATACCCGGCAGCGACAGGTCGAGCTGGACGTCCTTCAGGCTGGTGGAAACCTTCATGACGTTCTCGCGGGTCAGGTCGTCGCCGCACTTCTGCAGCACGTAGACCATCAGCTGCGAGGTCATGTAGCCGTAGCTGTTGAAGCTCGAGTCCTTGTCGCCATCCGGATAGTACTTGGTCATGAACTCAAAATACTTCTTCATGCCGGCATCGTCCTTCCAGGTCGGATCGAGTGGATCCTTGCCGTAGCCGACGCTGATCACGCCCTTGGACGCTTCGAGGCCCGCGGGCTTCATCACCGCGCCGACGGAGGTCGCGTTGATATCGAGAATGTGCACCGGATGCCAGTCGAGCTCGGCGATCTTCTTGATGGCTTGCGCGGCCTGCTTCGGCGTCGTGGCGCTGAAGAACAAGTCCGCACCTGCCGCCTTGATCTTGAGGATCTGCGAATCGATGGTCGGATCGGACACTTCGTAGGAGGCTTCCGCAACGATCATCGTGGAGGCCTTGTCGCCGAGGCCGGCCTTGATGCCGTTCTGATAGTCTTTGCCGAGGTCGTCGTTCTGATAGAGGATGCCGATCTTGGCGTTCGGATGGTTCTTGATGATGTACTGGCCGTAGATGCGGCCTTCGACGAAATAGTTCGGGTTAAAACCCATCGTCCACGGGAAGTTCTTCGGGTCGGTGAACTTCGAGGCGCCGGTCGCCGCGAACAGCTGCGGCACCTTCTTGGCGTTGAGATATTTCTGCACGGCGGCATTCGACGGCGTGCCGAGCAGCTGGAAGGTCAGCAGCACCTCGTCGCTCTCGACCAGCTTGCGCACCTGCTCGACGGCCTTGGGCGGCGAGTAGGCGTCGTCATACTGGATCAGATTGATCTTGCGGCCGTTGATGCCGCCCTGATCGTTGATCATCTTCATGTAGGCGGCCTGGGTCTTGCCGATGGTGGCATAGGCCGAAGCGGGGCCGCTGAACGGGTTGGTCTGGCCGATCTTGATTTCGGTGTCGCTGGCACCCGGGTCATATTTTTTCTGGGCACTGGCCGCCGAAACCGACAGCGCCACGGCCAGCGCCGTGCCAGTCACCAGATGCAAAACTCTGTTCCTCATCGCAATTTCCTCGGTTGTTATCGCCGATGATCTGTCCGGCCGGCTGTTGCGGCTCGGCGGACGTCACCGCTGGGCGCGATAGTGGAGGAGCGGTTGCTGCGACGCAAGATGGCTGGACGGGCTGGGCGGCGACTTTAGTCGCACGGCCGGGGTCGACTTGCCGATGTGGTTGACAGTTCAGTTCGTAGGGTGGGTTAGCCTCAAGGCTGCGCGAAGCGCAGTCCGCTCGGCGTAACCCACCTCTTTACGTTCCACGTCTCGACAGACGTGGTGGGTTACGCCCAGCAAATTACGCTTCGCGCAATCGCAAGGCTAACCCACCCTACGAAATCGCCCGCCGTACTAGCCGGACGGACCGGTGTCCTCGATGATCGGGCCGAACAGCTCCCAGCGCTCGCCGTTGAACTTCATCATCTGCATCTGCTTGTTGACGCGGAAGTCGTTCGGGCCGGTCGAGATCGACATGCCGGGCAGCGCGAGGCTCGGCGTATGGCCCTTGATGTTGGCGACCTGCTTCATGACATTCTCACGCGTCAGGTCGTCGCCGCACTGCTTCAGCACCTGGGTCAACAGCTCGGCCACCGAATAGGCATAGGTGTTGACCGTGTTGAGCTTGTCGCCCTCGGGAAAGTACTTGTCCATGAACGCGAAGAAGGTCTTCACGCCCGGATCGTCCTTCCACTGGGGATCGCTGGGCTCCTTGCCGTAATTGGTCGAGATGATGCCCTTGGAGATGTCGAGGCCGGCCGGCTTGAGCGTCGCCGAGATTGGGCTCGCATTGATGTCCAGGATGTGCACCGGCGTCCAGCCGAGCTCGGCAATCTTCTTGATCGCCTGCGCGGCGAACTTCGGTGTGGATGCGTCATAGAACAGGTCGGCGCCCATCGACTTTAGCTTCACCACCTGCGAATCCACGGTGGGATCGGTGACCTCGTAGGACACTTCGCCGACGATCATGCTGCCGGCCTTGTCGCCGAGCCCGCTCTTGAGGCCCGCGAGATAGTCGCGGCCCATGTCGTCGTTCTGGTAGAGCACGCCGATCTTGGCGTTCGGGTGATTGGCGAGAATGTACTTTGCGTAGATCCGTCCCTCGGACACGTAGTTGGGATTATAGGCAATCGTCCAGGGATAGTTTTGCGGATCGTTGAAGCGCGCGGCCCCGGTCGAAGCCAGCAGTTGCGGCACCTTCTTGCCGTTGAGATATTTTTGCACGGCGGCGTTCGCCGCGGTGCCGATGATCTGGAAGGTGAAGAGAACCTCGTCGCCTTCGACCAGCTTGCGGACCTGCTCGACCGTCTTCGGTGGCGAATAGGCGTCGTCATACTGGATCAGGTTGATCTTGCGCCCGTTGATGCCGCCCTGCTCGTTGATCATCTTGAAATAAGCGGCCTGCGTCTTGCCGATATTGGCATAGACCGAGTAGGGACCCGAGAACGGCACGGTCTGGCCGATCTTGATCTCGGTGTCGGTCGCGCCGGTGTCGTATTTCTTCTGGGCAAGGGCCTGCGACGCGGAGAGGGCGAAGACGAGCGCCGTCGTTGCGGCCAGAAAGGCTCTACGGTTGTTGTTCATCTTGGAATCTTCCTCCTGACGGAATTTTGCCGATGGTCTTTATCCCGTTGATTGCAACGGTTGCCATCGCTGTCAGAGATTGTGGAGGAAGGTCGGGCGCCGCGCAAAGATCGCGACGTCGCGCCAAATTGCTTCAGGCGGAATACAGCGCGACCAGTGCGATCGCCGCCGGCAGCGCCTGCACGAACAGAATTCGCTTGCTGACGGTCATGGCGCCATAGACGCCGGCCACGATCACGCAGAGCAGGAAGAACACCTTGATCTGGAATGCGAAGGCCGGGTTGCCATGGATGAGGCCCCAGGCCAGGCCGGCGGCAAGGAAGCCGTTATAGAGCCCCTGATTGGCGGCGAGCACGGCGGAGTCGGTTGCCTTCTCGATCGATTGGCGAAACGTCTTCAGGCCGAGCGGCTTGGTCCAGAGAAACATCTCGAGGATCAGGAAATAGACGTGAAGCGCTGCGACCAGCGCAATCAGGAGATTTGCGATCCAGATCAAAGTGCCCCCAAGACGAATTATCAGACGGATCAGGTTTCGGGTGGACGATAGCACGCGCGCGATGGAAAGTGCGACAGCCCTTTGCTTTCGATGATGTCCCGATGTCTGCCCGATCCGCTGATAGCCCAAGACGCTTTGCTCTCGACCGGTTGAAGACACCGATCGGGATCGCCTTGCTCGTCACCGATGTCGACGGCGTGCTGCGCGCGCTCGACTGGGAGGATTATGAGCACCGCATGCGCGAGCTCTTGCGCCTGCACTACGGCGCCGTCGATTTGCGCACGCAGCAAGCGCCGGCTGCGATGCGCACCGCGCTGTCAGGCTATTTCGATGGCGATCTCGTGCAGCTCGAGGCGATCGCCTGGCGCGTTGCCGGCACGCCGTTCCAGCGCAAGGTCTGGACCGCGCTCGCCAAAATTCCCGCCGGCGCCACCATGAGTTATGGCGCGCTGGCGGCGCGGCTCGACATGCCCAAGGCGGTGCGTGCGGTTGGCCACGCCAATGGCTCCAACCCGATCAGCGTCGTGCTGCCCTGTCACCGCCTGATCGGTGCGGATGGTTCGCTGGTGAAATACGGCGGCGGCCTGGAGCGCAAGCGCTGGCTGCTCAGGCATGAGGGGGTGGAGGTGTAGTCCGCCTCTCTCCCCTCGTCATTCCGGGGCGCGATGAAGTCGCGAGCCCGGAATCCATTTGTCTGCGATGTCGGTGGTGAGATGGATTCCGGGTTCGCCGCTTTGCGGCGCCCCGGAATGACGAGGGGGGCTACGCCGCCGGCTGGACCGCCTTCTCGCCTGATATCACGTGGATCAGCGCGCTCTTGATCGCAGCCTGCCGGGTCGGGGCGTTGATCTGCGCGCCGAGGAGGTCGGTGACATAGAACACGTCGCGCGCCCGCTCGCCGAAGGTCGCGACATGCGCCGACGCAATGTTGAGGTTGAGCTTCGACAGACCGGTGGTCAGCTCGTAGAGCAGGCCGGGGCGATCGAGGCCGGAGACCTCGATCACGGTGTAGCGGTCGGACCATTGATTGTTGATGATCACTTCCGGCTCGATCACGAAGGGGCGCGCCTTGCTGCGCACGGTGCGCCGCGCCACCACTTCGGGCAGCCGCAGCTTGCCTTCGAGTACGTCCTCGATCATCTCGCCGATGCGGGTCGCGCGGCGGCCCTCGTCCTCGTCGCGGTCGTATTCCCTCGAGATCGAGATGGTGTCGAGCGCGCGGCCGTCGGTCGTGGTGTAGATCTGCGCATCGACGATGTTGGCACCGGCCGAGGCGCAGGCGCCGGCGATGATCGACAGCAGCCAGGGATGGTCGGCGGCAAAGATCGTGAGCTCGGTGACGCCGCGCACCTCGTCGAAGCCGACATTGATCGCGAGCTTGTGGCCAGCCTGTTCGCTCGACCGCACGAAACGGGCGTGACGAATCTTTCTCGGCAGTTCGACCTTGAGCCAATAGGCCGGATAATGCCGCCCGATATAGGCATCTAACTCTTCCGTCGGCCATTCGGCGAATGCCATGCGGAACTCGGCATGCGCCGCCGCGAGCCGCTTGCCCCGGTCCACTTCCGAGAAGCCGCCGGTCAGGACCGGCTCGGTCTCGTAATAGAGCGAGCGCAGGAGCTGCGCCTTCCAGCCGTTCCACACGCCGGGCCCGACGCCGCGGATGTCGGCGGTGGTCAGGATCGTGAGCAGCTTCATCTGCTCGACCGACTGCACGACCGCGGCAAAATTCTCGATGGTCTTGCGGTCGGACAGGTCGCGCGACTGCGCGACCGTCGACATCGTGAGGTGCTCCTCGATCAGCCAGGCCACGAGCTCGGTGTCGGCCGGGCTGAAGCCGAGCCGCGGGCACAGCCGCCGCGCCACCTTGGCGCCGGCGATGGAGTGATCCTCCGGTCGTCCCTTGGCGACGTCATGCAAGAGCGTCGCGATGTAGATCACAGGCCGGTGCTCGGGCCGGGTCTTGCGGAAGAGGTCGCTGGCGAGCGTGAACTCCTCGATACCGCCGCGCTCGATGTCCTGCAGGAATCCGATGCAGCGGATCAGGTGCTCGTCGACCGTGTAGTGATGATACATGTTGAACTGCATCATCGAGACGATCTTGCCGAAGGCGCGGATGAAATGGCCGAGCACGCCGGTCTCGTTCATCCGCCGCAGCACGGTTTCCGCGTCGTTGGAGGTCAAAATCTCCATGAACAGACGGTTGGCTTCCGGGTTCTCGCGGAGCTGCGCGTTGATCAGGTTGAGCGAGCGCGTCACGGTGCGCATCGCGTCGGGATGGAAGGCGAGGTTGTTCTTCTGCGCCAGGCGGAAGATGCGGATCAGATTGACCGGATCGTGCTTGAAGATGTCGGGCGCGGCGAGGTTGATGCGGTTGTTGTCGACGATGAAGTCGTCGCTATCGGGCACCCGCCGCTTCACCGTGCTCGGCCGCAGGCGCGCCATCATCCGGCTCAGCACCGGCGCCGGCTTGGCCTGCTGATCCTCCAGCTTGGCGCACAGGATGGCGGTGAGATTGCCGACTTCCTTGGCGACCAGGAAGTAGTGCTTCATGAAGCGCTCGACGTCCTGCATGCCGGGATGCGAGGTATAGCCGAGCCGGACGGCGATCTCGCGTTGCAGGTCGAAGGACAGCCGCTCTTCGGCGCGGTTGCAGAAGAAGTGCAGATTGCAGCGCACCGACCAGAGGAAATCCGCGCAGCGGCGGAAGGTGCGGTATTCCTGCGCGTCGAACACGCCGCGCTCGACCAGCTCGTCGGTGTCGCGCACGCGGTAGACATATTTCGCGATCCAGAACAGCGTGTGCAGGTCGCGCAGACCGCCCTTGCCGTCCTTGACGTTCGGCTCGACCAGATAGCGCGACTGGCCGCCGCGGCGGTGCCGCTCCTCGCGCTCGGCGAGCTTTGCGGTGACGAATTCCGACGCGGTGCCCTGCACCACTTCCTTGTCGAAGCGCTCGACCAATTCGTCATAGAGTGGCTTGTCGCCGGTGAGGAAGCGCGTCTCCAGGATCGCGGTGCGGATCGTCATGTCGCCGCGCGCCTGGCGGATCGATTCATCGACCGAGCGCGTGGCGTGGCCGACCTTCAACCCCATGTCCCAGAGGCAATAGAGGATGGCTTCGGCGACCTGCTCGCCCCAGGCGGTCTGCTTGTAGGGCAGGATGAACAAGAGATCGATGTCGGATTCCGGCGCCATCAGACCGCGGCCATAGCCGCCGGTTGCAACCACCGCCATGCGCTCGGCGCCGGTCGGGATCGGCGAGCGGTAGAGATGGCGGGTCGCCGCCGAGAACAGGATGCGGATGATCTCGTCCTGCACGAAGCAAAGCCGCTCCGCGCAGTGCCGCCCGTGGCGATCCCTGAGCAGGATTTCTTGCGCCTTCGCGCGCGCCGCGATCAGCTCGGCCTTGAGCAGTTGCGCGACCGCGGAGCGGAACGCGTCCTCTCGGCCCTCGTGCTTTTCGGCGAGCGCATCGACCGCGGCGGTGACCCGCGCGCTGTCGAATCGATCGTCCACCTCGTCCTTTTGCTCGCTCGCGATGCTGTCCATGGAAACCCGAATATAAGAGGCGGCGGGCGCTGTCACCCGGCATTGT
Source organism: Bradyrhizobium arachidis (assembly GCF_024758505.1). Taxonomy (NCBI): domain Bacteria; kingdom Pseudomonadati; phylum Pseudomonadota; class Alphaproteobacteria; order Hyphomicrobiales; family Nitrobacteraceae; genus Bradyrhizobium; species Bradyrhizobium arachidis. The sequence goes on along the minus strand of NZ_CP077970.1, from coordinate 9,341,388 downwards.
CAGGCAATAGTCGTTCCTTGCTGGATAACGCCCGCTCTGAGTAAGGTTCTTCTCGCGCCGCGCGCCGGACGGCACGGATTTTCTCGTTGACCTCAGCGCATAACTCATTGAAAAGAAATAAGGTTTTAAAGGAGGATGGGCATGGCGTTGATCTCACGACGGACTCTCATGGCGGGGGCAAGTGCTGCAATGCTGATGCCGGGCGCGGTTCTCGCGGCGGAGCCCGTGAAGGAAATTCGCATCGACTGGGCGACCTATAATCCGGTGTCGATGGTCCTGAAGCAGAAGGGCCTCCTGGAGAAGGAATTCGCCAAGGACGGCATCACCGTTACCTGGGTGCAGTCGGCCGGCTCCAACAAGGCGCTCGAATTCCTCAACGCCGGCTCGATCGATTTCGGCTCGACCGCCGGCTCGGCGGCGCTGGTCGCCAAGATCAACGGCAACCCGATCAAGTCGATCTATGTCTATTCGCGTCCCGAATGGACCGCGCTGGTGACGGGCAAGGACTCCAAGATCGCTGGTGTCGCTGACCTGAAGGGCAAGCGCGTCGCGGTGACGCGCGGCACCGATCCGCACATCTTCCTTGTGCGCGCGCTGTTAGGGGCTGGTCTCACCGAGAAGGACATCACGCCGGTGCTGCTGCAGCACGCCGACGGCAAGACCGCGCTGATCCGCGGCGACGTCGACGCCTGGGCCGGTCTCGATCCGATGATGGCGCAGGCCGAAGTGGAGGAGGGCGCCAAGCTGTTCTACCGCAAGGCCGACGCCAACACCTGGGGCATCCTCAATGTGCGCGAGCAGTTCTTGAAGGACAATCCGGAGATCGTCCGCCGCGTGCTGGCCGTGTACGAGGACGCGCGAAAATATTCGCTGGCGAATTACGACGAACTGAAGAAGACCTTCATCGGCGTGACCAAGCTGCCCGATGCGGTCGTCGACAAGCAGCTCAAGGAGCGTACCGAGCTCACCCACAGCCGCATCGGCACGCCGCAACGCGACTCCATCCTCGCCGCCGGCATCGCACTCCAGCAGGCCGGCGTCATCGACGCCAAGGTCGACGTCAAGGCCACGCTCGACGCCCTGATCGACGACCAGGTCCCGCTGCCGACGAACTGAGACTCTCTTACCCTCCCCTGGAGGGGGAGGGTCGATCGCGCGGAGCGCGAGCGGGGTGGGGTGACGGTCCCTCCACTCGGCACGCAGCGTCTTTGCGGATGCACCTTCACCCCACCCCGTCTCGCAACGCTGGCGCGCTGCGATCCGACCCTCCCCCTCCAGGGGAGGGTGGGCAGCTCCCTTGCATTCCCTGACCAGACGCGCTTGCTATGGCCATGATCTCTGACGCGCCAGTCCTGCAGCAAACCTCGGAACGAGCCGAGAGCGCTCCTGCGCCCTCGCGGCTGTCGCGCTATGCGCGGCCGCTGCTCGGTTTCGTGCTGCCGGTTGGCCTCGCGCTCGGCTGGGAACTCGCGGTCTGGCTCGGCTATTCCAACGGCCGGCTGGTGCCGCCGCCCTCGCGCGTGTTTGCCACTATCGTCGAGCTCGCCCGCTCGGGTGAGCTGACGCGGCATATCTGGGCGACGCTTTACCGCGTCGGTCTCGGCTTCGTGCTCGGCGTGGTCGCCGGCACCGTGCTTGGCGCCATCGCGGGCTACTGGTCGCTGGCGCGCCGGCTGCTCGATCCGACCGTGCAGGCGCTGCGCGCGATTCCCTCGATCGCCTGGGTGCCGCTGTTCATCCTGTGGCTCGGCATTTTCGAGACCTCGAAGATCGCGCTGATCGCGGTCGGCGTGTTCTTCCCGGTCTATCTGGGCGTGATGGGCGCAATCCTCTCGGTCGATCGCAAGATCGTCGAGGTCGGCCGTATCTTCCGCCTGTCGGGCCCGGCGATGATCCGTCGTATCCTCTTGCCCGCAGTGCTGCCGGCCTATGTCGTCTCGCTGCGCGTCGGCCTTGGCCTGGGCTGGATGTTCGTGGTCGCCGCCGAATTCATGGGCGCCTCCGAGGGTCTCGGCTATCTCCTGATCGACGGCCAGCAGCTCGGCAAGCCCGCACAGATCGTCGCCGCCATCGTCATCTTCGCCATCCTCGGCAAGACCACGGACTATTTGATCGAGATCGCGACCGCGCCGCTCTTGCGCTGGCAGGATGCGTTCGGCCGCGAGCGCGGAGGGGCGTGATGCTGGTGTTCGATCGCGTCGACAAGACCTATCCGAACGGCGTGCATGCGCTGGCGCGCTTCTCGGCCGAGATCGCGCAAGGCGAGATCGTCGCCATCATCGGCGGGTCCGGCTGCGGCAAGTCGACCCTTTTACGTGCCATCGCAGGCCTCGACCGCGCGAGCTCGGGCGCGGTGACGCTCGATCGCGAGACCATCACCTCGCCGCATGCCAAGATCGGCATCATCTTCCAGGAGCCGCGGCTGCTGCCCTGGCTCAGCGTCGCCGACAATATCGGCTTCGGCCTTGCCGACCTCCCGGCCTCGCAGCGGCGCGAGAAGGTGGCGCAGGCGCTTGCGCGCGTCGGCCTCGCCGACAAGGCCAATGCGTGGCCGCGCGAGCTCTCGGGCGGTCAGGCGCAGCGCGTGGCGATCGCGCGCGCTTTGGTGGCGCAGCCCGAAGTGCTGTTGCTCGACGAGCCGTTCTCGGCGCTCGATGCCTTCACGCGGCGCGATCTGCAGGACCATCTGCTCGACCTCTGGGCCGACACGCGGCCGACGCTGATCCTGGTCACCCACGATGTCGACGAGGCCGTGGTGCTGGCCGATCGGGTGCTGGTGATGCGGCCGCGACCCGGCAGGCTGTTCGACCAGATCGAGATCAATCTGGCGCGGCCGCGCGACCGCAATTCGCCGCTGTTCGAGACTTTCAAGCGCAACGTGCTGACCTCGCTCGACCGCTCGCTCGATCGCAGCGTGCCCGACCGTGACGCAACCCAGGGTCCCGGACAGGCGATGTGGTGGTGACAATCTTCTCCTGAGCCGGTACATCGAAAGGCGATTTTTCCGGGAGAGAACAAAAATGGACGCCGCACAGCTCCGCCAGATGCAGGCCCCGATCAAGGAACGCTACAAGACCGATCCGAAAACGGCGTTGATCACGCTGAAGGCGAAGGGCTCGACCGACAGCGACGGCATCGCCTGCAAGGTCGAGACCGGCCGCGCGATTGCGATGGCAGGTCTCCACCCGGCCACCGGCGGGTCCGGGCTCGAGCTTTGCTCCGGCGACATGTTGCTCGAAGCGCTGGTCGCCTGCGCCGGCGTCACGCTGAAGTCGGTCGCGACTGCGATCGAGGTGCCGCTGAAGACCGGCAACGTCTATGCCGAAGGCGACCTCGATTTCCGCGGCACGCTCGGCGTCGACAAGGAGACCCCGGTCGGTTTCGCCGAGATCCGGCTGCGCTTCGAGGTCGACACGCCAGCGCCGCAGGACAAACTCGATCTGCTGCTAAAGCTCACCGAGCGCTATTGCGTGGTCTATCAGACCATCAAGAACGGCCCGAAGATTTCGGTGTCGATGCAGAGGATGTAGCTGTCCACCCTGCCCTGGAGGGGGAGGGTCGATCGCGCGCAGCGCGAGCGGGGTGGGGTGATCTCTCCACTCGGGCACCGCTTCCGTCGAGAGACTGTCACCCCACCCCGTCTCACATTTCGCTACGCTCAATATGAGCCGACCCTCCCCCTCCAGGGGAGGGTAAGAAACAAAAAATGTCCGCCGAACTCTCCTTCATCATCTTCCTTCTCCTGCGCATGGCGATCGCGGCGGCGTTCGTGGTGACGGCGTCGATCATCGCGGAGCGCTCCGGTCCGGTGATCGGCGCGCTGGTTGCGACCTTGCCGATCTCGGCAGGTCCCTCCTATGTCTTTCTCGCGCTCGATCATGACGCCGCCTTCATCGCGCAAGGTGCGCTCGCGAGCCTGCCCATCAACGGCGCGACCATCGTGCTGGCGCTGATCTATGTCGTGCTGGCGCAGCGGTACGGTCTCACCATCAGTTGCGGCGCAGCCGTGCTGGTCTGGATCGCGCTCGCCTCGATCATCCGCCAGTTCGACTGGTCGCTGACCGCGGGTCTTGCCGTCAATTTCGTCGCCTTCGGCATCTGCATTCCGCTACTGGCGCGCTACCGCCATGTGAAAATGCCGCTGGTCACGCGCCGCTGGTACGACGTGCCGTTCCGCGCCTCGCTGGTGGCAACGCTTGTTGCGATCGTGGTGTCGACCTCGGGCTGGGTCGGGCCGAAGATCAGCGGCATCATGGCGCTTTATCCGATCGTCTTCACCAGCATGATGATCATCCTGCATCCGCGCATCGGCGGTCCGCCGACCGCTGCGGTGCTTGCGAATGCGGCCTGGGGCCTGCTCGGCTTCGGCATGGCGATCGCGGTGCTGCACGTCGCGGTTGCGCAATTCGGCTCGACGATCGGACTCAGTCTCGCACTCACCACGTGCATCGCGTGGAATCTGACGTTGTGGTGGATTGGCCGGAGGAAGCTTTCACTGAACCGCAAGTAGTCCCGACGAAGATCTCGCGGAAAAGCCGGTCGGTATTTCTTCGGTGATCTAATGCCTGTTTCCGATGCCGCCGTTAATTTAATCTTTGTGCCTAGCCGATAATCATAGTCGTCGCCGTTTCCGCGATTGTGCGGAGATCGGCATCAAGTCGGTCCCGCGTTGCGTGATGGGGCTGCAAGTTCAGCCAGTAGACGCGAGTGATCGGTCCGCCGAAAGCTCCAATCGCTTCTCGTCGAGGACGCCTGCAACCGCGGGCGGCCCGACCATGACCACGGTTTGATCTGGAGATCGTTTCGATGTTTGGTCGTAAGTCCCATGGAGATGCCTACACGTTTCTCGCGGCCAAAGTGGTCGACGCAAACATCATGATTGCAGACGAAAAACTGAACATCGTTTATTTGAACGATGCCGTGAAGAGCATGCTTCGCGAAGCCGAAGCCGATTTGAGGAAGGAACTGCCGCGGTTCAGCGTCGAAAACCTCGTCGGAACGAGCATTGACGTGTTCCACAAAAATCCAAGCCACCAGCGGCAGATGCTTGGAGCTCTCAGCTCGAAACACCGTGCCACGATCAGGATCGGCAAGTGGTCCTTCGACCTCGTTGCGACACCGCTGAAACATCCCGACGGCAGACGCGCCGGCACGGTGGTCGAATGGGCCAATGCGTCGGTCCGTTTGCAAAATCTCAATTATGAAGCGCAGGCCGCAGCCATCAGCCGCGCGCAGGCGGTGATCGAATTCGATCTCGACGGCACCGTCATCACCGCCAACGACAATTTCCTGAAGGCACTCGGCTACTCCCTTGACGAGATCCGCGGCAAGCATCACAGCCAATTCATGCCGCAGGCCGAGCGCGGCGGCGCCGCATACCAGGAGTTCTGGGCCGCTCTCCGCCGTGGCGAGGTTCAGGCCGGCGAATTCAAGCGCATCGGCAAGGGCGGCAAGGAGGTCTGGATCCTCGCTTCCTACAACCCTGTGCTCGACGAGAAGGGCAAGCCGTTCAAGGTCGTCAAATTCGCGACCGATATCACCGCGGAGAAGCTGAAGAACGCCGACCTCGCGGGTCAGCTCGCGGCGATCGACAAGGCGCAGGCGGTGATCGAGTTCAACATGGACGGCACGATCATCACGGCCAACGGCAACTTCCTCGGCGCGCTCGGCTATTCGCTGGCCGAGATCAAGGGCAGGCATCACAGCATGTTCGTCGAGCCGTCGGAGCGCGACAGCTCCGGCTATCGCGAGTTCTGGGCGGCGCTCAACCGCGGCCAGTACCAGGCCGCCGAATACAAGCGCATCGGCAAGGGCGGCAGGGAAGTCTACATCCAGGCCTCCTACAACCCGATCCTCGATCTCAACGGCAAGCCGTTCAAGGTCGTGAAATACGCCACCGACACCACCAAGCAGGTGCTGGTCCGCATGGGCAACGAGCGCGTCCGCGGCATGATGGAATCGGTCGCCGCCGGCTCGGAGGAGTTGAACGCCTCGGTGCGGGAGATCTCGGAGGCGATGACCAAGTCGCGCGAGACCGCGATGAGCGCGGTGGACCAGGTGGCCGCAGCCGATTCGCAGGCGCAGCGTCTGACCGAAGCCGCGCAGTCGATGAGCGGCATCGTCGACATGATCAACAACATCACCGGCCAGATCAACCTGCTGGCGCTCAACGCCACGATCGAATCCGCGCGCGCGGGCGAAGCCGGACGGGGCTTTGCGGTGGTCGCCTCCGAAGTCAAGAGCCTCGCCAACCAGGCCAAGCAGGCGACCGACAAGATCGGCCAGGAGATCGGCAGCCTCAACGGCATCTCCGGCGACGTCGTGAGCGCGCTCTCCTCGATCAAGCAGGCGATCAACAATGTCAGCGAATACGTCACCTCGACGGCAGCCGCGATCGAGGAGCAGAGCACGGTGACGAACGAGATGTCGACCAGCATGCAGCGCGCGGCAGCGGAAGCCGCCGCGATCGCGGCGAGGGCGTAGCGTTACATCTGTAGCCCGCATGAGCGCAGCGACATGCGGGTCGATGTGTCCCGGATGTCGCGGAGCCTGTCATCGGGCGGCGCTTCGCGCCGACCCGTTGGCTCATCAGGGCTACGGCACCGTTCACATCTTCGGCAACGCGCAGCCGCGAGGCTGACCCACCCTACGGCCCTGGTCGTGCGTGCTTCGCAAGGCGAGGCACGTTGCGCTTGTGATCTCAGCCCTGCGTCAGGATAGATAGTTACCCGGGCCGGCAGACCCGCTAAGGTGGCCACAGCGCAAGATTGGGGCATGCTGTGGAGGGATTGTACAAGGTCGAATACGATATCAACGACGGCTCCGGCCGCAGCGTGCTGTACGCCCATGCCGGGAAAATGCTTGGCGGCAACACGGCCTTCGCCCACCTCGGCACCTACGAGATTGTGGATGGCGAAATCGTCGCCAGGATCCGGACGAAGCGCCACAGCCGGTCGCCGCACCACAGGTCGCTGGTCAGTTCCGACGCGGTCACAATCAGCATTCGCGGCAGGCCGCAGGGCAAGCTCTACCGCTTCGAGGGAGAAGTGGTCGAGGACGCCTCAAGGTTTCGCGCCGTGATGACGCCGCTCGGCGACGATGACGTTCCACCGGCTGGTCGGGTCGGCGAGGGCGGCATCGTCAGCGGACTTTATTCGATCGACATCCGGATGCTGGATGGAATTGCCGGCGGCCATACCGGCGTGATGTTGCTGCGCGAGGGCCGCATCCTCGGCGGCGATGCCTTCTTCTACTATCTCGGCGCCTACTCTTCGGCGAACGGCCGCTGGAAGGGCGAATTCGTCAATCAGGAACACACGCCGGCGAAGAGCGAGCATCCCTTGTTCGGTGGCTATGAGGTCGGCATCGGCTTCTCCGGCCGCTGCGATGACAAGGGCGCCGACATGGAAGCGACCGCGCTCGTCGGCAAGCTCAGCATCCGCTTCGCCGCCACCCTGAAGCTGATCGAGCCCTTTGCTAAAGCGGGCCGCTGACCGCCAGAAGCGTAGGGTGGGTTAGCCACCCTACGGCACCGTCACTGCTTCGGCAGTTTCGCTTTCAACGCATACAGCGCATCGAGCGCCTCGCGCGGGGACATCTCGTCAGGATGCAGCGCCTTCACCGCGTCCATCAACAGCTCGGCCTCGCTCGGCGGTGCGTCTTCGGTCGCCGCGCGTGAGGGGACGGCGAACAACGGCAGATCGTCCACCAGCGCGCGGGCGGTCTGGCCACGGTCCTGCGCCTCCAGCTTTGCCAGCACCGATTTCGCGCGCGTGATCACGGCTGGCGGCAGGCCGGCGAGTTTTGCGACCTGGATGCCGTAGGAGCGGTCGGCCGAGCCCGGCAGCACCTCGTGCAGGAACACGACGTTGCCCTGCCATTCCTTGACGCGCACCGTGGCGTTGAACATCCGCGGCAGCTTTGCCGAGAGCGCGGTCAGCTCGTGATAGTGGGTGGCGAACAGCGTGCGGCAGCGATTGCTTTCGTGCAGGTGCTCGATCGCGGCCCAGGCGATCGAGAGGCCGTCGAAGGTCGCGGTGCCGCGGCCGATCTCGTCGAGGATGACAAGCGCGCGCTCGCCGGCTTGATTGAGGATCGCCGCGGTCTCGACCATCTCGACCATGAAGGTCGAACGTCCCCGGGCGAGATCGTCGGCGGCGCCGACGCGCGAGAACAGGCGGTCGACAATGCCGATGCGGGCGCGTGCCGCCGGCACGAAGCTGCCGATCTGGGCGAGCAGCGCAATGAGCGCGTTCTGGCGCAAAAAGGTCGATTTACCGGCCATGTTGGGGCCGGTGAGCAGCCAGAGCTGGCCGGACTTCTGTGCGGGCGCAGGCGAGAGATCGCAGGCATTGGCGATAAACGGCTCGCCATTGCGCTTCAAGGCCTGCTCGACCACCGGATGGCGGCCGGCCTCGATCGCAAAGCCGAGGGACTCGTCGACCTCGGGTCGCACGTAGTTCTCGTCGACCGCTAGTTTTGCCAGCGCGGTCGCGACATCGAGCAGCGCGAAGGCATGCGCCGCGGCGCGTAAGTCCTCGCTGACGGCAAGTGCCTTGGCGGAGAGTCGGTCAAAGATCTCGAGCTCGAGGCCGAGCGCACGGTCGCCGGCATTGGCGATCTTGGCTTCGATCTCGCCGAGTTCCGAGGTCGTGAAGCGGACCTGGCCGGCGAGGGTCTGGCGATGGATGAAGGTTGCGTTGAGCGGTGGCGACATCAGCTTGTCGCCGTGCTGCGCGGTGACCTCGACGAAATAGCCGAGCACGTTGTTGTGCCGGATCTTGAGACCCTTGACGGAGGTCGTGTCGGCGTAGCGCGCCTGCATCGAGGCCACGACCAGGCGCGAGGCATCGCGCAGGCTGCGGGCCTCGTCGAGCGCCGGCTCGTAGCCCTCGCGGACAAAACCGCCGTCGCGCTTGATCAGCGGAAGCTGTTCGGCAAGCGCAGTTTCGAACTCGGCGGCGAGCTCGCGGGACGGCCGCTTCAGCGCCGCCATGACCGCGGCGATCTCCTGCGGCGGCTGGTCGAGCTCGGCGAGCCGCGCCAGCGCCTGGTCGGCGGCCAAAATGCCGTCGCGCAGGCCGGCGAGGTCGCGCGGACCGCCGCGGCCGACCGACAACCGCGCCAGCGCGCGCGACATGTCCGGCGCGCCGCGCAAAATGCTGCGGATGTCCTCGCGCGCGGCCGAGTCGCCAACGAACGCGCTGACGGCATCGAGCCGCCGCGCGATGGCTGCGGAGTCCGTCAATGGCGCTGCGAGCCGCTGCGCGAGCAGGCGGGAGCCGGCCGAGGTCACGGTGCAGTCGATGGCGTCGAGCAGCGAGCCGCGGCGTTCGCCGGCCAAGGTCCGCGTCAGCTCGAGATTGGCGCGGGTCGCCGGATCGATCGCCATGGTGGCGCCCGAGGCTTCGCGCGCGGGCGGTGACAGCGGCGGATGTTTTCCGACCTGGGTGCGGTCGACATAGGTGACGGCGGCAGCCGCGGCGGTCGCTTCGAGCCGCGAGAGCTGCGCCAGCCCGTCCATGGTCGCGACCGCAAAGTAATCGCACAGGCGCTTCTCGGCGGTAGCGCCGTCGAAGACGTCGCGGGTCAGCGGCGTCACCGCCGGCAGCTCGCGCAAGGTGGGCCCGAGCTCGCTGTCATTATAGAGCGCGTCGGTGACGATGGCCTCGTTCGGGTTGATGCGCGCCAGCGTCGCGGCAAGCTCGCCGCCGGAACACTCCGTCACCATGAACTCGGCGGTCGAGATGTCGATCCAGGCGAGGCCGAAGCGGTCGCCGCCGGACGAGGAGCGGGCGCGGGCGATCGAGAGCAGATAGTTGTTGGCGCGCGCGTCGAGCAGGGTGTCTTCGGTCAGCGTGCCCGGTGTGACCAGCCGCACCACGCCACGGCGCACCACGCTCTTGTTGCCGCGCGCCTTGGCGGCGGCGGGATCCTCGGTCTGCTCGCACACCGCGACCCGGTGACCGGCGGAAATCAGGCGGTGCAGATAATCCTCGGAGCGCTCGACCGGCACGCCGCACATCGGAATGTCTGCGCCCTGGTGCTTGCCGCGCTTGGTCAAGACGATACCGAGCGTCTTGGAGGCGATCTCGGCGTCCTCGAAGAACAGCTCGTAGAAATCGCCCATCCGGTAGAACAGGAGCAGGCCGGGATGGCCAGCCTTGATCTCCAGATATTGCTCCATCATCGGCGTGACGCGCGCGGGCGCTTCCGCCTGTGGCACGGGCGAGGTTTCTGGATCTGGGACGGGAATGGGCTGTTGCACTGTCATAGGCGGCGCAACCTATCCAATTTCGCCTTTACCTCCTATCGCTTTGGCCGGGGAACGCGGGTTTTCCACGCTGTCCGCACGGCGGCATGCGCGACGGAGCGCCAAGCCATGCGGCCGCGCGCGTATCCGTCAATTGACCGGCTGCGGGCGGCCTCCTAAAACTCCGCCGACATTGAAGAAATTTGGCCGAACGGCGGCGTTCAGGGAGAAAGTCCGATGCGTGATGTCTTTATCTGCGATGCGATCCGCACCCCCATCGGCCGCTTTGGCGGTTCGCTCGCAAAGGTCCGCGCCGACGACCTTGCGGCAGCCCCGATCAAGGCGCTGATGGCAAAGCATCCCAAGCTCGACTGGTCGCAGGTGGATGAGGTCTTCTTCGGCTGCGCCAACCAGGCCGGCGAGGACAACCGCAACGTCGCGCGCATGGCGCTGCTCTTGGCGGGCCTGCCGGATTCGGTTCCCGGCCAGACCCTGAACCGGCTCTGCGCCTCCGGCCTCGACGCGGTCGGTGCGGCGGGCCGCGCCATCCGCTCCGGCGAGATCGAGCTCGCCATTGCCGGCGGCGTCGAATCCATGACGCGCGCGCCCTTCGTGATGGGCAAGGCGCAGGAGGCCTTCTCGCGCTCGGCCGAGATCTTTGACACCACCATCGGCTGGCGCTTCATCAACCCGCTCTTGAAGGCGCAGTACGGCGTCGACGCGATGCCGGAGACGGGCGAGAATGTCGCCGAAGAGTTCCAGGTTTCGCGCGCCGACCAGGACGCCTTCGCGATCCGCTCGCAGCAGCGCGCGGGCGCGGCGATCGCGGCCGGCTACTTTGCCGAAGAGATCACGCCGATCTCGGTGCCCGGCGGCAAGGCCGGACCTGTCACGGTCGACAAGGACGAGCATCCGCGCCCCGAGACGACGCTGGAAGGCCTCGCAAAACTGAAGCCGATCGTGCGCAATCCCGGCACGGTCACCGCCGGCAATGCCTCCGGCGTCAATGACGGCGCCGCCGCGATGATCCTCGCGTCGGAAGCTGCCGTGAAGAAGCATGGTCTTACACCGCGCGCGCGCATCCTCGGCCTTGCCTCGGCCGGCGTTCCGCCGCGCATCATGGGCATCGGCCCGGTGCCGGCGACGCGCAAGCTGATGGAGCGGCTCGGCAAGAAGATCAGCGATTTCGACCTGATCGAGCTGAACGAAGCCTTTGCCTCGCAGGGCATCGCCTGCATGCGCCAGCTCGGCGTCGCCGACGATGCCGATTTCGTCAATCCGCATGGCGGCGCCATCGCGCTCGGTCATCCCCTCGGCATGAGCGGCGCGCGGCTGGTACTCACCGCCGTGCACGGCATGGAGAAGCGCGGCGGCAAGCTCGCACTCGCCACCATGTGCGTCGGCGTCGGCCAGGGCGTCGCAGTGGCGATCGAGAAGCTGAATTGACGGGCCACGCAGTGGCCCGTCATCCCGGGGCGGTGCGTTAGCACCGAACCCGGGATCTCGAGATTCCGGGTCTGGTCCTTCGGACCATCCCGGAATGACGGAGTAAATGGAGAGCGCCCGCATGATCATCGAGCGTGAGCAGGACGTGACAGTCGCAGCGCTTGCCGTGATGGAGCGGACGTCCGATCCGCGGTTGCGCCAGATCATGATCTCGCTGGTGAAGCATCTGCACGGTTTCGTCCGCGACGTTCGCCTGACGGAGGCGGAGTTCCGCGAGGCCGCTGCGATCCTGGTCGAGCTAGGCAAGCTCACCAACGACACGCATAATGAAGCGGTGCTGATGGCGGGCTCGCTCGGCGTCTCCCCGCTCGTCTGCCTTCTGAACAACGGTGACGACGGCAACACCGAGACGGACCAGTCCTTGCTCGGTCCGTTCTGGCGCATGAACTCGCCGCGGGTGGAGAACGGTGGCTCGATCGTCCGCTCCGAAACGCCCGGCGCGACGCTGTTCGTTCAAGGGCGCGTGGTGGACAGGCAGGGCCGCCCCGTCGCGGGCGCCGAGATTGACGTCTGGCATGCGTCGCCGGTCGGCTTCTATGAGAACCAGGATCCCGAGCAGGCCGACATGAACCTGCGCGGCAAGTTCACGACCGACGCTGATGGCCGCTTCTCGTTCCGTTCGGTGATGATGGTCGGCTATCCCATTCCGACCAACGGCGTCGTCGGCCGTCTTCTAAAGGCGCAGGATCGCCATCCCTATCGTCCCGCGCATCTGCATGCGCTGATCTTCAAACCGGGATTCAAGGTGCTGATCTCGCAGGTCTATGATCCCAACGACCCGCATCTCGACAGCGACGTGCAGTTCGGCGTGACCAAGGCGCTGATCGGTAATTTCATACGCCATGACGCGCCGCACCCAAGCGATGGCAGCGTGACGGCGCCGTGGTACTCACTCGACCATGTCTATCGGCTGGAGGCCGGCGAAGCCGTGCTGCCGCGGCCGCCGATCAAGTAGCGCGGCTCTAGGACTGCCCGACTTCTTGCTCAGCGCACGCAACGGCTGTGGCTCCGTTGTTCTACGGTCTACAACTTTTCCGGGTTCTGACCCGACTCTTCAGCTTCCGTTGACGAGTGGCACGTATCTTCTGGCGATTCCTAATGTCGGATTGCCCATGAAAATGCGCCTGTCGATTTCCTCAGCCATCATTGCTTTTGGTCTCTTGCTCGTGCTCGGCTTCACCGCCGTCGTCGCTACCGGTGCTTACGCGCTACGCGAGCTCAAGGTCGGTGGTCCGCTCTATTCCGACATCAAGCTTGGCAACGACCTCGTCGCCGACATTTTGCCGCCGCCGGCCTATGTGATCGAAGCCTATCTCGAGGCGACGCTGGCGATGCGCGAGCCGGATCAGCTGGCCGCCCACAGCGAACGCCTGGTCCAGCTCCGCAAGGACTATGACGACCGCAAGACCTTCTGGACCGGCTCCAGCCTGACGGCCGAATTGAAGACCGCGCTGGTGCAGAAGTCCGATGCCGAGGTGCAAAAGTTCTTCAAGGCCGCCGATCAGCTCGTGCCGGCGCTGAAGAGCAAGGACACCGCGGCGGCCGAGCGCGCCTATGCCCAGCTCAAGGAGGCCTATACCGCTCACCGCGCCGTCATCGATTGGATCGTGGAGCGCGCCAACAAGCAGAATTCCGATATGGAGAAGCTTGCCGCCGACCGCGACGCCTCGATCTCCTATGTCGTGTGGGGCGTGTCGGCCGCCGTGCTGGCGCTGATCGCCGCCGGCCTTGCCTTCATCATGCTCGGCGTCATCCGTCCGATCGGGCGCATGACCGACGCGATGCAAAAGCTGGCGACCGGCGATCTCAGCGCCGAAGTCCCCTATGCCAGCCGGCGCGACGAGGTCGGCTCGATGGCGAGCGCGCTCGCCGTGTTCAAGCACAGCGGGCAGGACAACGCCCGCCTTCGCGACGAGCAGTTGCGCGCCGAGCAGGAGGCGAGCGCCGCCAAGCGCAAGGCCCTGCTCGACATGGCCGAGACCGTCGAACGTGAAACCGGCGCCTCGGTCGAGACCGCGGCCCGGACGACGCAGCATGTGGAGCAGGCCGCCTCCGGCCTGTCGGACATTGCGCGCGCGCTGTCGACGGAATCGCAGTCGGTCGCCGCCGCCTCCGAGCAGGCGCTCTCCAACGCCCAGACGGTGTCCGCCGCTGCCGCGCAGTTGACCACCTCGATTCGCGAAATCGCGACCCAGGTGTCGCGCACCAGCCACGTCACCAAGGCGGCCGTCGCCGGCCGCGAGCAGGCGCGCTCGACCATCCAGGCGCTGTCGGGCTCGGTGAAGAAGATCGCCGAGGTCTCCGACCTGATCGGCGGCATCGCGGGGCAGACCAATCTCCTGGCGCTCAACGCCACGATCGAGGCGGCGCGTGCGGGCGAGGCCGGCCGCGGCTTTGCGGTCGTCGCCGCCGAGGTCAAGTCGCTGTCCGACCAGACCGCCAAATCGACCGAGGAGATCGCGCGCCTGATCGCGGAGATCCAGGCCTCGACCCAGGCCGCGGTCAACGCGGTGGAGGAGATGGGCGGCCACATCGTCGAGATCGACGGCGTCGCGACCTCGGTCGCTTCAGCGATGGAGGAGCAGGATGCCGCGACGCGCGAGATCGCGCGCTCGATTTCGGAATCCGCCTCTGCCGCCAAGGAGGTCTCCACCAAGATCGCCCATGTCAGCCGGGATGCCGACGCCGTCAATGCGCGGGCCGGCGAGATGCGCCAGGCGATCTCCGGCGTGTCGACGAACCTGTCGTTGCTTCAGTCGGTGCTGGTCCGTACCGTGCGGGAGTCGACCGCGGCGTAAGCCGGATGTGACGGCGGCCGCTGGTGCTCACGCGCGCGATCGTGCAGGATGGCCCGGCATCCGGGGCACCGCATCTTTATGACAGATCCGCAACTGCCACCCGTGGCCGACGCCGCCACGCTCACCAGCCTGCTGCGCAAGGCCGGCGCACTCGATGCCGGCGCTGTGCGCGAGGTCAAGCTGCTGCATGCGCGCGACACGGTGCTGTCGCACATCATCCGCATTGGGCTGCGCTATGTCGGCGACGCCGCCGGCGCGCCGTCATCGCTGCTTCTCAAGATGCCCAATGCCACCTTCGGCAAGAGCTTTGCGAATGGCGGCCGGCACGAGGTCGCCTTCTACACCAGGCTCGCACCCTTGATGCCGCGGTTCCTTGTCCCGCGCTGCTTTGACGGCAAGTTCGACGAGGACACGCTCGCCTGGCACCTGCTGCTCGAGGACCTTACCGACACGCATCATATCGCCACCACATGGCCGGTGCCGCCATCGACCGCAGAGACGATCGCGATCGTGCGTGCGCTCGCGAGCATGCATGCGAGCTGGTGGGACGATGCCCGCCTTGGCGAGAGTATCGGCGTCTGGCTCGATCAGGATGCCATGACGCGGAACAATGCGGAATTCGCCGGACACTTCGCCCGCTTTGCCGATCATCTCGGCGATCGCCTCGACGGCGAGCGGCGCGACACCTATGAGCGCCTGATCGATCGGTCCGCCCGCCTCGCGCAGCGCTACCATGCGCGCCGTCACATGAGCATCACGCATGGTGACGCCCATGTCTGGAATTTCCTGCTGCCGCGCGATGTCGGCGCCGACACCGTGCGCATCTTCGATTTCGACCTGTGGGGCATCGGGGTGCCGACCGGCGACCTCGCCTATATGATGGCGCTGCACTGGTATCCCGACCGCAGGCGCGCGCTCGAAGAGCCGCTGCTCGACATCTATCACGAGACGCTGCTCGGCCACGGCGTCGAGGGCTACGACCGCGACGCGCTGGCGCAGGATTATCGCTGGTCGGTGCTCTGGCACATCACCAAGCCGGTCTGGCAATGGGTCGGCAACATCCCGCCGGTGATCTGGTGGAATAATCTCGAGCGGGTTTTTATGGCGGTGGATGATCTGAACTGTAGGGAGCTGCTGGATTGATGCTCGCACCATTCACTCGCTGTCATCGCCCGGCTTGACCGGGCGATCCAGTATCCCAGAGACAGCGACGAATACGGAAGGGCCGCGGCGTACTGGATGCCCCGGTCAAGCCGGGGCATGACCGTGGAGAATGGGGTGCTGTGTCGCTTTACTCCATCACCGCATGTTCCGGCCCGGCCGCCTGCTTGCGTAGCGTGGCCTTGGTCGAGCCGATCATCAGCGCGAGCGGGATGGTGCAGAGCACGAACAGCATCACGAGCTGGTAGTCGTGTGCAAACGCGATGATCTGCGCCTGCATGGTGATGATCTTGTCGGCCATGGCGCGGCCGGCATCGGTGGAGAGGTTGATGAGGCCCCGCACATCAGGCATCTGGAGCGCGTGGTTGAACGGGTTGATGTGCTCGGAGAGGATCGCATAGGTCTTCCGCGTGCCCTGCGTCAGCTCGGCGATGACGACGGAAATGCCGACGGAGCTCGCGACGTTGCGCACGAGCGTCAGCATCGCCGTGCCATCGGTGCGCAGATTATTTGACAGCGTCAGGAACGCCACGGTTGAAAGCGGCACGAACACGAGACCGAAGCCAAATCCCTGAATGACGCTGACGGTGATGATCTCCGGCACCTGCGTGAGGTCGGTCCACGCGGTCATGTAGAACAGCGATCCTGCCGTCAGGCTGAGACCCGAGATGATCAGGGTGCGCGCTTCGATGTAGCGCATCAGGCGGCCGACCAGCATCATGGCGAAGAACGTGCCGACGCCGCGGCTCGCCAGCAGCATGCCGGCGGTGATGATGGGATAGCCGATCACGTTCTGCATGAAGGGCGAGGAGAGTGCCATGGTCGAGAACAGCACCAGTCCCATCACGGTCATGAAAATGCACCCGGTGACGAAATTGCGATCCCTGAACAGCTCGAACCGGATGAAGGGCCGCGACGTCGTGAAGGAGTGCGCGAAGAAGTAGTAGAACGCGACCGCCGAGACGACGAACTCGGCCACGATCTCGGGCGATTCGAGCCAGCCGAGCTGCTCGCCGCGGTCGAGCGCGAGCTGCAGCGCGCCGATCGCGACCGCCAGCGCCGCGAAGCCGAACCAGTCGAATTTGAGGGTCAGATCCTTCTTCGTCTCGTCCATGAAGACGATCAGCCCGATCACGGTGATCGCGCCGAACGGCAGATTGACGAAGAACACCCAGTGCCAGGAATAGGTCTCGGTGAGCCACGCGCCGAGCGAGGGGCCCATGATCGGGCCCATCATCACGCCCATGCCCCAGATCGACATCGCCTTGGCGCGTTCCTGGAGCGTGTAATAGTCGAGCATCACCGATTGCGACAGCGGCACCAGCGCCGCGCCGAACACGCCCTGCAGCAGGCGGAACAGCACCATCTGGTTGATGTCCTGCGCGAGACCGCACAGCACGGATGCGAAGGTGAAACCTGCAGAGCAGATGATGAAGATGCGCTTGCGGCCGAACCGGTTGGCGATCCACCCCACCGGTGCCGTCATGATGGCGGCGGCGACGATGTAGGAGGTCAGCACCCAGTTGATCTGGTCCTGCGAGGCCGACAGCGTGCCCTGCATGTAGGGCAGCGCCACGTTGGCGATCGTGGTGTCGAGCGCCTGCATGATGGTCGCGGTCATGGCGCAGATCGTCACCATGTTCCGGCGCAGGCCGGGGACCATCAGGTTTGCCGCAGGACCGGACATCGGATCAGTCGTCCTTGTCCTGGTTCGCGGTGGCCGACAGGCCGAGCAGACCTGTCAGCGTGCGCTGATGGCCGGTGTCGATGGTGGCATAGACGCTCATGCCGGCCTTCAGCTTCTTCACGTATTTGTCGTTGTCGTCGAAATAGATCCGCACGGGCACGCGCTGCACCACCTTGACGAAATTGCCGGTGGCGTTCTGCGGCGGCAGGATCGCGAACTGCGCGCCGGTGCCGGGCGACAGCGAGCCGATCTTGCCCTTGAAGACGTGGTTGGGGAATGCGTCCACCTCGAGCGTCACGCTCTGGCCGACCGTGACATGGGTGAGGTCGCTTTCCTTCGGATTGGCGTCGACCCAGGGGTGGGCGATGTCGACGATCGAAAACACTGCCGTGCCGGCGGAAATAAAGCGGCCGAGCTGGATCTGCTCGACCTGCGTCGCCACGCCGCTCATCGGTGCCCGCAGCACGGTGTGGTCGAGGTTGCGTTGGGCCTCGTCGAGCTTGGCCTTGGCCTGAGCGTAGGGCGGGAATTGTTCCAGCGGCAGCTCGCGATTGCCGAGCAGTTGCGTCGTGGCGTTGGAGAGCTGCTGCTTGACGTATTGCGCCTGGGCGCCGGCGGTGACCACGGCGGTCGACGCGTTGTCGAGGTCGAGCTGCGAGCCGAAATTGTTCTTCACCAGCGCCTGCTTGCGCTCGACGTCCTTCTGCTTCAGGTCCATGCCCTGCTGCGCAAGGTCCAGCATCTGGCCGTAGATCTTGATGTTGGCGACGAGATTGTCATAGGTCGTGCGCGCCTGGTCGAGCGTGGCCTTGGCCTGGTCCACCGCGAGACGGAACGGCACCGCGTCGATCTCGAACAGCACGTCGCCCTCCTTGACGACCTGCCCCTCCTTCACCACGACCTTGTCGATCTTGCCGGAGATGTCAGGGGTGATCAGCACCTTCTGTGCGCCGACATAGGCATCGTCAGTGCCGACGTAGCGGCCGCCGTGCAGATAGAAGGTGATGCCGGCGATTGCGGCCACGGACGGCAGCACGACCATCAGCAGGAAGCGGCGATAGCGGCGGATGCCGGCCATCAGGCGGCGGCGCGGTTCTGCGGCGAGCTTCTTGGTCGGCTTGCCGCTCGGCGCGCCCTTCTGCTCGGGTGCGAATTTGATGACCTGATCAGCCATAGCGTGGCTCCTTACGCACTTGCTCCGCGCCGGAATTCTGGATCGCGGTGCGCACGTTTTCCTTGATTGTTTCGAGTTGGGTGAGGAGGCGGTGGGCATCGGCCGGGTTGATGCCGTCGAGCGCGTTGGCGGTGAGCTCGGAGCGCAGGCCGCTCATCTTGCCGAGCAAGGCGCGCCCGGCCTTCTTCAGATAGAGACGGTTGACGCGGCGGTCGCTGGCGTCGCTGCGGCGCTCGATCCAGTCGTTGTCGCAGAGCTTGTCGATCAGGCGGGTCAGCGTGATCGGCTGCATCTCCAGGAGCTCGGCGAGCTCCGACTGCTTCATGCCTTCGCTGCGTTCGACCTTGGCGAGGACCGCCCATTGCGCGCGGGTGATGCCGAAGCGGGACGCCTCCTTGTCGGCATAGACCCGGATCAGCCGGAACACCTCGCCCAGCGTGAACAGGAAGTTGTGGTCCACGGAACCGCGGCTCATATGCTTGGTCTCCAATAAGCTTGCGATATTATAAGTAAGCTTACGATCTCCCGCATGCCGGGTTAACGGGACGCTGCTCCGCCGCCAAAGCATGGCTGGCAGCCGATTGCGGGGGCGCGCTTTGGGTTCCCGGGCCGAAATGCTACAAATGGGCTGCGATGAGCCTCACAAAGCCGGCATTTCCTGCGCCCGATCACGATCACGGCCGCTGCACTGCGGACGCGCTGA
Source organism: Bradyrhizobium arachidis (assembly GCF_024758505.1). Lineage (NCBI taxonomy): Bacteria > Pseudomonadati > Pseudomonadota > Alphaproteobacteria > Hyphomicrobiales > Nitrobacteraceae > Bradyrhizobium > Bradyrhizobium arachidis. The sequence goes on along the minus strand of NZ_CP077970.1, from coordinate 9,322,107 downwards.
CGCATGCCGAAGCGGTTTGCGAGCAGCGGTCGCAAAAGTTCACGCCGATCCGCCGCCAGGTGCTGCAGGCGCTGCTCTCCAGCCACCGGCCGCTCGGCGCCTATGAGGTGATCGACGAGCTCGCGAAGTCGATGCCGCGGCCCGCGCCGATCACGGTCTATCGCGCGCTCGATTTCCTGATGGCCAACGGTCTCGTGCACCGCATCGAAAGCCGCAATGCCTATCTCGCCTGCGCCCACGACCACGACGCGACCTCGGCGGTGGCGTTCCTGATCTGCGAGCGCTGTGGCCTGGTCGGCGAGATCCAGGCCGCGCCCTTCGCGCAAGGCCTCAACCAGGCGGCGCGCAGTTCCGGCTTTGCGCCACGACTGTCCGTGGTCGAGATCACAGGCACCTGCACCCATTGTCAGACAAGCTCATAGAACAACACGGCAAGAAGCCGGTCCCGGGAAGAAATGTCAGAACCAACAAGTCCGTCCGCCGGGCGCCCCCTCAGTGCCGGCGCCATCGCCCTCATGCTCATGCTGTGCCTGACCTGGGGTTTTAACCAGATCGCGGTGAAGCTGGTTCTGCCGGATATCCCGCCGATGCTGCAGGCGATGATCCGCTCGATGGGCGCGCTGCCGGTGCTGTTCATCGTCGGCACCTTGCGCGGCGTAAAATTCTTCGAGCGTGACGGCACATGGCAGGCCGGCGTCATCGCCGGGCTGATGTTCGGCGTGGAGTTCGTCCTGATCTATCAGGGCATTCGCTTCACCTTGGCGTCCCGCGCGGTCGTGTTCCTCTACACCGCGCCGTTCTTCGTCGCACTCGGCTCCTATCAGGTGCTCGGCGAGCGGCTCAGCGGAACGCAATGGCTGGGCCTGGCCGTGAGCTTTGCCGGTGTGGCGCTGGCGATCGGCGTGCCGCAAGCGGACGTCGACGCAAAAGTGCTGCTCGGTGATCTCATGATCGTCGGCGGCGCCTCGCTTTGGGCGGCGACCACGCTGGTTGCCAAGTCGACCCGGCTGCGTTTTGCGGCGCCGGAGAAGGCGCTAGGCTATCAGGTGGCGATGTCGATCCCGATTCTGGGGCTCGCGGCCTATTTGTTCGGCGAATCCATCACGCACCAGCCCAGTCCGCTCTCCCTGACCCTGATGGTGTTTCAGGCCGTCTGGGTGGTCGGAACGACGTTCACGCTTTGGTTCGCGCTGGTAAAGGCTTATTCGGCCAGCAAATTGTCGGCTTTTACCTTCATCACACCTTTGTTTGGCGTGGTGGGTAGTTATTTCATCATGCATGACAATCTAAGCTTGGCCTTCGGTGCCGCGGCGCTCCTTGTAATTGCTGGACTTTTTCTGGTTAATCGGCCGAGTCCGGTGGTGCAGGCGCCCGCTGATGCATTGCTGAAAGTCACCAAAACCTGATATTTGGACGCCATGAACAAGCCCGAAAACACCATCGATTCCGACATCGCGGGGCCGCAGCCGCGCCATCACACCACTCAGGTCAAGGTCGGCAACGTCGCCGTCGGCGGCGGCGCGCCGATCGTCGTGCAGTCGATGACCAACACCGACACCGCCGATATCGACGGCACCATCGCCCAGGTCGCAGCGCTGTCCCGCGCCGGCTCCGAGATGGTCCGCATCACCGTGGATCGCGAGGAGGCCGCTGCCGCCGTTCCGCATATCCGCGACGGCCTGCTCAAGCGCGGCATCGATACGCCGCTGATCGGCGACTTCCACTATATCGGCCACAAGCTGCTCGCGGCCTATCCGGCCTGCGCCGAAGCGCTCGCCAAGTATCGCATCAATCCCGGCAATGTCGGTTTCAAGGACAAGCGCGACACGCAATTCGCTGACATCATCGAGATCGCCAACAAGAACAACAAGCCGGTCCGCATCGGCGCGAACTGGGGTTCGCTCGACCAGGAGCTGCTCTCCAAGCTGATGGACGAGAACGCGGCCTCGGCCAATCCGCGCGATGCGCGCGCGGTGATGCGCGAAGCCATGGTGCAGTCCGCGCTGCTCTCGGCGGCGCGCGCCGAAGAGCTCGGCATGCCCAAGGACCGCATCATCCTGTCGGCCAAGGTGTCGGCGGTGCAGGATCTGATCGCGGTCTATGAAGTTCTCGCCAGCCGCTCCGACTACGCCATCCATCTCGGTCTCACCGAAGCCGGCATGGGCACCAAGGGCATCGTCGCCTCGTCCGCCGCGCTCGGCATCCTCTTGCAGCAGGGCATCGGCGACACCATCCGCATCTCGCTGACGCCGGAGCCCGGCGGCGACCGCACCCGCGAGGTGCAGGTCGGCCAGGAGCTGTTGCAGACCATGGGCTTCCGCACCTTCGTGCCGCTGGTCGCGGCGTGCCCCGGCTGCGGCCGCACCACCTCGACCACGTTCCAGGAGCTGGCAGGCTCGATCCAGGATTTCATCCGCGAGGAGATGCCGACCTGGAAGACGAAATATCCGGGCGTCGAAGAGCTCAACGTCGCCGTGATGGGCTGCATCGTCAACGGCCCCGGCGAATCCAAGCACGCCAATATCGGCATCTCCTTGCCCGGCACCGGCGAAGCGCCGGCCGCGCCCGTCTTCGTCGACGGCAAGAAGTTCCGCACGCTGCGCGGTCCGACCATCGCCGCCGACTTCAAGGCGCTGGTGATCGACTACATCGACCAGCGCTACGGCGCCAAGGTGCCGGTGACTGCGGCGGAGTAGGTTTCCTCCAAGGTCAGGAATCGTAGGGCGGGTTAGCGCAAGCGTAACCCGCCCTATTTTTTTTGCGCGCGCGAAGCGGCGGGTTACGCTTCGCTAACCCGCCCGACATTGCTACGATGCCTTCCAATCAAGAACGATCGGGAGACACCGCCCATGAGCTCTTTGTCCGGCAAGCAAGGCCCGCGCTATCGCCACATGGCGGAGGACGGCGCGGCCTATGAGACGATCGCCGTCGAAAAGCTCACGCCGATCATCGGCGCGGAAATCTCCGGTGTCGACATCGGCAAGCTCGTCGATGGCGAGGCGCGCTCCAACCGGCAGATGGACGAGATCCACCGTGCGCTCGCCGAAAACCTCGTCATCTTCTTCCGCGACCAAGAGATCACGCCACAACAACATCTCGCCTTTGGCCGCAAGTTCGGCGAGCTGCACTTTCATCCAGCCGCGCCCCACGAGGATGAAGACCCGGCGCTGATGAAGATCTATGCCGACAAGAACTCGCCGCGGGCGAACGGCGAGGGCTGGCATTCCGACGTGTCGTGTGACCTCGAGCCGCCGATGGGCTCGATCCTCTACATCAAGCAATGCCCGCCGCGCGGAGGCGACACGCTGTTCGCCAACATGTATGCGGCCTATGAGGCGCTGTCGGACCGCATGAAGGCCTATCTCGACGGCCTCACGGCGCTGCATGACGGCGAGCCGATCTATCGCGGGCTCTACGCCAATTACGGCGTCGCCGACAGGCCCTCCTATCCGAACGCCGAGCATCCGGTGGTGCGTACACATCCGGTGACGGGCAAGAAAGCGCTCTACGTCAACCGCGGTTTTACCCGTCACATCAACGGCGTTCCCCGCGACGAGAGCGACGCGATGCTGGCCTATCTCTACCAGCACGCGGAGAACCCGCTGTTCCAATGCCGCTTTCGTTGGACCGAGAACGCCATCGCCTTTTGGGACAACCGCTGCACCCAGCACCGCGCGATGTGGGACTACTGGCCCCACACGAGGTCAGGGACGCGGGTGACGGTGAAGGGGGAGAGGCCGGTATAGCTCGCTCTCGTGCCCCGGACGCAGCGCAGCGCTTCTTCAGCGGTGCGCTGCTGAGCCGGGGCCCACCCAGCCACAATGGATCCCGGGTCTGCGTCGCGTCATTTCATGCCGCGTCGCGTCCGGGACACGAGAGCCGTTCTTGCGTTGACGTTCCTCCACTCCCGCGCCAATCTTGCCGAAAATAACGTCCGGAGAATCCACCATGCTCCGCGCGGAGGACAACAAATTCCTGACCGAAGCAGATCCGGGGACGGCATGGGCGAGCGGCCGTTGACGCAAGGCGAGCGCGACGCCTATGTCGCGGGCTTTGTCGGGCGTCCCCGCATCGCGGCGGCGGAGTAGCGCTTGCGGCAGGCGCGGAGCATCATCGCCGGCCTCGTCGCAGCGCTCGTCGTGCTGACGCTCGCGCCGGCAGGTCCAAGCGTCGCGGCCACGGCCAAGAAGCCTCCGCTCGTCAAGCCGAAGGCCAAGCCAAAACCGAAGTCAAAGCCGGCGCCGCTGCCGGCGGTGAAGTGCGAGAAGCCAAAGTTCCGGATTTTTGTCGATGTCGGTCACACCTCGGAGTCGTTTGGCGCCTTGAGCGCGCGCAACGATCCCGAATTCGGCTTCAATCTCAGGCTGGCGAAATTGATCGTCGGCAAGCTCAAGTCCGAAGGCTTTGCCGCGACGCGCCTGCTGGTCACGGACGGCAAGGCGAGGGTGAGCCTGCTGAGGCGTGTCGGTGTCGCCAACGACGCGAGAGCGGATTTCTTCCTGTCCGTTCATCACGATTCGGTACCGGACAAATTGCTCGAGGAATGGGAGTTCGAAGGTGCAAAAAGCCATTTTAGCGACCGCTTCTCCGGCCACTCGCTGTTCGTGTCCCGGCAAAACCCGCACTTTGCGATCAGCATGATGTTCGCGCGCCTGCTCGGCAAGGAGCTGAAGGAGCGCGGCCTGCACTATGCGACCCAGTACACACTGCCGCTGATGGGCCGCTACCGGCATCCGCTGCTGGACAAGGATGTCGGTGTCTACAGCTACGACCAGCTCGTCGTGCTCTCCCGCACCAGAAGCGCGGCGGTGTTGCTGGAAGGCGGCTCGATCATCAACCGCGACGAGGAGATGGCGATGAACTCGCCGGAGCGGCATGGGTTGATTGCAGCGGCGGTGGCGGACGCGATGAAGGAGTTTTGCGAGAGGCGGCAGTAGTCGGACGAGAGCTATCGGCACTCTCGGTAGTCGTCCCGGATCTGCGCTTCCGCTTCGCTGCGCTTGTCCGGGACGAGGCTGCTAGTGCCGCTACAGCGGCGCCCCCTTATATTCCCGGTTCGCGAGGCTTGCTTCTTCCAGATCCAGGTCGCGCTCGATGCGGCGGCGGGTCTCGTCGGTAATCTGGCCGTCGCGCAGCAACACGTGGATGAATTTGCGCTCGGCGGCGATCAGCTCGCGGGTTAGCGCGGTGCCGGTGGCGGAGACGTCGTGGTGCGAGGGGTCGAGCGAATCGGGGAGCTGGTTGGTGCGGATCTCGTGGCGAGCCCGCAGCAGTCTTATGACCTCATCCGAGATGTCCTTCTGTTCGGTCATGGTGTCGAGCGATTTCAGCGCAGCTTCGAGCGCCTGCCTGCGCGCGGAAATCTCGGCCTCATGCTCGGCGACATGCTCGTGGCGGCCGGCATCGGCGATGCCGAGCCAGCGCACCACCGGCGGCAAGGTGAGGCCGACACCGATCAGCGAGATGAAGATGACGCCGAAGGCGACGAACAGGATCAAGTCGCGATAGGGGAAGGCCTCGCCGCCGGGCAAGGCGAACGGCAGCGCGAGCGCGGCCGCGAGCGAGACGGCGCCGCGCACGCCGGTGAAGGCGAGCGTGAACGGCCATTGCCAGGGCGGCGACGGATCGCGCTCGCGCAGCGACTTGCTGAGCATTCGCGGCAGGTAGGTCGCCGGAAACAGCCAGGCGAAGCGCGCGACGATGATCACGACCATCACCACGGCGGTGGCGATCATGATCTCGTCCAGCGGAAACGCCTTCGACTTCTCGTAGAGATCGCGCATCTGGAAGCCGGTGAGCAGGAACAGGATGCCCTCGATCAAATAGATGATCAGGTCCCAGAAGAAGATGCCCTGCAGGCGCGTGGCCGACGAGATCCAGAGCGGCCCGTTCCAGCTGACATAGAGGCCGCAGGCGACAGTCGCGATCACGCCGGAGCCGCCGACATGCTCGGGCAGCCAATAGGCGATGTAGGGCGTGATCAGCGAGAGCGTGAGCTCGACCTGCGGATCCCGCGCCCATTTGCGGGCGCGCAAGGAGAGCCAGCCGACGCCGATGCCGAACGCGATCTCGCCGGCGACGATGAGCATGAATTCGCCGGCCGCCAGCGGCAGCGAGAAGCTTCCGGTCATGATCGCAGCGAGCGCGAAGCGGTAGAGGATCAGTGCGGTCGCGTCGTTGGCGAGCCCTTCGCCTTCGAGGATGACCAGCAGCCGTCGCGGCATGTGTAGCCGGCGCGCGATCGCGAGCGGCGCGACCACGTCAGGCGGCGCGACGATCGCGCCCATCAGGAAGCCGATGGTCCAGGGCATGCCGATCAGATAGTGCGCGGCCGTCGCCACCATCGCCGCGGTGAAGATCACGCAGCCGACCGCGAGCAGCACGATCGGGCGCAGATTGTTCTTGAACTCGCGCCAGCTCATGGCGACGCTCGCCGAGTAGATCAGCGGCGGCAGCACCATCAAGAGCACGAGTTCCGGTGGCAGCTCGACCGGCGGCATGCCCGGCACGAAGGCGAGCCCGACGCCTGCGAGCATCAGTAGAATGGCCGGTGCGACGTTGAACCGCCGCGCCGCGAGCGCCGTGCCCGCAAGCACCGCAAGCAGGATGAGAAAGGTCTGAAATTTGGCTTCCATGACCGTTCACTTGCCTCGGAAGCGCAGGCCTGGTCAATCCGGCCGGATCAGCCCAGCTTTTGTGCCACCATGCGCCCGACGCCGGCAAACACCGCCTGGAGCTGCGCGGCGTCAGGCTTGCCGCCTTGCGTATAGGCCGCGATCAGGATCGGTGCATCAGGCTTTGGCCAGGCCACCGCGATGTCACCCGAGGCGTCCCTGCCGTTGTTGCCGGTCTTGTCGCCGATCCGCCAGCTACTGGGCAGGCCGCCGCGCAGGCGGTTGGCGCCGGTCTTGCAATTCACCATCCACTCGGTGAGCTGCGCGCGCGACGTCGCGGACAGGGCGTCGCCGATGACGAGGCGACGGAGATTGCCAATCATTGCCGCCGGCGTCGTGGTGTCGTTGGGATCGCCGGGCGGCGAGCGGTTCAGCTCCGGCTCGTCATGATCGAGCCGGGACACGTTGTCGCCGATGCTGCGCCAGAACGCGGTCAGCTTGGCCGGGCCGCCGATTCGCGCCAGCAACAGATTGGCGCAGGTGTTGTCGCTGATCTCCACGATCGCCTTGCACATGTCGGTGACAGACATCGCGCCGGAGGCAAGGTTCTCCTTCGCCGCCGGCGCGTAGTCGAGCAGGTCGGCCTTGCCGTAAGAGATCATCGCGTCGAGTTTTTCCTCGCCGCGATCGACCCGTGACAGCACGCAGGCCGCGAGCGAGGCCTTGAAGGTGCTGCACATCACGAAGCGTTCGTCGGCGCGCCAGGAGAGTTTTGCGCCGGTTAGGAGGTTTTCGGCATGGACGCCGATCTTGCCGCCGCTCTGGCGCTCGTACGCTTCCAGCTCGGGCGGGGCTTCCTGCGCGCGGGCGGGGCCGACAGCCATGAGGGCAAGGCCTGCCAGCAGGGAACGACGATCCAGGGTCATGGGAATCCTTAACCGAGATGAACGAGGCGGCACGCGACGGAAGCGGCCGATTTTGGTTTCGGACAGTGTCCTGACAAATTTATGACGCTTCGCGCAAGCGTGACCGAAAACCTGCTCCGCAAGACGCCATGCCCATGGTCTACTCGCCCGCGGCCGCCAGGCCGCGCGGTGCGAAGGAGACGGCGCGCAGGTGTTGTGGGGGACTTTCGCTCTACCCGCAGTCTCCGTCATTGCGAGCGCAGCGAAGCAATCCAGAATCTTTTCGCGGTGACAGTCTGGATTGCTTCGCTACGCTCGCAATGACGAGTTTGTGGACGCAGTTCTCGGTCCTTTCGCCTCGCCCCGCTCGCGGGGAGAGGCCGGAATGCGCGCGTAGTGCGGATTCCGGGTGAGGGGGAGTCTCCGCGATTCCAACTGATGCCATCTTTGCGGAGACGGCCCCTCTCCTCGTAAGAACAGGGAGAGGGAGAAAGCACTCAATCCTTCAGGTCATACCGATACGACTTCGACACGATCTGCCAGCCGTCGGCGAGCTTCATCGCGACGAGATAGTCGGTGAAATAGCGCGGCGGTAGCTGGCACTTGACCTTGATGAAGGCGGTCTTGTCGTCGGAACGGTCTATGGTGACGATGAAATCATCACGCGGCTTGCCTTCGGCCTTCGCGGAGGCGCGCTTGCGCACCCAGGCGAGCCAGTCCGGCACGGTCAGGATCTTCAGCTCGCCCTTTTCCACCCAGCGCAGATCAGCGCTGGGGTGAAACACTGCGCCGAGCTTGTCGGCATCGCCTTCGTAGAGCGCGTCGAAATAGCCCTGCACCACGGCCTCGACGCTCGAACGGTCATAGCTCATCGGTTATCCTCCCGAATGTCTGTTCGCGGCAAACTTAGTCGCGCGCGCCCAATTGCGCTATGGGTGACTTGGTCGTCCGCGGTGGGATTTCGTCATGGCTGCATTAAAAGAAAAGAACGCTCGTATCCTTGCCGGCGAATGCTTCTGCCGCGCCGTACGATACGAGGTTGCGGACGAATTCGCCTACGCGCTGAACTGCCACTGCTCGAACTGCCGCCGCACCACCGGCGCCGCCTTCAAGCCGTTCGCAGGCATCGAGCGGAGCAAGTTTCGCGTCGTCGGCGGCGAAAACGCGCGCCTGATCTATGGCGATGACACCACCCAAGAAACGAACCATGACGCGCACTGCCGGCGCTGCGGTTCGCTGCTCTATTCCGTGGTGCGCGACGGCCAATGGATGCACGTGGCGATGGGAACGCTGGTCGACGCCCCCACGATCCGGCCGACCGCCCACATTTTCGTGGGCTCCAAGGCGCCCTGGTACGAGATCACGGACGATCTGCCACAATATCAGGGGCATGTCGGCGCCGGGTGAGGCGGACGGGGCAGGGAACCGCCCCGGGGCAGGCGCAAACGAACCGCTAGAGGTTTGGCGAGACTAATGAAAAGGGTTCCCGGCGCTGGCTTCGTGATATCCCTCACAAGCGTCCGGGCCGGATCTTGCTACCAAGGCTGAGAGGGTGTCGAATTCCCCTCGTTTTTTGGAAGCCGTGTCATGCGCAATCTGTTCAGGTTTTGCCCGCTTCTTCTCGCTTTCGCGCTGTTGCTTGGCGCCGGGCCCGCCTTTGCCGCCAAACGCGTGGCGCTGGTGCTGGCCAATTCCGCCTATCAAAACGCGCCACAGCTTACGAACCCGGTCAACGACGGGAGTGTGATGGCGAAGACGCTGAAGGACGCCGGCTTCGACGTCGTCGACTCCCGCCACGATTTGTCGGCGCTGGATACGCGGCGCGCGCTGCGCGACTTTGCCGATGCCGCGCGCAGCGCCGACATCGCCGTGGTCTATTACGCCGGCCACGGCATCGAGGTCGACGGCTCGAACTATCTGATCCCGGTCGACGCCAAGCTCGAGCGCGATACCGACGTCTATGACGAAGCATTGTCGCTCGACCGCGTGCTGGTCGCGATCGACCCCGCAAAACAGCTTCGGTTGGTGATCCTCGATGCCTGCCGCGACAATCCCTTTGCGAAGTCCATGAAGCGCACGATCGCTTCGCGCGGCATCGGCCGCGGTCTCGCCCAGGTCGAGCCGGCGAGCCCGAACACGCTGATCGCCTATTCCGCGAAGGCCGGCTTTACGGCGCAGGACGGCGACGGCGCCAACAGCCCGTTCACCGTCGCGCTGTCGAACCATCTGACGACGCCCGGCCTCGACGTCCGTCGCGCTTTCGGCTTCGTGCGCGACGACGTGCTCAAGACCACCAACAACAAGCAGGAGCCGTTCGTGTACGGCTCGCTCGGTGGCGACGACGTGCCGCTGGTGCCGGCCAAGGTCGCCGCCGTGGCGCCGACCGCGCCTCCGGCCAATCCGCAGGCCGAGGTGCGGCGCGACTATGAACTTGCGCTCCAGGTCGGCAACAAGGCGGCGTGGGACGCGTTCCTGGCGCAGCATCCGGACGGCTTCTATTCGAGCCTTGCAAGGCTTCAGGTCGACAAGATCGCGGCCGAGCAGGCCCATGCGGCGGCGATGGAGAAGGCCAAGCAGGCGGAGGCCGAGCGCGATCGTCTCGCCGCGGCCGGCGCGCAGAAGGATGCACAGGCCAAAGCCGAAGCCAATGCCAAGGCTGCCGAGCAGGCGCAGCTTGCCGCGCAGCAGGCCAAGGAGCAGGCGCAGAAGCAGGCGGCTGCCGCCGAGCAGCAGCGCGTCAATCTTGCTGCAACGACGACCCAGGACAATTCGGCGGCGCGCACGGCGCCGGGCGGCACTACTGTCGCCGCGCTGACGCCTGCGACCTCGCAGCTCGATCTCACCAAATCGGTGCAATCCGAGCTCGGCCGGGTCGGCTGCTACTCGGGCTCCGCCGACGGCAACTGGAATGCGGCCTCGCAACGTTCGCTGACGCTGTTCAACCGCTATGCCGGCACCAAGCTCGACGTGAAGGTTGCCAGCACCGATGCGCTCGATAGCATCAAGACCAAACAATCGCGCGTCTGCCCGATGGTGTGCGAGCAAGGCTATAAGGCCGACGGCGACAAGTGTACGAAGATCGTCTGCCGCGACGGCTATGTGCTGAACGACGACAATGAGTGCGAGAAGAAGCGTGCGGGCAAGCCCACGACCGCGAAGCGCGATGACGGCCAGCAGCAGCAGGAGCGTCCGGCACGGCAGCGCGCGCAGGCGGGTGCGGCGGCCGGTGCAGGCGGCGGACAGATCTATTGCGACACCCTCCATTGCCGTCCCGTCGCGCGCGGCTGCCGTCTGGAATTCCGCGGCGGCGGCGGCCCCTACGCCATTCCCAATGCCGAGGTCTGCCGGTAGCCGACTCTCTGCCGTCGTCCCGGCCCACGTGCACAATTGCACGACCTGCCCGGGACGGCGAGCTAGTTTGAAATCGCGCTCGCCGCGATGTTCACCGTCAACGCCAGCAGCGCCGTGTTGTAGATGAACGAGACGATGCCGTGCGCGGTCGCGGTGCGGCGGATGGTCTTGTCGGTGATGCCGACGTCGGAGACCTGCGCGGTCATGCCGATGACGAACGAGAAATAGACAAAATCCCAGTAGTCCGCGTGATCGTCCTTGTCGCCGCTCGGAAACTGCAGTCCGCCGACCGGGTGACGATAATAGTCGTGGGCATAGTGCAGGGCGAAGGTTGTGTGCACGGCGGCCCAGGATAGCGCGATGGTGGTGATCGCGATGGTCAGTTCGAACACGCCGCGGTGCGGCACGCCAAGCTCAGAGACGATCGCCGCGATGCTCGCGAATGCGCCGATCGCCGTCACCAGCAGGATCACGAAGCGCCCGTCGTCCTGCATCGCGGCGGCGCGGCCGATATGGCGGTGATCGTTGTTGAGCATCATGCCGTAGACCAGCACGAGGTAGGTCGCGATCAGCGCATCCCAGCCGATCAACAGCCGCGTCACCAGCCGAAACGAGCCGGGCAGCAGCAGGCAGACGAGGATGCCCGTACCGAGCGCGATGAAGGTGCGCGGCCGCGCATAAACCACGCGCATCGGCCGCGACATGTTTCGGAAGCGGACAAGGACAGGATCGTCTTTGTCGATGCCCATGGGGTTGCGGCCCTCTCGTTGAACTTTCGCTGCGACCGCAGCGGCCGTGCACTCCCTCGCCTCGCAAGCGGGGCGAGATGAAGAAAACCCGACGGGAGGCCGATTCGATCGGCCTCGTCGATATCAGTTCTTCCGCTCGGCGACGAAGTGCGCGGCGGCTTGCAGCACCGCGGCGCGGTCGCCGAAGATTGAGACCGCGGCGTCGGCGCGCGCCAGGAGATCGCGCACGCGCTGCTTGGCGCCTTCGATGCCGAGCTGGGTGACGAAGGTGGTCTTGCCGAGTGCAGCGTCTTGCCCCGAGGGCTTGCCGAGAGCGGCCGCATCACCTTCAACGTCGAGCAAATCGTCGGCGATCTGGAAGGCTTCGCCGAGCGCGCGGCCGTAATCGTCGAGCGCCTGATATTCCTTTTGCGAGGCCTGGCCGAGGATCGCGCCGGCGATGCAGCCATAGCGGAGCAGCGCGCCGGTCTTCATCTGCTGAATACGGGCGACATCGATCGGCTCGTTGCCGCCAAAGCGGCCTTCGCCGGCGAGATCGAGGATCTGGCCGCCGACCATGCCGCCAATGCCAGCGCAGCGCGCCAGCGCGCGCGTCAAGAGCAGCCGCACATTGGCGTCGCGATGGATCTCGTCGCGGGTGATGATGTCGAAGGCGAGCGTGAGCAGGCCGTCGCCGGCGAGGATCGCGGTCGCATCGTCGGTCTTCTTGTGCAGGGTGGGGCGGCCGCGGCGCAGGTCCGAATTGTCCATCGCCGGCAGATCGTCATGGATCAGTGAATAGCAGTGGATGCACTCCAGCGCCGCGCCGGCGAGCAATGCGGCCTCGCGCGGCACGCCGAACACGGCGGCGCTCTCGACCACGAGGAACGGGCGCAGCCGCTTGCCGCCGTTAAGGCTCGAATAGCGCATCGCGTCCATCAGCCGCTTCGGCCGCGCGATCTCGTCGGGCAGGACGTCGTCCGACAACAGCCGGGACAGCAGGGCTTCGGTATCGTCGGCGGTCTTGTCCAGGCGTTTGGCGAAGTCGGGCGGGGTCGTGCCGGTCATCAAGAAAGGCTCCAAATGCGAAATTGGCCGGACAATCCTTTATGCGGGCGTGTCAGTCAATCATTTGGAACGCCTTAAAAGCGCTGGAAAAGACCCGAATTATCACAGACTTAATAGCCGAGCCGTTGTTAAGCTTCAGTGCCACGCCCGGAAAGCCCGCTTGCGCGTCGTCAAAATCCTGTTGCTGGTGTGTCTCGTCGCGCTTCTGGTGCCTTATCTGATCACGCCGTTCTACCGCACCGGCCATCCCGTCTCGACGCTGATGGCCTGGCGTTCCCTGCGCGGCGCGCCGATGCACCGGCAATGGATCGATCTGTCTGACATGTCGCCTTACCTGCCGCGCGCGGTGGTCGCCGCGGAAGATGCCCATTTCTGCAAGCATCACGGCATCGACTGGGGCGCGCTGCGCGAGGCGATCGACGACGCGCAGGAGGATGGCACGCCGTTCCGGGGCGCCTCCACCATCACCCAGCAGGTGGCGAAGAACCTGTTCCTCTGGCAGGGCCGGGACCCCATCCGGAAGGTGCTGGAGTTCCCGTTGGCGTTGTGGATCGACCTGGTGCTGCCCAAACAGCGGATTCTGGAAATCTACCTCAACATCGCCGAGCTCGGGCCCCAGGGGCAGTTCGGCGTCGAAACCGGGGCCGCCTTTGCCTTTGGCAAATCGGCCGCGAACCTCTCGGCGCGGGAGGCGGCGCTGTTGGCCTCGATCCTGCCCAATCCGGTCAAGCGTAGCGCCCGCACCCCCGGGCCGGGCGTTCGGCGGCTGGCCGTAACCTATGTGGCGCGGGCGCAAGCCAGCTCATTGCAGACCTGCTGGCGGGAAAATCGTTGATTTCAGCCCTTTTCGGGCACTTTTTCCGGTCCAAAACCCTAGAGCCCCTTCCGTTCCGATGGAATCGGAACGGGCTCTAGATTCTTGTTTTGACGCGTTTTCTTGACGCGAACCGGCGTCCACTTTGCTCGAAAACGCTCTAGATTTACGGCCGGCCTTCCTCTATAAGCGCGGCCTTGATCGGCATTCCGCTCGCCCCGTTTGGGTGCTGAGCCGTCCTCCGGACGATGCCCCCGAACACCAATCCCTAGAGGATATCGAAATGGCCGTTCCGAGACGTAAAACCTCGCCGTCGCGCCGTGGCATGCGCCGCTCGGCGGACGCGCTGAAGAAGCCGACCTACGTGGAAGACAAGGACTCGGGCGAGCTCCGCCGTCCGCATCATCTCGACCTCAAGACCGGCATGTACAAGGGCCGGCAGGTCCTGAAGAAGAAAGAGTCCTGAGGCCGGTGTGTTCTCGGGCGGGACGTTTTGACCCGCCTGAATTCGGCCAACCAGTGAGTTAAGACGGTGACGGCGGCGGAGCCAATGCTTCGCCGCCGCATTGTCCTGCCGGGATGTCCTGATCAGGAAGGCCCAAACGCGATGGTCGGTTTCCCGCTGCTCCTCATCCCGCTCGCGGTCTACAACATCATCGCCTTCTTGATGCCGACCGTGTCCTTTGGCGACGTGCTGTTCAGGGTGCCGATGATCACGGGCGAAGCCTGGTCGGTCACGCTCAACGACCTCCTGCTTGCGCTCGGCATCGTGCTGCTTTTGCTCGAGGTCGTGAAGGGCGCGCGGCCCGGCGGCAAATTCCTGATGGATCATCTGCTGTCGCTGATCGTGTTCGGCGCGGCTGCGGCCGAATTCGTGATGTGGCCGAAGTTCGGCAACTCCACCTTCTTCCTGCTGACGCTGCTTGCGATGGCCGATTTCTTCGGCGGCATCGCCCAGCGCACGCGCCGCCGTGTCGCGTACGCCGAGGCCGCGCCCGTCTCACGCAAGGCGGGCCGTCGCGAAGCCGAGGAGGCCGCGAAGGCACCTGACTTCGAGCCGATCGAGCAGCCGGCACCTGTGCCTGCACCTGCGCCGCAGCCCGCACCTCCTGCGCCGTCAGCCCAGTCTGTCGCTGAATCCGTGCTGAAGGATCATCCCGCGCCGCGCCCCGCGACCGCGCCGGAAGTCTCGCCGCAGCTCCAGCCGAGCAACGGTACGCCGGCCCCGCCCGAGCAGCCGCAGCGCTAACTGATTCAATTGGTGTAGTTCAAGCAACCTGTCGGGTTCGCGCAACGACGCTGGCCAGCGGGCGCTTGTCGCCATAGGCGATGTTCGCATCCGCGGGCGAAGCCCGGCGCAAGCGGCTTGCCTGCGGCACATGCTCGGCGTTGGCGATCAACTGGGTGACGAAGCTCGGGTCGGGCCGCGGCAGCACGCTCTTGTGGACCCACGTCAGCGTCGGCGTCAGCGGGACCAGTGCGGTACCCGTGCCGTGCTCGCCTGCCTCGTCTGGTCGTTCGGTACTCAACATCGCATATCCGGCTCGACTGTCGCGTTTTGGGACGCGACGCCCTCTGCGTGTCATGTACTCGCAAGGCCTATGCCGGACGGGCTGAAATGGTTCCCATGGCCTTTCCGAACGTGGTTTCCAGACTGTTAATGAACTTTGCCTAGGGTCGGGGGCGATTCTGGCTCTATCCTGAGCCGGCGGAAGGCTCCCGCTGTCCCGAAACGAGGCGATCTTGACCCTTTTAGTGCCGCAGGCCTCCGACATCCTCGCCTCCCTCGGGCAGGAGGTCTTCGTCTGGGACCTCGCCAGCGACGCCATCCAGTGGGGCGACCAGGCCGGCCAGATTTTTGCGGGCATCCCGCCGGAGCGGCTCGCCTCCGGTGCCGAATTTTCAAAACTGATCGAGCCCGCGCAGTCGATCCGGACCGCCGCGCTAGCCCAGACCTCCGCCGTGCATGGCGCCGACGGCACGCCCTACCGGGTTGAATACGGCGTGCGCATGAGCGCCTCCGAGCCTTTGCTCTGGATCGAGGAGACCGGGCGCTGGTTCGCCGGCCCTGACGGCCGGCCGGTGCGCGCGCAGGGCATCGTCCGCGTCAACAATGAGCGCCATGCCCGCGACGAGGAGCTGGTGAGGCTCGCGCGTCTCGATCCGCTCACCGGCGAACTCAACCGCACCCATTTGATCGCCGCGCTCGCGGAAGCCATCGAAGAATCGACCCGCTTCCGCTCGACCGCGGCCTTCATGCTGGTCGGCATCGATCATCTCGCCCGCGTCAACGACGCCTTCGGCTTCGACGTCGCCGACGCCGTGATCCTCGACATCGCCAAGCGCATCCGCGCGCGCTTACGCGGCGGTGACGTGCTCGGCCGCTTCTCCGGCAACAAGTTCGGCCTGATCCTGAAGAACTGCACCATCGACGACATGAACGTCGCGGCCGAGCGTTTCCTCGCCGGCATCCGCGACGATGTGGTGCCGACGAGATCCGGACCGGTCTCGGTCACGGCCTCGATCGGCGCCGTCAGCGTGCCGCGCTACGCGCGCAACGCCGACGAGGCGGTCAACCGCGCCCACGAGACGCTGGATGCCGCCAAGCGCCGGCGCGCCGGCTCGTTCGGTATCTGGCGTCCGAACGCCGAGCGCGATGCGCAGCGCCGCGTCAACATCCGCGTCACCGACGAGATCGTCACCGCGCTGAACGAACGCCGCATCGTGCTCGCCTATGAGCCGGTGGTGGCGGCCGCCTCGCGCGAGGGCGCGTTCTACGAATGCCTGGTGCGGATGGAGCAGGGCGATGGCTCAACGCTGCTCGCGCCCGATATCGTGCCGGTCGCCGAACGGCTCGGCCTGATCCGGCTCGTCGATCACCGCGTGCTCGAGCTCGTGGTTGCCGAGCTGGCGGCCTCGCCGCATGTGCAGCTCAGCCTCAACATCTCGCCCGACACCACCATGGATCCGGACTGGTGGGCTTCCATCGAATCGTTGATGCTTGCCCATCCCGGCGTCGCCGAGCGATTGATCGTCGAGATCACCGAGACGGTCGCGATCCAGGACATCGACGACGTCCGCGCCTTCGTCGGGCGCCTCAAGCATTTTGGCAGCCGCATTGCCATCGACGATTTTGGCGCCGGCTACACCTCGTTCCGCAACCTGCGCAAGCTCGGCGTGGATATCGTCAAGATCGACGGCGCCTTCGTGCAGAACATCACCCATTCCGCCGACGACCGCGCCTTCGTGCATACGCTGATCGACCTCGCCCGCCGCCTCGACATCAAGACGGTTGCCGAATGGGTGCAGGACGAGGAGGCCGCCAACCTGCTGCGCGACTGGGGTTGCGATTTCATCCAAGGCCGGCTGATCGGCCTTGCGTCGGCTGAGCGTCCGTGGGGCGCGCCGCCGGACAGCGCGCTGCCCGCGGCAGGGTAGGAATTTGTAGGGTGGACAAAGCGAAGCGTGCCCACCGCCTCTGTCGCAATCGCGGAAAGATGGTGGGCACGGCGGAAGAGCGCCTTTGCCCACCCTACGACGCCGGAATTCGCGTCACGCCCCCTCATCCAGCGCCACCAGCTCGCGCTTCTTGCGCAGCGCGGGCAACAGCGGCGCGATCAACAGCACCAGCGCCAGCGCGAGGCACGTCGCCGAAATCGGTCGCTGCACAAAGGTCCAGAGGTCGCCCTGCGACAGGATCAGCGATTTGCGTAAGTTGTTCTCCATCATCGGCCCCAGCACGAAGGCCAGCACCAGCGGCGCCGGCTCGAAGCCGAGCTTGCGCATGAAGTAACCGATCGCGCCGAAGGCGATCATCACATAGACGTCGAACACGTTATTGCTCGAGCAGTAGACGCCGAGGATCGTGAACAGGATGATCAGCGGGAACAGGATGTTGTAGGGCAGCTTCAACAGCTGCACCCACATGCCGATCATCGGCAAATTGAGCACCAGCAGCATGAGGTTGCCGATATACATGCTGGCGACGATGCCCCAGAACAGGCCGGGGTTTTGCGTAATCAGCAGCGGCCCCGGCTGCAGGCCGTGGATGACGAACGCACCCAAGAGCAGCGCCATCACTACATTCGGTGGGATGCCCAAGGTCATCAGCGGAATGAACGCACCGCCGGCCGCCGCATTGTTGGCGGACTCCGGACCCGCGACGCCCTCGATCGCGCCATGGCCAAAGCGCTCCGGCGTCTTCGACAGCCGCTTCTCCAGCGCATAAGAGGCGAACGAGGCAACGACCGCACCGCCGCCCGGCAAAATGCCGAGCAGGAAGCCGAGCAGCGTGCCGCGCGCCACGGGCCCCGTGCTGGCCTGCCAGTCCGCCTTGTTCGGCAATAGCTGCGTGATCTTGGTGTTGATGATGTCGCGCTTGATCACCTGCTCGGTGTTGAGCAGCACCTCGGCGACGCCGAACAGCCCCATCACGACCGGCACGAGACCGATGCCGTCGATCAGCTCCATGCGGCCGAAGGTGAGGCGCGGCTGCGCGGTGATGCTGTCGAGCCCGATCAGGCCGAGCACCACGCCGATGCAGGCCATCAAGAGCGCCTTCGGCATCGAGCCTTGGGTGAGGAAGGTGAGCACGACGAGGCCGAGCACCATCAGGCTGAAATACTCCGCAGGCCCGAACGCGATGGCGATGCTCGCAAGCTTTGGCGCCACCAGCATCAAGGCGACGAGCGCAAACGTGCCGGCGATGAAGGAGCCGAAGGCGGAGATGCCGAGCGCGGGGCCGGCGCGGCCCTGCTTCGCCATCTGGTGACCGTCGATGCAGGTGACGACGGAGGCCGCTTCGCCGGGGATGTTGACCAGGATCGAGGTGGTCGATCCGCCATACATCGAGCCGTAGTAGATGCCGGCCATCATGATGATGCCGGATTCCGGCGTGCCTGACAGCGTCACCGGCAGCAGCAGCGACATCGCCGAGATCGGCCCGATGCCGGGCAGCACGCCGACCAGCGTGCCGATGAAGACGCCGATGAAGCAGTAGAGCAGGTTGATTCCGGTCAGCGCGACGCCGAACCCGTGCGCGACATTGGCAAGCGTATCCATGCGATCAACCGATCCCGAACAGGCCCGAAGGCAGTTGGATCAACAAGAGGCGCTTGAGCACCCACCACATGCCTGATGGCACCAGCACCGCGATCGGGACCGCAAGCGTCCAGCGCACCGGATCGATCAGGCGCAACAGCAGCAGCATCAAGGGGATCGACGACAGCAGGAAGCCGAGCGGCTCCAGCGCGAAGGAGAACGCGGTGAGGCAGGCGATCAGCAGCAGCGGCTTGGTCCAGCGCGTATTCTCCCAGCGCGACGCCAGCGTCGGCCCGCCCTCGGTGATCGCCGAGAAGATGATGGCGGCCGCGAACACGCACATCAAAATGCCTGTGTAGAACAGCACATAGCCGGAGCCGGGATCGTTGATGGTGCCGAGCTTGAGCTTCAATCCCTGCCAGATCACGAAGCCGCCGAGCGCCAGCCCGATCAGCCCGCCCCAGAGTTCGGAATTGCTGAGGCGGAGTTTGACGTTGCGGTCGTTGTCCATGTGAAGCGCCTCCAGACCACCGCCACCCTCGCGCAACGGCGAAGCCGTTGTCGCAGAGGTGGCCGCTTCTTCAGCGGCCCTCGAAGGGCGACGGTGCCCGTGTCCATCCTTCGAGGCGAGCCGCAAGGGCGGCTCGCACCTCAGGATGACGCCGGAATTTGCGGCAACTCAAGTTGTTCTTCGCCAGTCTACTTCTTCGCCAGCCCGAGCGTGTCGATGACCTTGCGCTCGGATTCCGTGACCTCGACGACGAACTTCTTGTAGTCCTCGGTGTTCTTGTAGTTCGGCACCATGTCGTATTTGGCGAGCGTGGCGATGACCGCGGGGTCCTCGACCGCCTTCTTGAAGGCATCGTGCAGCTTGGCGACGATTTTTGGGTCCATGCCCTTGGGACCCGCGACTCCAAACGGGGAGTCGTAGATCATGGGATAGCCGAGCTCCTTCAGCGTCGGCACGTCGGGATAGTTCGGCGAACGCGCGCCGGTCCACACCATCAGCAGCTTCAGCTTGCCGGCGTCGACCAGCGGCCGCCAACCGGTGGAGTCGGCCTGCAGCATGGTGTGCTGTCCCAGCACCGCGGCGTTGGTCTCCGCGCCGCCCTTGAACGGCACCTGGGTGAGCTTGATGCCGGACATCGCGGCGATCTGCTCCATGCCGATATGCAGCGAGGTGCCGGTGCCCGGCGTCGCATAGGTCACCTTGCCTGGGTTGGCCTTGGCGAAGTCGACCACGTCCTTCCAGCTCTTGAACTGCGACTCCGCGCTGGTAGTCACGCCAAACGTGTAGCCGGTGAGATGGACGATGTAGGTAAAATCCTTCGCCGGATCCCAAGACACTTCCTGCATCAGGGGCAGGCGGAACACCGTGATCGGGATCTGCGCGATGGTGTAGCCGTCGGGCTTTGCCGCCGCCGCCATGGTCGCGGGGCCGACCGTGCCGCTGCCGCCGGCCTTGTTGTCGATCACGATCGGCTGGCCCAGCACTTTCGAGGCACTGTCGGCGATCGCGCGCATCGAGAGGTCGGTCGACCCGCCGGCTGGCCACGGCACGATCAGCGTGATCGGCTTGGTCGGATAATCCTGGGCGCCGGCCGCAACGGAGAGCAGCGCACCCATGGCAAATACAATCGTTCCCAGCCGATAACGCGACATCGCAACGCCTCCCTCGCGGTCGTCGTCGACCGACCGCTGTTCTTGGTTTTCTTGCAGGGAGGATTGTCCCTGAAAAAGCCGGAGAAGAAAAGCGCATCGCGCCAATCGCGCAGCGCTCGGAGACGGACGATTTCCGCGGCAGAAAGCACGTGCGACAATTGGTCTTGCGCGCACGTGCCGAGACACGGAATTTTCAACGGAGCCGACAGGGCGACCAGACGTTCAGCGTCGCGATCGTCGGTGCGTCACGCCGGTTGGCGGCGAAGCCTGCCCTTCATTCTCAGGCCGTCCCGCATGTTCAGGCCGAGCAGCGTGATGTTTGTCGCGCCTGCGGCCAGTTCGAGCGCCTGCACGGCATAGAAGCCTGTATCGAACTCGCCAGCGTTCGCCTTGGACGCGAGGAACAGTGCCGAGGGGATGAGAACCAAAATGCCGTTCGCAGCGATGAACGGCATGCGCTTGATCTTCGCCCCGACCAATCCGGCCCGCCGCCCTTTGGCCAGGCCGAATCCCGAGCCTCCTGCCGCGGCCAGCGCCGGAATGAGCAGCAGGAAACCCCATGGTATCGCGGTCTTGACCAGCGCAACGACCCCGTGGGGCGCGAACAGCTCGGTCAGCGCCGTCGATAGCCAGAACGCCGCAATCGTGACGATCGCGACAGCGCCGGCGATGGGATGGATGCTCTTGATCATGTCGTGTTGTCCTCGCGCGCGCGACGCCTACGCGACGCAGATGTCGGGAATCGCGACCTTCTGGAACAGATGCGGGCTGCCGACGGCGGAGGATGGGTAGGCCGAAATCTTCGCCCGGAATTCCGAATGTGTGAACGCGGCGCGGAAGGCCGTGGTCGATTCCCACACTGCGTAGTTCAGATAGGTCGGGCTGTCGCCGAGCGCGCGGTGAAGCTGGGTGGAGATGAAGCCGGGCTGCCGCTTCATGAAGGCGGCGTCGTCCTGCCAGGTTTCCAGGAACTGCTGTTCGTCGGCCTTGTCGAGCGTGAACAAATTCACCAGCACGACGGGGCCGGCATCGATCGCGATCTGCCGGTCGATCGGGAAGGCGGGGTCGAGAGGACGCAGGGCCATGGTCGGTTCCGTCAATTTGGGTATATGATGTCAATTCGGTATGATAGGTCGTAGCTAATTGACATGATGATGTCAAGATAGAAATATGGTGACGAATGACCAGGACCAAGAGAACCCCGGCGGGCGACGCCTTGACCGACTGCATTCTCGAGCTGTTCCGCGCCAACAGCCTGCTTCTCACGGCCGGCGACCGGCTGGTGGCGCAGCTCGGCCTGACCAGCGCTCGCTGGCAGATCCTGGGGGCCATCGTCAGTGCAGAGCGGCCCGAGCCGGTCGCCTGGCTCGCCCGCAACCTCGGGGCCAACCGCCAGAACGTGCAGCGCATCGTCAACGATCTCGAACGCGACGGGCTCGTCGCATTCGAGACCAATCCGCATCATCGCCGCGCGCAGCTCGTCGTCCTCACCGGCAAGGGGCAGCAGACCTTCGACGCGGCGCTCCGCCTGCAGGCGCCGTGGGTCAATGGTCTCGCGGACGGACTATCGGTCAAGGAGATCGAAACCGCGCATCGCGTGGTGACGGCGCTACGCGACCGGCTGGAGGGCAATGATGAGGAGTGAGGCGTGAGCTGTTACCGCGCGACTCGCGGGGCTCCCTCGCCCGGCTTGCGCGGAGTCCGTAGGGTGGGCAAAGCGAAGCGTGCCCACCACTTCTTTCGAGGCGTAGAGAGATGGTGGGCACGGCGCTGACGCGCCTTTGCCCACCCTACGATTCCTTCGAGGTTGCAGCTTTACGCCACGCGGCGGATCGCGCTCAGGCTCTCGATCATGCGATCGATCTCCGCGGCGGGGCAGGGGCGGCCAAAGTAAAAACCCTGGACGGCGGTGCAGCCGGATGCGCGGACGAATTCGAGCTGGTCCGAGGTCTCGACGCCTTCGGCCGTGGTCTCGACGCCAAGCACGGAGCCGAGGCTCGCGATGGTGCGGACGATGGCCACGCTCTCCGGGCTCTCACCGAGCGTGCCGACGAAGGAGCGGTCGATCTTGATCCGGTCGAACGGAAACTTGCGCAAGTAGCTCAGCGAGGAATAACCGACGCCAAAATCGTCGAGGCTGATGCGCACGCCGAGGGCGCGGAGCTGGTGCAGCGTGTCGATGGTGGTCTCGTTGTCGTCGAGCAGCGCGGTCTCGGTGACCTCGAGCTCGAGCCGTTGCGGCGGCAGGCCGGCTTCGGCCAGCGCGTTCGTGACCATGGCGACCAGCCCGCGGGAGCGGAACTGCACCGGCGACAGGTTCACTGCGATGGTCATGGTCTCGGGCCAGGTGACCGCGGTTGCACAGGCCGCCCGCAGCACCCACTCGCCGATCGGAATGATGAGTCCGGTCTCCTCCGCGATCGGAATGAATTCGGCGGGCGACACCATGCCGCGCACCGGGTGCTTCCAGCGCAACAGCGCCTCGAAGCCGGTCAGCTCGGAGCTATCGAGGCGAACCTGCGGCTGAAAGACGAGATGGAATTCGCGCGCTTCCAGCGCGCCGCGCAGATCGTGCTCCAGCGCGTGCCGCGAGCGTGCCAGCTCCTCCATCTCGGGCTGGAAGAGCTGGTAGGCGCCGCGGCCCTTGGCCTTGGCCTGGTATAGCGCGAGGTCGGCGCATTTCATCAATTCATCGGCGTCGAGCCCGTGCTCGGGCGCGAGCGCAATGCCGATGCTGACGCCGACATGGATCGACTGGTTCTCCAGCGGCGGCGGCCGGCCGATGATCTCGACCAGACGGCGCGCCAGCCGTTCGGCGGATTCCGGTTGCGGTCCGCGTTGCAGTAGCGCGAATTCGTCGCCGCCGAGCCGCGCCACCGTGTCGTGCTCGCCGGCATGCTCCTTCAGCCGCGCGGCCACCCAGCGCAACAGGCGGTCGCCGGCAGCATGGCCGAGCCGGTCGTTGACTGTTTTGAAATTGTCGAGGTCGAGGCACAGCACCGCCATCTCGCCGCCGGACACCGTGATCTCGGCCAGGCCGTCGTTCATCCTGTCGCGGAACAGCGTGCGGTTGGGCAATTCCGTCAATGAGTCGTGCCGCGCCATATGGGCGACGCGCGCCTGCGCCTTGTGGCGCTCGGTGACGTCCTCATAGGTGACGACCCAGCCGCCATGCGCCATCCGCTTGTGGTTCAGCTTGATGATGCGCCCGTCGCTGAGGTGACGGTGCAGCGTGTGCTCACCCTCGCGCAACCGCTCGACATAATCTGCATAGAGCTGCGCCGCCGTGGTGTTCGGGTGGATGCCGAGCGAGCAGCTATACTCCATGATCTCGCGCATGGAGATGCCAGGTTTCACCACGTCGGGCGAGAGGCCGTACATCTCGATGTAGCGGGTGTTGCAGACGATGACGCGCAGATGGCTGTCGAGCATGCACAGCCCCTGGCTCATATTGTTGAGCGCCGCGTCGAACCGGCGATACTGCTCGCTCAGCTCCTCGATCGCGCGTTCGCGCTCGGTGATGTCCTCATAGGTCGCGACGAAGCCGCCCTCGGGCAAGGTGCAATAGCGCACCGAGACCACGGTGTCATCAGCCATGCGCCGGCGCATCGCGGAGTGGTCGCGGCTCTTGATGCGGGCGCGAGCGGCATCGAGAATTTGCTGCGGCGAGTATTCCGAGGAGAAGGCGCCGTTGGCCATCGAGCGTTCGATCAGCTCGCCGAGATGCGTGCCGGGCCGGGCCTCCTCTTCCGACAGCCGGTAGATCTCGCGATAGCGGTTGTTGCTGAGACGCAGCCGCATGTCGCTGTCGTAGAAGCACAGCCCGTGCGCCATGTTCTCGAGCGCGCCATCGAGCAGCATGTTCTGCTGCTTCAGCGCCTCTTCCTGCTTCCGCCGCTCGGTGACGTCCTCATGCGAGGTCACCCACCCGCCTTCGGGCAGGAAGCGCGAGACGGCCTGCGTGATCCGTCCGTCGAAGCGCTTGAGAAACACCATGTTCGGACTTTGCCGGCGAACCTCTTTCATCCGGTTGTCGTGGAATGTCTCGGCCGGCGTCTCGGCCGAATTGCCGCGTGCGAACCAGTGCTCGACCAGCGCCTGGTGCGCCACGCCCGGCTTGATGATGTCGGGATCAAGACCATAGAGCTCGATGAACTGGTTGTTGCAGACGATCAGACTGCCCTCGGCATCGTACATCACGAGGCCGTGCGACATGTTGGCGAGCGCGTGCCGGCTGCGCTCGGCCTGCAAACGCAACTCCGCCTCGAGCCGGGCGAGGCGGCTGACGTCGTCGCAGATCGTCATCCATCCGCCCTCGGGCAGGGGCTTCAGGTCGAGCGCCAGCACTAGCCCGTTCGACAGCCTCTGCTCCGCGCGAAACGGCTTGCCGGCCGAAAGCAGCGCGATGCGCTCGCGGAAGAGATTGTCGACCTCACTCACGGGAAAGTTGCCGAGCGAGGCCGAGTGCGCGAGCACATCGCGATAACTCGCGCCTGTCCGCACCACGTCGGCCGACATGTTGAACAGCTCGAGATAGCGCCGGTTGAACAGTATGACCCGGTTGTCCGCGTCGTAGACACAGACGCCCTGCTCCATGCGATCGAGCGCAAGCTGGCTCAGCGCGAGCAGGGCTTCCGTGCCGGCGGCCTCCGGCCTGGTCTTGCGGTTCGTCGTCATCGGTGAGGAGCTTCTCGGGCGGGCCAACACACTTAACGCAACGTAACTGAGGCGCTGAGCGTAGCGGCGATCCGGGAAAATTCCCTTAAGCGCGGTAGTTTACGGAGGGTGACTGCGGTTGGGATGCTGCGCGCGCGATGACGGGATTGGGGAAGCAAGCCCCAACGTCGTCCTGGCGAAAGTCAGGACCCATTACCCCAGGGAGGGTTTGGCGAAGATTGGCAGTCGTGGAATTTCAGCCGGTATTCACACTGCACGCGATCGAGAGATCACGCGGTATGGGTCCTGGCTTTCGCCAGGACGACATCGTGGGGTTGGTATTGGTAAAGCGGCTTGCAGACAGGCCGCGGCGTACGAAAGAAAAACCTACTCTTCCTTCTTCGACATCCGCTCCAGCCGCTCCTGCATGTCCTTCATCTGCTGGCGCAGTTCGTCGATGTTGGCGTCCTTGGGCGGCTCGGCGCCGGCGTCGGGCTCGGGCTCCGGCGAGCCGGTGCGCGGGGCGAACGGCTTGAACATCGAGAAGGTCTGCTGGAACAGCTCCATGTTGCGGCGGACCTGTTCTTCCAGCGGCGCGAAGGGCGTGCCGGAGAGAGTGCTCGCAATCTGCTTGCGGAACTTCTCCTGCTCCTGGGTCAGCGTCGCGATCGACTGCTCCAGATATTTCGGCACCACCATCTGCATGCTGTCGCCGTAGAAGCGGATGAGCTGGCGCAGGAAGGTGGTCGGGAGCAGGTTCTGGCCGGCCTTGTTCTCCTGCTCGAAGATGATCTGCGCGAGCACCGAGCGGGTGATGTCGTCGCCGGTCTTGGCGTCGTAGACCAGGAAATCCTCGCCTTCCTTCACCATGGCGGCGAGATCTTCCAGCGTCACATAGGTGCTCGTCCCGGTGTTATAGAGCCGGCGGTTCGCGTATTTCTTGATGGTGGTGGGTTGGTCTGATTTCGCCATGGGCTCTCACTTGAACAACGCTGAGAACGGGGAACCCGACGGCAATTGCCGCAGGGCGGGAAGAGTACGCAACGCAACAAAATAAGCATTTTCAACGGCCTCACGCTACCGTTTTGTGCGCCACGGTTAATCGGGGAGCAAAAAGTTGCTTGCGAAACAGCCAAGAACGCTATTTTGAATGCGGTGCGGCGTAAAACCGGTCTCCGGCCGATTGACATGCCGCAACGACGTTAACAGGATGACATTCGAGACTGGCGAACCCATTTCGATCGCTCGCCTGCCCCTTCGAAAAAGAACCTCAAGCCCCAGGAGATGCCCATGTCAGACGATGTCGTCATCGTCAGCGCCGCCCGCACCCCGGTCGGAAGCTTCAACGGAGCCTTCGCGACCCTTCCCGCCCATGACCTCGGCGCCATCGCCATCAAGGCCGCGCTGGAGCGTGGTGGCATCGAGCCCGGCCGGGTCTCGGAAGTCATCATGGGGCAGATCCTGACCGCTGCTCAGGGCCAGAACCCGGCTCGCCAGGCCTCGATCGCGGCCGGTATCCCGGTGGAGAGCCCGGCCTGGGGCGTCAACCAGCTTTGCGGCTCGGGCCTGCGCACGGTTGCGCTCGGCTACCAGGCGCTGCTCAACGGCGATTCCGAAATCGTCGTGGCCGGCGGCCAGGAATCCATGAGCATGGCCCCGCACGCCCAGTACCTGCGCGGCGGCGTCAAGATGGGCGCGCTCGAGTTCGTCGACACCATGATCAAGGACGGGCTGTGGGATGCCTTCAACGGCTACCATATGGGCAACACCGCCGAGAATGTCGCGCGGCAGTGGCAGATCACCCGCGCCCAGCAGGACGAGTTCGCGGTCGCCTCGCAGCAGAAGGCGGAAGCCGCGCAGAAGGCCGGCAAGTTCAACGACGAGATCGTTCCGGTCACCATCAAGACCCGCAAGGGCGATGTGGTGGTCAGCGCCGACGAATATCCTCGCCATGGTGCAACGCTCGAGGCGATGGCAAAACTTCGTCCCGCCTTCGAGAAGGAAGGTACCGTCACCGCGGGTTCGGCCTCCGGCATCAATGACGGCGCTGCCGCCGTGGTGCTGATGACGGCGAAGCAGGCGGCCAAGGAAGGCAAGAAGCCGCTCGCGCGCATCGTGTCCTGGGCGCAGGCCGGCGTCGATCCGAAGATCATGGGCTCGGGCCCGATCCCGGCCTCGCGCGCCGCGCTGAAGAAGGCCGGCTGGAGCGTCGGCGATCTCGATCTGATCGAGGCCAACGAAGCCTTTGCGGCGCAGGCCTGCGCCGTCAACAAGGACCTTGGCTGGGATACGTCCAAGGTCAACGTCAATGGCGGCGCGATCGCGATCGGTCATCCCGTCGGCGCTTCCGGCGCGCGCGTGCTGGTGACGCTGCTGCACGAGATGCAGAAGCGCGATGCCAAGAAGGGCCTCGCCACGCTCTGCATCGGCGGCGGCATGGGCATCGCGATGTGCTTGGCCCGCGACTAAAAAGCCTTGGCTCGCGACTAAAAAGTAACGCGTGCGCTGCACGCGGCTAAAAAGGCGGCGGTTGCATCTCAAATATTCTTCGCAACCGCGTAAGCCTCGACTAAAGACAAACGCCCGGCTCACCGCCGGGCGTTTTGTTCTTGATGTCCGTCAAATGACCCGCATAATCCGTCATTAAAACGATCGCTGAAATCGTCGGAAACGTCGAATTATGCGTTTAAGTAAACGTCCTAAGTAACGTTGAGGGAAGGAATACAATATGGCACGTGTCGCATTGGTCACGGGTGGTACGCGGGGCATCGGTGCTGCAATCAGCAAGGCGCTGAAGGCTGCGGGCTACAAGGTCGCGGCGAGCTACGCCGGCAATGACGCGGCGGCGGAGAAGTTCAAGGCCGAGACCGGCATTGCCGTCTACAAATGGGACGTGAGTTCCTTCGATGCCTGCGCCGCGGGCGTGAAGCAGGTCGAGGCCGAGGTCGGCCCTGTCGACGTGCTCGTCAACAATGCCGGCATCACCAAGGACGGTGCCTTCCACAAGATGAGCCAGGAACAATGGAACGCAGTGATCGGTACCAATCTCGGCTCGCTGTTCAACATGTCGCGTCAGGTCATTGAAGGGATGCGTGGACGCAAGTTCGGGCGCATCATCAACATCTCCTCGATCAACGGCCAAAAGGGCCAGTTCGGCCAGGTGAACTATTCCGCGGCGAAGGCCGGCGAGATCGGATTCACCAAGGCGCTCGCGCTGGAGAATGCCAAGGGCGGCGTCACCGTGAATGCGATCTGCCCGGGCTACATCAATACCGAGATGGTGCAGGCGGTGCCGAAGGACGTGCTTGAAAAGTCGATCCTGCCGCTGATCCCGATCGGGCGCCTGGGTGAGCCGGAAGAAATCGCGCGCGCGGTCGTGTTCCTCGCCGCCGACGAGGCCGGCGCCATCACCGGCTCGACGCTGTCGGTCAACGGCGGGCAATACATGGTGTGATGCGGACGCATCACGTCCTCTGATATCAGCCGCGTCGTCATGCCCGGGCTTGTCCCGGGCATCTGCGCATGCACTGTCATTCCGGGATGGCGCGACAGCGCCAGACCCGGAATCTCGAGATTCCGGGCTCGGCTCTTCGAGCCGCCCCGGAATGACAAGGCCTCCTTCGATGACTTCCCGTACCGCCACGCTGATCGGATTGACCGCAATCTTGCTCTGGTCGCTGCTCGCGTTGCTAACGGTTGCGACCGGCACGATTCCGGCGTTCCAACTCGCCGCAATGACCTTCGCGATTGGCGGCCTCGTCGGCCTCCTCACCTGGATCGGACGCAGCGAGGCGGCGGCCAGCCTGCGTCAGCCGCCTGTGGTGTGGGCGGTCGGCATCGGCGGGCTGTTCGGCTATCACGCGCTCTATTTCCTCGCGCTGCGCTTCGCGCCCCCGGCAGAAGCGGGCCTGCTGAACTATCTCTGGCCGCTGCTGATCGTGCTGTTCTCCTCGTTCCTGCCGGGCGAGCGGCTCGCCGTCCATCACGTCATCGGCGCGGTGCTCGGTCTCGTCGGCACGGTGACGCTGTTTGCGGGCAACACCAGTGGCTTCGCACCGGGACAAGTGCCCGGGCTGATCGCAGCCGTCGTCGCCGCCTTCGTCTGGGGAGCCTATTCGGTGCTGTCGCGACGCCTGAAGGCGGTGCCGACGGATGCGGTCGCGGGCTTCTGCCTGGCAACCGCAGCGCTCGCAGCGCTGGTGCATCTCGGCGTCGAGACCACCGTGTGGCCGACAACCACGCTGCAATGGCTCGCGGTGCTCGGGCTCGGCATCGGCCCCGTGGGTGCCGCGTTCTACGCCTGGGACATCGGCATGAAGCGCGGCGACATCCGCGTGCTGGGCGCGGCCTCCTACGCGACGCCGCTGCTCTCGACCGGATTCCTGATCGCCGCAGGCTACGCGAAAGCCAGCGCCAATATCGCCATCGCCGCGATCCTGATCGCCGGCGGCGGCCTGATCGCGGCGAAGGACATGGTGTGGAAGAAGACGGTTAAGTCTGGCTAGAGCGCCGGCCGCCAGCCCGGCGGCCGGTACATCACCTCCGGAATCTGTCCGAGCTCTGAGCGCTGCAGGCGCTGCGGCGTGAGCCCATAGAACTCCTGAAAACTCAGGATCAGCGGCCGCCATTTGTCGGGATCGATGCGGTTGCTCGCACCCTCCATCATGATGTCGGGATGCGCATGCACGCGCGTGATGCGGACCTCGATTGCGGTGAGATGGCCGCGAAACATCGGGTCGTCCTGCGCCATCTCGTGCACATGCGCGACCTTCGCTTCCATCTGCACCGGGCATTCCGCCACGCGCGGCGCGCCGACGGTCTCCGCTGAAACTGCAGTCAGGCCGCTCACGCCGAACTTGTCCTTCTCGTGCCGGTAGCCGCGATAGGCCTTGCTCGGCGGCACGGGATCCGAACCGGTGGTGCGGGCCAGACGATCGACCGCAGCGACGAGATCCGCGGACGGCAGGTTGAGCACGCATTCGCCGCTGCGGATCATGTTCTCGGTGGTCTTTGAATTGCGCGCGAGCCCGAGCACACAGCGCCATCCCACCCACCAGGCCGAGGACATCGGCGCAAGATTGTGCGAGCCGTCCTCATTGGACGAGCCGATCAGGACGACGGGCGTCCCGAAATAGAGAATGGCGGGGTCGATCTGGATCGTCGGGGAACCGAATGTTCCGTGCATGATGCGCTCCTGTTCGTTGCGAGCGCCGTCCTACGATGGGTGATGGATTGATCCCACCCGATTCCAGATTGCGTCACGGCTCCCAGCCCTTCGGCGCGAGCTCGAATTTCGCAAACTCGAAGGCTGGCGCTACGGAGCAGCCGACCAGGGTCCATTCGCCGGTGCTCTCGGCGGCCTGCCATGCACATGCGGGCACGATCGCCTGCGGCCGCTCGCCGCCGAGGAGATCCGTGCCGAGCCGCACCAGGTGCTGCGAGCAGCCGTCATGGGCGATGCGCAGCGTCAGTGGGCTTCCGGCGTAATAGTGCCAGACCTCCACCGCGTCGATGCGATGCCAGTGCGAGCGCTCACCGCGGGCGAGCAGGAAGTAGATCGAAGTCGAGCGCGACCGCCCGTTGGCATCGGTGGTCTGGTCGCGAAACGTCTCGCGATAGTGGCCACCCTCGGGGTGTGGTCGGAGCTCGAGGCGCGCAATGATCTCGGCTGCTGTCGGCATTGGTCCCCGTCAGGACTTGTTCTTGCGTTCGCGCAACTCGCCGAACACGGCGGCGGCATCCGCGCCCCTCATGTGTAGCTTGGTTGCCACCGAGAGTTCATCGGCGCGCAGGAACACGTTTGCTCGCTTCTCATCACCAAGCAGTGAGGGAATGGTCGGCTTGTTCTCGGCCCTGAGCTTCGTCACTTCGGCCGCGCGGGCCTGCAGCGCCGGATTGTCCGGCTCGACCGTGAGCGCGAACTTGACGTTGGAGGCGGTGTATTCGTGGCCGCAATAGAGATTGAAGTCGTCAGGCAGGGCGCGCAGCTTCAGAAGCGAATCCCACATCATCGGGTAGGTGCCCTCGAAGACCCGGCCGCAGCCGATCGAGAACAGCGTGTCGGCGGCGAACACCGTCTTCTCCGCATCGAAGACGTAGGAGATATGATCGAGCGTATGGCCTGGCGTCTCCAGCACGCGTCCGAGCAGATTGCCGATCTTCACGACGTCGCCGTTGACGACCCTGAGGTCGACATTGGCGATCTTCGTCGTCTTGTCATGCGGGGCGACGACGCGGCAGTTATACTTCTGCTTCAACTCGGCAACGCCGCCGACATGGTCGCCGTGATGATGGGTGATGAGGATGTCGGTGAGCGTCCAGCCCTCCCGCTCCAGCGCCTTCAGGATCGGGCCGGCTTCCGGGGCGTCGACCGAGGCGGTCGCCTTGGTTTCCACATCGTGGATGAGATAACCGAAATTGTCGTTTAAACAGGTGAAAGTACGAATTTCGGCGGCCATGACATCTCCATCGCG
The DNA here is from genome assembly GCF_024758505.1 of Bradyrhizobium arachidis. Classification (NCBI taxonomy): domain Bacteria; kingdom Pseudomonadati; phylum Pseudomonadota; class Alphaproteobacteria; order Hyphomicrobiales; family Nitrobacteraceae; genus Bradyrhizobium; species Bradyrhizobium arachidis. The sequence continues at coordinate 9,290,796 of NZ_CP077970.1, read as the reverse complement.
CTCAGCCCCGTCAGACAAATATGGCGTTAACGCTGCGCAGGCAATGCAATATTCCGCGCGCGGCATCCGCCGCTCGCATGTTACATTGCCGCCATGACCATCGACGTGATTGATCTTCGCGACTTCTACTCGCGCCGCCTCGGCATCGTGGCCCGGCAGTTGATCAATCGCGGCATCAGGCAGCGCTGGCCTGGCGCCGAGGGGCAGCGGGTGCTCGGGATCGGCTATCCCACGCCCTATCTCGGCCTGTTCCGCGAAGACGCCGAGCGCTGCATCGCCTTCATGCCGGCGGCCCAGGGCGTGCTGAAATGGCCCACGGGGCGGCCTGCGCTGGCCGCGCTGGTCGACGAATTCTCGCTGCCGCTGCCGGACGCGGCGTTCGACCGCATCCTGCTCGTCCATGCGCTGGAGATGTGCGACGATCCGGCGGCGCTGCTGCGCGAGGTATGGCGGGTGCTGGCGCCGTCGGGCCGCGTCATGGCTGTCATCCCGAACCGGCGTGGCGTCTGGACCCGCACCGAGAGCACGCCGTTCGGTCACGGCCGGCCCTATTCGCGTTCGCAGATCACCGACCTCCTGCGCCAGACCTGGTTCACGCCGGCGTCCTGGGGCGAGGCGCTCTTCATGCCGCCCTATGCCGGCGGCTGGCTGCTCAAGTCGGCGCTGGTGTGGGAGCGGGCGGGTGCTGCGCTGTCGCTGCCCTTCGCCGGCGTGCACATCGTCGAAGCGACCAAGCAGGTCTATCGCGTCATCCCCGCCACGCGCGAACGCGCGCGGCTGATTCCGTCGCTGAAGCCGGTGCTGGTGCCGTCCTCGCCCGCAGCAACGCGCCGCTGAAAAAGCAAATCCGAAAAGCAAAACGTCCCGGCGGGGCCGGGACGTTTGCAACTCGAGACTCGCACAGAGCGCGTGGCTTACTCGCCCGCCGCGTGATCGTCGCCCTGTCCGGCAGGTGCCGCCTCGCGCTCGGGGCGCGGGCCGTGCGGCCGACGGCGCCGCCGCGGATAGCGCTCGCCACCGCCACTACCGCCACCTTCGAAGCTGCCATTCACCTGCGGCTGCGCGCCGGTGATGAAGGAGGGCAGCCGGTCGACGCTGCCAGCATCGGCAATCACCGGCTGCGGCTGGTTCTGCGGTTGCGGCTGGTATTGCGGCTGCTGCTGCTGACGATGGTCGCGCTCGCGATGCTCGCGGGGCTGCTGCTGATCGCGCTGGTAGGGCTGGTTGTCGCGGTCGCGTTGATGGTCACGCTGGTGATCGCGCTGCTGGTTGTCGCGCATAAAGGGCTGCTGCTGGGGCTGCGGGACGAAGCCCGGCTCCTGGCCGAAGTTGGAGAAATTCTCGCCGTCGTCCTCGCCGTCCTCGCTGCTGGTGCTGACGGGCTCGTCGCCGCGCGGCTGCTGCTGGTTCTGGCGGAACTGTTCCTGGGCGGCGGCGATCAGGCGGAAATAGTGCTCAGCGTGCTGGTAGTAGTTCTCGGCCGCGACCGGGTCGCCGGAGGAGCGCGCGTCACGCGCGAGCTGAAGATATTTCTCGGCGATGTGCGAGGCGGTGCCGCGAATCTTGATGTCGGGTCCGTTGGACTCGTAAACCCGGGTCATCGGGTTCTGGCCGCGCCGGTTGTTATTGTTGTTGTTGTTATTCCGGTTGCGCATCCGCTGCTTGTTTTGACCGTTTCTCATGTCCTGCCTTTAAATCCAGCCCTGAAAGTTAGACGCACTACTTACCGTTGAGAGAGACCGCGGTTGCTGCGGCGCAAGCTTCGCACGCGCACCGCGCGCGGGATGCGGCTCAAGTGCCTGCCCAATCGCCTGCCAATGCCGTCAATCGTCGCGTTCAACAAAGACGCGTTCCCCACGCGCTAGCGCTCATCGCCAGCGAACCCATTCATGTTGCCTGCCGAAACAAGCCCTGCTTTGTTGCGTAAGTCTTCAAGCGCAATATCAGGCTTTCGTTCACTTTGCGGTCGGGAAGCAGCGCAGCTCAATGGGCCATCGCGCTTAACAGGACCTGCGGCTTGGAACCTTCAATACAGTGCAGCTCTCGCCCGAGAGCCCGGCTTTCGCCCGTGGGTCTACGGGGCCGGCACCGATGTTTGATCGGAACGTAGTCGTTCCCACGGGATATTCCAAGAGGTTTTTGCAGCCCAATCGGGCTTTTATGGGGGCATTTTTCGGGCCGACACGGCCCTTGGGATGCCCGCCAGATCAGCCTTGGGCGGCCTCTCGATCCATAACGCGGCAGCCCGCATCAAGGTTTCAATCTCGCCGGCCTGGTCCTGGCCGGCCTCCACGATCAGGGCTCCGCCGGGCACAAGACGCGCGGCCGCCTGCGGGATCAGGGCGCGATAGGCATCAAAGCCGTCGCGGCCGCCGTCGAGCGCGAGATGCGGATCATGCTCGCGAACCTCGCGGCTCAGGGTCGCGATATCGGCGGAGCGGATATAGGGCGGGTTCGACACGATGAGATCGAAGGAGCCGGCGAGCGCATCGACATAGGAGCAGGCGACGAACGCCGCGCGGTCGGAAAGTCCGAGCGCGGCCGCATTGCGTTTGGCCGTGCGAAGCGCGTCCAGGTTGAGATCGGTGCCGACGCCGAAGGCGCCGGGAATTTCATGTAGCAGCGCGAGCAGGATCGCGCCCGACCCCACGCCGATATCGACGATGCGTGGCGGCGGCATTGATGCTGGACGCTCGCGATAGATCTCGAGCGCGCGCTCGACCACCGTCTCGGTGTCGGGCCGCGGCACCAGCGTTGCCTGCGAGAGGTGAAACGGCAGGCCCCAGAACTCCCTGATGCCGAGGATGCGCGCGACAGGCTCGCCCGCCAGCCGTCGCTGCACAATACGCTCCAGCCGCTCCGCTTCGTCGGCGGTGACCTGCCGGTTCGCCTGCGCCACGAGGCCCGTGAGATCGAGGCCGAGCGCTGCGCCGATGAGCATTCGCGCATCGAGCGCGGCCTCCTCGATGCCGGCCGCCGCCAGCCGCGCCACAAGGGCGCGCCGCGCGGTCTCGATGCTGGGACGGGTCTCGGTCACCACTGTGCCTATCTTGCCTGCCAGCGTGGATAGGACGGCAGCAATGCTTGCGTCAACGGAGCCGGCAGCGTTTGATCGCGCGACAGGGTGACCACCATGACTGCATATGACGATCAAAACGTCTTCGCAAGGATCCTGTGCGACGAGAGCCGGGCACGTCACATCCCCGTGTAGCTCTTGCCGCAAGCTTTGCTTGTGATGACCTCAAGTCAATTTCGCCTTTGGTCGAACGACGAAAATTGTCTCGCAAAAACATATCGTGTTACGATCTATATTAGCCTTTATAGGTACGTGACGGGCGAGTTCGGCAGGCGAGATGGTGCGGCAAACGAGAACGGCAGGTGCCAGGACGCAACGCTCCTGGCCACAGGATGCGGAGTTGCTCGCGCCGGACGCGCGCGTCAGGCCCGCTGGCCGGCGCCCGCCGGCAGCCCCGACTCCGCCGAAGCCGGTACCCGGCCCGATGAAGTCGCTGAGCGTGCGCGCGCAGAACGTCCTCAAGGAGCTCGCGGTCGAGCTCACCGGCGAGCAGCCACCGAAGGGGCCGTGGTCGCCGTCGCGCGAGCTGCTTCTCGCACTGTCCGCGGAGCGTCTCGCGACCGCGCGTAATTGCGGCCCGCGCACGATGCGCGAGATCATCGCCTGGGCACAAGGCTGCGGCGTGACGATCCGGCCGACGGTGCGGCCCGGCGGCTCGCTGTCGGAGATGTGGGCCGGGCTTATCGCCAATGCGTCGTCGGGCGCACTGACCAGTGCCGAGATCGTGGGTGCCCTGCAACGGTCGATCAGGCGGAAGAGCGTCCGCATTCCCGTCGCGTTTCAGGTCGTGCTGGTGAAGATTTTGCTCTCGGGCTTCGAGTAGATCCTGAGACGGATAGCTGTGCATCGGCCGGCCGGACGGTTGGTTAGGGGACGCCAACCTTGCTAGTTTCGAACTCCTGTCGCGGGGTGACGGGATCGAAGCAAGGGGTGTGGCCATGGTCCAGTCGAAGCCGAAGCGCCGGACGGCGGCAGTCCCGGCACGGCGCTCGGCCGGCGCGGCGATGCGCGAAGCTGACTACGCGGCGCTGGCGCAATTCCGCTATCAGGTCCGCACCTTCCTGGCGTTCAGCGAGGCCGCGGCCCAAAAGGCCGGCCTGACGCCGCAACAGCATCAGGCATTGCTGGCGATCAAGGGATTTGCGACGCGGGAGGCCGCAAGCATCGGCGACGTCGCGCGCTTCCTGCTGATCCGGCACCACACGGCGGTCGAGCTGATGGACCGCATGGCGAAGCTGAAGCTGATCAGCCGCGGCGCCGATCCCGAAGACGCAAGGCGCGTTCTCGTCAGGCTGACGGCCAAGGGCGAGCAGAAGCTGCAGGCCCTTTCAAGGATTCATCTGGAAGAATTGCGGGCCGCAAGTCCGGCGCTCGGCAAGATCCTGCGATCGTTTCGATCAAGATCGCGCTAAAGCATGATCCGGAAAAGTGCGCAGCGGTTTTCCCTCGCGACAAACGCGGAACGCGTTTGCGCGGAGATCATGCTCAAACAAAGACCTAAAGCGCGATGATGATTCGACCTAACGCCATCGCGCTTTAGACGCGCGGGCCGGCCGCTATGCCGCCGCGCCCTGGGCGGCGAGCTGGGCAGCCTGGTGCTCGGTGGTCAGTGCGTCCGTCAATTCGCCCAGCGCTTCGCCCGAGATCACCTGCGGCAGCTTGTAGAGCGTCAGATTGATGCGGTGGTCGGTGACGCGCCCCTGCGGAAAATTGTAGGTGCGGATGCGTTCGCTGCGATCGCCGGAGCCGACCTTCTCCTTGCGGTCGGCGGAGCGCGCGGCCTCGACGCGCTGGCGCTCGGCGTCGTAGATGCGCGAGCGCAGGATGTTCATGGCGGAGGCGCGATTCTTATGCTGCGAGCGGCTGTCCTGCATCATCACCACGATGCCGGTCGGGATGTGGGTGATGCGGATCGCCGATTCCGTCTTGTTGACGTGCTGGCCGCCGGCGCCCTGCGCGCGCATGGTCTCGATTCGCAAATCATCGTTCTTGATGTCGACGTCGACATCCTCGACCTCGGGCAGAACGGCGACTGTCGCAGCCGAGGTATGGATGCGCCCCTGCGTCTCGGTGTCGGGCACGCGTTGCACGCGGTGCACGCCGGATTCGAACTTCAGCTTCGAGAACGCGCCGCGGCCCTGCACCTCGGCGATGATTTCCTTGTAGCCGCCGACCGTGCCTTCGCTGGCCGAGATCACGTCGACCTTCCAGCCCTGCAGGCTGGCGAAGCGCTCATACATGCGGAACAGATCGCCTGCGAACAGCGAGGCCTCGTCGCCGCCGGTGCCGGCGCGGATTTCCAGCACCACGTTGCGGTCGTCCATGGCGTCCTTGGGCAACAGCGCGACGCGGATCTTCTGCACGAGCTCCTCGATCTTCGGCGTCAGCTCGTCGCGCTCGGCTTCCGCCATGCCGCGCATCTCGGCATCGGTCGCGGGATCGGCGATCAGCGCCTCGGTGTCGGCGAGTTCCTTGACGGCAGCACGATAGGTCTTCACCGCCTCGATCAGCGGGGCGATCTCGGCGAGCTCGCGAGTGATCTGCACGTAGCGTTCGGAGGAGAGCTGGCCGAGCGATTCGGCCTCGAGCGAAGCGTGATGCGCGAGCAGAACGTCCAGTTTGGCTTCAGGGAGTGACGACATCGGTTCAGTCTCAATGGCGGAAAAGGGGGCGGAGGCGGGATCGACAGAAGCCGGCCCGCTACAACGACAGCCCCTCGGCTTCCGCAAACTCCGTCAACTTCTGCCGGATCGAGACGGTGCCGGCCGGCGCATCCAGGAGCGGGCCGAGCATCGCCTCGGCCTTTTTAGCGTCGAGGTCGATGATCATCGCCTTCACGGGCCCAAGCGCCGTCGCCGACAGCGACAGCGAGCGATAGCCCATCGCAATCAGTGCCAGCGCGCCGAGCGGCTTTGAGGCCATCTCGCCGCACAGCGATACCGACTTCTTCGCCGCGTTCGACTTGCGCGCGATCTCGCGCAGCACGCGCAGGATCGGCGCCGACATGGTGTCGAAGCGCTCGGACACTTTTGCGTTGCCGCGGTCGACCGCGAACAGGAACTGGAACAGGTCGTTCGACCCGACCGAGATGAAGTCGACCTTCTTCAGGAGCTCGTCGAGCTGGTAGAGCAACGCCGGCACCTCGACCATTGTGCCGATGTCGATGCGCTCGGGCAGCGTATGGCCGTGCTGGCGCAGATAGGTCAGCTCGCGCTCGACCAGCGCTTTCGCCGAATCGAACTCGGCGACCTCCGAGATCATCGGGAACATCACCCGCAGCGCGCGACCGCCGCCGGCGCGCAGCAGCGCACGGATCTGGCCGCGCAACAGGCCGGGACGGTCGAGCCCGAGTCGGATCGCGCGCCAGCCGAGCGCGGGATTTTCCTCGACCACCGCCTCCATGTAGGGCAGCGCCTTGTCGCCGCCGATGTCCAGGGTACGGAAGGTCACGGGCTTCGAGCCCGCGGCATCGAGCACGGTGCGATAGAGCGAAAGCTGGTCGCTGGTGCGCGGCAGGCTCTGGCCGACCATGAACTGCAGCTCGGTGCGGAATAGCCCGATGCCGGCGCTGCCGGTGTCGTCGATATGCGGCAGGTCGATGGCGAGGCCCGCATTGATCATCAGCTCGACCTTCTGGCCGTCCTTGGTGACGCAGGGCAGGTCGCGCAGCGCGAGATATTGCGCCTGGCGGCGGGCACGGAAGCGCACGCGCTCGGCATAGGCAGCCTCGATCTCCTGCGAGGGCCGCACATAGATCGAGCCCGAGGTGCCGTCGACGATGATGGCGTCGCCGGGATCGGCAATGCCGGGCGCGTTCGGCACCTCGCCGACCGCGGGGATTCCGAGCGCGCGGGCGACGATCGAGACGTGCGAGTTGGCGGTGCCTTCCTCCAGCACGATGCCGCGCAGGCGCTTGCGATCGTAGTCGAGCAGGGCCGCAGGGCCCATCGCGCGCGCGATCACGATGGCGTTGTCGGGCATCTGCTCGCGCGACGGCGCGTGGTCCTGGCCGACGAGCTGCCGCATCAGGCGGTAGCCGAGGTCTTCGAGATCGTGAAGGCGGTCGCGCAAATAGGGATCGGTCACGCGCAGCATGCGGGCGCGGGTGTCGGACTGCACGCGCTCGACGGCCGCTTCCGCGGTGAGGCCGGTGGCCACGGCCTCATGCAGCTTGTGCGACCAGCCCTGGTCGTTGGCGAACATGCGGTAGGCTTCCAGTACGTCGCGGTGCTCGCCGCCCTCGGCGACGTCGCCGCGCTCCAGCATGCGGTCGAGGTCGGCGCGCAGCTTCGCCAGCGCCGTGTCGAGCCGCTTGATCTCCTTGGGCAGGTCCTCGGCGATGTAGTCCTTGATGACGACGCGCGGCTCGTGCAACACGACGTGGCCGAGCGCGATGCCCTCGGACAGGATCGCGCCGCTCTTGTGCACGGAATGGCGCGCGGCCGGCTCGAGGCCGGGCTGGGCGAGCGCCGACAATTCGCCTGAAGCGATCAGCTCGGCCAGCACCATGGCGGTGGTCTGGAGTGCCTCGAGCTCCTCCTCGACATAGGTGCGCTTGGCGCGGTTCTGCACGACGAGCACGCCGAGCGTGTTGCCGGCGCGCAGGATCGGCGTGCCGAGGAAGGAGTGGTAGATCTCTTCGCCGGTCTCCGGGCGGAACGAGAAGGCCGGGTGGCTCTGCGCGTCGCTCAGGTTGAGCGGGGTGGCTTCGCTGGCGACCAGGCCCACCAGGCCCTCATGGGCGCTCAGCACCGTGTGGTGCACCGCTTCGCGGTTGAGGCCTTCGGTGGCGTAGAGCTCGAGCGTGTTGTCGACGCGCAGCACATAGACCGAGCAGACCTCGGCCACCATGTTGGCGGCGATCAGCACCACGATCTTGTCCAGCCGCTCCTGGGCCGAGACCTGCTCCGCCATGGTTTCGCGGAGCCGTCTCAACAAGACGCGGGGACCTCCCGACGCGCTCCGCATGTGCTGTCAATCTCCTCCATGTGCCGACCGGCAGGTGGCCGGCGGCTGGCCCAAAACTCCAGAAAAACAACGAATTTGCTCGTCCAGCGCCGGTACAAGCCCAAATCTTCTGTCGACTTAGAGCTTGCGCCGAATCAGCGCCACCCGAACTGGGCCCAGTCTGCGGCAGCCCACCCTGTTCGCCGTATAGCGAATTGAGGCTTGTTTTGCCAAGCAAAACGCCTGCCAGAACGCGAAGGTGTGTACACCTTCGCGTTTGCTGCGACCGCTAAGAGAAAATTCGTCTAAACCTGATCGAGACCGTAGAGCGTGTGCAGGGTGCGCACTGCAAGCTCGGTATAGGCGGTGTCGATCAAAACCGAGAATTTGATCTCGGAGGTTGTGATGGCGCGAATGTTGATATTCCGCGCTGCGAGCGCCGAGAACGCCTGGGCGGCGACGCCGGCATGGCTGCGCATGCCGCTGCCGATCACCGAGATTTTTGCGACGTCGGTGGCGCTGTCGAGCCGGGCGTAACCGATCTTGGCCTTGGCGGCGGTAATCGTGTCCTTGGCGCGGGCATAGTCCGCGGCCGGAACGGTGAACGTCAGGTCGGTGGTCTTGCCGTCCTCGGACACGTTCTGCACGATCATGTCGACGTTGATGTTGGCGTCCGCGAGCGGGCCGAAGATCGAGGCGGCGACGCCCGGCTTGTCTTCGATCTGACGCACCGAGATCTGGGCTTCGTCCTTGGAGAAGGCGATGCCGGTGACGACGTGATTTTCCATGATCTCCTCCTCGCTGCAGATCAGCGTGCCCGGCGGCTGATTGGCGTGCGGGTCGATATCCTCGGGCTTGTCGAAGCTGGACCGGACGAAGATCGGCATGTTGTGGACCATGCCGAGTTCCACCGAACGGACCTGCAGGACTTTTGCGCCCTGCGACGCCAGTTCCAGCATGTCCTCGAACGCGATCTTGTCGAGCCGGCGTGCCTTCGGCACGATTCGCGGGTCGGTGGTGTAGACGCCGTCGACGTCGGTGTAGATATCGCAGCGGTCCGCCTTGACGGCGGCGGCGACCGCAACCGCCGAGGTGTCCGAGCCGCCGCGGCCGAGCGTGGTGATGCGGCCCGTCTCGGGGTTGATGCCCTGGAAGCCGGCGATGACGGCGACCTCCTTGCGCTCCTTGAAGCGGTTGATGATCTCGGTGCCGTCGATGGCCTCGATGCGGGCCGAGGCATGGGCGTCGCTGGTCTTGATCGGGATCTGCCAGCCCTGCCAGGAGCGGGCCTGGATGCCCATGCCCTGAAGCACGATCGCCAACAGGCCCGACGTCACCTGCTCGCCTGAGGCGACCACGGCGTCGTATTCGCGCGCGTCGTGCATGGGCGAGGCCTCGGTGCACCAGGCCACGAGCTCGTTGGTCTTGCCGGACATCGCCGACACCACCACGGCAACCTCGTGCCCGGCGTCGACCTCACGCTTCACATGGCGTGCGACGTTGCGGATACGGTCGATATTGGCGACGGACGTGCCGCCGAATTTCATCACGAGGCGGCTCATGACGACGCGTGCATTCCTTCATAAGGATAAGTAAGGTGACCTGCGCGATATGCTGCGGATACCGACCGCGCGTATACAGAGCGGCGCGGCCGGGGGCAAGCGGGTTCCTGCGGGTTCGGGACCGTGCGGGGGATGGGTTTAGCGAGGTTATGGCGCGTTATATCGACGAGATCCTGCAGCCGGGCGAGCGGGTGCTGTATTCGACCAATGCGCACTGGATCTTCTATTTCCCGGCGATTCTGGCCTGGATCGTGGCGCTGGTGCTGTTCGGCATGTCCCGGCAGACCACCGTTGATGGCGTGGTGCTGCTGTGCCTCGTGGCGGCCGGCCTGGCGGCACTGGGCGCCCTGTACTGGACCGTCAAGGGCTGGTTCCATCGCTTTACCACCGAGACCGACGTGACGAATCTGCGGGTCGTGCACAAGACCGGGTTCATCAAGCGGCGGACCTTCGAGATGGCGCTGGACAAGGTCGAGAGCGTCGACGTCAACCAGACCATCCCTGGACGTATTCTCAACTATGGCGACGTGACCATCAACGGCGTCGGCGAGGGGCGTGAGACCATCACCACCATCGCCTCGCCGCTCGCGTTCCGCAATTCGATCACCGCGCGGTAGGACGGCGCGTTCTTCATGAGCATGCAGCAAAATACTTCCGCAACGGCGATGGGCCCGCAGGGCTCGACCGTCGATGCCGCCGAAATCGCAAAATTCTCAAAGCTCTCGGCGGAGTGGTGGGACCCGAAGGGCAAGATGGCGCCCCTTCACAAGATCAATCCGCTGCGCCTCGGCTATATTCGCGACGCCGCCTGCCGCAAGTTCGAGCGCAATGTGCGCAGCCTCAACTGCCTCGGCGGCCTGCGCCTGCTCGACATCGGCTGCGGTGCGGGCCTGTTGTGCGAGCCGCTGTCGCGTCTCGGCGCGCAGGTGATCGGCGTCGACCCCTCGCAAAGCAATATTGCCGCCGCGAAGCTTCATGCCGGCAAGGCGCATCTTTCGATCGACTACCGCTGCACCACGGTGGAGGAGATCGACCCGCGCGAGCGATTTGACATCGTGCTGGCGATGGAGGTGGTGGAGCACGTCACCGATGTCGGCGTTTTCCTCAGCCGCTGCGCCGCGATGCTGAAGCCGAACGGCCTGATGGTCGTCTCGACCTTGAACCGCAACTGGAAGAGCTTTGCGCTCGCCATCGTCGGCGCCGAATACGTGCTGCGCTGGCTGCCGCGCGGCACCCACGAGTGGAACAAGTTCGTCACCCCCGACGAGCTCACCAAGCACCTGCTCGACAACCGCCTCGTCATCACCGAGCAGACCGGCGTGGTCTACAGCCCCTTCGCCGACAAATGGACGCTCTCCTCCGACATGGATGTGAACTACATGGTCGTGGCGGAAGGGATGGTGTGAGGGGCGGTCCGTTGAGGCCACTCTGCTTCCAAACGTTCGGTGTCGTCCTGGCGAAGGCCAGGACCCATTACCCCAGGGAGAAGTTGTATTGCGAACCTCGTAACCACGAGTCTTCGCCAAACCACTCCCTGGGGTAATGGGTCCTGGATCTGCGCTTCGCTTGTCCAGGACGACGGCGGAGTTTGTGGCGAAAGCATCGCTCCTATGACGTGGGCATGATTGACCTGTCGGGCGGCCGGCGGCACGTTGCATCACAAGCTCTCCACCGTCCTCCTCGCCATCCCACCCATGCTCACCGTCACCAGCCTCTGGATTCCCTTCACCATCATTGCTGCGCTCGGGCAGGTCGCGCGCAATGCGATGCAGCGGTCGTTGACCAAGCCGCTGGGGACGTGGGGCGCGACCAATATCCGCTTCCTGTTCGGCTTCCCCTTCTCGGTGCTGTTTCTTGGCGTCGTGCTGGTCGTCTCCGGCGACCATCTCAGCGCGCCACCGGGTGCGTTCTGGCCGTGGCTGCTGCTCGGTGCGCTCAGCCAGATCGTCGCGACCGGCTTGATGCTGCTCGCCATGAACGAGCGCTCTTTCGTGGTGACGACGGCGTATCTCAAGACCGAAGCGATCCAGACCGCGATCTTCGGCTTCGTCTTCCTCGGCGATCATCTCACCTGGCTGAAGGTGCTGGCGATCGTGATCGCGACAATCGGTGTTGTCATCACGGCGCTGCGGCCGGGCGGGGAGAAGAGTTTTGCCGAGTTGAAGCCGACCGTCATCGGCCTCGTCGCGGCCGCGGCGTTCGCGCTCTCCGCGATCGGTTTCCGCGGCGCCATCATCACCGTACCGAACGTCTCCTTCGTAACGGCCTCGTCGTTCACGCTGGTGCTCGGCCTGTTCGTGCAGACGCTGGTGTTGACGGTCTATCTGCTCTGGCGCGCGCCGGAGGTGCTGCGGGCCATCCTCGGCCTCTGGAAGCCGTCGATGCTCGCCGGCTTCATGGGCGCCTTCGCCTCGCAATTCTGGTTCCTGTCGTTCGCGCTGACGGCCGCCGCCAATGTCCGCACGCTGGCGCTGGTCGAGGTGCTGTTCGCGCAGGGCGTTGCCTACTACTCGTTCAAGCAGCCGCTCGCACCGCGCGAGCTCATCGGCATCGTGCTGATCGTGATCGGCGTCGCGGTGCTGGTGGGTGTGTAACTGCCGTCATTCCGGGGCGATGCGTAGCATCGAACCCGGAATCTCGAGATCCCGGGTCTGGTCCTTCGGACCATCCCGGGATGACGCGCTTCGCGCGTCAATTGCGGTCTTCCGGCAGCGTCGGCAGGGGCGAGACTTCGATGCCTTCGTCGATCAGCGCCTTGGCCTCGTCGGGCGAGGCCTCGCCATAGATCGGGCGGTGCTCCTTGTCGCCGTAATGCATCGCGCGGGCTTCGTTGGGAAAGCGCTCGCCGACATTGTCGGCGTTCTTCACGATGTGGTCGCGCAGCTCCTTCAGCTTGCTGCGCAGCTCGCGCTCCTGCGCCATCATCAGCGACGTCGGCGCTGATGATGCAGCCTCGGGCGTGGTGGCGGCGACGGCCTCGGGCGGCGGCGCGGCACGGCCGCGACCCTTCTTGCCGACGATGCGCGGCGCCATGATCGCCTTGTCGACCTTGGTCGAGTTGCAGATCGGGCAGGTCACGAGCTTGCGCTTGACCTGCGACTCGTAGGCCGACGAGCTCTGGAACCAGCTCTCGAACTCGTGGTCGCGGTCGCAGCGGAGCGCGTAGCGGATCATGCCGATCCCCGTACCAGATGCAGATGGTCCGGCCCCGCCTTGGGGTCGGCAACGCCAAAACGGCGGCCATGCTGGAGCGACGGAATGGCTCGCCGTGCGGTCTCGACCTTGGCAGGGTCGATTCTGGCCATGATGATGCCGGGCTCGACGTCGCCCTCGGCGAGGATCTCGCCCCAGGGATCGATGATCAGCGAGTGGCCATAGGTCTCGCGCTTGTTCTCGTGCAGGCCCGCCTGGGCTGCGGCGAACACAAAGCAGCCGGTTTCGATCGCGCGCGAGCGCAGCAGCACATGCCAATGCGCCTCGCCGGTCTTGCGGGTGAAGGCCGAGGGCACCGTGAGGAAGAACGCGCCGGCCTCAGCCAGCGCGCGGTAGAGCGCAGGGAAGCGCACGTCGTAGCAAATGGTGAGTCCGACGCGCCCCCAGGGCAGGTCGGAGATCACGGCCGTCTCGCCGGGCTGATAATTCGCGGATTCGCGGTAGCTCTCGCCGTCCGGCAGCTCGATGTCGAACATGTGGATCTTGTCGTAGCTCGCGAGCACGCCGCCGTCGGGCCCGATCAGGAAGGAGCGGTTGACCGCCTTCTCCGGCGAGAAGCGCAGCGCCAGCGAGCCGACATGCAGATGGATCTTCAGTTCCGCCGCGAGCGCGCGATAGGCCTTGAGCGACTTGTCGTCGTCTTGGCTCGCCAGATGCTCGAACAGCGCCTTGCGGTTCAACTGCATCATGTTGCTGACTTCGGGCGTCTGCACATAATCGGCGCCGGCTGCAACCGCCTGCCGGATCAGCTTGCTCGCCTGCTCGAAGCTCGGCTCGGGCAGAAGCCCGGTCCGCATCTGCACCATGGCAGCGGTAAAGCTGCGGTCCTGCGCTTGATTCTGGCTCATGAGACGGCCTTCACACTGGCGAGCATGGCGTCGAGCCTGCCTGCGCGGTCGAGCCCGTAGAGCTCGTCGCAGCCGCCGACATGGATGTCGCCGATCCAGATCTGCGGAAAGGTCGCCCCGTTGCCGGCACGGTCATACATCTGCTGGCGCCAGGACGGATCCTTGGCGATATCGAACTCGGTGAATGCAGCCTTTTTGCGGGTCAGCAGCGATTTGGCCGCGGAACAATAGCCGCAGCCCGGCCTCGTGTAGATCTCGACGGCAGTGCTCATGTCGTCTGGCGCTCTCATTTCCTGAATTATTTGAATTATATGGGACGCGAGGCGCTCTCGACAACCCGGGCGAACACCAGCGCGTCGACCTGGGCGGCCTTGGCGCGCAGCAGGGCCCGCGCACAGGCATCCAGCGTCGCACCTGACGTCAGGACATCGTCGATCAGGACGATTCGGCGGCCCTGCACCTCGGATTGACGGTCGGTGGATACCTGGAATGCGCCCTGCACATTGGTGGCGCGCTGGGTGCGCGACAGGCCGATCTGCTGCTCGGTGGCGCGGATCCGGCGCAGCACGTCCCCTTTCACCTTCACCCCGCTCTGGCGCCCGATCACCTGCGCCAGCGCGCCCGATTGATTGTAGCGGCGGCGCCAGGCCCTGCGCCAATGCAGCGGCACCGGAACCAGTATGTCGGCCTCAGTCAGCAGTGTCCGGCCGGCGCGGGCCATCCAGCGGCCCATCGCCGGCGCGAGGTCGGTGCGGTCCTGGTACTTCAGCGAATGCACCAGGGTGCGCGCGACGTCGTCATAGCGCACCGCGGCGCGGGCGCGGTGATAGGCCGGCGGGCTGGCAATCGCCTCCATCGACAGCATGTCGGGGCCGGGATCGTAGACGAAGGGAATGCCAAGCCGCGGGCAATAGGGCGGCTCGATGAACGACAGCTTTGCCCAGCACGCCGCGCAAACGCCTTCGCCGTCCACCGGCTCGCGACAGGACACGCACAGCGTCGGCAGCGCGATGTCGAGCGCAAGCCGTGCGACACGCCTAAGCATGTGACGGCCGGCCGCAAGCGGCGCGCGCCACAGGGAGCGGGTAGGAACGCTGTCGGCTTCCATGGCCGAAAGGCTAGCGCTGTGGCACGCCGCGCTCAAGCCGCTCTCTCGTGCCCCGGACGCAGCGCAGCGCTCTTTGCGGTGCGCTGCTGAGCCGGGGCCCAGGAGTCGGATGCGCGGAAGCATGGGTCCCGGATCTGCGCCGCACCGCTGCGCGCTGCGTCGCGTCCGGGACACGAGAGTTGCCATTGCCGGTTGGATCGGCGTAACCAGCAGAATGGCGCAAAACCCGCAAACTCCGCCCATCCTGTTCGATCGCGCGCTGCTGCATGCGCGGCAACGCCGCGCGCGGGCGCAAGGCGAGGTCGCTTTCCTGCTGGATCGCGTGAACGAGGACATGACGGATCGACTTGCCGCGGTGATGCGCGATTTTCACGCCGCGGCCGACCTCTGGACGCCGGGCGAGGGCTTGTCGGCGCTGCGCGCGCGTCTGCCGTCGGTTCAACGGGTCGAGCTCGATGCGACCGGCGATGAGAAGCTGCCCTTCGCATCCGAAAGCCTCGATCTCATTGCGTCGGCGCTGGCGCTGCAATTCGTCAACGACCTGCCGGGCGTGCTCGCGCAAATCCGGCGCGCGCTGAGGCCGGATGGTTTGCTGCTCGCGGCGATGATCGGCGGCGACAGTTTGACGGAGCTGCGGCAGGCCTTTGCCGCTGCGGAGGCCGAATGCGAGGGCGGCGTGTCGCCGCGCGTGGCGCCGTTCGCGGATCTGCGCGACATCGGCGCGCTGTTGCAGCGGGCGGGCTTTGCGCTGCCGGTTACCGATGTCGACCGCGTCGTGGTGCGTTACGCAAGCGCTTTTGCCCTGATGCAGGATCTGCGCAGCATGGGCGCGGCCAACGTGCTGGTGGAGCGCCGGCGCATGCCGACGCGGCGGCGGACCTTGCTGCGCATGGCGGAAATCTATGCGGAGCGCTTTGCCGATCCCGACGGCCGCATCCGCACCACCTTCGACATCGTCTGGCTGTCCGGCTGGGCCCCGCATGCGAGCCAGCAGCAACCGCTGAAGCCCGGCTCGGCGAAAGCGAGTCTGGCGGAGGCGGTGAAGAAGGCGGGGAAGAGTTGAGCCACTAGCTCCGTCATTCCGGGGCGGTCCGCAGGACCGAACCCGGAATGACAGTGCCGCTCACATCAACAAATCAATCAAATGCGGGATCAGCGGGATGTCCGCCGGCGGCATCGGATAGTCGCGCAGCTTGTTGGCGCGGACCCAGGCCAGCGCCTGTCCCTCGCGGGCGACCGCAAATCCCTCCCAGCGGCGGCAGACATAGAGCGGCATCAAGAGGTGGAAGTTGTCATAGCCGTGGCTTGCGAAGGTCAGCGGCGCGAGGCAGGGCTCGGCGACGGAAATGCCGAGCTCCTCGTGCAGCTCGCGAATCAACGTCTGTTCCGGCCGTTCGCCCGGCTCGACCTTGCCGCCGGGAAACTCCCAGAGGCCCGCCATCGACTTGCCTTCGGGCCGCTGTGCGATCAGGACGCGCTTGTCCGCATCGATCAGGGCGCAGGCCACCACCAGTGTCAGTTTGAGATCGGCCATGCCTTTTTGGGAATGCTGTTAGGTGGGGAAGGCAGCAAGCGGTCCGTTAACCCGACTTAAACGATTGGACCGCTTTTGCCATAAGTCATATTTAATCGACAGCTCCTAGAGTGAAAACGCCTTTTATCACTCTGGACCTGATTTCATGCGCCCTGTGCGAAGCACCTTCAGCCGGTTCATCCGCGACCGGCGCGGTAACATCTCGGTCGTTTTTGCGCTCGCCTGCGTCCCGCTGATCACGACAGTGGGCTGTGCGGTCGATTATTCCCGTGCGACGCAGATCCGCGCCAAACTCCAGGCCGCCGCGGACGCCGCGAGCGTCGGATCGATCGCCAAGGCCTCGCCCGCTTTCATCGCGGCGGGCTCGATGACGTCGGATGGCCCGATCACGGTCGGCGTCACCGACGCGACCAAGATATTCGACGGCAATCGCGACAACCAGACCGGCTACACGCTCATCAGCGTCACCCCGACCGTGGTCAAGAGCGGCTCGACGATAACGTCCACGGTCACCTATTCCGCCAGCATCAACACCATGTTCCTCAGTGTGATCGGCAAGAGCACGCTGACGATGTCGGGCACGTCGACCTCGACGGCCAACATGCCGCTCTATATCGATTTCTATCTGCTGCTCGACAATTCGCCGTCGATGGGCGTGGCGGCGACGCCGACGGACGTGACGACCCTGGTCAACGCAACGACGGGCAACAGCTTCAAGCCCAACGACCAGTGCGCCTTCGCTTGTCACGACTACAACGACTCCAACAACTACTACAATCTCGCCAAGACGCTCGGCGTGACCACGCGGATCGACGTGCTGCGCAGCGCCACGCAATCGCTGATGGACACGGCGGGGGCGACCCAGACCTATTCGAATCAGTTCCGCATGGCGATCTATGATTTCGGTGCATCGTCCGCGACGATCGGTCTGCGCGCGCTGTTTTCGCTGTCTTCCAGCCTGACGAGCGCCAAGACGGCGGCCGGAAACATCGACCTGATGGGCGTCTACGGCAACAACGATTCCTACACGAAGGACATGGACACCCCGTTCAGCACGGTGTTTCCCGCGCTCAACACTGCGATCAGCGCGCCGGGTGCGGGGACGTCGACGGCACCGCTGAAGTATGTGTTCTTCGTCTCCGACGGCCTGGCGGATGAAAACAATTCCGGATGTCTCAAGCCGATCAAGACGGTGGGCAGCATGTCGCGCTGCCAGTCGCCGATCAATCCCGCGCTTTGCACCACGCTGAAGGACCGCGGCATCAAGGTCGCCGTGCTCTACACCACCTATCTGAAGCTTCCGACCAACAGCTGGTACATGAGCTGGATTGATCCGTTCAATCAGGGGCCGTTCGGCCCGTCCCCAAACAGCGAGGTCGCGCAGAACATGCAGAGCTGTGCCTCGCCCGGCCTCTATTTCGAGGTGAGCCCGACCCAGGGCATCTCGGACGCCATGAACGCGCTGTTCAAGAAGGCCGTCGCCGACGCCCGGATTTCGAGCTGAACTGAATCAGCACCGTCACCCTGAGGCGGCCGCTTCTTCAGCGGCCCTCGAAGGGCGACGGCCCGGCTGCATCCGTGCGGCGCCGGCGGGGCCGTACATCCTTCGAGGCTGCACGGGCGTTGCTTCGCACCGCACGCTTCGCATCTCAGGATGACGGATGACCGCTACGACCGATAATCGCCGTTGATCGCGACATATTCCTTGGTGAGATCGCAGGTCAGCACGCGGTCGCGGCCCTTGCCAAGGCCTAGCGAGACCTTGATCGCGATCTTCGGCGCCTTCATCGCCTCCGACACCTGGGCCTCGTCATAGGACGGGTCGCGCGCGCCGCTCTTGGCGACGCGGATGCCGTTGAACGCAATCGACAGCTTGTCGCGATTGGCGGGCTCGCCGGCTTTGCCGACGGCCATCACCACGCGGCCCCAATTGGCGTCCTCACCCGCGATCGCGGTCTTCACCAGCGGCGAGTTCGCGATCGACATCGCGATTTTCCGCGCGGAGGCCTTCGTCGTCGCGCCCTCCACGGTGATCTCGACCAGCTTGCGCGCGCCTTCGCCGTCGCGTGCGACCTGCTCGGAGAGATCGGCCAGCACCTCGCGGAATGCCTTTGTGAACGCCTTCAGGCGCGGATCGCTGGCGCGGCTGATTTTTGGCGCGCCGTTTGCGGTTGCCGCGCCGGTCGCGAAGGCCAGCAGCGTGTCCGAGGTCGAGGTGTCGCCGTCGATGGTCACGGCGTTGAACGTGTCCTCGACGCCGCTCTTGAGCAGTGCCTGCAAGGCCGCGGGCGCAATCGGTGCGTCGGTGAAGATGAAAGACAACATCGTCGCCATGTCGGGCGCGATCATGCCGGCGCCCTTGGCCATGCCGTTGATGGTGACCTTGGCCTTGCCGAGCTTCACCGTCGCGGTCGCGACCTTGGGGAAGGTGTCGGTGGTCATGATCGCCTTGGCCGCAGCCAGGTAATCGCCGGGCTCAGTGCCATCGGCCAACCGTCCGAGCACGCCGTCGAACTTGGTCGCATCCAAGGGCTCGCCGATCACGCCGGTCGAGGCCAGAAAAATCTCGTTGGCGCTGCAACCGACGGCCTTGGCGGCGATCGCGGCGGTGAGCGCGGTGGATTGGCGGCCGGTCTTGCCGGTGAAGGCATTGGCGTTGCCGGAATTGACGACGAGCGCGCGCGCCTTGCCGCCCTTCAATTTGGCGCGGCACCATTCGACCGGCGCGGAGGGGCATTTCGACTTGGTGAAGACGCCGGCGACCGCGGTGCCCTTGTCCATCACCGCGAGCAGCACGTCGGTGCGGTTCTTGTAGCGGATGCCGGCTTCGGCCGTGGCCAGCCTGATGCCCGCGATTTCGGGCATGTCGGGAACGTTCTGCGGGGCGAGCGGGGAGACGGTGGAGGACATCGGAGGGCGCCTTGTCGAGGTAGCGGGTGGTGCAGACATGCAGATGCCCGGGACGAGCCCGGGCATCACAACTCCTAAATACTCTCAGCGTCAGCGAAGTGACAGCGAATTCTTACTTCTTCGCGGGCGGCGCCATCTTGTTGTCGGCCGGCGGCTTGGCGGCGTCCGGCTTGGCCGCATCCGCGGCCGGCTTGTCGAGACGCTCGACCTTGGCCTCGGTGCGCAGCTTGGCGACGTAGTCGGCCTGGGCCTTGCGGGTGACGTAATTCTCGATCTGGGCCTTGACCTGCTCGAAGTCCGGCGCCTTTCGGGCGCGCTTTTCCTCGACCTTGATGATGTGCCAGCCGAACTGCGACTTCACGGGGTCGGAGATCTTGCCCGGCTCGAGCGTGAACGCCACCGCCGAGAATTCCGGCACCATCTGCTCCTTGGTGAAGAAGCCGAGGTCGCCGCCGTCGGCGGAGCCCGGATCCTTGGACTTCTTCTTGGCGAGCTCGGCGAAATCAGCGCCCTTGTCGAGCTCCGCCTTCACCGCCTTGGCCTCGTCCTCGGTCTCGACCAGGATGTGGCGGGCGCGCACCTCCTGTTCGCCGGTGATCTGCTTGGAAGCCTCTTCATAGACCTTCTTCATGGCGTCGTCGTTGGTCGCCGCCTTGCCTTCCTGGGCCAGCAGGCTGTCCATCAGCAGGCGGTTGCGGGCGAACGCCAGGCGCTTCTTGAACTCCTCGCCGTCGGCGATCTTCTTGTCCTCTGCGGCCTTGGCGACGATCTTCATGTCGATCAGGAAGGCCAGGACGTTCTCGTCCTTGGTAGCCGGATCCATCTGCGCCAGGCTCGGTCCGAGTTCTTCCTCAGCCAGCGTCACATCGCTCTTCTTGATCTCCGCACCATTGACCTTGGCCAGCACCGGATCGTCGGCCGCCCGGACGGGGCTCCCCAGGGTCAGCGCCAGTGCAAGGCATCCCGCCAGGGCAGAGGCAAGGCGAACGCGCTGGCCGGTGGTTACCGGGAACGAGGTGGTCATGGAAAATCCTTATGTTGAGGCAGGGCTGCTCAAAGCGGGGCGGACACTCGCCCAATCGGGGGGCCTTGGCAACGCGAAAAGTCTGTCAAAATGATGAATTAGCCGCAATCCGCCCGCCGTTGACAAGGCCCCGACCGGGCCATATCTCTGGCCGGTCGCGTCAATGGCGATGGCGTTTATTTTGCTGCGTTTTCGGCCGTTGAACCTAGATTTGCTTAATTCCCACCCATATGGCGGATGACCCCGCAATCCGGGGCTGGCGCCGCGAGGCGTCACGGTGAGTTGATAGGCAAGTTGGTGACAACCTCTTGGCTGCAACGCGGTATTCGCGAACACAGGAATTTGGCAAGGAATTCGGTATGATCGGCGCGCTCGCCCGCAAGTTTTTCGGCTCCGCTAATGACCGGCGGATCAAGGGGTACCAGTCCCGCGTCAACGCCATCAACGCGCTGGAACCCGAGCTTGCAAAACTTTCCGACGAAGCGCTGAAGGCCCGCACCGACGAGTTCAAGCAACAGCTCGCGTCCGGCAAGACGCTGGACGACATCCTGGTCCCGGCCTTTGCCACCGTCCGCGAGGCGGCCAAGCGCACCCTGGGCCAGCGCCATTTCGACGTCCAGCTCATCGGCGGCATGGTGCTGCACGAGGGCGACATCGCCGAGATGAAGACCGGCGAAGGCAAGACGCTGGTTGCGACCCTTGCGGTCTATCTCAACGCACTCGCCGGCAAGGGTGTCCACGTCGTCACCGTCAACGACTACCTCGCCCGCCGCGACTCCGGCTGGATGGGCCAGATCTACGGCTTCCTGGGCATGACCACGGGCGTGATCGTTCACGGGCTCGACGATTCCGAGCGCAAGACGGCCTATGCCTGCGACATCACCTACGGCACCAACAACGAATACGGCTTCGACTATCTGCGCGACAACATGAAGTACCGGCTCGAGGACATGGTCCAGCGGCCGCACTACTACGCGATCGTCGACGAAGTGGACTCGATCCTGATCGACGAGGCGCGCACGCCGCTGATCATCTCCGGCCCGCTCGACGACCGTTCGGACTTCTACAACACCATCGACACCTTCATGCCGAAGCTGACGAAGGTGACCGACTTCGAGGTCGACGAGAAGCAGCGCACGGTGACGCTGACCGAAGGCGGCATGGAGCGGCTGGAGACGCTGCTGCGCGACGCCGGCCAGCTCAAGGGCGAGTCGCTCTACGACGTCGAGAACGTCTCGGTCGTGCACCACGTCAACCAGGCGCTGCGCGCACACACGCTGTTCACCCGCGACAAGGACTACATCGTCCGCGACGGCGAGGTCGTGATCATCGACGAGTTCACCGGACGCATGATGCCCGGCCGGCGCTATTCGGAAGGCCTGCACCAGGCGCTGGAAGCCAAGGAGCACGTCGCGGTCCAGCCCGAGAACCAGACGCTCGCCTCGATCACCTTCCAGAACTACTTCCGCATGTACGAGAAGCTTGCGGGCATGACCGGTACGGCGGCGACCGAAGCCGACGAACTGTTCGACATCTACAAGCTCGAGGTCGTGGAGATCCCGACCAATCTGCCGGTGGCGCGCCTCGACGAGGACGACGAGGTCTACCGCACGCAGAAGGAAAAATACTCGGCCATCCTCGCCGAGATCGAGCGCGCCAATTCGCGGCTGCAGCCGGTGCTGGTCGGCACCGCCTCGATCGAGAAGTCGGAAGTGCTCGCCGAGTTCCTGAAGCAGAACGGCTACAAGCAGATCGATTTCGGCAAGGAGAGCGCGCTCGAGAAGCTTTACGCTGCCGCCCGCGCGGGCAAGCCGGCAAAGCTGTTCGCGGTCTTGAACGCGCGCTTCCACGAGCAGGAAGCCTATATCGTGGCTGAAGCCGGCGTTCCCGGCGCTATCACGATCGCCACCAACATGGCGGGACGCGGCACCGACATCAAGCTCGGCGGCTCGCTCGAGATGCGCCTCAAGCAGGAGACCGCCGGCATCGAGGACGAGGCCGAGAAGGCCAGGAAGATCGAGCAGATCAAGGCCGACATCGAGCATTTCCGCGACATCGTGCTGAAGGCCGAGGAGACCGTCGAGCTCGAGCCGGCGAAGGGTTCAAAACCCGCCAAGACCGTGAAGAAGCCGGGCGGCCTCTACATCATCGGCTCCGAGCGTCACGAATCCCGCCGCATCGACAACCAGCTCCGCGGCCGCTCCGGCCGTCAGGGCGACCCCGGACGCTCAAAGTTCTTCCTGTCGCTGGAAGACGATCTGATGCGCATCTTCGGCTCGGATCGGCTGGACAGCATGCTGCAGCGGCTCGGCCTGCAAGAGGGCGAGGCCATCATCCATCCCTGGATCAACAAGGCGCTGGAGAAGGCGCAGCAGAAGGTCGAGGCGCGCAACTTCGACATCCGCAAGAACCTGCTCAAGTTCGACAACGTCCAGAACGACCAGCGCAAGGTGATCTTCGACCAGCGCGTCGACCTGATGAAGGACGAGAGTGTCGCCGAAACCATCTCCGACATGCGTCACGCCTTCATCGACGACCTCGTCGCCAAGCACGTGCCCGAGCATGCCTATGCCGAGCAGTGGGACGTCGCGGGGCTGAAGGAAGAATTGAAGCGCGTGCTCGACCTCGATCTTCCCGTCGACGAGTGGGCCAAGGAAGAGGGCATCGCCGACGAGGAGCTGCTCACGCGCATCGAGACCAAAGCCGACGAGCACATGGCGGCGAAGGTCGCGCAATGGGGTCCCGACGTGATGCGCTACGTCGAGAAGACCATTTTGCTCCAGACGCTCGACCATCTCTGGCGCGAACATCTGATCATGCTCGACCATCTGCGTCAGGTCATCGGCCTGCGTGGCTACGGCCAGCGCGATCCGCTGCAGGAGTACAAGACCGAGGCGTTCAACCTCTTCCAGGAGATGAGCGCGCATCTGCGCGAGGCCGTCACCGCGCAGTTGATGCGGGTCGAGATCGTGCCGCCGGAGCAGGAAGCCCCCGTGCTGCCGGCGATGGAAGCGCACAAGGTCAATCCGGACACCGGTGAGGACGAGATGGCGTTCGCCAACGTCTCCCTCGCCCCGCAGGCCAACGCCTCGGATGCCGCCCTGCGTGACCCCAAAAATCCCGCATCCTGGGGCAAGGTCGGCCGCAACGAGGACTGCCCCTGCGGAAGCGGCAAGAAGTACAAGCATTGCCACGGGCGGTATGCTTAAGGGCTGAGGCGCGACGCGCGCGCCTCGTTTTCCACCGTCATTGCGAGCGCAGCGAAGCAATCCAGGGTCTTTCCGCGGAGAGATTCCGGATTGCTTCGCTGCGCTCGCAATGACGAGTTTTTGGGGCGAGCATCGCGCCTCACTCTCCGCCGTCATGCCCCGCGCAGGCTGGGCATCCAGTACGCCGCGGCTTCTCGGTTCAATCACAACCGTCTCTGGAATACCGGATCGCCTGCGCGGGCGATGACAGCTACGATTGTGTTCGCGTTATCCGCCGCGTCGGTGTGCTCGCTGAAGCGAGGTGAGATGCTCAATTCGAGCTGTCGATCAGGCTCTCCAACAGCCGCTTCAATTCGTTCGTCGACTTGTCGCCGTAGCTTTCGAGGATGTGCTCCTCCTGGCTGACCGCAAGCGAGTTGAGCCGCTTGCTGAGCGCCTTGCCGCGGTCAGAGACGAACATCAGCACCTTGCGGCGGTCCTTCGGATCCTGCAGGCGATAGACCAGCGCGTCCGACACCATGCGGTCGATCATCTTGGTCAGGGTCGGATGATTGAGCAGCACGGCGTCCGCCAGCTCCCCCATCGAGTGGCCGTTGCCGTCGGAGAGGACTTTCAGGATGCGCCATTGCTCGACCGGCACGCCCTCCTTGCTCAGCCGCGATTCCAACTGGCGGTTGATCTCCCGGTTGGCCTGCGCCAGCAGGTAGGCGAGATGCTCGGTGATCGGGGAATTGTCTTTCGGCGGTTTGGCCACGGCTTACGACTTCGTATCGATCCAAATGAGTGAATGTCTTGCAATCGCTGCTGCATCTATATGCACTTCAATTCTTGAATATTCAATATTTTCAAAATAGGATCATTGCCCAACAAAAGGGCGGATGCCGGGGCCGCCCGCTGAATGTGCTTTCAGGTCTGGTGCCAGACAGGAGTTGGCGTGCGCTCGACGGTAAACTTCCCGGCTCGCGGCGGGCCCACATTTCCGCCGTCCCTGCTGCTGAGGAATCTGTCGTCGCCGGCGGCCGATTGCGGGTTGTCGCCCGACGATAGCGTCTTCTTCAGGCGGCGCGGCGCCAGCAGCAAGCTCAGGATCGGAGGCTTCATCTGCTGCTCCGGTTCGCCCGGGGTCTGGGGTCCGTGCGCGACCAGCAGTGCGCAGCTCGCGGTAGCCGAGATCAACAAGCGCGGCGGCATCCTCGGACGCGAGATCGAGTTGTCGATCTACGACGCAGGCGGGCCGCTCGACGATATCCTGCAGCTCGCCGAGCAGGCGATCGCGTTCGACGAGGTCGATCTCATCGTCGGCTTGCACACCAGCGCGGTCCGAGTCGCCCTGCGCAAGGTCACCACCCGTAACCGCATTCCCTACATCTATACGCCCGTCTATGAAGGCGGCGAGCAGACCCCGGGCGTGATGGCGATTGGCGAGACGCCGCGCTGGCAGAGCCGGCCGTCGATCCACTGGCTGGCGGACGTCAAGAAGGCATCGCGCTGGTATCTGATCGGTAGCGACTATGTGTGGCCGTGGCAGTCGCATCGTGCCGTGAAGCGATACATCAACGAGACCGGCGGGCAGGTGGTCGGCGAAGAGTTCGTCCCGCTCGGCGAGGACAATCACGAGCCGCATTTGGCGCGCATTCGTGCCGCAAAGCCCGACGTGGTGCTGATCTCGCTGATCGGGACCGACAGCATCACCTTCAACCGCGCGTTCGGCGAATGCGGCCTCGGTGCCAGCACGCTGCGCCTGGCCGGTGCGATGGACGAGACCGTGCTGCTCGGCATCGGCGCCGACAACAGCGAGAACCTGTTCTGCGCCTCCGGCTACTTTCCCGGGGTCGGCTCGCGGGCCAATGACGACTTCCAGAGCCGCTACAGCGCGATGTTCGGTCTCAACGCTCCGCCGATCGGTTCGCTCGGCCAATCCAGCTATGAAGGGCTGTGCTTTCTCGAGGCGGTGGCCAAAAAGGCCGGCACGCTGTCGATGGGGCCGATGCTCGCTGCAGCGCGCAACGTCGTCTACAGCGGCGCGCGCGGACCCGTCACCGTCCGCAACGGCCATGCCCGGATGCCGATGTACCTCGCCGAGGCCGACGGTCTCGACTTCAAGCTGATCAAGACCGTCTGACAAACGGTCGCGCCGCCTGCGGGCGCGGAAATGCGAAATAATACTTGAAAAGGAAAATATTTCCGTTTTGAATACCGGAACGAAGCCGGACGGCCCGCGATGACCGCGCGGGTCCAAGGCTCCTCGCCCAAAGGGATTCAAAAAAACGTCAGGAGAGCGTCGTGTCAGTTGCCCTTCCCACGCCAACCCAACTTCGCGCAGTCGCCGAGCAGTGCGGCTTGTCGCTGACCGATGAAGACGTCGCCTCGTTCCGCGGCCTGATGCAGGGCTCGATCGACGCCTACAATCTCGTCGCCGCGATGCCCGATGAGGTGCCGGAGGTGAAATATCCGCGCACGCCCGGCTACCGGCCTTCGCCGGAAGAGAACCCGCGCAACGCCTGGTACCGCAAGTCGACCGTGAAGGGTGCGGCGAGCGGCAAGCTCAAGGGCAAGACCGTCGCTCTGAAGGACAACATCATGCTGGCCGGCGTGCCCATGACCAACGGCTCGTCGACGCTGGAAGGCTATGTGCCCGATTTCGACGCCACCATCGTCACGCGCATGCTGGATGCCGGCGCCGAGATCGTCGGAAAAACCCATTGCGAGCACTTTTGCCTGTCCGGCGGCAGCCACACCGGCTCTTACGGGCCGGTGCACAATCCGCACAAGATGGGCTATTCGGCCGGCGGCTCCTCGTCGGGCTCGGGCGTCGTCGTCGCGCTCGGCGAGGTCGACATGGCCATCGGCGGCGACCAGGGCGGTTCGATCCGCATGCCGTCGTCGTTCTGCGGCACCTACGGCATGAAGCCGACCTGGGGCCTCGTCCCCTATACCGGCATCATGCCCATCGAGATCTATGTCGACCACACCGGCCCGATGACGGCGACGGTCGCCGACAACGCGCTGCTGCTGGAAGTGATCGCCGGCGACGACGGCTACGATCCCCGCATCAAGTCGCCGAAGGTCGAGGACTACACCAAGGCGTTGGGGGCCGGCGTCAAGGGCATGAAGATCGGAATCCTCAAGGAAGGCTTTGAGCAGCCGAACGCGGAGGCCGCCGTCAACGAAAGCGTCCGTGAGGCTGCCAAGCGCTTCAGGGATCTCGGCGCAACCGTCGAGACGGTGTCGATCCCGATGCATCTGATGGGTCCGGCGATCTGGACCCCGATCGGCACCGAAGGTCTGACCCAGACCATGATGTTCGGCGACGGCTACGGCCTCAGCCGCGGTGACCTCTATTCGACGTCGCTGATGGATTTTCATCGCGGCTGGCGCCGCCAGGCCGATTCTCTGTCCGAGACCACGAAACTGTTCATGATGCTCGGCACCTACATCAACAACAATTTCGGCCCGCGCTTCTATGGCAAGGCGCTCAACATCTCGCGGCGGCTCACCGCCGCCTATGACAAGGCGTTCGGGGATTACGACCTCCTCCTGCTGCCGACGACGCCGATGAAGGCGACCAAGCTGCCGGAGCCCACCGCGAGTCGCGAGGAATACGTCGCCCGCGCGCTCGAGATGATCTCCAACACCGCGCCGTTCGACATCACGCATCATCCGGCGATGTCGCTGCCTTGCGGCATGGTCGACGGGCTGCCCGTCGGCCTGATGCTGGTCGGCCGCATGTTCGAGGAATCGACGATCTATCGCGCAGCGCATGCCTTCGAGCAGATCGGCGACTGGAAGAAGATGTGAGGAGAGTCGTCGTGCAGGCCGGATGGATCGCAACGCATGGCTAGCGCATTCGTCGCAGCGTTCGAGATCCTGAGCTTCGGCGCGATCATCGTCCTGGTCGTGCTGGGGCTCGGAATCATCGCCAGCATGATGGGCATCTTCAACTTCGCGCAGGGCGAGTTCGTCCTGCTCGGCGCCTACGTCACCTATCTCGCCTACAGCCATGGCGCGCCGATCTGGGCCGGCATGGTTGCGGCGCCCTTCGTCGTCGGCGCGCTCGGCTTCGTGCTGGAGGCGCTGATCATCCGCCGCTTCTATGCCGCACCGATCGTGGCGATGCTCGGAACCTACGCGCTCGGCCTGATCATCCGCGAGGCCGTGCGCGGCCTGATCGGCGGCTTCTATCTGACGGTGCCCGAGCCGATCGGCGGCTCGATCGACATCGGCACCATGCACATCTCGGCCTGGCGCTTCACCATCATCGTGATCACGCTTTTGGTGATGGGCGCCTGCTATCTCCTGTTGTCGCGCACGAGTTTCGGTCTGCGCATGCGCGCCACGCTGGAAAACCCGTCGCTGGCGCGCGCGTCGGGCATTTCCACGCCGTTGATGTACGGCGCCACCTTCGCCTTCGGTTCGGCACTTGCGGGCCTTGCGGGCGCGCTGATCGTACCGGTGTTCAGCCTCTATGCCGATCTCGGCATCCGCTTCCTGATCCAGGGCTTTGTCGCGGTCATGGTCGGCGGCGTCGGATCGTTCATCGGTCCCGTCGCGGGCGCCGGCGTGATCGGCACGCTCAGCGCGGCGCTGCCCTGGGTCATGGCGCCTGTCGTCGCCGACGTCCTCGTCTTCGTTCTTGCCATCGTCTTCATCAAATTCCGGCCGCAGGGCCTCATCGCTGGAAAAGGGGTTTAGTCACATGTTCGATCGCATCAAGCTCTCACGTCGCCGCTTTCTGTCCAATTTCGCCTTTGCGTCCGGCGCGGTCGCAACCGGGATCGGAAGCTGGGTGATTCCGGCCCCCTGGGCCAATGCCGCCGAAGCCCCGATCAAGGTCGGCATCGCGACCGATCTCACAGGTCCGATCGCCTATGCCGGCAACGCCGACGCCAATGTTGCAAAAATGGTGATCAAGGAGATCAACGCGGCCGGTGGCCTGCTCGGGCGCCCGCTCGAGCTCTACATCGAGGACACCGCCTCGAATGAGTCGGTCGCCGTCGGCAATGTCCGCAAGCTCATCCAGCGCGACAAGGTCGATATGGTGCTGGGCGGCATCACAAGCTCGATGCGCAACGCGATCAAGGATCCGATCGTCGCACGCGGCAAGACGCTCTACATCTACCCGCAACTCTACGAAGGCAAGGAGTGCACGCCGTACCTGTTCTGCACCGGACCGACGCCGGCGCAGCAGTGCGACGAGTTCATCCCCTGGCTCATCAAGAACGGCGGCAAGAGGTTTGCGCTGCCGAGCGCGAACTATGTCTGGCCGCACACCCTCAACGTCTATGCCCGCAAGGTGATCGAGCAGAACGGCGGCGAAGTCGTGTTCGAGGAATACTACCCGCTCGATCAGGTCGACTTCTCGGCGACCGTCAACCGCGTCATCTCCAACAAGGTCGACGTCGTCTTCAACACCGTCATTCCGCCCGGCGTCGGGCCCTTCTTCAAGCAGCTCTATGAAGCGGGCTTCCTCAAGAACGGCGGTCGGCTCGCCTGCGTCTACTATGACGAGAACACGCTCAACATCAATCAGGCCGCGGAGATCGAGGGGCTTGCAAGCTGTCTCGACTATTTCAAAGTGCTGACCAAGGAGAACCCGTTCGACGCCAAGATCCAGGCGGCCTATGAGAAGGATTTCCCCGGCAACTTCCTGTTCGCGGCCGGAAGTGCCGCGACCGGCACCTATCGCGGCCTGAAGCTGTGGGAGGCCGCCGTCAAGGAGGCCGGCAAGATCGACCGTGAGTCGGTCGCGGCAAGCCTCGATCACGCCAAGATCGCGGAAGGCCCGGGCGGGCCGGCCGAGATGGTACCGGGCAAGCGTCACTGCAAGATGAAGATGTACACCGCGGTCGCCAAGGGCGGAAACTACGAGATCGTCGGCCGCAGCAACGGTCTCGTCGATCCGAAAGAGTGCTGATCCGGAATGCCGAAGTCCATGAGTGTGGTAAAGCAGGCCATCGACGCCGACATCGGCGACGAGGCGGACATTGCGATGGCTGAGCGTGGACCGGCAAAGCGTGCCAAGGCCAGGGCAGGACGAAAAGTCCTGCCCATCGTCGAGGGACTGGTGCTGCTAGCGGCGCTGATCCTGCCGCTGGTGCTGCAGGACTATCTCACGGTGTTCGCGACCCGCGTCATCATCCTCGCTTTGTTCGCGCTCTCGTTCGATCTGGTGTGGGGTTATGCGGGCATCATGAGCTTTGGCCAGGCCCTGTTCTTCGGTTCGGCCGGCTATGGCGTGGCGTTGCTCGCGCGCGACCTCAACGTCACCGCAATCCTCCTCGTGCTGCCGGCGGGAACGCTGATCGGACTGGCATTTGCGCTTCTGCTCGGCGGCTTCCTGCTGCTCGGCCGCCATCCGTCGAGCGTGATCTTCGTGTCGCTGGGCACGTTGACCGGCTCCTACGCGGCCGATCGCCTCGCGCGCGGCTGGTATTATCTCGGCGGACAGAACGGCATCCCGTCGATCGCACCGATGTCGCTCGGCTCCTACGAATTCACGGAGGGACCCGTCTACTACTACCTCGTGCTCGGCATTCTCGTGGTCGTCTACCTCTTGTGCCGCTTCCTGGTGCGTTCGCAGTTCGGCCTGGCGCTCGCGGGCTTGCGCGAGAACGAGCAGCGCATCGCCTTCTTCGGCTACAAGGCGCAGCATCTGAAGGCGATCGTGTTCGCGATCGGAGGTGCCATTGCGGGGCTCGCCGGCAGCCTCTACGCCTTCCATGAAGGTTTCGTCTGGCCCAACATGGTCGGCGTGGTGGTCTCGACCCAGGTCGTGCTCTACGTGCTGTTCGGCGGATCCGGCACGCTGATCGGCGCGGTCATCGGCACCGTCATTGTCGAAGGCGTCAGCTTCTGGCTGTCGGACAATTATCGCGAGATCTGGCCGATCATCCTCGGCGTGCTGCTGTTGCTCGTGATCCTGTTCCGGCCGCTCGGCTTGATCAGTTTCGTGCTCGGAGAGCGCGAGCGGGTCGGCAGCTTTGGTGCCAAGTTCAAGGATATGCTCAAGGAGAAGCGCAATGCCACTCCTTGAAGCCGCGGGGATCTCAAAGGTCTTCGGCAAGCTCACCGCGCTCGATGGCGCGGCCCTCACCGTCGGCGAGAGCGAGTTTCACGGCCTGATCGGACCGAACGGCTCGGGCAAGAGCACCCTGATGAAGTGCATCGCGGGCGCCGAGGTGCCGACGGCCGGCAAGGTCAGCTTCGTCAACGCGGATATCACGGCGTTCACGCCGACCGAACGCGCCCGCGCCGGCATGAGCCTGAAATTCCAGATCACCTCGGTGCTGCCGACGCTCACGCTCTACGACAACATCCTGCTGGCGCTGCAGGCGCAATGCTCCTTGTTCGACCTCGTGTTCTCGCGCACCCGTGGTGTGCTGCACGACCAGGTCATGACGATGCTGACGCAGTTCCGCCTCGCCGACCGCGCGCATGACGCCGCAGCCACGCTGTCGCATGGCCAGCAGCAATGGCTGGAGATCGCGATGGCGCTCGCGGGCAAACCAAAACTTCTACTGCTGGATGAGCCGACCGGCGGCATGAGCCTCGAAGAGCGCCGCGTCACCGGCGAACTGCTGCAGCCGATCAAGCAGCATTGCTCGCTCGTCATCGTCGAGCACGACCTGGATTTCATCCGCGACATCTGCGACCGCCTCACCGTGCTCGACCAGGGCCGCGTGCTCGCGTCGGGAACGGTTGCCGAGATCCAGGCCAACAAAAACGTCCAGGAGATTTATCTGCGCCGTGCCTGAAAACGAATTTCTCGACATACGGCATCTCGATGCCGGCTATGGCCGCAGCCAGGTGCTGTTTGACGTCACCCTCGGCATCCCCTGGCGCGGCGGCGTCGCCGTGCTCGGCCGCAACGGCGCCGGCAAGACCACGCTGATGAAGACCATCGTCGGCGAGCTGCCGGCGTGGAAAGGGGAGGTCGCCTTCGACGGCCGCGACATCAGCCGCCGGCGGACCGAGGAGCGCGTGCGCGCCGGCATCGGCTACGTGCCGCAGGAGCATTCGGTGTTCGCCCGCCTGTCGGTGCGCGACAATCTCGCGGTCGGCTCGCTGTCCAACAAGGACGCAGGCGCCGCAGTCGAGCGCGTGCTGACGATCTTTCCAAAGCTCGGCCAGCGGCTCGACCAGCCGGCCGGCACGTTGTCAGGCGGCGAGCGCAAGATGCTCGCGATCGGCCGCGCGATGCTGGGCGACCCAAAGCTGCTGTTGCTGGATGAACCGACCGAAGGCGTCTGGATCGGCGTGATCGAGGAGATCACCGAACGCCTGATCGAGCTCGCCAGCCAGATCGCCGTCATCATCGTCGAGCAGCACCTCGATCTCGCACTGCGGGTCGCCGACTACGCCTATGTGCTGGACCGCGGCCGCGTCGCCCTGCAAGGCGCGGCGGGCGACGTGCGGGGCAATCCGGAACTGCTTCGGTATCTGGCGCCGTAGGGTACGGCGTTGCTGACTTCGAGCCTGTTTCTCGCGGCGCTTAGGCAGACCCGTCATCCTGAGGTGTGAGCCGTGCGGTGCAAGCGCACCGCACAGCGAGCCTCGAAGGATGAACGGCCGAGCTGACAGTCGGGCCGTCGCCCTTCGAGGGCCGCTGAAGTAGCGGCCGCCTCAGGGTGACGGTTCGATGGATTGCACCGTCGCCTCGAAAGCGACGCCCTACTTCATCGCCCCAAACCGGCTGTCGAACGAGTTCGACGACACCACCGGCGCAGCACCCGCGAGCTGCGAGTCCTTGCTCGTTGCGGCCGGCGCGGCCTCGACCACGGACGGCTTGAGCGGCGGACGCGACTGGGCGAGTTTTGTCTCGGCCGGTTTTGCCGCTTCCTGCGGCTTCACGGCAACGACCGACTTGGGTGTGTCCTTGAGCGTGTCCTTCGCCGTATCCTTGGACGTGTCGCGGCTAGGGACGATCCGGCCCACCGCGGCCTTCAGCCTGGACGCTGCCGTGGCAGGTGGTGCGGAAGCTGCCGGCGTCGTCGACGGCGTGGTGGTCGCGGTCGTGTCGGAGCTGCCCATGCCCATCTTGCGCGCCAGCCCCGAGAACCAGCCGCCGCCCGAGGACGATGAGGATTGCTGTTCGGCCGGCGCAGCAGAGGCGACGCGGGTATTGGTCTGCGCCGGGGCGGCGACAACAGACTCGTTCTGCGGCGCGGCGTCCGCGACGGCCAGGTTCGGCTTCGGTGGATTGACTGTCGAGGGGATCGTGCCCGGCGCCTTCGACATCGCGAGCAGCGACAGGCTGTTGGTGTCGGGCGCTTCCGACAGGCCGGTATTGCCCTCGGGCACGCGCACGGCAAACACCTTGTTCATGCCGCCGTCGATGCCGGTGTTCATGCGCGCGACCGGCGTGCCGCGCGCAACCAGCTTGGCATATTCGGTCTCGTCGCGCTGCTGCTTCTCGCGCACGGCCTGCTGGATGTCCTCGGGGATCACATAGGCCGGGCATTTTGCATTCGCATCGAACACCGGATCGCGCTTGGCGTCGGGTGTCTTGGCGGCGTCGAAGACGTATTTCCGTTCGCAGAAATCGACCTTCGGCTCCTGCCGCGTCACCTCGAAATGATCATAGCCTTCCTTGATCATCTTCCAGAAGGCCATGTTCGGGTTGTTGCGGTGCTTGGCCATGTTCACCGGCGTCATCTTGAACGGATACGCCTGGAGCTGGAACGCCTTCTGGCCGCCGAAGAAGGACTCGCGTCCCAGCGAGTAGATCTCCGCGATCTGCTCGTCGGTCATCGCGTAGCAGCCGCGCGACGAACAGTCGCCATGCACCATCAGCTGCGAGCCGGTGCGCCCCAGCGCGCGGTCGAACGCGTTGGGATAGCCGGTGTTGAAGGACAGGTAGTAGGCCGATTGCGGGTTCATCTGGCCGGGATTGATCGAATAGAACCCCTCGGGCGCCTGGCGGTCGCCCTCGCGCACCTTGGGGCCGAGATCGCCCGACCAGCGGCAGATCGGGTAGGTCTTGAGCAGCGCGAACTGGCCGCTTCGGGTCTGCTTCCAGACCTCGAGCTCGGCTTCCTGCTTGAACAGGCGGACCAGGATCGGCGATTGCAGATCCATGTCCTTTTCGGTCATGGCGGCAATGAGCTTCGGCGGGACCGGCTGGTTGGCCTTGGCGTTGGTCGCGAGCGAGACCTGGTCGGAGTCGCAGCCAGCCAGCAGCACGCTGGCGGTCAGCGCGACGGACGTCAAAAGCGCGCGTGCGAGCGAGCTAGAAATCAAGACAGACCCCACACTCACCGGGCAAGTTCGCAAAACCCCAAATTTGGAGTCTGGCCCGACCGGCGATCCGGTCCCCGCGAGCTGCGGGACTTGAGAGACCAAACTCCAGCGTTTTGCCCTGAAGTCATTGATTAAAATCTTACCCTTTGGGTCCCGGGCTCGCAACCCGAACCGGGATCACGAGACCGTCGGCCCATAGGCATGGTCAACAGAGACTAAACCGTGGCCTGGGGCCTAATTGGGGCCGTCTTCGCTGATTTGGGCGAAAAAAGGGTTAACGCGGCGTTATCCTGTCATTCCGGGATGGTCCGAAGGACCAGACCCGGAATCTCGAGATTCCGGGTTCGCGCTTGGCGCGCCCCGGAATGACGAAGCTAATGACTGGAATCAGGCCAGTTTCCGGCCGATTTCGAGGAATTTCTGCCGCCGCTGCCGGCGAATGCCGTCCGCGTCCAGGTTGCGCAGCTCGATGAAGGCCTGCTCGATGGCCTCGCCCGTGGTGGCGATCATGACGGCGGGGTCTCTGTGGGCGCCGCCGACCGGCTCTTTCAGGATGGTGTCGATGACGCCGAAGCGCAGCATGTCCTGGGCCGTGATCTTCATGCTGTTGGCGGCTTCCTGGGCCTTGGTACCGTCGCGCCAGAGAATGGAGGAGGCGGCTTCGGGCGAGATCACGCTGTAGATCGCGTGCTCCAGCATCAACACCTTGTTGGCGGTGGTGATCGCGATCGCGCCGCCCGACATGCCTTCGCCGGTGACGATCGCGACGTTCGGCACGCCCAGCGACAGGCAGGCATCGGTCGAGCGCGCGATGGCTTCGGCCTGGCCGCGCTCCTCGGCGCCGATGCCGGGATAGGCGCCCGCGGAATCGACGATCGACAGCACGGGAATGCCGAAACGTTCGGCCATTTCCATCAGCCGCACCGCCTTGCGATAGCCTTCGGGGCGCGCCATGCCAAAATTGTGCTTGATGCGGCTCTCGGTGGAATCGCCCTTTTCCTGGCCCATCACGCAGATGCTTTCGCCGCGGAAACGGCCGAAGCCGCCGACCAGCGCCTCGTCCTCGCCGAACTTGCGATCGCCGGCGAGCGGGGTGAATTCGGTGACCAGCCCCTTGATGAAGTCGGAGAAATGCGGCCGCTGCGGATGGCGCGCGACCAGCGTTTTCTGCCAGGGCGAGAGGTTGGTGTAGAGGTCGGCGAGCGCCTGCGCCGCCTTGTCCTCGATGCGGCCGATCTCATCAGTGATGTCGGTCCCGGAGGCTGCCAGGGCGCGCAATTCATCGACCTTGGAGTCGAGTTCGGCGACGGGCTTTTCGAAATCGAGATAGCTGCGCATGTGATCCGGCATCAACTCAATATAGGGAGGACGGGGCGGGGAGGTGAAACGGGATTTGGCTCAGGGATAAGAAGTGTAGCTTCTTCAATGGTTTGGCTTGTGCGTACCGAGGCGCGCGCCAAATCACAGGAAGGAAGACGGCTCTTTCTGCGGAGAAAGGGCCGAAGTCAAGGCGGTTCTATCCGTCGTCCCGGTGGGTCTCGCGTCCCGGACGCGCTGCAGCGCCCCTTGAGCGCGTTCACGCGCGTCTCGACGCGCTATGGCGCTGCTGCGCTGAGCCGGGACCCAGCAAGCGGCATGGGCCCCGGCTCAGCAGCGCACCGTTTCACGCTGCGCTGCGTCCGGGGCGCGAGCCCTACTTCTCCGCCAGCGGGTGCAGGTCGCGCACCAGGCTCTTCAACCGCTCCTCCACGACGTGGGTGTAGATCTGGGTGGTCGAGATGTCGGTGTGGCCGAGCAGGGTCTGCACGATGCGCAAGTCGGCGCCGTTGTGCAGGAGGTGACTGGCGAAGGCGTGGCGCAGCACGTGCGGCGACACCAGGCGGGCCTGCAGGCCCGAGGCGACCGCGAGCTCCTTCAGGTCGCGGGCAAAATGCTGCCGCGTCAGATGTCCGCTCTCGCCGAACGAGGGAAACAGCCATTTCGAGGCGGCGAGGCTGCCCTTTTTGTTCGGCTTGTCGTCACCCTTGGTCGTCGCATCGGTCGCGGCGAGATAATCCGCCATCGCCTGCCGCGAGGCCTCGTTGAGCGGCACCAGCCGCTCCTTGTTGCCCTTGCCGCGCACCACGATCATGCGGGCATCGCGTTTTGCCGCCGAGCGCGGCAGCGCGACCAGTTCGGAGACGCGCAGGCCCGTCGCGTACAGCACTTCCAGCAGGCAATAGAGTCGCAAATTCCGCAACCGTTGCGAGGCCGACGCGTCGGCGGCCTCGCTGAGCTCCTTTGCGCGCCGGAGCATTTTGTCGACATCCGCGATCGACAGCACCTTTGGCAGGCTGCGGCCGCGCTTCGGCCCTGATAGAATCGCGGCCGGATCGTCGTCGCGCAGTTTCTCGTTGAGGAGGAAGCGGTACACGTGCCGCATCGCCGACAGCTTTCGGGCGACGCTGGTGGATTTGAAGCCGCGCGTGTCGAGATCGCCGAGATAGTCGCGCAGGGTTTGCGTGTCCGCGCCGATGAAATCCTGGCACTTGTGGCTGAGGAAGTCGGAGAAATCGGTGAGGTCGCGCCGGTAGGCGTCGAGCGTGTTGGGGCCTGCGCCTTGTTCCGCCGCGAGCATGTCGAGGAACAGGCCGATCAGTCTGGTATCGGAGGGTTTTGTCGGCATCGCCTCCGAACCTAACCGCTATTTCTTGAGAAATTTGTCAGGCGGGATCGTCACCGTCATTTCCCGCGGCTTTGGATTGACGAAGTTTGCCAGCGAAAAGATCACGCCATAGACGATGCCGGCGAGCACGGCGACGACCGTCAGGAAGCGGAACAGGCTCGGCATGGATCTGGGTCTCGGGCGCGCAAATTAACCAATGAAATCATCCAACATGTTCGCCGTTTCGTGGCAAGAGTCCTCTGGCGAGGCCCTCTTGGGGGGTAGTATAGGTGGCAGGGAATGCCGCACTTCGCGGCAAATTTGAGCGAGGAATATGTCCGACGCCGTCTCACCAGCGCCTGCCCCGTCCGAGGCCGACATCGCGTCGGCACTCGGGCCGCGCTCGATCGTGCTGGTCGGCATGATGGGGGTCGGCAAATCCACCATCGGCCGCCGCATGGCGGCGCGGCTGCGGCTGCCCTTTGTGGACGCCGATACCGAGATCGAGGCGGCCGCCGGCATGACCATACCCGAGATCTTTGAGCGCCATGGCGAGCCGCACTTCCGGGACGGCGAGGCGCGGGTGATCGCGCGGCTCCTGGACGGTGGACCGATCGTGCTCGCCACCGGCGGCGGTGCCTTCATGCGCGAGGAGACGCGGCGGCGGATCGCGGCCAAGGCGGTCTCGATCTGGCTCAAGGCCGATCCTGACGTGATCATGCGGCGGGTGCGGCGCCGGGCCGATCGCCCGCTGCTGCAGACCGCCGATCCCGAGGCGACCGTTACCCGCCTGCTCAGCGAGCGCGAGCCGGTCTATGGCAGTGCCGACCTCACGATCGCCTCGCGCGACGTGCCGCATGATCGCATCGTCGAGGAATGCATCGAGACGCTGCACGCCTATCTCTGTGGCCCGCGCCCGATCCAGGCTGCCAACTGATTGAACGAGTGAGATGACTGCGCCGTTGAAACATTCTGATCCCATCGTCGTCGACGTCGCGCTCGGCGAGCGCGCCTACGACATCGTCATCGGCCGCGACGTGCTGGCCTCGCTGGGCGCGCGGATATCCGCACTGCGTCCCGGCGTGCGGACGGCGATCGTGACCGATCGCACGGTAGCAAAACACTGGCTGGAGCCGACCGAGGCATCGCTCAGCGACGCCGGCATCCCGACCTCGCGCGTCATCGTCGAGGAAGGCGAGATCTCCAAAACCTATGCCGGCCTCGAAAAGGTCAGCGAGGCGCTCGTCGCCGCAAAGATCGAGCGCAACGATCTCGTGGTCGCGCTCGGCGGCGGCGTGGTCGGCGATCTCGCCGGCTTTGCGGCCGCGATCCTGCGCCGCGGCGTCGATTTCGTGCAGGTGCCGACCTCGCTGCTGGCGCAGGTCGATTCCAGCGTCGGCGGCAAGACCGGCATCAACTCGCCGCAGGGCAAGAACCTGCTCGGCGCTTTCCACCAACCGGTGCTGGTCATCGCCGACACCGCCGTGCTCGACACGCTGTCGCCGCGGCAATTTCGCGCCGGCTATGCCGAGGTCGCGAAATACGGCGTGCTCGGCGATGAGGCGTTCTTCGCCTGGCTCGAGAAGAATCAGGCCGACATTTTCAAAGGTGGTTCGGCGCGCGAGCACGCGATCGCGACCTCCTGCCGCGCCAAGGCGGGCGTGGTCTCGCGCGACGAACGCGAGACCGGCGAGCGCGCGCTGCTCAATCTCGGTCACACCTTCGGTCACGCGCTGGAGGCCGCCACCGGCTTCTCCGACCGCCTGTTCCACGGCGAGGGCGTGTCGATCGGCATGGTGCTGGCGGCGGAGTTTTCGGCAAAACTCGGCATGATCGGCGCTGATGATGCCGCGCGTGTCGAGCGGCATCTGGCCGAGGTCGGCCTGCCGACGCGCCTGCAGGACATTGCCGGATTTGCGCAGGAGGGGCTCAGCGATGCCGACGGCCTGATGGCGCTGATGGCCCAGGACAAGAAGGTCACGCGCGGCAAGCTCACCTTCATCCTGCTCGAGGCGGTCGGCCGCGCCGTCATCGCCAAGGACGTCGAGCCCACGCTCGTGCGTGACTTCCTGCAAGAAAAGCTTGCCCGCAAAGCGTGATGTGCGGCTGAACCGGCGGTTGGGTGCATGGACTGGCTCGGACTCTCCATCGTCGTCTTCTGCCTCCTGGTCTCGGGATTCTTCGCCGCGAGCGAGACCGCGCTGACCGGCGCCTCGCGCGCCAGCATGCTGCGGCTGTCCAAGCAGGGTAACCGCGAGGCTATCGTCGTCTCCATCCTGATCGAGAACCGCGAGCGGCTGATCGGCGCGCTGCTGCTCGGCAACAACATCGCCAATATCGGTGCGTCCGCGATCGCGACCGGGATTTTCACCACCTGGTTCGGCGAAGTCGGCGTGCTCTACGCCACCGGCGTGATGACCGCGCTGGTCGTGATTTTTGCGGAGGTGCTGCCAAAAACCATCGCGATCAATGCGCCGGATCGCATTGCGCTCGCCGTGGCGCGGCCGATGCGGCTCACCGTGTTCATCCTCGGCCCGCTGCTGTCGATCGTCGAGAACATCGTGCGCGTGCTGATGCGGCTGTTCGGCATCGCGATCGGCGAGCACCAGGCGATCCTGTCGCCGACCGAGCGCCTGCGCGGTGCAGTCGATCTGTTGCACCACGAGGGCAAGGTCGAGAAGCACGACCGCGACATGCTCGGCGGCCTGCTCGACCTGCGCGAGCTCCAGGTCTCCGACGTGATGATCCATCGCACCGAGATGGTCATGATCAATGCCGATCTGCCCGCGGAAGATCTGGTGCGCGAGGTGCTTGCCACCGAATACACCCGCATTCCGCTCTGGCGCGAGAAGCCGGAGAACATCATCGGCGTGCTGCACGCAAAAGACCTTTTGCGCGCGATCCGGGCCTCCGACGGTGATACCTCGCGCATCGACGTCTCGACCATCGCGCTGCCGCCTTGGTTCGTGCCGGAGATGCGGCCCGTCTCCGAGCAGCTCAAGGCGTTCCGCCGCCGGAAGACCCATTTTGCGCTCGTCGTCGACGAGTATGGCGAGGTTGAAGGTCTTGTGACGCTGGAAGACATTTTGGAGGAGATCGTCGGCGACATCTCCGACGAGCATGACGTGGTGGTCGCGGGCGTCCGCGCCCAGCCCGACGGCTCCGTGGTGGTCGATGGCTCGGTGCCGATCCGCGACCTCAACCGCGCCATGGACTGGAATCTGCCCGACGAAGAGGCAACGACGGTCGCGGGCCTCGTCATTCACGAGGCGCGCTCGATCCCCGACCGCGGCCAGAGCTTTACCTTCCACGGCTTCCGATTCCGCGTGCTCCGCCGCGAGCGCAACCGCATCACCGCGCTCCGTATTTCACCGGTGCCGCGCGAAGCCGAGGTCGAGGAAGCCAAGCCGCGACGGGCCGGGACGTCGTTTTGATCTTCAAGCACTCGCATCGTCATTCCGGGGCGCCCGTAGGGCGAACCCGGAATCTCGAGATTCCGGGTTCGATGCTTTGCATCGCCCCGGAATGACGGAGCTACCCTTCTCCCGGCGCCTGCGCGTGGATTGCCAGCGCGTGCACGCTGCCCTGGAGTTCCGCGGAAAGTAGCGCATTTATCATGCGGTGGCGCTCGACCCGGCCCTTCCCTTTGAAGGCGTCAGACACAATATAAACCCGGAAATGCGTCTCGCCGCTCGGCCGGTGCCCGGCGTGGCCTTCATGCAAATGTGACTCGTCGATCACCCGCAGGCTTTCCGGCGTGAAAGCTTCGCGCAACTTGTTGCTGATAGTGTCGGTCATGGCCATGTTTGCCATTAAAGTGTGCGTGCGCGTTCCGTCAATGCCATAAGGCGCCGAAGTTTCGGCTATGGGTTTCGTCCTAATTGCAATGTCAAGACTTGAAGGTTTTTGCATTGCGTAGTCAAAGTCTGTCATGCCGATCGACACCAACAAATTCTTCGACTCCATCCGCGTGAAGCCGACCAAGGCGAAGCCGGAAGCGAAGCCGCGCGAGACCGTGGCCAATTGCGAGTGGGCCGGTTGTCAGAACAAGGGCGCGCACCGCGCGCCGAAGGGGCGCGAGAATTCGCGCGAGTACTGGCACTTCTGTCTCGACCACGTGCGCGAGTACAATCAGTCCTACAATTTCTTCTCCGGGATGAACGCGGAGGCCGTGGCGCGCTACCAGAAGGACGCGCTCACCGGCCATCGTCCGACCTGGAAGATGGGCGCCAATGGCGGCGTCAAGAAGGGAACGGAGGCCGAGATCGACGGCGCCTTCGATCCCTTCAGCATGTTCTCGGAGATCAACGGCCGCGCGAGCTGGCGGAAGGGCCCGGACGCCCAGCCCAAGGCCGAGACGCGCAAGGTGATGAACGCCGAGCGCAAGGCGCTTCAGGTCATGGGCCTCGGCCCCGACGTCACGCTTGCCGACGTCAAGACCAAGTACAAGGCGCTGGTCAAGCAGCACCACCCCGACGCCAATGGCGGCGACCGCTCGACCGAAGACCGCCTGATCGAGATCATCAAGGCGTATAACTATTTGAAGACAGTGGTGCGGGAGGCGTGAGCCTCTCGCGTCACGGCAGGTGCGTAGGGTGGGTTAGCCTTGCGGATGCGCGAAGCGCGGTCCGCGAGGCGTAACCCACCTCTTTAGTCTCCGCGGTGACAGAAGTGGTGGGTTACGCCTTCGGCTAACCCACCCTACGAAATCCTACCCTCACCCCTTCGGCATCGCCCCGACATACGACGAGCTCGGCCGGATCAGCCGTCCCGTGCGCCGATGCTCGAGCGCGTGCGCGGTCCACCCCGCGACGCGCGCGACGGCGAAGATCGGCG
Organism: Bradyrhizobium arachidis; assembly: GCF_024758505.1. Taxonomy (NCBI): domain Bacteria; kingdom Pseudomonadati; phylum Pseudomonadota; class Alphaproteobacteria; order Hyphomicrobiales; family Nitrobacteraceae; genus Bradyrhizobium; species Bradyrhizobium arachidis. The sequence continues at coordinate 9,249,646 of NZ_CP077970.1, read as the reverse complement.
TAAAAGCCTGCCGCGGAATTGCGAGTGCGTCGAGCAGGATCGCGGTGAAGAACTCGACATTGGTCTCCAGCGGCCGGTCCGGATTCTTCTTCCGTAGGGCCTCGCGGATATAGGCCTCGACCTCGCCGGCGAAGGGCAGGTCGGCGCCGTTGGAGGCGAGTGCCTCGATCGCGGTCTTCAGCACGTCGGCGCGCGGGTCGCGCACGCGATAGACGCGGTGACCAAATCCCATCATCCGCTCGCCACGGGCCAGCGCTGCATCCACCCAGGGCTTGATGCGCTCGCGCGACCCGATCGCATCGAGCATTTCCAGCACCGGCTCCGGCGCGCCGCCATGCAGCGGCCCCGTCAGCGCGCAATAGCCGGCGGTGACGGCGGCGAAGAGGTCTGCGTGAGTGGACGCCACCACGCGTGTGGCAAAAGTCGAAGCGTTCATGCCGTGGTCGCAGACGGTGACGAGATAGGCATCTAACGCGGTGACCTCGCGCGCGGCGGGCTCGCGGCCATGCAGCATACGCAGCGTGTCGGCGGCATGGCTCACGCTCGGGTCGGGCGTGACCGGATGCTCGCCCTTGGCCCGGCGCACCAGCGCGCCCGCGATCACTGGAAAGGCGCCCACAATGGTCGCCTCGTGGTCGAGCCCGTGCTCGGCGCGAAGGCCTGCGACCGCCGCGCGAAACCCGTCGACGATCCCCATGCCACGCGTCGCCGGCAAGAGATCGGGCAGCCGGGCAAAAGCGCGTGCGCGGGCTTCGCCGAGGCTCGCCCGCACATTGGCCTCAGTCAGCTTGCTCCCCATCGCGCCGTTCCACAGACGCGCGGTCACTCCCTCGAAACTCGATTCGGCAACGAGACGGCCGACATGCTCGCCGGCGATGATCAGTTCGCCGCGCTCGCCATCGACATGGCTCAGCACGGTTTCGGCCGCGGGAACGCCGTCCAGCCCGATCTGGCTTTTGGTGAGTTGGATATTCATGGCCCGTTCTCCTTTCGCAATGCGGGAAAGGTCGGGCCTCTCGACAGATTGATCAATCTTGATTACATAAATCAATATGAAAAATTCTCCGGAGCTCTACCTCTCGGCCCGTGAAGCTGCCGCGGAACTCGCGATCTCACCGGCGACCCTCTACGCCTATGTCAGTCGCGGCCTGATCCGCTCCGAGCCGACGGCGGATTCGCGCAAGAATCGCTACCGCGCCGAGGACGTCCGCAACCTGAAGGATCGCCGCGCCCCGACACCGGAGCCGCGAGGATTGCGCAGTTTCGATGCCGACCTGCCGGTGATGGATACGGAGATCGCGACCATCACCGAGGACGGGCCGATCTATCGCGGCGTGAACTGCGTCGACCTCTCCGAAAGCGACACGCTGGAGCACACGGCGACGCTGCTGTGGGACGTCTCCGGCGTCGATCCCTTTGCGCCGGACAACTGCCCGCACGTTTCCGACGAGATGCGCGCGATCGCGCAAGCCGCGCGGCGTGCTGCGCCGATCGATCGCGCCATCGCCGTTCTCGCGCTCGCGTCCAGCGCCGATCCCCGCGCCTTCACCCGCGCGCCCGATGGCCGGGCGCTGGTTGGCGCCCGCATCGTCCGGCTGCTGGTCGCCACCATGCTCAATGCCGAGCCGTCGGCCGAGCCGCTGCATCAGCAGATCGCAAGGGCCTGGGCACCCGACAACAAGCATGCTCCGGATCTCGTTCGCCGTGCGCTGGTGCTGCTCGCCGATCACGAACTCAATGCTTCCACCTTCACCGCGCGCTGCGCCGCCTCGACCGGTCTCAATCTGTATGACGCCGTCATCGCCGGCCTCGCCGCGCTGAAGGGCCCAAAACATGGCGGCGCCGGCGTGCTGGCTTCACAGCTCGTCAAAACGCTTGTCGATCGCGACGTCGAGCCGATGGTGCGCGAGCGCGTCGCGCTCGGCGAGCGCTTTGCCGGTTTTGGACACGGCGTCTACAAGCGCGGCGATCCCCGCGCGCAGTCGCTGCTGCGTGCGCTCGCCCGCGCCGGGGCGCCGCGCAAATTCACCACGGAAGTGCCCGCTAGAATCGCGGAGGCGACCGGCGAGCTCGTCAATATCGACTACGCGCTCGCCGTCCTCGTGCACGCGCTGCGGTTTCCGCCCGGCAGCGAGCTCGCTTTGTTTGCGATGTCGCGCAGCGTCGGCTGGATCGCGCATGCCAGCGAGCAGTTGGCCTTCGGCAAGCTGATCCGCCCGCGCGCGCGTTATGTCGGGCCGGCGCCGGGACGCAGGGTGGTTGTGCCGGAGTCGAAGACCTAAACGCAAACGAGCTGCCACCCTCCCCTGGAGGGGGAGGGTAAGAAAGATCGCTACGATTGTCGGCTTGGCCTAAGCCGCCGTCTTCGCCGGCGTCTTGCTGCCGTGCCTCCGCCGAACGGTCCAGATCGCGAGCCCCAAAATGATCGCGATCCCGGCCACCGCGAACATCCAGAGATGCTTTCCCACATGCTCATGGTGCGGCAGGCCGGCATATTCGTGCAGGGCCGACACCGCCAGCACGCCCGGCAGCACATGCGCGGGCGCCCAGAGCAAAATCGCGGGAATGTTGACCGCGTAGAATCGTGCGGGCTGCATCCCGAGCGCACCGGCCGTAACCGGCACGAAGGCGCGGATCGGCGGCACGAAGCGGGCGAAGAACACTGCCCAGGTGCCAAAACGCTGGAAGAACGTCTCGCTCTCCTCGACGACGCGCGGATAGTTGGTCAGTGGCCAGGTGTTGAGGATCTCGCGCTGCCGGCGGTGCCCGACCCAATAGGCCGAGCCGTCACCGACCACCGCGCCGAATGCAGCCGCAAGCAGCACCCACTGCAGCTTCAACTCCCCGCCCGGAATCAGCGCACTCAGCGCCAAAATGATGGTCGAGCCGGGCACGACGGACCCGACCACCGGAACGGCTTCCAGCAGTGCCGCCAGGAACAGGGTCAGGTAGGCCAGCCAGGCATGGGCCGAGACGAACGCGATGAAGGGATCGAGGAATGACGTCACGTTGTCTCCACATGCACTGTCATTCCGGGGCGCGCGACGGGGGCCGCGCAAAGCGCGGCCTGGAGCGTGAACCCGGAATCTCGAGATTCCGGGTTCGGCTCTTCGAGCCGCCCCGGAATGACGGCAGCCGGACCTTACATAAGTCGGGCAAGGGGGCGAAAGTGCCCCGGACCGGCGGCAGTGCGCCTCTAGAAACGCAAAATTTGGGCGTGATTCGCAGGGCAGCCTTCCCAAAATCGCGTTCCTTGCCTATCTCAATGATAAGACAATGGAACTTTGATTTGCGCGCGGGCTTCTGCCCGTCCATGGTCTCTGATACGTTCGCTACAGCACCCAGCCGCAGCCAACGTGCGAATAACCGGTTTCGGGACCGCCCGGGACCTCGGAGGATGAATGACGACCGCCGCCCTGTCCAAAGTTGAGGAAGTCAACGGAATGCCCGACATGAAGGTGTCGGTGCGCCAGGTCTTTGGGATCGACAGCGACCTCGAAGTGCCGGCCTATTCCGAGGTCGATCCTCACGTGCCCGAAGTCGATGCCGATTACCGCTTCGACCGCGCCACCACGCTCGCCATTCTCGCAGGCTTTGCCAAGAACCGCCGCGTCATGGTCACCGGCTATCACGGCACCGGCAAATCGACCCATATCGAGCAGGTCGCCGCACGGCTGAACTGGCCCTGCGTGCGCGTCAACCTCGACAGCCACATCAGCCGTATCGACCTCGTCGGCAAGGACTCGATCGTGGTCAAGGACGGCAAGCAGGTCACCGAATTCCGCGACGGTATCTTGCCCTGGGCGCTTCAGCACAACGTCGCGCTGGTGTTCGACGAATATGACGCCGGCCGCCCGGACGTGATGTTCGTGATCCAGCGCGTGCTGGAAGTGTCGGGCCGCCTGACGCTGCTCGACCAGAACAAGGTGATCAAGCCGCATCCGGCCTTCCGCCTGTTTTCGACCGCCAACACGGTCGGCCTCGGCGACACCTCGGGCCTCTATCACGGCACCCAGCAGATCAACCAGGGCCAGATGGACCGCTGGTCGATCGTCACCACGCTCAACTATCTCGGCCATGACGAGGAAGTGGAGATCGTGCTGGCGAAGGCCAAGCACTATCGCACCCAGGAAGGCCGCGACATCGTCAACAAGATGGTGCGCCTTGCCGATCTCACCCGCAACGCCTTCGCCAATGGCGATCTGTCGACGGTGATGAGCCCGCGCACGGTGATCACCTGGGCGGAAAACTCCGACATTTTTGGCGATATCGGTTTTGCCTTCCGCGTCACCTTCCTCAACAAGTGCGACGAGCTCGAGCGTCCCCTGGTCGCCGAGTTCTATCAGCGCTGCTTCAATGCAGAGCTGCCGGAATCGGCGGTCAACGTGGCGCTCAGCTAGAACCAAGTAATTGAAGAAATGGCCTCCATCACCGTCGAGCGCAGCATTGGGACAACCAAGAAAGCCGTGCTCGGCGGGCTCATCGGTTACAACACCGAGAAGCTGGGGAGGCAGAAGTACAAGCGCCTCGCGATTTCCCTGAAAGAGCGCGGCAAGATCGTCGGCGGAATCGTCGGTGAAGTCTGGACCACGGTGCTGTTCATCCAGCTGTTCTGGATCGAGCAGAAATACCGCGGCAAGGATCACGGCACGAAGCTGATCGCGGCGATCGAGGACGAAGCGAGACGGATCGGGGCGACCCGTTCCTATCTCGACACGATGAGTTTCCAGGCGCCGGGCTTCTACCGCGGTTGCGGCTACGAGGAGTTCGGCGCCATTGACGGCTATCCGGGCGGCGTGACGCGCCATTGGTTTACGAAGTCGCTATGAGCACATCCAATTCCAAATTCCGCAGTGGAGCCAAGGAAGCGCCCACCGAGCCGTTCAAGCGGGCGGTGACCTCCTGCCTGAAGGCGATCGCGAAGGCGCCCGAGCTCGACGTCAGCTTTGCCGCCGAGCGTCCGGGCCTTGCGCCCGGCAAGGCGCGCCTGCCCGAACCCGCGCGAAAAATGACCAAGCGCGATGCTGCGATCGTGCGCGGCCACGCCGATTCCATCGCGCTCAAACTCGCGTGTCACGATCCAAAAGTTCACCGCAAGCTGATGCCGGGCAACCCGCAGGCGCGCGGCGTGTTCGAGGCCGTCGAGCAGGCGAGGGTGGAGGCGATCGGCGCGCGCCGCATGGCGGGCGTTGCGAAAAACCTCACTGCGATGCTCGACGACCATTTTCATCGCGGCAAGTTCGACGAGATCACCGACCGCGCCGATGCGCCGCTTTCGGATGCGCTGGCGATGCTGGTGCGCGAACGCCTCACCGGAATGGCGCCGCCGACGGCCGCCAAGAAGATGGTCGATCTCTGGCGTCCGATTCTCGAAGACAAGATCGGCGCGCGGCTCGATCGTCTGGATCGCCTGGTCGAGGACCAGGGCAGGTTCGGCGACGCCGTGCACGACCTGCTCACCGCGCTCGACATCGGCGACGAACGCAACGCCGATTCCGACGATGACCAGGATCAGGACGAAAACAGCGACGGCGAGAACGACCAGTCCGGTGCCGAAGGCTCGCCCGATTCCGACGCCGCGCAAGAGATGAGCGCCGACCAGGCGCAGGCGACGACCGAGGAGATGAGCGACAGCGCGATGGAAAGCGCGCAGGCCTCGACCTCAGACACGTTTGATGACGGCGAGCTCGGCGACGACGAGACGCCGGGCGAGGCGACGCGGCCGAATTCGCGCGGCGCCAACGAGCCGCGTGGCCCCGAGTACCATGCCTTTGCGCCAAAATTCGACGAGGTGATCGCGGCCGAAGACCTCTGCGACCATGACGAGCTCGAGCGCCTGCGCTCCTATCTCGACAAGCAGCTCGCGCATCTGCAAGGCATCGTCGCGCGGCTCGCCAACCGGCTGCAACGCCGGCTGATGGCGCAGCAGAACCGCGCCTGGGAGTTCGACCTCGAAGAAGGCATTCTGGATCCCGCGCGCCTGTCGCGCGTGGTGACCGATCCCTACCATCCGCTATCCTTCATGCGCGAGAAGGAGGCGACGTTCCGCGACACCGTGGTGACGTTGCTGCTCGATAATTCCGGCTCGATGCGTGGACGCCCGATCACGGTCGCGGCGACCTGCGCCGATATTCTGGCGCGCACGCTGGAGCGTTGCGGCGTCAAGGTCGAGATTCTCGGCTTCACCACGCGCGCCTGGAAGGGTGGGCAGTCGCGAGAGGCGTGGCTTGCTGCCGGCAAGCCGGCCAATCCCGGCCGTCTCAACGACCTCCGCCACATCATCTACAAATCGGCGGATGCCCCCTGGCGCCGTGCGCGAAAGAATCTCGGCCTGATGATGCGCGAGGGGCTGCTCAAGGAAAACATCGACGGCGAGGCGCTGGACTGGGCGCACAAGCGTCTGCTCGGCCGCACCGAACAGCGCAAGATCCTGATGATGATCTCGGACGGTGCGCCGGTCGACGATTCCACGCTGTCGGTCAATCCCGGCAACTATCTCGAGCGGCATCTGCGCCACATCATCGAGGAGATCGAGACGCGCTCGCCGGTGGAGCTGATCGCGATCGGCATCGGCCATGACGTCACGCGCTATTATCGCCGCGCGGTGACGATCGTGGACGCGGAAGAACTCGGCGGCGCCATCACCGACAAGCTCGCCGAGCTGTTCAGCGAGACCAACGTCGCGCCGCAGCCGACCACGACGAGCCGCCCGCGCCGCAAATTGCATTCGTGAGCACACGCGCCTCCCGCCGCCAGTTTCTCAGCCGCGCGGCGGCGGGGGTTTCCATTCTTGCAGTACCGGGCCTTGCGCAGGCCCAGCTCGCGACCGAGTCGCCGCCGAAATCGGCGACCGGCATCGCCGAGCACGCCGTCACCGAGCCGGTCGCCATCGAGGTCAACGCGCGGGCGATTCTCGCCTTCGAGCCGCGCGATCGCACGCGCACGCGCTTCGGCTCGCTCGACTATCGCAGCGGTCTTGTGCTGACCTCGCCGCATCGCGGCTTTGGCGGCCTCTCCGGCATTCGCCTCGACAGCAAAGGCGAGCGCTTCATCGCGATCTCGGACCAGGCCACCTGGTTCACCGGTCGTATCCGCTATGCGGGCCGCGAAATGGTCGGGCTCGAAAACGTCGAGGCCTCGCCGATGCTCAATGCGGACGGCCGTCCCATCACCGAAAAGCGCTACTGGTACGATTCGGAATCGCTCGCGCTCGACGGCTCCTACGTCTATGTCGGGCTCGAGCGCGTCAACCAGCTCTTGCGCTACGATTTCTCAAAGGGGTTTACGCGGTCACGCGGCGAAGTGATGCCGCTGCCATCAGCCGCGAAACGATTGCCCTACAACAAAGGCCTCGAAGCCCTCGTCGTGGTGCCGAAGGGACAGCCGCTCGCGGGCACGCTGATCGCACTGTCCGAGCGCGGGCTCGACGGAAGCGGCAATCTCATCGCGTTCCTGGTCGGCGGCCCGACGCCCGGCCAGTTCTCGATCCGCCGCACCGAGAATTTTGACATCAGCGACGCCGTGCTGCTGCCCTCGGGCGAGCTGTTGGTGCTGGAACGAAAATTCTCCTGGTTCACCGGCGTCAATATCCGGATCCGGTCGCTACAGCTCAAGTCGATCGCGCCGAACGCGCTGGTCGATGGCCTCACACTGTTCTCGGCCGATCTCGGCCACGAGATCGACAACATGGAGGGCATTGACGCCCACGTCACGCCCGAGGGCGAGACCGTGCTGACGCTGGTCTCCGACGATAATTTTTCCATGCTCCAGCGCACGATCCTGCTGCAGTTCACGCTGGTGGAGTGACGCGTTGAACGCGGCCGCCCGCGCCCGCGACAAAGTGGCATGCAGCTTCGTTCTGCCATCATCGCCCTCGTCATGGTGCCGTTCCTGGCCGTGTGCGCGCTGTCGCCGGCCCACGCCACGGCCGAGAAGACCTATGCGAAGGACGAGTACGCCATCATCACGGGCGGGTGGGCGCCGAACAAGCGGCTGTCGGTCGCGGCCCATGGCGAGGGCGAGGGTGGTCACGACAAATTCCACGTCTACCTGATGGCCGAGCCCGGCCATCGCCGGCTGGCCACGCTCGACGATATCAGCCAGGAGAACAATCTCGATACCGCGCCCGACGCCTACTACGCCGCCTGGTCGCCCGATTCGCATTACGTCGCGGTTTCCTTCCGCAGCGACCGGCACATCATGACGCTCAACCTCTATGTCATCGAGAACGGCCGCGCGCGGCGCATCGAGGCGCCGGACCTGTTTCGCGAGGCGACCGGCCGCGCCGTCGATCGCAAGACCGACGGCGACATGCGCAACTACTTCCCCACCGTGGAGTGGCGATCGCCGCGCCGTTTCCGCCTCAACGACTCCCGCGTGTTCGTCAAGAACGACAAGGCGCTGGCTGAAAAGCTGGGCGATCTCGGCAGCCTGACCGAGATGAAGGACGGCCGCTTCCAGATCGAGTTCGCCGCCAAGGCCAACGTCACGCTGGGGCGCGGGGATCGCTACCGCATCGGCAAGCTGCGGCAGGGCGATTTCTGGCAATAGCCGGTCGTCCCGGGGTCGGAATGCGCAGGCCGTGAGCAGCCATGCCGGTGGCGCCGCTGGTCAATCGCTGCGCGCTCGCTAAACTCCAGCCCCATCGCCCCCATTCCGGAACTCCCGCATGAGCGCCCTGTTTGCCCCGATCGAGCTGCGCGGATTGAGCCTCAAGAACCGCATCATCGTGTCGCCGATGTGCCAATATTCGGCCGAGGACGGCGTCGCCAATGATTGGCACTTTACCCACATCAACTCGCTGGCGCTGTCAGGGGCTTCGATGTTTTGCATCGAGGCCACCCATGTGGAGGCGATCGGCCGCATCACGCCGGGCTGCCTCGGCCTCTACGACGACGCCTGCGAGGCCGCGCTCGTGCCCATCCTCGCCTCGGTGCGAAAGCGTTCCACCGCGGCGGTCGCGATGCAGATCGCCCATGCGGGCCGCAAAGCTTCCAGCGCGCGTCCCTGGGACGGCGGGCAGCTCATCCCGGCGGACAAGGGCGGCTGGCGCCCGGTGGCCCCGAGCGCCGTGCCGCACAAAGAAGAGGAGGCGGCGCCCATCGCGCTCGATGCCGCGGGCCTGAAGCGCATCCGCGATGCCTTCGTCGACTGCACGAAGCGCGCCGCGCGGCTCGGCATCGACGCCATCGAGCTGCACGGCGCCCACGGCTATCTCATGCACCAGTTCTTGTCGCCGATCTCGAACCAGCGGACCGACGAATATGGCGGCAGCTTGCAGAACCGCATGCGCTATCCGCTCGAAATCTTCGACGCGGTGCGCGCCGCGTTCCCGCACGACAAGCCGGTGGGCATCCGCGTCTCCTCCACCGACTGGATCGAGGGCGGCTGGGATCTGGTGCAGACCATTGAATTTTGCAAGGCGCTGAAGGCGCGCGGCGTCGACTGGATCGACGCGTCCTCCGGCGGCGTATCACCGAAGCAAAAAATTCCGCTCGGCCCCGGCTACCAGGTGCAGTTCGCGGAGGCCATCAGGCGCGAGGTCGGCGTGACGACGGTGGCGGTTGGCCTCATCACCGAGGCAAAGCACGCCGAGGAGATCGTCGCCAGCGGCAAGGCCGACATGGTCGCGCTCGCGCGCGGCATGCTCTACGACCCCCGCTGGGGCTGGCACGCCGCCGCCGAGCTCGGCGGCACGGTCGACGCTCCTCCGCAATACTGGCGCTCGCAGCCGTCGACGCAGAAGGCGCTGTTCGGGCAGACGACGTTCGGGGCGAGGTAGGCGCTGCGCGCTGTTCGTGAGATGCGGGGACAGCGCCACAATCACAGTGGTCGTCCCGGCGAAGGCCGGGACCCATACCGCGTGATCTATCGATGGCGCACGGTGCTAGTCCCAACGAAGCACGCCAACTGCGAGTCTTCGCCAAACTACTCCCTGTGGTTATGGGTCCCGGCCTGCGCCGGGACGACAGTGGAATTTGCGGCGCCACCGCACCGCACTCACCTCTCCGTGACACTACTTACCTTTCACGCCATTCGGAAAAAGCCTAACCTCGCCCTCGTCAATGCCGGAGGCTTGCCATGCGGTTCCGCGTCAGGAAGGCGGCCCACGTTCTGGAGCGTGTCGGGCTTGCGCTCGCGGGTGCCGCGTGCGGTCTGTTCGTCGGCGCCTATGTCGGCTCGTCGATCGCGCATCTCACCACGCAGGGATTTCTGCTGCTGATGATGATGTTAGGGGCGGTCGGCTTCTATCTCGGCATCGACGCGCCGCAACTGCATTTCGTTCCCGGCGATGACGACGTCGATGCCGCCGAGTTCCTGAGCGCCGTCGGCACCTTCTGCGCCACGCTCACGGCATTTGCCTCCGTCGCCGTCATCGTGCTGCGGCTCGATCCGCACGCGGTGTGGACCTGGCTCGTGCTCGCCGGCTGGATCGCCGGTGTCGCCATGCAGATCACCGCCGGCACGAAGGCGCGGTGGCGGAGGAAGTAGGGTCCTCTTACCCTCCCCTGGAGGGGGAGGGTCGATCGCGCGCAGCGCGAGCGGGGTGGGGTGATCTCTCCACTCGGGCAGTGTTGAACGCGGAGAGACCATCACCCCACCCCGTCTCACATTTTCGCTGCGCTCAATGTGAGCCGACCCTCCCCCTCCAGGGGAGGGTGACAGCACGCCTCTAAAACACCACCCCGATCCGTGACCCGCGCTTCCACGCGATCCGGCACCGCTTGCGCGTGTTGACATGCAGCAGATCGAACCGGTCGGGCAGCGCGACCTGGCCGCCGAGATCGACGCAGGCGCCGCCCGGCGAATAGTCGATCAGCGTGCAGGGAATCGCCGGCTTCTTCGCATCCGTGATGATCTTGGCCTGGCGCGACACCAGTCCGGCCGGCTTCACCCGGGCAAACCTGCGCTGAAACATTGTCGCGTCTCCTCCGCTTCGCTTAAGGCACGATCGGGAAATAATGGAACGGAGGTCATTCCAGCGCCCCTAACCGCAGCATGCGCATTTTAGGGATTCTTCGGCGCGATTCAGGTTGCATTAACCGTGCGGGAGGCGGGCCCGCTCTTACCCTCCAGGGGAGGGTGGCAGCGTCATTCCGCTTCGCCGCCCCCCGCATGCGCCGGCTCCACCGGCATCGGCACCACCTCGTACCGCGCCGGCAGATTCACCGGCCGATAGTCGGCCATCTCGTCCATCCGCCTCACCACGCTCTCATGCACATGGGCGCCGTCGGGGATGAGGCGCGGTTCGCAATCGGGGATGTAGAAGCCGAAGTGCACCTGCCGCTTCGGCCATTCCTTGTACTTCGCCTTCTTCGGCACGAACTCCAGCAGGCGCCAGGCCGCATTCATGGAATCGTGCAGGCCGCCGGGCGTTCCCGGCTTGCCGACAAAACTCGGCGCGACATAGGAGAACGGTGAGTTCTTGCGCTGGATGCCCCAGGCGAGCTGGTTCACGGTGCGCGGGTTGAAGTTGAGGCCCGCCTTCGCGGCCTCGTCGATCATCCACAGCAGCGGATACTTTGACGCGCCGCTCTCGCTCTCCCTGTAGCCGCCGCCGACGTCGCAATGCACGCCCGCGAACCACACCTGCAAGATGTCCTGCGGCACCTTCTTGTCGTCGGGCACGAAGCGGTTGCTCCAAAACTCCTGCGGCTCCTTCCACGCCTTGAGGCGGAACATGCAGCGCCGCTCGTCGATCGAGATCGCCTGCCGGAAGATTTTGACGCTCGGATTGCGCAGCGTGAAGGCGAGCTCCTCAAAACTCGGCAGATAGAAGCGGTCGGCGCGCGGCACGATCACGCTCGCCACGGTGTCCCAGACGCCGACGAAGCGGATCGTCGGCCAGCGCGAGGAGGTGATGCGCGCGAACTGCGCGGCGAGATCGAAGCGGTCGACCGCGAACGGCCCGTCCTCGTCGCTGCCGGCATCGGTGAGGTCGGCGATGTCGTTGCCGCGCCCGCTGCCTGAATATTGCTTGTAGGAGATCAGCCCGGAACCTGCGAGGTTCACCTGCTCCGGCGAGATCAGCCCCACCTTGTGGATCAGCCCCGCCAGCACCCGCACCGTATAGGCGCCGCGCGAAAAACCGAACAGATAGATCTGGTCGCCGGGCTCATAATGCTCGACCAGGAAGCAATAGGCCGACAGCACATTGTCGTCGAGCCCGTAGCCGGTGGCGAGTCCCAGCACCAAATTGACGTTGGCCTTGAGGCGGTGCCACGTCGAAGGCTCCGTCACCGTGCCGACCCCGGGATCGTAGAACACCATCTGCCGCGGCTGCGTCTTGTCCGTCTTGCGCAGGCAGCGATAGAGCTTCAGCACGTTCGAGATGTTCTCGCTGATCTCGTTGCCGGTGCCGTCACAGCAGATGACGAGGTTTTTCGGCTCAGACTTCGACTCGCTCTTGCGCTCGTGCTCCACGGTATGCCTCCCGGAGTGATGCTACCGGGGCGAGTATAGCGGAAGCGCGGCCCCATTGCCGCATCGCTGTGGAAGTTAACCCCTTGTTAACCATACGGTCGCCTAATGTGGACGAATGGGGGATCACCATGTCGGCCCATGTGACGCGACCGAAGCTGATGCCTGTTTTGGCCGATCCGGCCATTCGTTCGGCTGCCAGGCTGGCGGTTCGCGTTACGGCTGTCCTACGGAGCAATGCCATGTTCGGAAAGGACGACTTAGTGGATAATCTCGCCCGGGATCTGGATCGCGCGCGCGGAAGGCGCGATGCCCTCGCATCCGAAGCCACGACCCTGACGGCTCAGATCGCCGAAATCGAAGCCCGCCTTTCGGAGGAGAAAAAGCGGCGGGAGCGGGATCGCATCTTGAGCGAACTCGAAGCGATGAAGACGCGAATCAGGCAAGCCGCCGGCGCGTTTGCACCCGTCGTCGATGGTCTGTGCAAGGCGATCGAGCCGGCTGCGGCCGTCGTGCCCGAGGCTCGCGAGCTCAATACGTTTCTGTTGTCGGTGGCGAGCGAAGTCGACAGCGTCCTTGATCCGCTGTTGCGCGAGCTGGATCAGCGCGCGGATGCGGTGCGGGCCGGCCACGCTGCGCTGGACCTCCCGATTTCGGTCATCAATGAAGCGCCGCCCGTCGAGCTGCCGAAAGACAGCAACGATCGCCTGCTTCGTTTTCCGGCATGGCTGTCCCGCGACAAGGAGCCGGAAAAGAAGCAGCCGGCGGAGAACCCGCGCAGCACGGCAGCGTGAACGCTTGGCTACCAGCGAGCCCAACAACAGGTCGTCATCCCGGGGCGCGACGAAGTCGCGAGCCCGGGATCCATCGGGCCGCCGTGACTGTTGAGCAATGGATTCCGGGCTCGCGCCAAGCGGCGCGCCCCGGAATGACGGAGTAAAACAACAACTCTCCAATGCCGGAAATGGACCGCTGCTAGGCGAGTCCAGGGCACGATGAGATTGGGACGAATAGTACCGCGCGCAATCTCATGGGCGAATTCCGAACGTCAGATCTGCAGACGAGCTTCTGAGGCGCGCGGTGCGCCGATCGCAAGCAGCTCCGCTCCGGTCCGACCCCCTCAGCTCGCCGTGCGGCGCAAAAAGGCCGGGATATCGATGAGGTCTTCGTCGATCGTATTGCGCGCAGCGGTGCGGCCGTAGGGATCGAGCGGCTGCGGAGCCGCCTGGCGCGCATAGTCCTGATGCGGCCTTGCCGGTTGGCTCGCGGGCTGGCGGGCCTGGAGCGGCGGGCTTTCCACTTGCGGAGGCGGTGCGCCGCGCTCGATGCGATCGGCGATGCGGCGGCCGTCGTTGCGCAGCCGGCCGGCGAGCTGCGTCAGTGCGCTTTCCACCGTATGCGCCTGCTGCGCCGGGTCGACATTATCGATGCCGGTCGCCACCACCGAGACGCGGACGATGCCTTCGAGGCTTTCATCGAAGGACGCGCCGACGATGATGTTGGCGTCCGGATCGGCCTCGTCGCGAATCCGGGTCGCGGCTTCGTCGACCTCGAACAGCATGAGATCCCTGCCGCCGGTGATCGATATGATGAGGCCACTGGCGCGCTTGATCGAGGGGTTTTCGATCAATGGGTTGGAAATTGCGGCGACGGCGGCGGCGAGCACGCGCTTCTCGCCGGAAGCCTCGCCCCGTCCCATCATGGCCTTGCCCTTCTCCTTCATGACGGAGAGAACGTCGGCAAAATCCAGATTGATCAGGCCTTCCTTGACGATGAGGTCGCTGATGCAGGCCACGCCCGAATAGAGCACCTGGTCGGCAAGGGCGAAGGCATCGGCGAATGTGGTCTTCTCGCTGGCGACCCGGAACAGATTCTGGTTCGGGATGATCAGGAGGGTGTCGACTGACTTCAGCAGCTCCTCGATGCCGAGTTCGGCGGAGCGCATGCGGCGCGTCCCCTCGAAGTAGAATGGCTTGGTGACCACGCCGATCGTGAGAATGCCGAGCTCGCGCGCAGCCCTGGCGACGACGGGGGCAGCCCCGGTGCCGGTCCCGCCGCCCATGCCGGCGGTCACGAACACCATGTGTGCGCCGTTCAGATGATTGCGGATCGTATCGATGGCCTCTTCGGCCGCGGCGCGTCCGAGTTCCGGCTGCGAGCCGGCGCCGAGGCCTGCGGTCACCTGTGTGCCGAGCTGGATGAGGCGCTTGGCCTTCGACATGGCGAGCGCCTGCGCGTCGGTATTGGCGACGACGAAGTCGACCCCTTCCAGTCCGGCCGTGATCATGTTGTTGACGGCATTGCCGCCGGCGCCGCCGACCCCGAATACGACGATGCGCGCCTTCATTTCGTGAATATCGGTGATGCCAGTCATGCTTCCCTCGCGGTTGCTCCGGCAAGCCGGGGATGGAGAAAGAGTGCTACCTGCGCGCCGCGCGGTCTGCGCCCACGATGGCCGCGGCCAGATGTCCCAATCGAAGCGCGGCCTGTCCCGCGGTCGAGCGACCGGTCCGCAGCGCCGCAACCTCCTCTTCCAGTCGTGCCACCCACGCATTGGCTGCCGTCGTCTCGGCAGCCGCCTGCTTGAGCTCAACGTCGAGGCGATCGGCGCGCTCCCGCTCGCGCTCGAAATCCGCTCTCGCGTCGGCAGCCATGGCTTCGAGCCGCGCGATCTCCGCCTTGAATGCCTCGATCTCTGATGCGTTTTCGAGCGAAGTGGATACCGGTTCGCGCACGGAAAACGCGTCGAAATAATGATCTAGAACCCCGTTCCATCGGAGCGGCAATGGCTCTGATGCCTCGGTCTTTGCCATGGAGGCGGCGATGTGGTCTGCCCCACCGCCACACCGTGGCCGGGGCGTATACCGCAGTTCGGAGAAATCGACGCTCACCAGGGCTTTGCCGTCATCCCTGCGCGAGCGCGGCAACCGGCGACGTCTCGCCAGCGCACGAGCGGCCTCGCGCGAGATCTTGAGGCGGGCACTGAGATCGGCGTAGGTCAGCAACTCAACGCACATCGGCGCTTCTCCTGGAGCGAACCGGGGAGGCATCTGGGGCTAATGATGGCTGGGCAATGAACGCAGGCTAGGCTGCGTTGGTTAACGGACGGTTAACGCGCGAGCGCGGCGCTAACGTTTTGGCTCAGTCGCGTTTTCGGCTGCAGTCCGGTTGTTCCGCTCCACCCGGGATCACCGGCATGCCGACGAGCGCGACCCACGCGTCCGCAGGGGCGGGAAGCGGCCTTGGCGTGCCGCGCCACGAACGCGGTTTCACCTCTCCCTATGGGAGAGGTGGGAAGCGTTCAGCGCGGCAATACAATCTCGCCACGCGCGCGTCTCCGCGGCGTCGCGCCGCGTGGCGCGCGTCGCGGAAACCGAGAATGCGATGGCTATTGCGGCCGAACGGGCGCATGGTCACGGGATCGGCATTGGCCGCGATTCTCTATTCGCGAAAGGCAAGGCTCAATGACCATCCGATCGCGCCGGGAATCCGTCACCTTCAGGCATCCGTTCCACATCAGGGGCATCGCGCGCGAGCTGCCCGCCGGCGCCTACGAGGTCGTCACCGACGAGGAGATGATCGACGGATTGTCCTTCGCCGCCTGGCGCCGCGTCGCCACCATGATCATGGTGCCATCAGAGGGCCCGCGCGGCACGATGGAAATGGTGTCGATCGGCTCGGTCGACCTGGCGGATGCGCAGGCTTCCGATGCGAGCGCCGCGCGATGAACGATGGCCCGATCGATCTCGACAGCCATCGTGGCCTTGCCGCGCAGAAGGCCACCGATCTGCGCCGCGTGCTGGCGGAGGTCGAAAACAACGTGCGCGAATTGCGCGAGCGCGAGGCCGATCTCGAAGCCCACCTTCTCACGGTGCCCGCCGAATCGTGGGCGGAGGCGGCGACCAAAGCGCGCTACGTGCTCAACCTCTATGCCGCGAGCCTGCCCGTCGAGGACACCCGCCACCGCGCGCTGGTGTCGGCCGTGCTCGACGATTTCGCCCGCCTGGCGGGGGAGGGCTGAGGCGGCCGGGCCGCGGGGGGTCGTGAAGCATCGCGCAAAGGAGCAGGCCATGGCGCTCACGAGCAGCCGCTACATCGGCCTCGAATACGACCGGATGATCGTCCTGTTCTCGATGCAGGACGACGAAAGGGAGATTCCCTGCGCGGTCGAGATGTCGGCGATGGACGAACTGGAGCGCGGCCCGCAGGTCCGCCCCGAGCAGCGCGAAGCCCAGTTCATCCGCCTGCGCGACCGCATCGAGGCCAGAGCCGCCAGCAAATACCGCGCGAACGATTTCGAAGGCACCCCGCCGGGCATCGTGCTGCGGAGCGATGATTTCCGGGGGTAGGGGCAGACCGCGCGGGGTGCGGGGGCGTGTCGTCGTCGGGGCTGTCACGGCGGCGGACGCCAAGGTCGCCGGACTTAGAGACGCTCCCCCTACTTGTAGGCCGAATTTGGCGCGGCCGCTCATGTTAGTTAGACGGCGATTGTATCTGAAGAGTTCGGTTTTGCTGCGAGTAGGCTGGTCCGACGAGGAAAGGTGAATTCTCCAACTGCGGATCGAGCATCGATGTGGTCAGTATGATTTGATGGTCAATCGCCGAAGAATTACTCGCGGCACAAATCATTCGCTGAAAGTTCCAGCTTCTTTGCGGAACCATCCCTTTATCCTCAATGTTGTCAAACATCATGAATCTTGGAAGTAGAAATTTGTTATCTCGAAGCGATGCAATGAGTAATCCGAGATGAAAGCTGTTCTTCAGGATGACCAGGCTACTAGCCGCAAAATTTGACTTTCCATCCACCGACATCGCGTCGTTGCCGAAGGAAAAATTGAAGCTGGTCGCATCAACAAAGGCATCCTGATCTCCGGTATCGCTGTGCAGAAGGTTGACAACGCTTGTTGCAATTAGCGTATAGGCAGTTCTCCTGCGCTTGTCCTGACTGGCGAGAATCGCTCTTATTTCGTCTTTGAGTTTTGTGATACGTTCGTTCAAGCGTTGCTTCTCATTGGACATCTCTGTCACGCGTGAGACAAGCTCCAGTCGCTGACCAATGGTTTCAATCTTGGAATCAATGAAGCCGATGCGACGGTTGATGTTCGCGATGGCATTGTCGCGAGAGCTTATAGGGGCCTTAGATAAGGCATCATACGTGGTTGCCTTTGTGGAGTATTCTCGACGAAGCGAGCGAAGCTGCTTTTCGTTTGAAGCAAGTGCTTCTTCTCGTTGCTCCTGCAATTGTATAGATTCTCGAAGTTGCATTTGAAGGTCGATCTTCACGGCCAAGCTTCGAGTCGCTCGATCGGTGCCTTGAAGAGGTGTCTTGCAAAGGTGGCACTCAATCGAATGGTCAGCGTCCTCGGCCGTAGGAGGGAAGCACGCTGGGCAATACTTGAAGTGAATTCCACCTAGTTGTTCGTACGTAAGGGTCGCTTGGTTGATATCAACCAGCATCCGCTCAAGATGGCGAATAAGTATCTGCAACGTCCAGTAGAGGGCCTTGAGACCTTTGAAGCACACGTCGCGTTGCGCCGCGCCGCACAAACAAAAACGGCCAGGTCTTTCGACCCGGCCGTTACTCAGACTCAATACTCTAAGCTTACGCGACTAGACGCTTACTGGCCCCTAGCCCCAGCTCGGAAATTCGCTTAGCTCGCCTTCGCAGCCGGCGCGGTCTCGCCGACCTTCTTCTGGATCGCGCGCTTCAATTCCAGCACGCGCGGCGACAGCGCGTCGGCCTTGGCCTTGAGCAGGAAGGCGTCGAGGCCGCCATTGTGATCGACGCTCTTCACCGCGTTGGTGGAGACGCGCAGGCGCACGTTGCGGCCCAGCGCTTCGCTGATGAACGTCACGTTGACGAGGTTCGGCAGGAAGCGGCGCTTGGTCTTGATGTTGGAGTGGCTGACCTTGTGGCCGACCTGGGGGCCCTTGGCCGTCAGTTCGCAGCGGCGAGACATCTCGAAAATCCTTGTCCTTCCCCCAAACTCATTGCGGCGGCCATCGGGGCGCCACGGGGGTGCTAAATCTGTGTCCTTGTGGGAGCGGCGGACGTATAGGGGGGAAGGGGCGGGTAGTCAAGGCGAAGGGCCGGTTTCGGCCCGTAGTTCCGGGGCGGGCGACAGCCCGAACCCGGAATCTTGTGCCGCAAATTCGGGGGGGTTGGCGGTGTGCCATCGCCCCACCCTCGGTGTCATCGCCCGGCTTGACCGGGCGATCCAGTATCCCAGAGGCGTCTCGGCTTCAATGGAGGGGCCGCGGCGTACTGGATGCCCCGGTCAAGCCGGGGCATGACAGCGGAGAAGAGGGCAGGCCGGGTGATGACGGCGGAGGGGGCCGGCAGGGCCCCTTCCATCACATAAACGGCGTATTCCGGAGGGAAGACATCGCCGGTTCCCTTTTGCCTTGTGCAATAGCGTTCCGGCACATTGTTTGCCGCAATTTTTGGCTTAAGTACCAATCAGCTAGCGCTACCTTTGGATTGCGACTGAACGTGACCCTGCCTCAACCCCAATTGCCCCGGCGGCGCTCTTTGCGCCGGCTGGCCCTTTTGGCCCTGTGCGGGCTTGGAGCTGGCTTTGGGCTCGCTTGCGGGATTGCGCCGGCGTCGGCCCAGGGCAAGCTCGAGGCGCAGTATGAGGCGACGCTGTCGGGCATCCCGGTCGGCCGCGGCGCCTGGAATATCGATATCAGCGACGACGTGTTTTCGGCCGCGGCCTCCGGCGGGACGACCGGGCTGCTAAAATCCTTTGCCGGCGGGTCCGGCAGCGGCGCTTCGCAGGGGCGCGTCGTCAACGGCGCGCTGGTCGCGACCGGCTACCAGGCCTCCACCACCACCTCGAAGAAGACCGAAGAGATCCACATCACCCTGGACAAGGGCAATGTGAAGGAGTTTGGCATCGTGCCGGAGCCGCCGGTCGATGCCGACCGCATTCCGGTGACGGACGCCCATCGCCGCGGCGTCTGGGATCCGATGACGGCCTCGCTGCTGCGCGTGCCCGGCACCGGCGAGGTGCTTAGCCCGGAGGCCTGCCGCACCGGCGCTGCCGTGTTCGACGGCCGCATGCGCTACGACCTCAAGCTCGATTTCAAGCGCATGGAAGCCGTGAAGGCCGAAAAGGGCTATCACGGCCCGGTCGTGGTCTGCGCGCTCTATTTCTCGCCGATCGCCGGCTACATCCCCGATCGCCCCGTGATCAAATACCTCGCCACCCAGCGCAACATCGAGATCGCCTTTGCGCCGGTCGCGGGCACGCGGGTGTTGGTGCCGTTCTGGGTGAAGATCCCGACCCCCCTCGGCCCGGCCATGCTGGAAGCGACAAGCTTCATCACGGCACCGCAGCCGCCACGGGTGGCGAAGACGCAGTAGCTGTCGCAGTCCCACTCCATCACCGTCACCCTGAGGTGCTCGCCTCTTCGGCGAGCCTCGAAGGGCGACGGCCCCGCTCGCGCCGGCATGTCCGGGCCGTTTCATCCTTCGAGGCTCCCCATGCCGCGCGCTGCGCCGCATGGCTCGCGCCTCAGGATGACGGATCAGGTTCGCCCGGTTACAAAAACCCCAATCGATTCAACACCCCTTCTACTGTGCATGGGGTTGTTTCGATGCATCGAACCAAGTGCCCCTTCGAAGATGGAATCCATTTGACTCCGCCCCGATTCTGATTCGACTCCGCGCCCTCCCCAACTTTAAGGTTTTCGCCCTGAAATCACCGCTTGTGCGTTGGGGCAAAACTCCATCTAGTGCGCACCAAATACGAGTCCCGCGACATGTTGCGTGAACGTAACAGGAAGCGGAGGGGAGTCAGCGATTCGGCCGCGATTCGTTCTAGAGTCGTTCCGAAGTTTAAGGTCAGCGAAGAAAGCGTCGCAAATTGAGACAGTTGCGCGGGAGTTGGGGTGGTCATCCCCGTCACCCTGAGGTGCCGGAGCGTAGCGGAGGCCTCGAAGGGCGACGGGCCCCGCTTTGGCCGCTCGGCCGTGCATCCTTCGAGGCTCGCCCAGCGGCGCAGTAGCGCCGCAAGGCTCGCACCTCAGGATGACGGGTCGCCACCCGCAAAAAACAGCACTGACAAACCGCCCCAAGAAGAATTAGCTACCCAGTCAAATGCCCTTTTCTTCCTCTCCCTTCGCTTCCGAGCGCGCGCTTTCCGATCGAGTGGCTGGCGCCGGCGTCACTGCGGTGCTCGGGCCGACCAACACCGGCAAGACTCATCTCGCGATCGAGCGCATGCTGGCGCATTCGTCGGGCATGATCGGCCTGCCGCTGCGCCTGCTCGCGCGCGAGGTCTACAACAAGATCGTCGATCGCGTCGGCAGCGAGGCCGTTGCGCTCGTCACCGGCGAAGAGAAGATCAAGCCGAAAAACCCGCGCTACTGGGTCTCGACCGTGGAGGCCATGCCGCGCGATCTCGATTTGTCATTCCTTGCGGTGGACGAGGTGCAGATCGCAGCCGACCTCGAGCGCGGGCACGTCTTCACCGATCGTATCCTCAATCGCCGTGGCCGCGACGAGACGCTGCTGCTTGGCGCGGCCACGATGCGTCCGATCGTCGAGCGGCTGTTGCCGGGCGCCTCCATCATCACGCGGCCGCGGCTGTCGAGCCTTGAATTTGCCGGCGACCGGAAAATCACGCGGCAGCCGCGGCGCACTGCGATCGTCGCGTTCTCGGCCGATGAAGTCTATGCCATTGCCGAATTGATCCGCCGCCAGCATGGCGGCGCGGCCGTGGTGCTGGGCTCGCTCTCGCCGCGCACACGCAATGCGCAAGTGGCGATGTTCCAGAACGGCGACGTCGATTACCTCGTCGCCACCGATGCCGTCGGCATGGGCCTCAATCTCGACGTCGACCATGTTGCCTTCGCCTCCGACCGCAAGTTCGACGGCTATCAGTTCCGTAGGCTCACGCCGGCCGAGTTCGCGCAGATCGCGGGACGCGCAGGGCGCGCGACGCGGAATGGAACGTTCGGCACCACGGGCCGCTGCGCGCCGTTCGAGCCCGAGCTCGTCAACGCGCTCCAGAACCACACCTTCGATACCGTGAAGGTGCTGCAGTGGCGCAATTCAAAGCTCGATTTCGCCTCGCTCGGCGCGCTCCAGGTGTCGCTGAATCTGGCGCCGGGGCACGAGGCGCTGACGCGCGCGCCGATCGCCGAGGACATGCGCGTGCTCGATCACGCCGCCCGCGACGGCGAGGTGCGCGATATGGCGCATGGCAAGGTTGCGGTGGAACGTCTCTGGGAGGCCTGCCAGGTCCCCGATTACCGAAAGCTGTCGCCAGCGGCCCATGCCGAGCTCGTCACCACGCTGTACGGCTTTTTGATGCAAAAGGGCCGCATTCCCGATGCCTGGTTCGCCGCCCAGGTCGACCAGGCCGACCGCACCGATGGCGACATCGACACGCTGTCGGGCCGGATCGCGCAGATCCGCACCTGGACCTTCGTGGCCAACCGGCCGGACTGGCTCGCCGACCCCGAACACTGGCAGGGGATTACGCGGGAGCTGGAAAATAAATTATCGGATGCGCTCCATGAACGGCTTACAGAGCGTTTCGTTGATCGTCGTACCAGTGTATTGATGCGCCGCCTGCGGGAGAACACGAGCTTGAATACTGAAATCGGCAAGACCGGCGAAGTCATCGTCGAAGGCCACGTCATCGGCCGTCTTGATGGATTTACCTTTGCGCCTGATGCCGCCGAAGCCGGCTCGGATGCGAAAGCGCTGCAGGCCGCCGCGCAGGCGGTGCTCGCCGGCGAGATCAATACGCGTGCCGAAAAACTGGGCGCAGCTCCCGACGAGCAGTTCGTGCTCACCTCCGAGGGCACCATCCGCTGGACCGGCGATGCCGTGGCGCGGCTGACTGCCGCAGAGGAGGCGCTGCATCCGCGCATCCGCATCATCTCCGACGAGCGCCTCACCGGCGCCCCGCGCGAGAAAGTGCAGGCGCGGCTGGATCTCTGGCTCAAGACGCATATCGAAAAGCTGCTCGGGCCGATGTTCGAGCTCAGCAAGGCCGAAGACGTCACCGGCATTGCGCGCGGCATCGCCTATCAGCTCGTCGAGGCGCTCGGCGTTTTGGAGCGGCAGAAGATCGCGAGCGAGCTGAAGGATCTGGATCAGGCCTCGCGCGCGACGCTGCGCAAATACGGCGTGCGCTTCGGCGCCTATCACCTCTATTTCCCGCAGCTCTTGAAGCCCGCCGCGCGTGCGCTCGCAGCACTGCTCTGGGCGCTGAAGCAGGACAATGTCGATCTCTCGTCGCTGTCCGGCGCGCAGCATCTTGCAAGCTCGGGCCGCACCTCGTTCCCGGTCGACAAGACGCTGCCGCGCGATGCCTATCGCGTGCTCGGCTACAAGCAGGCCGGCGAGCGCGCGGTGCGCGTCGACATTTTGGAGCGCCTTGCTGACCTGATCCGTCCGGCGCTCGCCTGGCGCGAGACCTCGCCCGGCGAAAAGCCGCTAGGCGCGTTCGACGGCCGCGGTTTTGTGGTGACGCAGGCGATGACCTCGCTCACGGGTTCCGCCGGCGAAGATTTTGCCTCGGTGCTGCGCGCGCTCGGCTATCGCATGGAGAAGCGCGCGCCGCTGCCGCCGAAGCCTGTGGTGACGGAGACCGTCTCTGTCGAGACGCCGCCGGTCGAAGGCAGCGCGGAGACCTCGACTGAGACCTCGACCAAGGCCGCCGCCGAAGCCGTGGCTGGATTGCCGGTTTCGGAGGAGACGGTTTCCGCCGTTGAGGCCGCAGTCGAGCCTGTGACCGTCGAGGACGCGCCGGGCATGGAGCAGGACGCGGAGCCTCACGAGGAGCCCGCGCTCGAGGCCTCGCCAGAGGCCCCCGTCACGCCCGAGGATGCCCCCGGCATTGCGCCGCCGACTGAGGAGGCCGCGCCCGCTGAAGCCTCCACTGAAGATGCGCCCGCGGTCACCGCGGCCACGGAAGCCGCCGCGTCGCCGGAGGCGGCTGCGCCCGTTGAGGCCACCGCGGAAGCAGCGCCCGCCGAGCCTGAGCTCGTCGAAGTCTGGCGTCCCGGCGGCCGTCACGAGGATCGCAAGCCGCGCCACGAACGGCAGCGCCACCAGCGCAATCGCCATCAGCCGCGTCCGCAGGCGGGTACTGAGGCTACTGCCGCGCCTGCGGAAGGCGAAGCTGCGCAGGCCGCCGATGGCGAGAAGCGCGGTGAGCGCCACCGCCATGGCGGGCATCGCAGGGATTCTGGCAAGGATTTCCGCAAGGACCGTCAGCAGGGCGAAGGCGGCGGCGAGCGTCGCGAGCAGCGCGACGACAAGAGCCGCCGCTTCGAGGGCAAGGATCGCAACCAGGATCGCGATCGCAACAAGGGCAAGTTCGGTGGCGGTGGCGAGCGCGACAAGGGCCGCGACAATCGTGGCCGCGACCGCGACAAGGGCCGCGACCGGCGCGACCGCGAGCAGGGGCCCGCGCATCGTCCCTACGCCTCGAGCGCGTCGCCACGCGAGCGCGATCGTCCGATCGATCCGAACTCGCCCTTCGCAAAGCTCGCCGCGCTGAAGGAACAGCTCGCGGGTCGGAAGGAGTAACCTCCCACGACGACGACCGAGCGCCAGCGTCTCGATAAATGGCTGTGGCATGCGCGGGTGGTGAAGGCGCGCACGTCGGCTGCCGAGCTGGTCGAGAAAGGCCATGTGCGCGTCAACGGCGTGCGCGAGACCTCGCCGGGACATGCGATCAAGATCGGTGATGTCCTGACCATCGCGCTCGACCGCGCCGTGCGCGTGATGAAGGTGATCGCGTTTTCCGAGCGGCGCGGCGACGCAAGCGCGGCGCGTGTGCTGTATGAGGAGTTGCAGGCGCGCAATTCGTAATTAATTGCGCCTTGCATTCATTTCTTGGCTGCTCAAACGCGGAAACCAGCCATGATGGTGCGTTCCCGAGCTTGCGGCGCTGGTCTATCCGCGCTACGCAAGCCGCGACTTCTAAAAGAGCTTTTCGGAGCGTTGGATGACTTACGTCGTCACTGAAAACTGCATCAAGTGCAAGTACACCGACTGCGTCGAGGTCTGCCCGGTCGACTGCTTCTACGAGGGTGACAACATGCTGGTCATCCATCCTGACGAATGCATCGACTGCGGCGTGTGCGAACCGGAATGCCCGGCGGACGCCATCAAGCCGGACACCGAGCCGGGGCTCGAAAAATGGCTGGAAGTGAACTCCGAATACGCCAAGAGCTGGCCGAACATCACCCAGAAGAAAGAATCACCCGCCGACGCGAAGGAATTCGACGGAATGGAGGGCAAGTTCGAGAAATATTTTTCTCCGAACCCCGGCTCTGGCGACTGATCCGCGTCCAAACTTAACCCTAATAGCGCCGAAAGCGCCGAAAACCAGGCCAGAAGACCCCTAAATCATTGATTTTTGCGGGAAATGTGCTATATTGGGCACATTAAGTCGAACCCCGTCAGCCCCGTTGGCCCCTCTGGGTTCCCGTGAAACCAAATGTCGAACAGGGGCGTGGCAGTTTCCGCGCGCAGGCTGTGTCACAGAAAACGCGTAAAAAGAGTACTTCTGCTAAGGCTTCCCATAAGGAAGCCAAAAAAGCCGCCGCGGTGAGCCGTAGCGCATCCAAGGGCCGTGCCGCCACGAAGGCTGCGGCCGCAAAGTCCTCAAAGAACAAAAGAAGCGCAATGCCTAACAAGACTGCCAAACCGGCCGCGAAGGCGACCGTTTCTAAGCCTGCTGCTGCGAAGGCTGCTGTGAAGCCTGCCCCGAAAGCCCCCGTTGCTGCGCCCGCCGCCAAGGCCCCGGTGGCCAAGGCTCCGGCCGCCAAGGCGCCCGTTGCCGCTGCCAAGCCCGCCGTGAAGCCGGCCGCCGCCGCGCCGAAGGTGGAAGAGAAGAAGGTCGTGACCCAGCGTCAGGGGTTCAAGGCCAATGAATTCGTGGTCTATCCCGCTCACGGCGTCGGCCAGATCCTGGCCATCGAGGAGCAGGAGATCGCCGGCGCCAAGCTGGAACTCTTCGTCATCAACTTCATCAAGGACAAGATGACGCTGCGCGTTCCGACCGCCAAGGTCGCCAATGTCGGCATGCGCAAGCTGTCCGAGCCGGCCCTGGTCAAGAAGGCGCTGGAGACCCTGAAGGGCCGCGCCCGCGTCAAGCGCACAATGTGGTCGCGCCGCGCCCAGGAGTACGAAGCAAAGATCAACTCGGGCGACATCGTCGCGATCGCGGAAGTCGTGCGCGACCTCTATCGCTCCGAATCGCAGCCCGAGCAGTCCTATTCTGAACGCCAGCTCTACGAAGCGGCGCTCGATCGCCTGTCCCGCGAGATCGCGGTCGTGCAGCACTCGACCGAGACCGAAGCGGTCAAGGAGATCGAAGCCCAGCTCGCCAAGAGCCCGCGCCGCAACGCCAAGGCCGAAGCCGCCGAAGGTGAAGCCGATGCGGACGCCGAGGGTGATGCCGACGATACGGATGGCGACGACACCACGGTCGCGGACGAAGCCGCGTAAGCGCCTCGTCCAAGCAACAGATCAAAAGCCCGGCCGATCGGCCGGGCTTTTTGTTTTGGAGCGGCTGCTGATCTTGCTCGGCATTGTAGGGTGGGTTAGCCCCGCGGATTGCGCAAAGCGCAGTCCGCTAGGCGTAACCCACCACTTCCGTTGACGTTGAAAGAAAAGAGGTGGGTTCGCTACGCTAACCTACCCTACGCAGCCCGACATCTACGCCCCGCGCGCCTGGGTCCAGATCGCGATCGGCCGCTCGAGCCCACGGATGGCCTGCGGATCCAGGGCGATCAGCGGATGAAATGTTTCGGCGGTGCTGCCAAGCTCGGCCTTGGCGCGGCTGACGAGATCGTTGCTTGCCACCAGCGCGCAGTCGAGCGTGCGCGTCAACGCCTCGAGACGGCTTGCGGCATTGACGGTCGCGCCGATCACGGCAAATTCCAGACAGGTGTGCCCGATGTCGCCGAGCACCACCGGTCCGTAATGCAAGCCAAAGCTGACGCGCATCGGTGGCTCACCGGACGCGCTTCGCTGCTGGTTCCATCCGTCCGCCGCCGCGATCATGGCCTGGGCACAGCGCAGCGCATTGCTGGCATCGCGCGCGCCGGCGAAGGGCGTGCCGAACGTCGCCATCAATCCGTCGCCGAGATACTTGTCCAGCGTCCCGTCGTGACGGAAAACCTCCTGCTCCATCAATCCGTGGAATTCGCGCAACGTCCGCACCACCTCCTCCGGCGTGCGCGCATCGGCAAAGGCCGTGAAGCCGACGATGTCCACGAACAGCACCGCGACGTCTTGCGTACGCACCTGCTTCAGCGGCTCGTCGTGCTTCGACAATTCCGTCACGACGTTGGGTGAGAAATAGCGCGCAAGATTGCCGCGTTCGCGCTCCACCGCGGCATGTCGGATCAAGAGATCGTTGCTGCGGCGGACCGCGAGCGCCAACGTCACGGCCACGATCATGAAGACGACGATTTCCTGGATGCGGAGGCCGAATCCGATCGCACTGGGCGAGATCAGCGCGAGCAGCCTGTGATCGCTGCCCACCGCTTCTGCGATACGGGCGGTCAGCGCGGGATCGCGATCGGGTTGCCACCACACCCAGGCCAGGCCGATCGCCCAGAGCGCGGCGGTCCATATTCCCATCGCAACCACGGTGCGCCAGGAATAGGCCAGTGTGGCGCCCGAGAGCAGCACGAAGAAGTAGATGAAGTTGCCGAAATGGTACTGCATCGCCACCGGCCAGTGCGCGGTGCCGAAGGGATTCGGGACGACGAGGACGAATGTGAGCAGCGCCAGGTCGCAGAACAAAAGCGCAAGTTCCGGCCGCGACACGCCGACGCGTCCAACCCTGACCTGGGCCCAGCCGATCAGCGCGAACAGGCCGAGCAGCACCACGTAGTAGAGCTGCTCCCATGCCGGGTTGATGGCCGGCAGCAGGCAGGCGATGACGGCAAGCGCGACATAGCGCGCCCGTACGGCCAGTTGCAGGCCCTCCTGCTTGGCGGTCGCGAGCGCAGCCTGCGCGAACTCTACGGTTTCGGTCTCGCGCTGGCTGCGCGCGCGCGAAGGCGCGGCAGGCAAGTCGAGGCGCTCGACGAGCATTGTCACGGGGGGCGGTCTCCTCGCTTGGGCCGTTGCAGCACAGCGGCGGCTGTCAGCCGCCGCAACCGACAATCAGTCTAGTGATGCATGGCTGCGAGGTCATCAGCACGGTTGAGGGATTTCGTAGGGTGAGTTACGCCGAGCGGACTGCACTTTGCGCAGCCGCGGGGCTAACCCACCCTGCGATCTCTGCCGCTGGACTCAGCGCGCGTCGGTCCATTTGCGCCAATGCGTCGGCTGAATGTCGGCGTGCGCCTCACCGCGACTGTCGACCCAACTGGCCCCATCCTTGTGGCAAGGAAACGGAACCGCATGGACGATGCCATCGAAGTCCAATGTACAGATTTCGAGATCCCCGTCAGACGGAGCTGTCGAGGCGGGCTGCCAACCAGCTGAAGCGGCACGCATGATCTACCTCCGGCAATGATGCGGGGCGAGATGCAGCTTTGGCTCGCGGTGCAGCACCTGCTTGCCCCTTTTGCCTGCAGGGTCGATCATAGCATGAGACGAGCCGCGTTGAATGTGAACAGCTTCGCATTGCTGCGGCGAAAGCGCCGATCACTCGGTCAGTTCCGCTCGCGGTCAAAAAAACCTCTACGTCTCTCGCATGCGGCGTGGTCGGTTTAGGCTTTCCACCATCGCGTGTTGTGACGTAGCTATTCAGGTCGCTGCCCGGAACAGGCGCCACTCATTTGGCACTCCCTTGAGCGTGTAGGTGCCGTATTCTTCCAGGACGAGGCCGGAGCCGGCCACGAGATCGCGTACCGTCTGCGAGACCAGCACTTCACCCGGCGCGGCGATGGCCGCGACGCGCGCGCCGGTATGCACGGCGATTCCGGCAATGTCGTTGCCGACGAGCTCACATTCGCCGGTATGAAGACCGCACCGGACCTCAATGTCGAGCGTCCGTACGCTGTCGCTGATGGCGCGGGCGCAGCGCACCGCCCGCGCCGGCCCGTCGAACGTCGCGAGGAAGCCGTCACCCGTCGTGCTGATTTCACGGCCGCGGTATTGACGCAGGATCTCACGCACCCTGGCATAAAACGTCTCCAGCAACTCCCGCCAGGATTGGTCCCCAAGCGTCGCCGCCCGTGCGGTCGAACCTGCGATATCCGCAAACAACACGGTCGCGAGCACCCGCTCCGGCTCGTGGGCGTGGCGCCCTCCGGTCAGAAATTGCTCGACCTCGTCAAGAATCGAATCTTGGTCGCCGAACCAGGCCATATGGTCCTCGCCTGCAAGCTCGACGAGTCTGGCGCCGGGGATGTGCCGGGCCATGTAGCGTGCATGCTCGACGTCGATAACGTGCTCGGCGGTACGGTGCAGGATGAGCGTCGGTACGCGGGTCGCGGGCAGGATGTGGCGCACGTCGATCTCGCGATTCATGCTCATGATGGAGACGGCGGCGCCCGGACTTGCCGATGCCCTGAAATATGCAGCGAGGTCCTCCGCGGCACGGGGGTCACCGGCGATGCTGGGTGCCCACATCGTGGCGCTCACTCCTTGCGGAGTCCCCCAATGGTGCTTGAAGTTGTCCAGAACGCGCGTCCACCGCTCGTCCGTCCAGCCGAACGGATAATCGGGTGACCAGGAGCGCTTGGCGTAGCAGCCGTACAGAACCAGTGCCGAGGTTCGTTCGGGGTAGGTGGCGGCGTACAGCAAGGACATCGGCCCGCCCTCAGAAACGCCGAACAAGGCTGCGCGCTCGGAGCCGACCTCGTTCAACACCGCCTGCACATCGTGCATGCGCTGTTCGAGGGTAAAGATCTGCGAGCCACGATCCGACATTCCGGTGCCGCGCTTGTCGAACAGGATGACCCGGCAGAAGGATGCAAGACGGTGAAAAAATCGGCTTCGATAAGGCGATTGCCAGATGGCCTCGACGTTCGACACAAAGCCCGGCACGAACATCAGATCGAGCGGCCCCTCGCCCACGACCTGATAGGCGATATATACGTCATCGCTTTTGACATAGCGGGTCGAGGGGACTTCTGCCATTGCTCCTGTCCTTCGAAAAGGCGGGCAATAACGCGCGATCGATTGAGTTGCCATTCGCCGTTTCGATGCGGCTGCTGACGACCTGAAGGTAGTGGCTAGCGGATTGTCTGACAACGTTCCAAAAGCTCGCAGTGGCGGTCCGCAGAGCGTTGTCACAGCAGTAGCTTCAGGTCGGGAAAGGACGATGACCGGACGTCGGAGCGTCCCGATTGAAGTCACATGTCTACGCTGCTAGGCTTCAATCCTTGCACATACGAAGTGAGTGCGCCCCGTGAGCGAAGCGGGCGTGAAGCATTGATCTGCCGCCATTTCGGTCGCAGACGTGGCCGGTTGGAGCCGGCTCATGCGTGCGGATGAAGCAACCGCAATGGCGACATGGAAGTGCCCATCGTGAGGAGCTGCGCTCTCTGAGAGTAGCGTCACGAGTTAGGGAAGGATCGTAGGGATGGCTCATCAATGGCTATTCAAGAGCGAGACTTACGATAACTGCAATTGCGCGATGAATTGTGGTTGCCAGTTCAACTTGCCGAGCACCCACGGCTATTGTCAGTCGGCCTTCGTCGGCACCATCGTTGAAGGCCATTTCGACGACACGCCGATCGCAGGCCTGAACTGGGCGGGACTCTACAAGTGGCCCGGCGAAATCAAGGACGGAAACGGCCGGCGCCAGATCGTCATCGACGAGCGTGCGGATGAAACTCAACGGATTGCGCTTGAGACGATCATTTCGGACAAGGCATGCGAACCATTGAGCAATCTCTTCTCCGTATTCGCGTCTACATGTTCAGTCTCTTGCGAGACATTGTTCCTGCCGATTCATCTCGAAGCGGACCTGGAACTCAGGAATGCCAGGGTAGAGATACCCGGTCTCATGCGGAGCAGCGGCAGGCCGATGATCAATGAGTTTACCGGTCAGCCATTCCACATTGCGCTGGCGCGTCCCAGTGGCAGTTTCGAGTTTACCTACGCAGAGATCGGACTAGGTACGACCTCCGTCACTGGAGATATGGAGATGGCGTTCGAAGATTCATGGGCGCATTTTTGTGTTCACCACTTCGATCAGGATGGCTTGGTCCGAGAAAGATCAAGGCTCACCGCATGGCTCGGGCGCATGACCACGCACTCCGGGGAATGACGGCAACGGATCATTCGCGCCGATTTCGCCCCATCTGCGTGTGTTCGCTCTACGGTCGGCCTCGGAATGTAGCAGGCTTCGTTTGGGTGGGTTAGCTTTGGTCTCTCAGGAGGTTGTCCATCTGGTCTGAACCGAGGAAGCTGAGGTTGCGAAGCTTCAGTGTTCCAAGGAGAGACCAGATGAACGTCCACAAGAATGCGCCTTTGACGCCCAAAGGTCGAGAGGCGATGGTGCGAGGCGTGATCGATGGCGGGCTGAGCCAGGCCGCCGTGGCAGATCGGTTCAACACGACACCGAAAACGGTGGCCAAATGGGTCAAGCGGTTCCGCGCAGAGGGTGTTGATGGTTTGCGCGACCGCTCGTCGCGACCTCATTCATCGCCAAGCCAAACCCCTGTCGCCACGTGCGCCGCCGTCGAGACGTTGCGCCGGCAGCGCCACACCGGCAAGCAGATCGCAGCCGAGGTCAGGGTGTCACGGGCCACCGTCAGCCGCATCCTTCGCCGCTTGGGATTAAGCCGGATACGCGATCTGGAGCCCGCCGAGCCGGTGCGCCGGTACGAGCGCGAGCAGCCCGGCGAGCTCATCCATATCGACATCAAGAAACTCGGCAGATTCATCAGACCAGGCCACCGCATCACGCACGATCGCCAGAAGGGCGAAAGCCGCGGCGCCGGCCACGAGTTCGTCCACGTGGCCATCGACGATGCATCGCGCCTGGCCTTCTCCCAGATCCGGCGTGATCAGAAAAAGGAGAGCGCCATCGCCTTCCTCAAGGGTGCCGTCACTTACTACCGCAGCCTCGGCATCAAGGTCACCGGCATCATGACCGACAACGGCTCCTGCTACCGCGCCAAGGCCTTCGCCAGAGCATGCAGCAAGCTCGGTCTCAAGCACATCTTCACCAGACCCTACAGACCGCAAACAAACGGCAAGGCCGAACGCTTCATCCAGACCGTGCTGCGTGAGTGGGCTTACGCTCGCGCCTACGACACCTCAGACCAGCGCGCCAACAACCTGCCAATCTGGCTTCATCACTACAACTGGCATCGCCCGCACGGTAGTCTGCAAGCCAAACCACCGATCAGCCGCCTCGGCCTTCCGAAGGACGACCTGTTGAGATTCCACAGCTAGCCCCGCGGATTGCGCGAAGCGCAAACCGCTCGGCGTAACCCACCGCTTCTCTCACCCGTGGCATGGTGGGTTACGCCGAGCGGACTGCGCTTCGCGCAGCCGCGGGGCCAAACCACCCCAGGAGTCTGGGCTCTGGGAGAGATCGTTACTTCACCGGCCGCTTCTCCAGCTTCCTCGCCAGAGTGCGCCGGTGCATACCGAGCCGTCTTGCCGCTTCCGAGATGTTGAAATCCGTCTCGATCAGGGTCTGGTGGATGCGTTCCCATTCCAGCGTCTTGATCGAGGTCGGGCGGGCGTCGAGCGCAACGTCGGCGTTGCCTTCCGCCTTCTGGAACGCGGCTTCGATGTCGTCGGTGTTGGACGGCTTTGCGAGATAGTGGCAGGCCCCCAGCTTGATCGCTTCGACGGCGGTGGCGATGCTGGCAAAGCCGGTGAGCACCACGATCAGGGTTTCCGGATCGTGAGCGTGCAGCAGCTCGACGCAGGCAAGGCCGGAGGCGCCGCCGAGCTTGAGGTCGACGACGGCATAGCCGAAGGATTTCTCCTCCAAAATCGTCTTCACCTCTTCGATCGAGGCGGCGAGCACGACCTCGTAGCCGCGGCGCTCGAAGGAGCGTTTCAGCGTGCGGGCGAAGCCCGCATCGTCCTCGACGACGATCAGCGAACGGTCAGGCGTCAAAGCCGCCTCCGATCGCGAGCGTCGACAGCGGCAGCACCAGCCGCACCGTGGCGCCGCGCTTGCGGTGGTTCTCCGCCGTGACGGTGCCGCCCAGTTTGCGCACGACGTTGACCACCAGGAACAGGCCGAGCCCACCGCCGGCACGCCCCTTGCTCGACTGGTAGGGCTTGCCTAACTGCGCCAGCATCTCCGGCGCAAAGCCGGGGCCGCGGTCGCTGATCGACAGCACGAGATTGTCGCCTTCGCGCTCGGCTATGAGCTCCACCCATTCGCGCGAGACTTCATAGCCATTGTCGAGCACGTTGAAGATGACCTGCTTCAGCGCGATATCAGAGACGATCGCGACGTCTTCGCCAAACGCGTTGGTGAAGTAGAGCGTGCGCGCCGAGCGGGCGTTGCGCCATTCCTCGACCAGCGCGGTGAGGAAGGCCGTGACCGTGGTCGGCGAGGAGCCTTCGCCGCGCGCTTCGCCGGCGGAGACCAGAATGCCCGTCACGATCGATTTGCAGCGTTGCAGCGAGGTTTCCATCTCGGAGAGGTCCTCGGCGAGTTCATGATCCGCTGCGAGATCGGGCATGCGTCGCCAGTCGCTCAAAATGACCGAGAGAGAGGCGAGCGGCGTGCCGAGCTCATGCGCCGCGCCCGAGGCGAGCAGGCCCATGCGGACGATGTGGTCCTGCTCGGCCGCATGCTGGCGCAGGGCGGCCAGATGCGCGTCGCGTTCCCTGAGGTTGCGATTGATGCGGGTTACGAACACCACCAGCAGCACGGCATTGAGTGCGAAGCCGACGAGCATGCCGACGACCGTGAGGCTGTAGGTGTCGCTCAGCGGATTTTGCGGGAGGTCCAGCGGCCGATAAGCAAGCGTCAGCCAGACAAAGCTCGCGCAGGTCAACGCGACCAGCGACCAGGTCGAGCGCGCGTCGAGCAGCACGGCACCGAGCGTCACCTGGAGCAGGAACAGCGAGGTGAAGGGATTGGTAGCGCCGCCGCTGAGATAGAGCTGCACGGTCAGCGCGGCCACATCCAGCATCAGCGCGACCAGCAACTCGTGATTGGTGATCTCGGCGTGCCGCCACATCCAGGCCAGGCTTGCGATGTTGAGCGCGACCAGCGCTGCGATCACCGCGCCCATCGGAACCAGCGGCAGCGCGATGCCGAGCCACAGATACACGGCGCCGATGGTCGCGATCTGGCCGACCACGGCGATCCAGCGCAACTGGATCAGCAGCGCCATGTTCTTGCGGTTGGTGTCGTCGTCGCTCGACGATTGCGGCGGGAAGCCGGCGAGCTCCGTTCGCACGCCCGGGGCTGCGGTCATCTCCTCGTCGTGGGACGGGCGTCCCGCGTCGTCAGGTCGGCTTGACGATCGTTCCAGCATCTGATCCCGTCCCGGGGGCGGCGCGAGCCGCGCGGGCGAAGCGTGGGCGACGGAACAGCCCGCCGCCAAATGTGACCAAAAGTTTCCCCGCCAGCATAAAGGCCAGGGCAAACCATGTCAGCGCATAAATCAGGTGGTTGTTGGGAAAGCGGATCACGGTCAGGCCGCCGACCGGAGCATTGCGCGCGTTCGCCGCAGCGTCCGCGTCGATGAAGAAGGGGGCGACATCGTGCAAGCCGCGCGCTGCCGCGATTGCGGCGACGTCGCGCGAGTACCAGCGCTCATGCGCTGGCTCGTTGGTCCTCAGGAAGCCGCCCTTCGGTTCGGTGATGCGCAGCAAGCCGGTGACCGCGACTTCGCCATCGGGATTGCCGTCCTGCCGCGTGGAAGCGTCGCGCCGCTCAGGCGGCACGAAGCCGCGATTGACCAGGACCGTGGTGCCGTCGTCGCGCAGCAGCGGCGTGAGAACCCAGTAGCCGCCGCCTTCCTCCGTGACGGCTTTGACCAGCGTCTCCCGGTCATGCAGGAATCGGCCGCGCATTGCGACGTGCCTGTATTCTTCGCCGGCCGCCGATATCGCGGGCCAAAACGAAGCCGCGGGCAATGGGATAGCTTTCGCATGGACACGCTGCTCGACGCGATCGATCAGCGCGAGCTTCCAGGCCCGGCGCTCGACCTGCCAGATGCCGAGCGCGATCAGGACGGCGATGGCGGTTAGCGCAACGGCGATGAGCCAAGGAGAGGGCGATCGCGCAGCCGCTATCCGGCCGCGCGTTCCGCTGTCCCCAGATATCGCAAGACTATCGCTCACTTCATTCCGCTCATCTCGTGGACGGGCATCATGTTGGCCGTGAGGTGATGCATGACCCACAGCGAACCGGACAGCGCGATCACCACCATGACGATGGTGAAGATCAGCGCCATCATGGTCCAGCCGTTCTCGGAGGACGTGTTCATGTGCAGGAAGTAGATCATGTGGACGACGATCTGCACGACCGCAAAGCCCATGATGACCAGCGCCGTGACCTGCTTGTTGCCGAGCTCGCCGCTCATCACGAGCCAGAATGGCACGGCCGTGAGCACGACCGACAGGACGAAGCCGAGCAGATAGGTCGACAGCGAACCGTGGGCGTGCTGGTCGGGGTGATGATGAGCCGCGGCGGCGGCGTGGGTGTCTGATTTCATCGCAGCATTCCCATCAGATAGACAAAGGTGAAGACGCCGATCCAGACCACGTCGAGGAAGTGCCAGAACATCGACAGGCACATCAGGCGGCGCTGGTTGGCCTCGATCAGTCCGAAACGCCAGACCTGAATCATGAGCGTCACCAGCCAGATCAGGCCGAAGGAGACGTGCAGGCCGTGGGTGCCGACGAGGGTGAAGAACGACGACAGGAAGGCGCTGCGCTGGGGCGTGGCGCCCTCATGGATCATGTGGGCGAACTCGGTGAGCTCGATGCCGATGAAGGCAAGCCCGAACAGGCCGGTGATCGCGAGCCAGGCTTGCGTCGCCTTGATGCGGCCCTGCTGCATGGTCAGCATCGCAAAGCCGTAGGT
The DNA here is from genome assembly GCF_024758505.1 of Bradyrhizobium arachidis. Lineage (NCBI taxonomy): Bacteria > Pseudomonadati > Pseudomonadota > Alphaproteobacteria > Hyphomicrobiales > Nitrobacteraceae > Bradyrhizobium > Bradyrhizobium arachidis. The sequence continues at coordinate 9,214,262 of NZ_CP077970.1, read as the reverse complement.
GATCGACGACAGCAGCAGCATCGAGGTGTTGATCGCGACCAGGTTGAGGTCGAACAGATCCTTTGGCGCGGGGCCGGCGGCGTAGTTGGCGCCGAGCACGCCATAGGTCGCAAACAGGATCGCGAAGATGAGGCAGTCGCTCATCAGATAGATCCAGAAGCCGAGCGATGTGCTCCAGCCCTCGGGATGCGGATGCTCGTCAGCGAGGTAGAACAGCGGCTCGCCGGTCTGTTGGGGTTTGACTGAGATGGTCATCACTTGGCTCCGGCGAGCAGGTTTGTGCGCGCGTCCTCGGTCCGGACCACATGGTCGGCCGGGATGTCGAAGTCGCGGTGGTAGTTGAAGGTGTGGCCGATCGCGACGACCAGCAGGGCGATGAAGGAGACAGCGGCCAGCAACCACATGTACCAGATCAGGCCGAACGCCATTGCGGTCGAGAGCCCGGCGAGGATGATGCCGGTGCCGGTATTCGCTGGCATGTGGATCGGCTTGAAGCCGGCCAGGGGACGCTGATAGCCGCGGCGCTTCATGTCCCACCAGGCGTCGTTGTCATGCACGACGGGGGTGAAGGCGAAGTTGTAGTCCGGCGGCGGCGAGGATGTTGCCCATTCCAGCGTCCGGGCGTTCCAGGGATCGCCGGTGACGTCGCGGAGTTGCTCGCGGCGGAGGATGCTGACCGCGATCTGCACCAGGAAGGCGCCGATGCCGAGCAGGATCAGGAAGGCGCCAAAACCGGCAATGACGAACCAGATCTGCAGCGACGCATCGTCGAACACGCGCAGGCGGCGGGTGACACCCATCAGGCCCAGCACATAGAGCGGCATGAAGGCGAAGAAGAAGCCGGAGACCCAGCACCAGAACGACACCTTGCCCCAGAACGGCTCGAGCCTGAAGCCGAACGCCTTGGGGAACCAGTAGCCCATGCCGGCGAACAGCCCGAACAGTACGCCGCCGATGATGACGTTGTGGAAGTGGGCGACCAGGAACAGGCTGTTATGCAGCACGAAGTCGGCCGGCGGCACTGCGAGCAGCACGCCGGTCATACCGCCGACCACGAAGGTCAGCATGAAGGCGATCGTCCACATCATCGGCAATTCGAAGCGGATGCGGCCGCGATACATCGTGAACAACCAGTTGAACATCTTCGCGCCCGTCGGGATCGAGATGATCATCGTCGTGATGCCGAAGAAGGAATTGACGCTGGCGCCCGAGCCCATCGTGAAGAAGTGATGCAGCCAGACCAGGTACGACAGGATGGTGATGACGACCGTGGCGTAGACCATCGAGGTGTAGCCGAACAGGCGCTTGCCGGAGAAGGTCGAGGTCACCTCCGAGAAGATGCCGAAGGCCGGCAGCACCAGGATGTAGACCTCGGGATGGCCCCAGATCCAGATCAGGTTCACGTACATCATCGGGCTGCCGCCAAAATCGTTCGTGAAGAAGTTGGTGCCGACGTAACGGTCGAGCGACAGCAGCGCGAGCACGACCGTCAGCACCGGGAACGAGGCGACGATCAGCACGTTCGTGCAGAGCGAGGTCCAGGTGAACACCGGCATCCGCATCATGGTCATGCCGGGCGCACGCAGCTTGACGATGGTGCAGATCAGGTTGATGCCGGACAGCGTGGTGCCGACGCCAGCGACCTGCAGGCCCCAGATGTAATAGTCGACGCCGACATCGGGGCTGTAGCCGATGTTGGAGAGCGGCGGATAAGCGAGCCAGCCGGTGCGGGCGAACTCGCCGATGAACAGCGAGGCCATCACCAGCACCGCGCCGCCGACCGTCATCCAGAAGCTGAAATTGTTGAGGAAGGGGAACGACACGTCGCGGGCGCCGATCTGCAGCGGCACGACGTAGTTCATCAGGCCGGTGACCAGCGGCATCGCCACGAAGAAGATCATGATCACGCCGTGGGCGGTGAAGATCTGGTCGTAGTGATGGGCGTTGAGATAGCCCTCCGAGCCACCGAAGGCGATCGCCTGCTGCAGCCGCATCATGATGGCGTCGGCAAAGCCGCGCAGCAGCATGACGATGCCGAGGATCATGTACATGATGCCGATGCGCTTGTGGTCGACGGTGGTGAACCACTCGCGCCACAGATAGCCCCAGAGGCGGAAATAGGTCAGCGCGCCGAACAGCGCGAGGCCGCCGGTTGCGACCACGGCAAAGGTGCCGACGACGATCGGCTCGTGCAGCGGCAGCGATTCCAGCGTGAGCCGGCCGAAGATGAGCTTGATGAGATCAGGACTGGACATGTGTGTTCTCTTGCGAGCTCTCTTTAGGAGTCTGACTTCGGACGCTGTCCGAGGAAGAGGGAATCGGAGGAGCGAAGCGGCGCAAAAGCCGGCCGCTTCAGCCCGGCGCCGGCGAGCGGCGCAGTGTCGGTCGGTGCCTTGATGGCGGCTGACGTCTGGCCCTGCGGCGCGTCGGGGGTGCAGGTGCCGGCGACGAAAGCGGGCTCGGGGCCGAGCGCGGTGCCGCGGCGGGCGTACTTGTCGTAGGCGAGCGGCAGGGTGTTGTTGAGGCCTTCGTGGCCGAGGCCGCCCTTGGCGTCGATCGCCATCATCTCGCTCATGCACATCTTGCCGGCTTCGACGCACATGTTGAGGATGGCGCGGTAGAGATCGCCGTCGACGTTACCGTAGCGGCGCACCGGCTCGTTCTGGCTCGGCTTTTCGAGCTGGAGATATTCGCTGCGACCGAGCGAGCCACCGGCGGACTTGGCGCGCGCGATCCAATCGTCAAAATTCTTGTCGTCAAAACCGTGGAAGGCGAAGTGCATGCCGGAGAAGCCGGCGCCGCTGTAATTCGCCGAAAAACCCTTGTAGGTGCCGGCGTGGTTGACCACGGCGTGCAGCTTGGTCTCCATGCCCGGCATCGCATAGATCTGGCCGGCGAGCGCAGGGATGTAGAACGAGTTCATCACGGTGGAGGCCGTGATGCGGAAGTTGATCGGGCGATCGACGGGAGCTGCGAGCTCGTTGACGGTGGCGATGCCGTAGTCGGGATAGATGAAGAGCCACTTCCAATCGAGCGCGACGACGTCGACCTCGAGCGGGGCGCGCCCCTTGTCCACGGGACGTTCGGCGGCGATGCGGCCGAGCGAGCGGTAGGGATCGAGCAGATGCGTGCCCATCCAGGTCAGCGCGCCCAGGCACACGATGATCAGCAGCGGGGCCGACCAGATCACCAGTTCGAGCTTGGTCGAGTGATCCCATTCCGGCTCGTAACGCGCCGACGTGTTGGACTGGCGGTAGCGCCAGGCGAACACGGCCGTGAGCACCATGACCGGCACCACGATCAGCAGCATCAGGACGGTCGAGATGATGACGAGGTCGCGTTGTTGGGCCGCGATATCGCCGGCCGGCGCCAGCACCACGAAGTTGCAGCCGCTTAAGGAAACGGCCAAAGGTAGCAGCGCCAGGATCTTGAGACGGGACAAGGGCAGGCTCTTTGCATCTGAGTTTCTATTGCAGGACCAAGGCCTAGCTGCGGCGCAACAATCCGGACATTGGACAATTTGTCCAATGTTGCAGTGCGGCATCGTGGGTCAGAGAAGGCAGGCTGCCGGGGCACCGTCCGGGCAGTCGTGATGGAATTTCAGGGACTTGAAGAGCGCAAAATGGCGATGGCACAGACCCCGACAGTGGGCATGAATTCAGGCCAGCTTGGTCACGAGCAGGCCAATCCGGGCGACATCGCCATCGGCGTCATCATCGGGCGCACGTCGGAATTCTTCGATTTCTTCGTCTACGCAATCGCGTCCGTGATCGTCTTCCCGCGTTTGGTCTTCCCGTTCGCGAGCGAACTGACCGGCACGCTCTATTCCTTTGCGATCTTCGCGCTCGCCTTCATCGCGCGTCCCGTCGGCACCGTCCTGTTCATGACCATCGACCGCCGCTACGGCAAGAGTGCTAAACTGATTTTGGCGCTGTTCCTGCTGGGCACCGCGACCGTCGCGCTCGCCTTCCTGCCCGGTTACGCCGAGATCGGCGCGGCGGCGATCTGGCTGCTGGCGCTAGCGCGCGCAGCGCAGGGTCTGGCGTGGGGCGGTGCCTGGGACGGCCTTGCCTCGCTGCTCGCGCTCAACGCGCCGCCGGAGAAGCGCGGCTGGTACGCGATGGTGCCGCAACTCGGCGCGCCGCTCGGGCTGATCGTGGCGAGCGCACTGTTCGCCTACTTTGCCGGCAATCTGTCCGCGGAAGACTTCTTCGACTGGGGCTGGCGCTATCCGTTCTTCGTCGCCTTCGCCATCAACGTCGTGGCGCTGTTCGCGCGGCTGCGCATGGTGGCGACGCCGGAATATGCATCGCTGTTCGAAAGCCGCGATCTGCAGCCGGCGCGCATCTCCGACACCGTTGCGCATGAAGGCCACAACATCATGATCGGCGCATTTGCGCCGCTGGCGAGCTTTGCGCTGTTCCACATGGTCACGGTGTTCCCCTTGTCCTGGGTGTTCCTGTTCACCCGCGAGAGCCCGGTGAAGTTTCTGATCATCGAGATGGTCGGTGCCGTCTTCGGTGTCGCTGCGATCGTCGCGTCCGGCATGATCGCCGACCGCGTCGGGCGAAAATCGCTACTGATGGGTTCGGCGATTGCGATCGCGATCTACAGCGGCTTTGCGCCGCAACTGCTCGACGCCGGCGAGTTCGGCGAAACCATCTACATGGTGATCGGCTTCATCCTGCTCGGCCTGTCGTTCGGCCAGTCGTCCGGCGCGATCGCCTCCAACTTCAAACAGGTCTACCGCTACACCGCCTCGGCGCTGACCTCTGACATGGCCTGGCTGTTCGGTGCCGGTTTCGCTCCGCTCGCAGCCCTCCTGCTCGCCACCAATCTCGGCGTCATCGCCTCGGGCGCGTATCTGCTCTCGGGCGCGATGTGGACGATCTTTGCGCTGTGGCTGAGCGGATTGCGGGAGAGTGTGGAATAGCAACGCACTCCGCTCTGGTCGGGTGGGCAAAGGCGCACTTGCGCCGTGCCCACCATCTGTCCGGGTTGTGAAGTAAAGTGGTGGGCACGCTTCGCTTTGCCCACCCTACGAGAGCGTCAGTCGACCACGATCTTCACGCGGTCGCGGACCTTTACCTGGCCCTTGGCATCGAGGCCGTTCAGCACACGAAAGCGTTCGGCCGGATGATCGACGCCGGCCATGCGGTGGGCGAGCGATTCGACGGTGTCGCCAGGTTGCACGGTGATCACCTTGATGCGCAACGGGCGTGCGGCCTGGATCTCTTCGAGCGTCAGGCGGCGGAATGAGGCGACCGTCTCGCGGGCGTTGCGCTCGCTCTCGGTTGATTTCTGGCGGCTCGCGAAGATGAAGCGGTAGACGTCGCTGCCGAAGCGCAGCGCGTAGACCTTGAACTGCCACTGGTCGCCCTTGGCCGTGACCGAGGCCGTCGGAAAACCGTTGATGGTGATGTCCTCGGTCGAGGCCTTGTCGACGCCTTCCATCCAGCCGGAATTGAGGTAGTCGCCGAGCGACTGCTCCGCCGGCACGCGCACCACGTCGAAGCGCATCGCCTGCGAGCCGCCCTCGCGCACGCCGATCACCGCCTGCGCGGTGTTGTCGAGCGTGAAGTTGTCCGGGGCCTGGAAGGTGAAGCCGAGTTTTGGATGCAGGAATCTGCGGCCGCGGACAAAGCCTTCGCTGGGGTCCTCGCCATAGACGATGTTGTCGACCGCCGAGAGATAGCTCTCGCGGTCGCGCTCGGCGCCTTCGGGCGCCGCATATTGCCGCGCGATCGACTGCGCGTTCTGCACGCGCTCGGGTGTCGCCGGGTGCGAGGAGGTGAAGTCCTGTGCGCGGGGATCGAGCGAGCTCTTGCCGGCCTTGAGCGCAGCGTTGCGTTCCATCGCCGAGAGGAAACGCGCCGCGCCGTAGGGGTCGAAATGCGCGCGCGCGGCAATGCCGACGCCGATGCCGTCGGCCTCGAACTCCTGCTTGCGCGAGAAGCTCGCCATGGTCAGTTTGGTCTTGGCGAGCGCAAGCGCGGTGAGTTCGGGATCGTTGCCGCCCATGTCGGTGAGAACGCGGGTGGCGATGGCCGTTTGCTTCGCCTGCCCCTCGCGCTCGGCGGCGTGCTTGGAGAGCACATGCGCCATCTCGTGGCTGAGCACGGAGGACAATTCGGAGGTGTCGCTGGCAAGCGCCAGCAGTCCACGCGTCACGTAGAGCTGGCCGTTCGGCAATGCGAAGGCGTTCACCGCGCCGGAATTGAGGATGGTGACCTTGTAGCCCTGGTCCGGACGATCTGACGCCGCGACCAGCCGCTCGACGGTCTTCGAGACCAGCGCCTCGAGGCGGGGGTCGTCATAGGCGCCGCCATAATTGGCGAGAATCCGCTCGTGCTCGCGTTCGGTGGCCGGCGTCTGCGCCACCGCCGGCTTCGGCTTCGGCATGATGACCGCGGGCGCCGAGGTCTGGAACCGGCCCATGTCGCCGCAGCCGGCGAGCGTGGTGCCCAGCAACAGGCAAAGCACGGCCGGCGCAGCCCGAAGGCTGCGGGCCTGACCCGTCTGCCGTCCTAGTTCCCCATTCACGTCGCTTACTCGTCGTGTCTAGCCTTGGCTCTTCTGCCGGCTAATTCGCGCCCAGTAACTCAACTTGTCCCACCCGGAGCACGTCGATCCGCGATCCGGTATTCCCTTCGACCCAACCTCGCACTCGAATCCGTCGATTCTCCAGTGACTTAAGGCTGATCCCGGCGCCCTCGAACGCCGCAACCATGCGCCTTGAAATAGTCACAGCGAAGCCCCGTGTCCAGTTTCGGGAGAAGTTGAGATAGGTCGTTGCCCCGGCCTGCCGGACGGACAGGACTTTTCCCTCAACCACCACAAAGCGCCCGATCCCGGCCAAAATATCGTCCTGACTTTCCGCGTTTTTTATGGCCGATGGGTCAGCCCAATTTCCCTTTTTTATGCGCCGGGCCTCGGCCTCGGCGGCGAACAGTGCGGCGGCGCAGTCCTTGTCGGCAATTTCGGCCGAGACCAGCGCATCGCCCTGGGCAAGCAGCAGGCTTTGCACCGGCGCGTCGCTGCCGGCGGCGAAGACGAGCGCCGGCTGCCGGCCGTAGCGGTCCGGCGTGTCGTCGGCGGCGCGCAAGATTACGTCGCGGCCGACCAGCGCTGTGGCGAGCGCCTGCTTCGTGCTCGTCACCGGCTCGATTCCCGTCAACCGGACCTCGCGCCCGTCGTCGAGACGCAGGGTTCGCGCATCGACGACGGCAGCGACGCGGCCTTCGCCCTGCGGCTCGAACTGGCACGCAGCCGCGCGCGCCGCGCCGTGACAAGCGAGGTGGAGCGATGCTGCGACGAGGAGGGTAATCGGCTGTTTCACGTTCCCGGCAAAAGTTGCGCTATGGTCAACCCCAAGAAGAAACCGGGTTCACGAGCAAAGGGCAAGGGGATCGGGCAAGGGGATCGAGATGGGGATGGAGATCAACGGCATCGCGCATATTTTCCTGACCGCGTCCAATTTCGAGCGCTCGCGCGACTTCTACCGCAAGCTGCTGCCCTTCCTCGGGCTGACGCCGGTCATCGACACCGAGACGACGTATTACTGTGTCGGCGGCCGTACTGCGGTCGGCATCTCGGCGCCGGCGCCGGAGCATGCGGGTGCTGCGTTCGAGCAAAAGCGCGTCGGGTTGCATCACCTCTGCTTCCGCGCACGCGAGCGCGCCGATGTCGACGAACTGCATCGCTTCGTGACAACGCTCGGCGCCAAGGTCATTCGCGCGCCGCGCGAGGACAAATGGGCGCCGGGCTATTACTCGCTGCTGTTCGAAGACCCCGACGGCATCCGGCTCGAGCTCAATCACGTGCCGGGCAAGGGGCTGCTGGCGTAGCTGCGGCCCCACACACCGTCATTGCGAGCGCAGCGAAGCAATCCAGACTGTCTCTGCGGAAAGATTCTGGATTGCTTCGCTGCGCTCGCAATGACGGCGTGGAGATAGTTCGGCGCGTCGCATCATTCCGCTTTGCGGAAATCGCACGCCGATCCCACGATCGTTTCCCGCGCTCGCGCTTGCTGCGCTCTCGCGCATGCGGCATGATCGCAGGCTAATTACCAAGAGCAATAACCAAGCCGCCACCAGAGCACGGCACGATAAGGGAGGTCTTCCATGAAGAGAATTTTGTCCGGCATGGTCGCCGCAGTATTTGCGCTCGGTGCGAGCGCCGCGCAGGCGCAGGACAAGCCGCCGCTGAAGCTCGGCGGCATCTTGGACATGTCGAGCCTCTACGCCGACATCACCGGCCCGGGCAGCGAGACCGCAGCAAAAATGGCGGCGGAAGATTTCGGCGGCGAGGTGCTGGGACGCAAGATCCAGATCATCGCGGCCGACCATCTCAACAAGGCGGACCTCGCCGCCAACATCGCCCGCGACATGCTCGACAATCAGGGCGTCGAGATGCTGTTCGACGTCGCCGCTTCCGCGACCGCACTTGCCGCCGGCGAGATCGCCAAGGCGCGCAACAAGATCGTCATCTTGAACGGCCCCGGCTCGATCCGCCTCACCAACGAGGCCTGCGGCCCTTACACCGTGCACTATGTGTTCGACACGTTTGCGCAGGCCAATGTGACGGGGCTTGCGGCCGTGAAATCCGGCCTCGACACCTGGTTCTTCCTCACCGCCGACTACGCCTTCGGCCAGGATCTGGAGAAGGACACCAGCAATGTTGTGACCAAGACCGGCGGCAAGGTGCTCGGCAACGTCCGCCATCCCCTCAACTCGTCGGACTTCTCCTCCTTCCTGCTCCAGGCCCAGGCCTCCAAGGCTAAGGTGATCGGGCTCGCGAATGCCGGCGGCGACACCGTCAACGCCATCAAGCAGTCGGCCGAGTTCGGCATCATGAAGGGCGGCCAGAAAATCTCGCCGCTGCTCGCCTTCGTCACCGACATCGATTCGATCGGGCTCGAGACCGCGCAAGGGTTGCTGCTCGCGGAGGCCTTCTACTGGGACCTCAACGACGATACGCGCGCCTTCGCAAAGCGCTTCCAGGAGCGTGTGAAGCGGCCGCCGACCTCGGCGCAGGCCGGCGTCTACTCCTCCGTCACGCACTATCTGAAGGCTGTGAAGGCGGCCGGCACGACCGATTCCGCCGCCGTGATGAAGGTGATGAAGGAGACGCCGATCAACGACTTCTTCGCCAAGGGCGGCAGGATCCGCGAGGATGGCCGCATGGTGCACGACATGTATCTGTTCGAGGTGAAGAAGCCGTCGGAGTCCAAGGGCCGCTGGGACGACTACAAGCTGCTGGCGACCGTGTCCGGCAACGAGGCGTTCCAGTCGCTGGAGCAGTCGCGTTGCCCGCTTGTGAAGAAATGACGCGAAGCGAAGCGTCATCCCGGGGCTCGCGTAGCGAGAACCCCAATGCGCAATTGCGCATTGTGGGATCTCGATCCACAACCTCTGGATTCCGGGTTCGCGCCAAGAGGCGCGCCCCGGAATGACAGAGTAAAGCAACAACAAGGAAGGCGTTCCATGAACAACGAAATGGTCCTGCAAAAGCTCGAAGGCGGGCTGCTCACCATCACCATGAATCGGCCCGAGCGCAAAAATGCGCTGAACCCGGACATGGTGCGCGGGCTGGTCGAGGCGGCGCGGCGCGCGGCTGACGACGCCGACGTCCGCGCGGTGCTGTTCAAGGGCGCGGGCGGCTCCTTCTGCGTCGGCGGCGACGTCAAGTCGATGGCTGAGGGCCGCGCGCCGCTGCCGTTCGAGCAAAAGCTCGCGAATTTGCGCCGCGGCATGGAGGTGTCGCGCATCCTGCACCAGATGCCAAAACCCGTGGTGGCGCAGCTCGACGGCGCGGCGGCCGGTGCCGGCCTCTCGATGGCGCTGTCCTGCGATCTCCGCATTGCCAGCGAGTCCTGCAAGATCACCACGGCCTTCGCCAAGGTCGGCTTCTCCGGCGATTATGGCGGCACTTATTTCCTCACCCAGCTTCTCGGCAGCGCGCGGGCGCGCGAGCTCTATCTGATGTCGCCGGTGCTGACGGCGAAGGAAGCGCACGCCATCGGCATGGTGACCAAAGTCGTGCCCGACGCAGAGATCGATGCCGCCGCGCACGAGGTTGCGATGTCGCTGGCGCAGGGCCCGTCGATCGCGCTCGGCTTCATCAAGCGCAACATCAACAATGCCGAGCATCTCGCGCTCGAAGATTGTTTTGACGGCGAGGCGATCCATCACACCCGCTGCGGCGACACCGCGGACCACAAGGAAGCCGCGAAGGCGTTTGTCGAGAAGCGCAAGCCCGCCTTCAAGGGCGAATGACGATGACTCCCTATATGCGCTTGCGGCAGATCTGCCTGGTTGCGCCCCATCTCGAGCCCGTGATCTCTGATATCGCCGAGATCATGGGGCTCGCCGTCTGTTACCGCGACGGTAATGTCGCAAAATACGGCCTGGAGAATGCGCTGCTGCCGGTCGACACGATCCTGCTGGAGGTGGTCGCGCCCTTCAAGGGCGGCACCACGGCCGGCCGTTTCATCGAGAAGACCGGCGGCCGCGGCGGCTACATGGCGATCTTCTGCTGCGACGATCCCGACGAGCGCGGCCGCAACGCCAATGCGCTGGGCGTGCGCACCGCGAATGTGATCGATCACGCGCCCTATCACGGCGTGCAGCTTCATCCGCGCGACTGCCGCGCCGCCTTCATCGAATTCAACCACACCGACGGCAGCGACGACATTTTGGGGACCTATCCGCCCGCGGGGCCGGACTGGCAAAAGTTCATCACCAAGGACACGACGCAGGCGCTGACGGCGGTCGAGATGCGGAGCCCGGATCCGCAAGGGCTGGCCGAGCACTGGGGCAAGATCGTCGGCATTGCCGCAACGAAGGCAGGCGACGGCGCGGAGCTGACGCTGCCGAACGCCACCTTCCGCTTCGTCAAAGGCACAAGCGAGATCATGAGCGGGCTGGAGTTTCGCGTGGCCGATGCGGCACGCGTGCTCCACGCCGCGAAGGCGAAGGGGCATGCGGTGGCGGGGAATGAGTTTCTACTGGGTGGGGTGACGTTCCGAATCAGTTGATCCCTCAACCGTAATCCGTCACCCTGAGGTGCCGCAGTGTAGCGGAGGCCTCGAAGGGCGACGGCCGGGCTGCGGCATCTTGGCCCTTTCATCCTTCGAGGCTCTTCCAGCGGTGCTATGCACCGCTGGCCTCGCACCTCAGGATGACGGGGTAGACAGACTAGGCGCGGAACGGCTGAAGAAAGATAAGTAGGAAACGTCCGGCATGCCGCATCCGCTCGACAGCTTCTTCGCGCCCGCAAGCATCGCGCTGATCGGCGCTTCGCGCGATCACGAGAAGATTCCGGGGCGGTTGCTGTCGATGCTGCGGAAGAACGAGTATCCCGGGCACATCTATCCGGTGAACCCGAACTATCCCGATATCGACGGTCTCAGTTGCTACAAGTCGGTCGCAGAGATCGGCGCGCCGATCGATCTCGCCGTCATCATCATCCCGGCGCGCGCGGTGCTCAGCGCGCTCGAGCAATGCGCCGCGGCCGGCGTCAGGAACGCCGTCATCATCTCCTCGGGCTTTGCCGAAGAGGGCGGCGACAGCGCGGCGATGCAGGATGCGATTGCCGATCTCGCCGAGCGTACGGGGATGCGGATCTCCGGCCCCAACGCCGAAGGTTTTTTCAGCCAGGTGCAGCGGGTGGCGGCAACATTCAGTCCGGCGGTCGACGTCAAGCCGGGCGTTGTGCCGCTGGTCGCGACCGCGCGGCGGATCGGCATCGTCGCGCAGAGCGGCGGCATCGGCTTTGCCTATTATCACCGCGCCAAGGCGCTCGGCGTCGCCGTGAGCTACGTCGTCAGTGCCGGCAATGAATCCGATCTCGGCGCCGGTGAGTTCCTGGACTACATGGTGCAGGACGCCTCGACCGACGTGATCATGCTATTCATCGAGGGCATCCGCGACGTCGAAAAATTTCTCGCCGCCGCGCGCCGTGCCGCCGAGCTGAAGAAGCCCGTCATCGTCACAAAAGTCGGCCGCTCCGATGCGGGCGAGCGTGCGGCCGCCTCACACACCGCGAGCATGGCCGGCTGGTCGGCGGCCTATGATGCGGTGTTCGCAAAATACGGTTTTATCGTCTCCAACGATCTCGATGAGGCGTTGACGATCACCGCAGTGCTTGCGAGCAATCCGCTGCCGAGGGGTGACCGCGTCGCCGTCGTCACGGTGTCCGGCGGTGCCGGCATCTGGGGCGCGGATGCGGTGGCGTTGCGCGGCCTGCAAGTGCCTGAACTGTCCGAGCCGATCCAGGCCGGGATCAAGACGTTGATGCCATCCTATGGTTCCGCGCGCAACCCGATCGACGTCACCGCGCAAGGCGTGACCTCGGGTGGGCTTCAGAAGAGCGTCGATCTGCTCACGGCCTCGGACGAGGTCGACGCGGTCCTGGTCGTGCTGTCGCTGTCGAGCGAGGTGCGGATGCCCTTCAAGGAGGCTGAGCTGAAGCCGGTGCTGTCAGCACGGCGCAAGCCCGTGGTGTTCTATTCCTACACGCTGCCATCGGACTTTGCGCGCCGCGAGCTCGCCAGGTCGGGCGTCGTCGTGCTCTCCGGCCTCACTCATGTCGGCGTCGCCATGCGTCAGCTCGTCGACTACGCGAAGTTCGAGCTGCCGAGGGCGGTCGATGATACGCGGCTGCCGGCGCGCGATCTCTCGGCACATCTGAGATCGCCGATTCTCTCCGAGGCCGACAGCAAGGCATTGCTCCGCACCGCCGGCGTTGTGTTGCCGGACGAGGTGTTGGTGGCGGAGAAGAGCGGCCTCGATGCAGCGATCGGCCGTGTCGGCTTCCCGCTGGCGATGAAGATCCAGTCGCCGGACATCGCACACAAGAGTGAGGTCGGCGGCGTGCGCGTCAACGTCACGACCAAGGGCGAAGTGTTTCTTGCGTTCGAGGCGCTCCTCAACAATGCGCGCAAGCATCGGCCGGATGCCGCTCTGCAGGGCGTGCTGCTCGCGCCGATGGCGAAGAAGGGTGTCGAAATCATCGTCGGCACGATGACGGATCAGACATTCGGTCCGATGGTGATGGTTGGGCTCGGCGGCATCACCACAGAACTGTTCCGCGACGTCGTCTACCGCCCGGCGCCGGTGAGCGCGGACGAAGCCGGCGCGATGCTGGCGGGACTGAAGGCCGCGCCGCTGCTCAATGGTTTTCGCGGGGCGGCAAAGGCGGACGTTGCGGCGTTGGCGCAGTTGATCGCAGATCTTTCCGTGCTTGCAGCACGGCACGCAAAGGAGATCGCGGAGATCGAGCTCAACCCGGTGCTGGTGCACGGTGAGGGGCAGGGCGTGACGATCGTGGATGCTCTGGTGGTGGGGCGGAAGTAGCGCGCCGCAATCACTACCGTCATCCTGGACAAGCGAGCGTAGCGAGCGCTGATCCAGGACCCATTACCCCAGGGAGTAGTTTGGCGAAGACTCGTGGTAACGAGCTTCGCGCCACAACCTTTCCCTGGGGTAATGGGTCCTGGCTTTCGCCAGGACGACCATTGAGTGTGAGGCCGCGCCGCGGCGCTACGTCACCGCCCCCTAAAATTCGCCACCCGGCGCTCTTCGGTCGCCTTCACGCCTTCCTTGAAATCTTCCGTGGCGCGCAGGCGGGTCTGTTCGGCGAGCTCGTGATTGGTCGCGGCCATCACGCGGTCGGCGAGGCCGGCGCGCATCGTGGCGCGGGTGGAGAGCAGGCCGAGCGGGGAGCATTCGGCGATCTCGCCGGCGAGCTTCATCGCGGCTGCCTTCACCTGGTCCTGTGGCACCAGCTCGTTGGCGAGGCCCCATTTATAGGCCTCTTCGCCGGTGACGCGGCGGCTGGTGTAGAACATCAGCTCCGCATTGTTCTTGCCGATCAGCTCGGGCAGGGTGGTCGTCAAACCAAAGCCCGGATGAAAGCCGAGTTTTGTGAAGTTGGCGGAGAAGCGTGCCTCGGGGCAGGTGACGCGGAAGTCGGCCGACACCGCAAGCCCGAGCCCGCCGCCGATAGCGGCACCCTGCACGGCCGCAACGATCGGCTTCTTGGCGCGAAAAATGCGCACGGCCTGGATGTAGAGATGGTTGATCGGGCCGAGGCTGTCGGCCGGATCGCCCTTCGCAGTCCTTTCAGCCTCGCGCGCTTCCTGCGCCTGACGCGCCGGATCGCCAAAATTGGCGCCGGCGCAGAACGCCTTGCCTTGCGCCGACAGCACCGATGCGCGGATCTCGATGTCGCGGTCGAACTCGTCGAGCGCATCCGCGATCTGGTTGATCAGGGAAATGTCGAAGAAGTTGAGCGGGGGCCTGCGGATTTCGATGGTGCCGACATGCCCGACCTTCTCGACGCCGATATCTTTATACGTGCTCATGATGATCCCTAACTGATTAGCGCAGGCCCAATCCGCGGGCGATGATGCCGCGGAGAACTTCGGTGGTGCCGCCCTGGATGGTGAGTTTCGGCGCGGTCTTGATGGCGAAATCGAGCTGCCGCTCCAGCGTCTCGCGATTGGTTGCGGTCTCCTCGACAAAGGCGGCGAGATCGCGCACGCGATGCGGCAGCTGCTGCTCCCACACCGTGCCGATGTCCTTGACGATGGAGGCCTCGACCACCGGCTCCTTGCCGGCTTGCAGCATGCCGGCCACCGAGACCGACATGCGCCGCATGGTGTGGACTTGCGCGACGAGGCGGCCGATGCCCTCGGCACTACGCGTATCCGGATTCTTGCCGACCGCGCGCACGAGCTCGGTCAGCACGTAATAGGTCTCGAGGAAGCGCTCCGGGCCGCTTCGCTCATAGGCGAGCTCCGATGTCGCCTGCTTCCAGGCGCCGTCGACCTCGCCGAGCACGTGATCGTCGGGCACGAAGAAGTCGGTGAACACGACCTCGTTGAACTCGTACTGGCCGGTGATCTGGCCGATCGGATTCACCTTTATGCCCGGCTGCTTCATCTTGACCAGAAATTGCGTCAGGCCGTGGCGGCGGTTTTCCTTGGTCGGCGGCGAGGTCCGGAAGATCGCGATCATATAGTCGGCAATGTGCGCCGACGAGGTCCAGATCTTTGTGCCGTTGATGAGATAGCCGCCGTCGGTCTTGGTCGCGCGGGTCTTGGCTGCGAACAGGTCGGAGCCGGAGTTCGGCTCGCTCATGCCGATGGCAAAGCAGATCTCGCCGCGGCAGATGCGCGGCAGGATGTCCATCTTGATGTGCTCGGGCGCGTATTTCAAAAGCACCGGGCCGCTCTGGCGGTCGGCGACGAAGAAGCGCCGCGTCGGCGCATTCGCAACCCGCATCTCCTCGGTGACCACGTAACGTTCGAGGAAGGAGCGCTCCTGGCCGCCATATTTCTTCGGCCAGGTCATCCCGAGCCAGCCCTTGGCGCCGACCTTGCGGGAAAATTCCGGTACGTCGGTGTCTTCACGGTTGGGCTTGTGCGGATCGAAAGTGCCGGCGGCGATTTCTTCCGCGAGGAAGGCGCGCACTTCCTTGCGCAGTTGCTCGCATTTTTCCGGCAGGCGGATCGGATCGAAACGGAGGGCCGCGGTCATTGTTGTCTCATCCCCCAATCAGCGCGAAGCCACCAGCGGCCACAACTCATCGGCGCCGCGGTTTGCGACCAGCTTGCCGAGCTCGACCGCCCAATGGCTCTCGGAGCCAAAATCGTCGCGCCAGGCGAGTGCGCGCAGCGAATAGCGATGCAAAATGTGCTCGTTGGTGAAGCCGATCGCGCCGTGCACCTGATGCGCGATGGCGCCTCCCTTTTCGGCGGCCTCGGCGCAGCGGATTTTTGCCGCGGTCGCTTCAAGGAACACCTCGTCGTTGAAGGCGGCGGTGTTCGCGATCGCGTCGGCTGCCGATGTCGCGGCAGCAAGCGCCGCGGCGGATTCGCCGGCGAGGCGCGCGAGATTGTGCTGCACCGCCTGGAATTTTGAGATCTTCTTCTCGAAGGCGACGCGCTCGTTGGAGTAGCGCACGGAGATGTCGAGCATCGATTCCAGCGCACCTGCAATCTGGAGGCTGCGGGCGACACCGCCCATCAGCATCAGCCTTGTCTGGTCAAAGCCCTTTGGCGCCGGCTTGATCGTGATCGGCTGCGCCTTGTCCAGCGTGACGATATCGCTGTTGTCGTAACCGACATTGAGGCCGGCCTCGATGCGCGCTTGGCCGGCATCGACCAGCGCGATCGACACGCCGCCATTGCCGTTCGCCAGCACCGCAAAATGTTTTGCGGCCTTGCCGAAGGGTACGCCACGCGCGCGGCCGGACAGCGAGCCGTCCGCGTTCAGCGTGATCTTGTCCCTGGGGCTTGCCGGCAGCACCGTCATCTCGCCGCCGGGCGAGGAAATCTTGGCTTGCGCGAGCAGCCAGCCCGCGAGCATGGTCTCGGCGAGGGGAACCGCGACCGCAAAACGGCCGGCGGCGTTGAGCAGCGCAAAACCGTCGGCAAGGTCCGCGCCCGAGCCGCCGCAGTCCTCCGGCACCCACGACAGGGGCAGGCCGGCATCGCTCAGCGCCTGCCAGAGCGGCGCCTTCCAGGCGTCCTTCTTGTCGTGATTGATGGTTTGCGGATCGGCGAGATCGGCGAAGATTTTCTCCGCGGTCTCGACGATGATGTTGTCACTCTCCGCCACAGCGTTCCCCGTGTTTTACCATTGGCGCGTCCGTCTTGCGGACAGAGGCGCGGTCTCTTCTTGCGCCCGATGATCGGAAAAAGCCATGGTTCTGACAAGCGCTGTTCGCAAGCCCATCTGCGGAGGCGGCATGGGAAGAATTCCGCTTAGCGGAGTATGGTCGATTTGCAGGGCACGCCAAACTCGCTAAACAAGGCGCCGCCAACAGAACAAGAAGGGATATCCGGATGGCTAAGGACGGCTTGTGCGCAATCGTGACGGGGTCCGCATCCGGTCTTGGGGCAGCCACCGCGGAGATTCTCGCGCGGGGCGGAGCGCGGCTGGTCATCAACTATTCGTCGAGCCAGAAGGAAGCCGAGGCGACCGCGGAAGCCTGTCGCAACGCGGGCGCGGCAGAGGTTCTGATCGCGCAGGGCGACGTCTCGCGCGACGAGGACTGCCGCAGCATCGTGGCGGCTGCGGAAGCGTGGGGCCGGCTCGACGTCCTCGTCAACAATGCCGGCACCACCAAGCATGTGGCGCATGCCAATCTCGACGGCCTCTCGTCGGAGGACTTCCAGCGGCTGTACGGCGTCAACACCATCGGCCCGTTCCAGATGGTGCGCGCCGCGCGCAGCCTTTTGGAAGCGGGCGCAAATGCCTCGGGGCGTCCGTCGGCGGTCGTGAACGTGTCGTCGGTTGCCGGCATCAGCGGCGTCGGCTCGTCGATCGCTTATGCGGCGAGCAAGGGCGCGCTCAACACCATCACGCTATCGCTGGCGCGCGCGCTCGCGCCGCTGATCCGCGTCAACACGGTGTGCCCCGGCTATATCGACACGCCCTGGTTCACCAAGGGCCGCGGCGAGGAAGAGGCAAGACAGGTGCGCGACAGGGTGATTGCGAAGGTGCCGCTCAGGGTTGCGTCAAGCGCTGACGACATCGCACAGCTCGTCTGCTTCCTGGCGACGCCAGCGTCCGGCAACATGACAGGCGAGATCGTGCGCATGGATGCGGGACTGCATCTGGTGACGTGATTGAACTCTCACCGTCGTCATGGCCGGGCTTGACCCGGCCATCCACGCGCTTCCGCGCGGGACGAAGAACGTGGATGCCCGGGACATCTAGCGCGAAGACGCGCTTCGCGCTTCTGCCCGGGCATGACGTTGGGGAAGCAGCTTGCCGCTTCCCTGTAATTGCGCGGCTACCCCTTGATCACCCCGCTCGCCACCAGCCGGTGCCAGATGAACAGCACCACCACCGCGCCGATGGTGGCGGTGATGAAGCCGGCGCCCTGGTCCACGCTGTAATGGCCGATGGCCTGGCCGACCCAGGTCGCGAGAAATGCGCCGGCGATGCCGAGGATGGTGGTGAGGATGAAGCCCGACGGGTTGTTCGGTCCCGGCGCCAGCCAGCGTGCGATGAGGCCGGCGATGAAGCCGACAACGATGATCCAGATAATCCCGCCCATGTCCGTGCTCCCCTTGCTCTGATCAGATCGGATCTCAATCAGAGTCTGCCCGACAGCTCGTTCTCGGTCGGCAGCCGTCCGTCCGGCGTCAGGTGATCGACCACCTGCGGCAGATATTGGCTGAGACCGGAGAGCAGCTCGTCGCGCGACAAGCCGCTCTGCGCGGACAGGCTCTGAATCTGATCGGCGCCGAGCGCATTGGCGAGATCTCCCGGCGCGATTGCCTTGTTCTCACCCTTACCGACCCAGGTGCTGGCCGTGTCGCCATGGCCGCTCTGCTGCAACTGGTTGAGGAGATCGCCGAGACCGCCGGAGAGCACGCTGCCGGCCGCGCCGCCCGCGAGCAGGCCGCCGAGGCCGCCCTTGAGGATATCGCTAAGACCACCACTAGTATTACCAGCGGTGTCAATGCCGCCGCCGGCATTCGCCTGCGTCGGTGGTGGCAGCGGGGAGCGCGGCTGCGGCGCGGCATCGGGCTGGCCTGCTGTCAGATGCTTGAACGCTTTCCAGGCGAGCAGGCCGAGCAGCGCCATGGTCATCGGTGACATGCCGCCGGAGGATTCGGTTGAGCCCTGCGGGCTCGGTGTGCTCGGCCCGCGCGGGCCGTTCTGCATGCCGTTGAGGACGTCGAGTAGACCCATGGTGCTCTCCTGCCGCTGAACATGCCCCTGGGGCGAAAACATATGGGGCCCTCATGACGGTTACAAGGCGGGCGCGGCGCAACCGAACGATGGGCAGTGGGCACGCCCTTTGCTATCGAAGGCAGCAGGAGCCATGAGGAGCAGGACAGGTGGTTACGGATCGACCGATCGCGGTGGCCGGCGCGGGCGCCATCGGCTGTTTTGTCGGCGGCATGCTGGCCGCGCGCGGGCATCGCGTGTCGCTCCTGGTGCGGCCGCGGGTGAAGACCGAGATCGAGCGGTTCGGGCTCAGGCTGACCGATTTCGACGGATCCGAGCAGCGACTTTCCGCCGGCCAGCTCGCGCTGTCGGAAGATGCTTCAATTTTTCACAGCGTTGGCGCGGTGCTGGTCACCGTGAAGAGTGCCGACACGGCAGAGGTCGCCGACCTGATCGCGAAGCACGCGCCGCAGGATGCCGTCACCGTCTCCTTGCAAAACGGCATCGGTAATGTCGGCGTGCTGCGCGAGCACCTGCCGGGCCGGACCGTGCTGGCCGGCATGGTGCCGTTCAACGTCATCGCGATGGGCGAGGGCCGCTTCCACCGCTCGACCTCCGGCGACATCCATATCGAGGCGGATAAGGCAGGGACGGCGGCGCAGCTCTCTGTGCCGGGCCTCGCGATGCGCGCGAGCCAAGACATGGTCGGCGTGCAGTATGGCAAGCTGCTCATCAACCTGAACAACGCGATGACCGCGCTGTCCGACATGCCGCTCCGGGCGCAGCTCGCGAGCCGCGAATGGCGAAGATTGTTCGCCGACCAGATGGCGGAAGGCCTGGCCGTGTTGACAGCGGCCGGCATCAAGCCGGTGTCGTCGACGCCGATCCCGCCGGGCTGGACGCCGTTCCTGCTCAAGCTGCCCGATCCCATCTTCAACGCGATCCTGGGACGCACGATGAAGATCGACCCCGAGGCGCGCTCCTCGATGTGGCAGGACCTGAAACATGGCCGCAAGACCGAGATCGACTATCTCCAGGGCGCGATCATTGCGCTCGCCGAGCGGCACGGCGTCGACGTGCCGCTGTCACGCCGTATTGTTGCGCTGATCAGGCAGGCGGAGGAGGCGGGCCAGGGCCCGCCGAGGCTGACGCCACAACAGATCCGGGGCGGTTAGGTCACGAGGAGACGTGCGATGAAGCCCTATCTGATCGCGTCGATACTGGTCATGACGCTGGCGAGCACGCCCGCGCTGGCCGCGCCGCCCACGGTCACGCCGTCGCCCGGTTACGACAGGCGATTACAGGAGAGCCGCTCGGCAACGACCAGCACGCCCGCGACGGTGAATCCGTCGGTTACGCACCGCAAGTCCACGAAGAAGAAGCCCGCGAACTGAATCCCGACTGTCGTCCTGGATCTGCGCTTCGCTTGTCCGGGATGACAAGAGCTTGTGGCCCTGTTGGATCAGCCCTTCTTCTTGCCTGACGGCGTGTTGCCTGAAGGCGTGGTGAACAGTTTCTTCAGTTCGTTCAACCCCTCGGACAGCCGCGGCCATTCGCAGCTGAACGAATCCTTGGTGCAATTCTTCGGCCGCGGGCGCGCATCGCTGCTTGCGGGCTGTTGCAGCTGCTTCGGACGCTGGACCGGGACCGGCACGCGCTCGGTCTCGACGCTGCGCAGCGCAACCTGCTGGATCTGCTCCTGCTGTTGCTGCTGCTTCGCGGCGGCTTCCGCTGCCAGATTGCTGCGGCGCTGATTGCCGAGATAGCTGGTGTAGGATTCGTCGATCTTCTTCTGCTCTTCCGGCGTCGGGTTGGGGCCGGCGATGTCAAACGTGCGATCCTGGAGGAAGTCGTAGTAGGTGTAACCGCCACCCACCTTGCGGCGGCCGGCATATTTCGCATTGCATTCGGCGAGCGCCGCCGTCTTCTCGGCCTTGGTCGGAGATTTTTCGGCGCGATCGGCGCAGTCCTCGAAATCAACCGGCGCGCGCTTCCACCATTGGGCATGGGCATGCACAGGCAGCAGGACGAATCCCGCAACCAGGCCAACAGCTAACGCGGTGCTACGCGATGCGATCACGGACGCCATTCACCAGATGCAAATGATATGGAACTCAACCCGAACTGAATTGGGCAAATTTTTGCCTGTTTCCCGGCGATTTGTCACCCATGGAACCGGTCTTTTTCAGGACTGTAGTGCTGACATTTTTTGCTTGACGTGGCCGCCAAGTCACAGCCGCAACCGTGGTCATGCGCATAGAGTTTGGAATAGCTCAAAGCGGCGGGGATTCTTGGGAATGAGGTGGCCGACATATCTCGCATCGATCGCGCTGGTGCTGTTTGCCAGTCATGCTCAGGGCGCCGATGAGGATGCACCCAATCGCCAGCCCGTGAAGGCGATCGCTGATGCCCGGCTCGCCGTCGGCAATCAGGGCATTCTGCCGCTCTATCTCTCCAGCGACTGGGCGCTGCCGCTGCCTGCGATCTCGCGCGCGGTGATCGTCTTGCACGGGCGCTTGCGCAACGCCGACGTCTACTACCAGTCGGCCACGACCGCGCAATTCGCCGCGGGCGATGAAGGCAAGTCCACGCTCATGATCGTGCCGCAGTTTCTGGCGGAGATCGATATCGAGGCGCACAAGCTGCCGGCCGACACCTTGCGCTGGTCGCTGGAGGGTTGGGAAGGCGGCGATGCCGCGCTCGCGCCTAGCCCAGTGTCGTCGTTCGAGGCGCTCGACGCGATCCTGGCAAGACTATCCGACCGGCGCATCTTCCCAAACCTCAAGCAGGTCGTGGTCGCCGGCCATTCCGGCGGCGGTCAGGTCGCGCAGCGCTACGCGATCGCGGGCAAGGGCGAGGCGACGCTGTCGCGCCAGCATATCGAGATCCGCTATGTCGTCGCCAACCCGTCGTCTTACGCCTATTTCAGCAAGGAGCGGCCGGAGCGCGCGATCGCCGCATCCTGTCCCGGCTACAACAACTGGAAATACGGCATGGACGAGCGGCCGCCTTATCTTGCGGACGCAACGCCGGCCGCGCTCGAAGCGCGCTATGTCGAGCGGGAGGTGATCTATCTGCTCGGCACGCTCGACACCAACCCGGAGCATTCCGCGCTCGACAAGAGCTGCATGGCGAAGGCGCAGGGCCCGTTTCGCTATGCGCGCGGCCACGCCTATGCGGAAGCGATGGCCAAGCGCGACAAGGGTACGCCCAACCATAAAGTCTGGGACGTCGCCGGCGTCGGGCATGACGGCGACAAGATGCTGACCTCGAAGTGCGGGCTCGCCGCCCTGTTCGATCTGCCGGGCTGCACCGCGGATCGGTGAGAGTAGATCGCATCCTGCCGTCGAAGATACCTGCGCACGCGGACTGAATTGTTGAACCCGAGGAAATAGCCTGCATGACCATCACCATTGCCGCCACGAGCGTCGCAAAACCGCCGAAAGATCTGCTCGAGGCGTTCAGGAACGCGCCGACTTCGGTCATCTCGGACAATCTGGCGCGGCTGCCCGGCTGTGTCGGGCTGCGCCCGTTCCATCGCGGCGGGCCGCTGCTCGGGGTTGCCTTCACCGTCCGCACGCGCCCCGGCGATAATCTCGCGATCCATAAGGCGCTGGAGATGGTCGGGCCCGACGACGTCATCGTCGTCGATGGCGGCGGCGACGAATCCCGCGCGCTGGTCGGCGAGATCATGACCAACATCGCTCTCCATCGGGGCGCGGCGGGCTATGTCATCGACGGCGCGATCCGCGACGCTGGCGCGCTCGCGGCGTCCGACTTCCCCGTCTATGCGCGCGCGGCGATCCATCGCGGGCCCTACAAGAGCGGCCCCGGCGAGATCAACGTGCCGGTCTCGGTCGGTGGCTGCGTGATCGCGCCCGGCGATATCATCGTCGGCGACGAGGACGGCGTGGTATCGTTTCCGCAAAGCATCGCCGCAAGCCTGTTGGAGTCGGTCCGCGCGCAGGTCGCGCGCGAGGAGGAGACCCTGAAGGCGATCCGCGAGGGCCGCTACCAGGGCTCTTATGGAAAATCCTGATCAGGAGGGGAGGACACGTTGAGCCAGAAGGACGAATTCCACAATCTCGATAACCCCTCGGACGGCCTGTTCCGCGACCTCGCGCCGGGCCTCACGACGCGCATCTTCTCCGGCGAGCAGGCGATGCTCTCGGTGGTGACGCTGGCGCCGCATGCGGCAGGCACGCTGCATCATCATCCCGAGGAGCAATGGGGCGTGCTGCTCGAGGGCTCGGCGATCCGCGTCCAGGGCAATGAGGAGATTCCGGTGAAGAAGGGCGACTTCTGGCGCACGCCCGGCAACGTGCCGCACACGATGCGCGCGGGCCCCGACGGCGCGCGCGTGCTTGACATTTTCAGTCCGCCAAGGCCGGAGTACAAGAAAGCGGGCTCAGGCTTTGGTACGACGTAACGCTGCAAACAAAAGGCAGCAACGCTAGGGGAAGGACGACATGAAGATCACGCGACGAACGCTGCTGGCCGCGCCGGCCGTGCTGGCGATGGGGCCGGCTTTAGCGCAAGCGCCAAAAATCACGCTGGTGGTGCCGTTCCCGCCGGGCGGCTCGACCGACGCGCTGGCGCGGCTGTTGCAGACCAATCTGCAGAACAAGCTCGGCCGTGTCGTGATCGTCGAGAACAAGGCCGGGGCCGCCGGCGCGCTCGGCGCGGCGCAGGTCGCCAAGAGTCCGGCGGACGGCACGTCATTCCTCGTGACCTTCGATTCCCATGCGGTGATCCCGACCATTCTCGACAAGCCGCCGGTCGACGTCGAGCGCGAGCTGATGCCGGTCTTCCTCGTCGGCACCGCGCCTTACGTGATCGCTGCGAATGCCGGCCGACCCTACAAGACTTTTGCCGACGTGGTCGCGGCCTGCAAGCAGAGCCCGGGCGCGGTGAAATATGCCTCCGTCGGCATCGGCACGCTCGGCCATCTCGCGATGACCGTGCTCGGCAAGAAGGCCGGCGTCGAGATCCAGCACGTGCCCTATCGCGGCGGCGGCCCGGCCATGAACGACGTGCTCGGCGGCCACGTCGATCTCATCGCCGGCTCGGCGGCGCTGGTCGCAGCCCAGCTCGGCACCGGCATGCTGCGCCCGATCCTGCAATTGGGCCGCGAGCGGCTGCCGAACCTGCCGGACACGCAGACCGCGATCGAAGCCGGCTTCCCCGATTTCGAGACGCTGGCGTGGTGGGGTATTTTTGCGCCCGCCGGCACGCCGGCCGACATCACCTCGGCCATGGCGAAATCGGTGAAGGAGATTTTGAGTGAACCCGCCATCGCCGCCCAGCTCAAGGAGACCCAGCAGATGACGCTGCTGCTCGAGGACGCAGCCCCGTTCAAGACCTTCTTCGACAAGCAGGTCGCCTATTGGGGCCAGGTCGTGCGCGAGAACAATATCAGGGCGTAGCCGACGCAAGCCGCCAGCTCGACTCCATGTTTCGTGCTCAGGCGTCGTCACACGGCCGCTGACCGGCAACGGGATCGGCCGCGTCGACGTGTCGTTCAGAGCATCTGGCCGACGATCTTCGTCATCTCCGGCGCCGAAAAGGCGCGCAGCGTTTCGGTGCGAACATTGCCGAGCGCGCCGAGACTGAGGCTGAGCGACATGATGGATGCCTCATCCGGAGCCTCGATGAAGGTGACAACGTCATATCGCCCCTGTGTCCAGACGATCTCTTTTACCGTTGCGCCAAATGTCTTTGCCATTTCCCTGAAGGCATCGGCGCGCTTCGGCGAGTCCTTGACGTTGCGGACTCCCTGGTCGGTGAAGTTCGCCAGTACGACATACGCTACCATGGTCATCCTCCCTTGGTTGGACCTTGCAAACCGGCAAGAGGAAATCGTGGCGAGCTTGCCACAATTGCTGCGGCCGAGCCACGGAATCGCGACGAAGGTCAGCGGGCGTGACTTATCCTGCCGTGCAGCAACGATCAGGAGGACGCGTGGCAAAAGCCGATCGCTTCAAGGCCGCAACGGTCGCGCGAAGCTGAGCTCGTGGCCATCGAGATCGGTGAGGTGGAAGTAGCGCTCGCCCCATTCGGCGTCGCGCGGCGTCGTGCCCGGCTGCCATCCGGCCGCCAGCGCGCGCTCGTAGAGCGCATCGACGTCGGCGACATAGAAGATGACGCGCCCCCACCAGGACCAGCGCTTGTCCGGCTGCACCGTCAGATTGAGATAGCCCGTGCCGGCGCGAAAGCTCGTGAAGGGCGAGGCTTCGCCGCCATGCAGAATCTCGAATCCCAGCGAGCGGTAGAAGTGCACGGCACGGCGCATGTCATGGGTAGCGAATGTGATGGCGCTGATGCCCTCGATCATGATGGCGGCTCCTGAGCTGAGTTCGGGACCGAGCCCATTGTACGATCGTCAAGCGCGGTTTGACGATCAGCCGGCCGGCAGATCGCGGCCGGTCTTGCGACTGGCGATCCCAATTCCGCTCTGCTATGAGGGAGCCGAACCTGTTTCGCGGGTTCCGCGGTCCCGTAGCTCAGCCGGATAGAGCGACGGTTTCCTAAACCGTAGGTCGGAAGTTCGAGTCTTCCCGGGATCGCCAATCTTGCTCGCGCCTTTGCCCCGCCATCCCGGGAGCTGCCCGCGCAGAGTTCGCCGCTCGGGTCCCAATCGTCCATGCCTCAAGCATTTACATCGATGACGGTTCGGCCCCGAATGTCGCCGGCAAGAATTCTTGTGGCCAGCTCGGTCAGTTCTGACATCGGCGCGATACTGGTCATTGCATCAAGTTTCCTGGGATCGAGATCGGCGGCAAGGCGCAACCAGGCCTCCTCTCTCGCTGCCTTCGGCGCCATCACGGAATCAATCCCCTGCAGGGCTATTCCGCGAAGCACGAACGGCAAGATAGAGGCAGGAAGATCGCGACTCGATGCCAGGCCGCAAGCGGCGATGGCACCGCCATAGGCCGTCTGTGCGAGGACGTTGGCGAGCGCATGCCCACCGATGGTATCGATCGCGCCGGCCCAACGTTCATCCTGAACGGGCGCTCCGGGAGAGCTGAGAGAGGAACGATCGATAACGGCCGACGCTCCGAGCCCCCGGAGGTAATCGTGCGTCTCGGGACGTCCGGTGGAAGCGGCCACCTTGTATCCGAGCTTGGCGAGAAGCGCGACCGCAACCGAACCGACGCCGCCCGCAGCCCCGGTGACCAGCACGTCGCGACCCGGCTTCACCCCCATCCGCTCCAGCGCGAGAACGCAAAGCATCGCGGTGTATCCGGCCGTGCCGATGGCCATCGCCTGCGTCAACGAGAAGGTATCCGGCAAGCGCACCAGCCATTCCGGCCGGACGCGCTGGAATTGCGCGTAGCCGCCCCAATGTTGTTGAGACAGGCCCCAGCCGTTGATGACGACCCGCTCTCCCGGCTTCCACTCCGGCGACGCCGATTCGACGATCGTTCCGGCGAGATCGATGCCGCCGACCATCGGCGTCTTCTGGGCAATCGGCGCGACACCGGTGAGCGCGAGCCCATCCTTGAAGTTGACGGTCGAATACGCGACCTGCACCAGGATGGGCTCATCGGGCAAGTCGGCCCGACTGATCTCCTTCAGACGACTTTCCACCTTGCCATCGATGCTATCGATGACGAATGCCTTGATCATATCGCTCATGTCTGTCGTGCCGGAATCGATCGCCGCGATGGGTGGGACGGTCGCGATTGCGCGCGGTCAGCTCTCGCCTTGCGCCGGCCGCCATCCATCGGCACCGTCCGGGCCGCGCAGCCTGGCAATCTGTTCCGCCGAATAGACATGGCCTCCCATGGACCACTGGGCCGGCTCCTGTTCATCGATCTTGACCCAGACCACCCTGCGGAATTCGGGATTGCCGCGTCCTTCGATCTCGACCATCAGGTCGGCAATTCGCTGGTGAAGGGCCAGCTTCTGCTCGGGATTCAGAATGCCTTTGATAGTCGAGATCGAAACGTAGGGCATGATCGCTCCTCAGATATCAGATGATCGTCGGTGCGCCGAACTGGCGAACCATCCCATGCAAGGTCACACGGCGGCGAACATCTTCGCAGTGGCGTATACGACAAAGTGCGGGTAATTTCCGCCACGTATTTGGAGAGCCATCACATGAAGCTTGCGGTGCTCCTGCTGGAAGGATGCATGGAATCGGCCGTGACCGGGGTCGAAGATCTCCTCGGGCTCGCCAATTTCGTCATGAGGAGGCTGGGACGAGAAACGCGCTTTCACCTCAAAAAACTGTCAATCGATGGGAAGGCGGTGCGCACGAGCAGAGGCACTCGCTTCGCCGTCGATGGCGGACTGGAGGGCGCGTCGACCTTCGATGCCATCGTGGTGCCCGGCCATCTCTCTCAGGCGATGCCTACGAGATTCAAAGAGCAGGAACTGGCGGCGGCCTCGGCCTGGCTGAAGAAGCAGCACGTCCGCGGTGCGTTGATCGGCGCCTTCTGTAGCGGCGTCTTCCTGCTCGCTCAGGCGGGCTTGCTCGGCAGACGTCGAGCCACCACGACCTGGTGGCTGCAGGATAGCCTTCGGCACGATTTCCCCGACATCGACCTTGCTCCGGATGCGGTGTTGACGACCGACGAACGTATCATCTGCTCTGCCGGACCGATGTCGTGGGTCGATCTCCTGCTGAGGCTGATCGAAATGGTCGAGGGACCGGAAGTCGCGCGCATATGTGCCGACTATGCCGTCATCGACACGGCGGACAGGACGCAGGCCGCTTACATCCCGCTGGCCTATCTCCAGAGTAGAGATCCGCTGCTGGTGAAGGCCGACGTGTTGGTTCGTCGCGCACGCAAACGACCGATGACGGTCAGTCGTCTCGCCGTCGAATTGAGGCTGAGCGAGCGCACGTTGCTCAGGCGTTTCGTGGAACTCACGGGGGCGCCGCCTCAAGACTTCATTCTGCGTCGTCGTGTCGAACGCGCCCGCACGCTTCTCACGACGACCGCGCAATCCATCAAGACGATCGCGCATTCGGTAGGCTATGAAGACGAGAGCAGCTTTCGAAAGGCGTTCCGAAAACTGACCGCTTTGACGCCACAGGAATACCGAACGCGCAGGAGCCCGCGGTCCGCACAATTCTAGATCGTGTGATGCGCTCCGTCGCCATGTCGTCGATGGTTCGACTCCGACAGGCAGTGCCTGCGGTTTGCTGGCGCAAAACTTGCTCCCGGCTTAAAACTTGCTAAAGCCAAGGCTCATCCTCGCCTGACGGCCGTTCGCCCGCCGTCGTCCTGGCCCATCGTCACACCCGGAGATCCCTATGCCTTTCGATTTGATCCTGCGCGGGGGACGCGTCGTGGACCCCTCGCAAAAGCTCGACGCGGTGACGGACGTCGCCTTTGCCGCCGGCAAGGTGGCCGCGGTCGGCAGCGGGCTCAAGGCGGATCCGGGCACGGAGGTGCGCGATGTTTCGCAATTCATCGTGACGCCCGGGCTGATCGACCTGCACACCCATGTCTATTGGGGCGGCACCTCGCTCGGCATCGATGCCGAGGAGTTTTGCCGCAAATCCGGCGTCACTACGGCGGTGGACACCGGCAGCGCCGGCCCCGGCAATTTCGCAGGCTTTCGCAAGCATGTGATCGAGCCGAGCCAGGTGCGCATCCTCGCCTATCTGCACGTCTCGCATGCCGGCATTTTTGGCTTCTCGAACCGCATCATGGTCGGCGAGAGCGAAGAATTGCGGCTGATGAATCCGGTCGATGCCGCTGAGGTGGCGGACGCCAACCGCGACCTCATCGTCGGCATCAAGGTGCGGGTCGGTCTGCACGCCTCGGGCACGTCGGGCATCGTGCCGCTCGATATCGCGCTCGAGGTCGCCGAACAGGTCGGCATGCCGCTGATGGCGCATATCGATCATCCGCCGCCGAGCTATGAGGAGGTGCTCGAGCGCCTGCGCCCGGGCGACGTGCTGACGCACGCGTTCCGGCCGTTCCCCAACACGCCCGCGACAGCGCAAGGCACGGTGAAGAAGGTGGTGCTGGAGGCGCGCGAACGCGGTGTTATCTTCGACATCGGGCACGGCAAGGGCTCGTTCGCGTTCAAGACCGCGCGCGCGATGCTGGCCAACGGTTTTTATCCCGACACCATCTCGTCCGACATCCATCTGCTCTGCATCGACGGCCCCGCCTTCGACCAGGTGACCACCATGTCGAAATTCCTCTGCATGGGCATGCCGCTGTCCGACGTGATCGCGGCCTCGACCGTCAATGCGGCGATGGCGCTGCGGCGGCCGGAGCTCGGTAGCCTCAAGCCGGGCAGCGTCGGCGACGCCACTCTGATCTCGATCAGGGAGGGCCGGTTCGATTATGTCGACGTCGTTGGCGAGCACCTGATCGGCAATCAAAAGATCGCCTCCGAAGGCGTGGTGATCGCTGGGCGCTGGTGGCATCCGAAGTAGGATCACCTCGCCCCGCTCGAAAAGTTCACCGTCGTCCCGGACAAGCGAGCGCAGCGGAGCGCAGATCCGGGACCCATAACCACAGGATTGTGTTTGACGAAGATTGGCAACTCCAATCCCGCGCCACGACTCCTCCCTGGGGATATGGGTCCCGGATCGGCGCTCACTGCGCTCGCTTGTCCGGGATGACACCGAATGTGTGGTTAACCGCTCCCCGCAAGCGGGGAGAGGGAATGCAGGCTCAATCCTTCTTCTCCACATTCCAGAACATCGGCGCCGCGGGGCCGTCGATCACGGCGGTGATCGACTTGCGCCATGCGCTCGGTGCCTGGAACTGGCCGAGCGGGACGTAGATGACCTGGTCGTAGGCTTCCTTCTGCACCTCGAGGGCGATCTTCTTCTGCTCTTCCGGTGAGGTGGCGCGGGCAAAGGCGTCGCGCAGCTCCTCGAGCTTGGGGTCCTCGGACCAGCCGAACCAGCCGCCATTCGTGCCCTTGCCGACCATCGCGCCGTTGACCAGCGGGTTCATCGAATCGGCGGCGCCCTGGTAGGTGAAGAACATGTTCCAGCCGCCTTCCTTTGGCGGCTTCTGAATCGCCCTGCGGCTGACCACGGTCTGCCAGTCCATGGCCTGAAGATCGACCTTGAAGCCGGCCTCTCGCAGGAGCTGCGCGACCACGACTGGCTGCGCTTTGAGCAAAATCTGGTCGCTCGGTGCCAGGATCACGACGGGCGTGCCGTCATAGCCGGACTCGGCCAGTGCCTTCTTGGCCTGCGCCATGCCATTGCCCTTGACCAGGGTCTCGCCGCCCTCGTCGCTGGCGAGCGGCGTGTCGCAGATGAAGAATGCGCCGCAGAGCTTGTAATATTTGGGATTGCCGATCTGCGCGTCGAGCACGTCCTTCTGGTTGATGGCGAGCAGCGCGGCGCGGCGAATCTTCACGTTGTCGAACGGCGGATGCAAAAAGTTCATCCGGCCGAACGATTGGAAGCCGAACTTGTTCAGGATGGCGACGTTGATCTCGGGATTGGACTCCAGCATTGGCAGCAGGTCGAACGGCGGCGTCTCGACGAAATCGACGTCGCCGGACTGCAGCGCGTTGAGCGCGGTCTGCGCGTCCGGCATCGTAATCCACTCGACACGGTCGACCTTGACCACCTTGCCGCCGGATGTCCACTCGGCGGGCTCCTTGCGCGGCACATAGTCGGTGTTCTTGACGTAGACGGCCTTGACGCCGGGCTGGAATTCCGCCTGCATGAACTTGAACGGGCCGGAGCCGATCTGCTCCGGAATCTGCTTGTTGATCGGGGTCTCGGCGATGCGCTTGGGCATCATGAAGGCGCAGATCGACGACGGCTTTGCGATCGTCTCCAGCACCAGTCCATAGGGCTCCTTCAGCTTGAGCACGATCGTTTTGGCGTCAGGGGCTTCGATGCTCGCTGTGAAATCCATCAGCTTGCGGGCCATGCCGTCGACGCTCGAGCCCCAGCGCTTGAGCGAGGCAACGCAATCCTCTGCCGTCACCGGCGCGCCGTCATGCCACTTCAAGCCGTCGCGCAGGATGAAGCTGTAGGTCAGCTTGTCGTCGGAGATCTTCCAGTCGGCCATCTGCGGCCGCACCTTGAAGTTGGAATCGATGCCGAGCAGCGTATCGTAGACCATATAGGCATGATGGCGGGTGATGATCGCCGTCGTGAAGCCGGGATCGGTGATGCGAAGGTCCGACTGCATCACGACATTGAGGGTCTTGCCACCGCTTGCGGCGAACGCGGGCCCCATCCGGGAGAGAGCGACGGCCGACGGCGCAACGGCAGCAAGCTTGAGAAGTTTCCGGCGTGAAACGTGATGCATTCGCAAGGCTCCTGACTTGACGCGAACGGGACCAGACGGTGACCGATGATCGGCCACAGCGTACGGCCCGGTGCAACAAGCTGCAATACAAGCGTTGCTCCGCCAGGCCGATTTCGTTGTCGCAAGCAAGCGCTGTGCCGCGTCGCGCATCGGATCAAACATGCGTCTTGTTGCGTCAGGTTGCGTCGCTTTTTTTCAAATCCAGCGAGCGCCCCTCAACACTCTTCGGGCCGTCGTCCTTAAGTCCCTCAGTCGCGCCCCGCCTCCATGATCGCCTTGGCGAGCCGTACGGGATCCGAGAAGCACAGCTCGTGGCTGCCGCTCACCTGCACCAGGCGGAACAGGCCGAGCTTCTCCGACAGCCGGGGATGCCAGGGATAGCCGTGCGGCAGTGCGGTATCCTCGGTGCAGTTGATGTAGGATTTTGCGATCTGCATCTCGGCCGGATTGGTCTTCAGCGCAATCTTGTCGCTGAAGGTCTTGAGCGGATGCGGGTTGAGGATGTCGTAGGCCTTTTGCGCCAGTTCGAGATCGGCGTCGTTGATGAAGGCCTCGCGCCAGATCGGGAAGGGCAGCACCACCGAGCCGTCGCCGCGCTCGGCGGCGATCATGTCGAACAGCCCGACATATTGCGGCGGCACCATGTCGTTGAGGCACTCGCCATTGTTGGGCACGAAGGCGTTCCAGTAGACCAGACGCCGGATGCGCTCGGGCACGAGATCGGCGACGCCCGTGATCACCATGCCGCCATAGGAATGGCCGAGCAGGATTACGTCCTTCAGATCGTTCTCGGCGAGATAGTCGGCGATCGACTGGATCGCCTCCTTCAGGCCGGTCGTCTTGGCATCACCGGGCCGGTTGCCCCTGATGGTCGGCAGGTAAACCTGATGGCCGGCGGCGCGAATCGGCGCGGCGACGGGCTCGAGCTCCGCACCCGTATGCCAGGCGCCGTGGACGAGGACGTAGGTCGACATATTGTGGCTCCCTCCGAGGAATGCTTAGATCGGCATGGTTAGATAAGGCCCGCAAGGGCCTTGCCGGGCTTGCCGACTGGACGTCGGTCATTGTCTTTGTTGCAGCCATATTGAACCCATCGGCGGTCCGGGCGCTTGTCTGGCGCTGAACCGGATTGGTCTCGGAGCGAACTGATGGAGCAGGTCAATGTTGGAAGCCGGCCGCGCCACTTCATCTGGGATACCGGGGAAACGAAGCCTGCCGAGCAGTTCTCCTATTATCGCGAGGCGATCTGCCAGGCGTTCATGAACCTGACGCCGGAATCGGCGACGACCTCGCGCTTCCCGGCCAAGGTCGAAACCATCAGGCTGGGCGCGGGCGCGATCAACCGCGTGGTGTTTCCCGAGCATACGGTCAACCGCTCGCGTGCCGATATCTCGGCCTCGACCGAGAGCTGCTTCTATCTCAACTTCAAGCTCGCGGGGCGCTGCCGCATGGTGCAGGGCGGCCGCGACGTCAGCCTGTCGCGCGGCCAGGTCGGCATCTGCGATAGCGATCGCGAGGTGACGCTGCTGCACGATCGCGGGCCGACGCTGGAGGTCGCCTCGTTCTGGGTGCCGTCACGCGCGCTGCGCGACCGGCTGCCGCCGTCATTTGATTTCGGGGTCGAGCGCGTCTCCGACGATCCCTTTGTCGGCCACCTCATCGTCGAGACGGCACGCGCGCTCAACGCCGGCGCGCTGCGAATGACGGAGGAGGAGGCCGTCGGCCTGTTCGGCGTGCTGCTCGACCTCGTCGCGCTCAGCCTGTCCCGCCGCAGCCGCGCGCAAACGGCGGAGGCCGCCGGTTTTGCCGATGCCACTGCGCTGGCGCTGCGCCGCGCCGTGCATGAGCGGCTCTCCGAACAGGGGCTGACGGTCTCGGCCGTCGCAGCCGCGGTCGGCATCAGCGAGCGCTACGTCCACAAGCTGTTCGAGCGCGCCGGCACGACGTTCTCCGACTATGTCATGGGTCGTCGCCTTGACGGTGCGGCACGCGACCTCAACGACCCCGCCAAGACCGACCGCGCCATCGGCGCCATCGCCTTCGATTGGGGCTTTTCCGACCTCTCGCATTTCACCCGGCGCTTCAAGCAGCGTTTTGGCTGCCGGCCCAGGGACTGGCGAGGGCGGTGAGGCGAACTGGCCGCGCTCCCTCGCCCCGTTTCTTACGGGGCCTCGCAGTCACCCGGCCTGCTCGCGATAGAATTGCAGCAACCGTGCCCCTGAGGGCGATAGCCAGTCGGCCGCGCCGGTGATGTAGCCCTCGATGCGACTGCTCGTTCCGATGAGATAAGTGATGGGCATGCCGGTCAGCTTGAAGACCGCCTCGGGCGATCTGTTCGGATCGGCCGCAATTCCGTAAGCGTCGATGTAACAGCTCAAGTTGGGCGCGGTCACGCCGCCGAGATACGCGCGGATTTTTCGGACGTCCTTTATGTCCGTGCAGATCGCAAGAACGTCGAGCCCCTCGGGCTGCGATCGCGCGAGGCTTGCGATGACCGGCAAATCCAGCCGGCAGGCCGCGCACCATGTCGCCCAGAAATTGATGACGGTCACGCGTCCCGGCTTCGCCGTCAGCATAACGTCTTTGCCATGCAGGTCCTGTAGCCGAAGCGGTGGCATCGGTGTGCGCGGCCGCACGATCGTGAACTGGCTGCGGCCGGTCTCGAATACCGGTGGCCAGGACGGATCGCCGCCCTGCGCACGGCTTGCGCGGAACGACACAAGAAGTGCGGGCGCTGCCAGCAGGATCGACCGCCTGGAAGGCGTTCGCCCATCGTGGCGGGACTCCTCACGCATGGATATAGGCCCAGCCCTTGAGTTGGAGATCGACCACACGTCCGATGCCGAAGGGGACGAGGTTGGCGCCTGATATCAGCGGAATTGAGATGTGCTCCTTGGCTTCCGCAATCGTCTTCGACGATGCGCACATGCTGTAGGCGAGGTTCGGCACGGCTTGCCGCAACGTCGCGAGCGGTTCTGCGAGCGGAGTCTTGTCCGCCCGGAACACTTCGATGCCCTTACCGTTGGCGACGACCTCGATCTGGAGCTTCGCGCCCTTCTCGGCAAAGTGCTTTGCGAGATTGGCCGAATAGCTGATCGCATGTCCCATGACGTAGGGCTCGTTGCTGTCGATGAGGATCACGACACCATCGACGAGACGATCTTCCTTCGCCGCGGCGCCGGAGGCGGCTGCGGTGAAAATCGAGGCGCCCGCGACCAATCCTCGGCGGGACAATCTGTTGGAGGGGATCATCGTCGCTGGCGCCGATTCACGTCAGAACTGCCGCGCAGCAATCGGCGCCTTCCGGCTGCGTCCCCAAAACACGAAGACGGCGAGGACGAGCAGGACGAGGTTGAGCGGCGTGACCGGGGCCTCGCCGCGCGAGAGATGGAAGACGAGCGCGATGACCTGCAACGTCGCGCAGCCGAGCGCAGCCAGCACCGTCAGCCGCGGCAGGATCCGCGTCAGCGCCGGCAGCAGAATGCCGATCCCGCCGGCGAGATCGATCAGCCCGATGACTCGCACGAAGGCTTCGGAATACTGCCCCGCCCACGGCATCATGGCGGCAAGCTGCGGAATCGGCGTGGTCAGCTTGACCAGCCCGGCCGAGGTGAAGACGAAAAAGATCAGGGCCTGCGCGATCCACAGGCCGATGCGGAGGGCGCGGCCCGGGGTGGGGTTTTCGATGGCGGCGATCGACATGGCGGTTCTCCAAACATTGAGGGTTACCGCCATTTGATAGTTTCATCATATTTGATCATTATGCGTTTCGGGATGGGTTCCTTTCTTGGATGTTGATGATCTGATGGACTCGCTGGTCAGCATGAGGGTGTTTTGTCTGGTCGCCGAGCTCAGAAGCTTTGCGGCCGCGGCGGAGCGCCTGCGCATCTCGCCCGCCATGGCGAGCAAGCACGTGATGCAGCTCGAGAAGCGGCTGGGCACGCGGCTGCTGAACCGGACCAGCCGGCGCGTCAGCCTCAGCGAAAGCGGTACCCTCTATTTCGAGCAGGCGCGCCAGATGCTCGAGTCGCTCGATGAAGTCGAAGCCGCCGTCAGCAGGGCGACCGTCGTTCCGCGCGGCATGTTGCGCCTCACCGCGCCGGTGTGGATGGCGAATCCGATGTTCGCGCGGATCCTGGCGGACTATCAGGCTCGATATCCGGAGGTGACACTGGACATCGATCTCAGCGGGCGGCTGGTCAATCTGGTCGAGGAAGGATTTGACCTCGCCCTGCGCGCGACGGGTTCGCCCGATGAATCGTTGATCGCGCGTCCCATCACCACGGTCGCGTTCCACATGGTCGCCGCGCCCGCTTATCTCGATCACGCCGGTCGGCCGGCGAAACTTGCCGATCTCTCCAACCACGCCTTGCTGCACTATGCGCTGTATCCGGGCGAGAGCTTCTCCTTCGCGGGCGAGCGCGGTGTCGAGACCATCAAGTTGAATCCAGTGTTGCGCAGCGCCAATGAAACGCTGCTTCACATGGCGGCGCTGGAAGGCATGGGCCTCGCCTTTCTGCCGAAATGGCTGATCGCCGACGACATCGCTGCTGGCCGGCTCGTCCACGTTCTGTCTGATCAAGTCGTCTTCGAAGGACGCTTGTTTGCGGTCTATCCCAGCCGCAAATATCTCTCCGCCAAGGTCAGGACGTTCATCGACTTCATCGTCGCCGACAAGCGGATGAGATAGCGGCTCACAGCGACCTTGCGATCAGCAGCTTCATGATCTCGTTCGTCCCGCCATAGATCTTCTGGATACGGGAATCGATGAACATGCGCGAGATCGGGTATTCCTGCATGTAGCCGTAGCCGCCGAAGAGCTGGAGGCATTCGTCGGCGGTCTCGACCTGCTTTTCCGAGCACCAGTATTTCGCCATCGACGCGGTGACGGTGTCGAGGTCCTTTTCGATCAGGCGTTCGATGCACCAGTCGACGAAGACGCGTGCGATCGTCGCTTCGGTCTTGCGCTCGGCGAGCTTGAAGGCGGTGTTCTGAAAATCCATCAGCGGCTTGCCGAAGGCTTTGCGCTCCTTGGTGTAGTCGGCCGTGAGCTTGACCGCGCGCTCCATCGAGGCGACGGCGCCGACCGCAAGCGCCAGGCGCTCCTGCGGCAGTTGCTGCATCAACTGCACAAAGCCCTGGCCCTCTTCCGTGCCGAGCAGGTTTTCCGGCGGCACGGTGACATTGTCGAAAAACAATTCCGACGTGTCTGAGGCGTGCAGGCCGATCTTGTCGAGGTTGCGCCCGCGCTTGTAACCATCGGCGCCTGCAGTCTCGACCACGATCAGCGAGATGCCTTTTGCGCCGGCATCGCCAGTGCGGGCGACGACGATGACGAGGTCCGCGGCCTGGCCGTTGGTGATAAACGTCTTCTGGCCGTTGATGACGTAGGAATTGCCCTGCTTCCTGGCTGTGGTCTTGACGCTTTGCAGGTCCGAGCCGGTGCCGGGCTCGGTCATGGCGATGGCGCCGACCATCTCGCCCGACACCATTTTTGGCAGCCAGCGCTTCTTCTGTTCCTCCGAGCCGTAGTTGAGGATGTAGTGGGCGACGATGGCGCTGTGCACGGAGACGCCGGTGGTGAGCTCCGGCACCGTGCTTTCGAGGTCTTCCAGCACCGCGGCGTCGTAGGCGAAGGTTGCGCCCAGGCCGCCATATTCCTCCGGCACGCTCGCCAGCAGCGCGCCCATCTCGCCGAGCCCGCGCCAGGCGAAGCGATCGACCATCTTCTGCTCGCGCCATTTCTCCGCATGGGGCGCCAGGTCCTTGGCGAGATACTTTCGGAACTGGTCGCGGAAGACGTCGAGCTCTTCGGTCATCCAGGAGGAGCGGTAGGACATGGAAACCCCGGTCGTTGCTGCAATTTGCGTTGGTAAGCCAGCTTAAGCCGGCAATTATTGTGTTTTCAGGCTGCGCCGGTAAGGCTACCAAAGCAACCGGATTTGCAAGGCTCAGGGTGAGTGATTTTGACCGCCATGACGACAGAGCTCAAGATCGACATCGAGCGCATCGGCACGGTCTCCGCCATCCTGATGGAGCCGGCCAATGCGCGCGCCTGCTACGTGCTCGCGCATGGCGCCGGCGCCAACATGAGGCATTCCTTCGTGGAGAAGGCGGCGGCCGGCCTCGCGGCGCGCGGCATCGCGACGCTGCGCTACAACTTTCCCTACATGGAGAAGAAGCGGGGGCGGCCGGATACGCCGGCCGTCGCCCACGCCGCCGTCCGCGCGGCGGTGGCGGAGGCGGCGCGGCAATGCGCGGGGCTGAAGCTCATCGCCGGCGGAAAATCCTTTGGTGGACGCATGACCTCGCAGGCACAGGCCAAGGCGCAGCTAGCCGGCGTGAAGGGGCTCGCCTTCCTCGGCTTCCCCCTGCATGCGGCTGACAAGCCGTCGATCGAGCGCGCCGATCATTTGGCTGAGGTCGGCATCCCCATGCTGTTCATCCAGGGCGATCGCGACAAGCTCGCCGATCTCGACCACCTCAAGCCGGTGATCGCTGGTCTCGCAGCGAAAGCAAGGCTACATGTGATCGCCGGCGGCGATCACTCCTTCGCGGTTTTGCGGAAATCAGGGCGCAGCAATGACGAGGCGCTGACAGAGGTGCTGGATACTCTCGCGGCATGGATCGACAAGCTCGCCTGAGCCGCTCAGCCCGCGTAAAGCCCCTTGTCGCGTGCCTTCTGGATCGCAAGCGCGGCCATCAAATCGAGCGTCGGTGTCGACAGGCGCGCGGCGCGGGCAAAGGCGGCCGGCGCCTTCACCAGCACGTCGATCTCCATGGCGCGGCCAAGCTCAAAGTCCTGGAGCAGCGACGGCTTGTGGTTCGGTGCGGGACCGCTGCGCGTGACGCGCTTGACCTCGGGGATGTAGTGCTGCGCGATCTCGTTCGCTTCATCCAGCAAACGCGGGATGACGTTGCCGAAGGTGGCATCGTCGCGCACGGCGCGCGCGGTCAGTCCGGTCAGCAGGCACAGCACCGACAGCGACATGTTGGTCAGCAGCTTTGACCAGATCGCCTCGCGAATATCGGAGATCGGCGGGGATTCGAGCCTGGCGTCGCTGAGCGCGGCGCGCAGCTCGGCAATGCGCTCGCTGGCGCGGTCGTCGCATTCGCCGATCACCAGCCGGTTGCGATCCGGCGTCAGGTTCTGCACCACACCGGGTTCGACGATCTCGTTGGAGGAGAAGATCACCCCGCCGATGATCCGCCCGCGCGGGATCGCGGCGCGCAGGCGTCCGCCTGGATCGAGGAAGGCAAGGTCGGGCGGCGCCGGATGCCGCTGCGGCAGGCCGATATTGTACCACCAGGGAATGCCGTTCTGTGCGAACACGATGCCGGTGTTCTCACCCAGCAGCGGCGCGATGCCGCTGACGAGACCCTGAAGACCGGTTGCCTTCAGCGTAGAGATCACGACGTCCTGAGGGCCGAGCTTGGCGGGATCCCCGGATGCGCGCACCTTGGCGGAGCACTCGGCGTCGCCGACGCGCAGCTTGAGCCCGTTGGCCTGGACCGCCTCCAGATGCGCCCCGCGCATCACGCAGGATACGTCATGGCCGGCGCGCGCCAGCCGCACCGCAAGATGGCTGCCGACGGCGCCCGCGCCGAAAATGCAAATGCGCATGGTGTGACGTCCCGTCCGAGGAAAAATCCCTGCCTTCGCCCGGCGCCAGCATGGCACAAGCCGCCATGCGATGGGCGCGACCGTCCCCACCGGAAAGATATGGATCAAGGCTCCGCGGTCTCGGTCATAGTGCGGCCCACAACGAACGAGCCATCGAGAGGAACGCCATGTCGGAAAACCCCGTCCTGTGGAGCCTTGACGAGCGCGGGGTCGCGACCGTCACGTTGAACCGCCCGGAGGTCAACAACGCCTATGACGGTGCGTTGGTTGCCGGTGTGCTCGCGGCGATGGACGAATTGGGGACCAAGCCGAACTTGCGGGTCGTCGTGCTCCGGGGCAACGGCAAGCATTTTCAGGCTGGCGCCGATCTCAAATGGATCAATTCGGTGCGGCCGCAATCGGCGGAGGAGAACGAGGCGGCCTCGCGCGCCACCTTTGAGGCCGTGCAGCGGCTCAACACGCTGCCCCTCCCGACCGTGGCGCTGGTGCAGGGCGGCTGCTTTGGCGGCGGCACCGGCGTGATCTCGGCCTGCGACATCGTGATCGCGGCCGACAACGCGCTGTTCTCGATTACCGAGGTGCGCTGGGGCCTGACGGCCGCGATCATCATCCCGCAGCTCGTCGATGCCATCGGCATCCGCCAGGTCCGCCGCTACGCGCTGACCGGCGAGCGCTTTGGCGCCGAGGATGCGCGCCGCATCGGCCTCGTGCATGACGTCGTGCCGCTGGCCGAGCTCGAGGCAGCCGGTGCGAGAACCGTCGAGCTGTTGCTGGCCAACGGGCCGGAGGCGCTGGCCGAAACCAAGCGCCTTGCGCGGGAAAGTTCGTTCGGCGGCATGGGCGTCGATGATGCCGCCTACGCGCGGCTCGTCCGCCTGCATTCGCTGAAACGCCAGAGCGCGGAAGCGGCGGAGGGGCTGGCGTCCTTCGCCGAGAAACGCGCGGCGAAATGGGGTGGCGGCAAGGCCTGAGGGCTGTCTTGTTGCAGCCTCTGTCCTCGTCTGGAAGCGAACCGGCAGACATGCTTGAATGCCGCAGTGGCCGCTGCTCCCAGGAAAGAGCTTCTGATGAGCTTTGAACCCGAAGCAATCCGTGCCTTCGAGCATGCCGGCTGGCAACGTTCTGCTGCGGGCTATGGCGATAGCTTCGCGCATGCGACGGCGCCTTTCATCCGGCCGTTGCTCGACGCTGCTGAATTCTTCCTTGGCGAGCAAGTGCTTGATGTCGCGTGTGGCCCGGGCCAGCTCGCGGCGGCCGCTGCAGCACGGGGTGCGATCGCGCATGGATTGGACTTTTCCGCAGCGATGGTCGACGTCGCACGAAACACGCATCCTGAAATCGTCGTGACTGAAGGTGACGCAGAAGATCTGCCGTATCCCGACAATATGTTTCATGCTGCCATATCAGGTTTTGGTATCCACCACGTACCTCGGCCGCAAGTCGCGCTTGCCGAATGCAGACGCGTGCTGAAGCCCGGTGCGCGGGTCGCTTTCACGGTATGGGCTACACCCGATGAGAACATTGCCTGGTCGCTCGTGTTCGACGCGGTAGCACGGCACGGCAATCGCTCGGCCACGGATGCGCCACCGTCGGGAGCACTTAACCGGCCCGAGCTTTGCCTGCGCGTCCTCGAGGCAGCCGAATTTACGGACTGCTCCGCCGAGCTGGTTCGGGCTGAATGGCTCCTGCCGAGCGCCAAAGGGCTCGTTGCAGCGCTTTCGGCCGGTACGGTGCGGATGGCGGCGCTGATAGCGGCGCAAGAGCCAGCAGCGCTGCCGGCGATCATAAACCACATCGCTGGTCAGGCCGAACGCTTCCGTCGTAACGGTCATCTTGCAATTCCAATTGCCGCAGTGTTGGCCCGTGGCCGGAAGTCCACTGATGGGGGGAACGAAGATGTGCGAAAGCCCAACTGCTAAAGGTCGCACTGGTTGGCGCGGCTGGTTGGAGGTCCCGTCGAGGACAATTCAAAAGACTGATCAGAAATGGATCGATCTCACCCATCCGTTTTCAACGTCGGTGCCGCGTTCCGCAATGTTTCCCCCGCCGAAATTTTCATATTTTGCGCAAATGCCGGAACGACCTCTCAATGTCACCCATATGGAAACCATCGTCCACATGGGTACTCACGTTGATGCCCCAAGGCACTTCTATGTCGATGGTCCAGGAATGGACGAAATTCCACTTGAGCGCATGACGGGCGAAGGGGTCGTCATTCGCCTCGAAAAAGCAGTCAACGAAGCGATCGATGTCGACGATCTTGCGGCTGCGAAACCGGGAATCGAACCCGGCGATATCGTCGCCATCGACACAGGCTGGAGTGGACGCTGGGGAACGCCCGAGTGGAACAGGCATCCATATCTTTCACTCGACGCCGCCCAATGGCTGGTCGATCAGAAGGTCAAGCTGGTTGCGGTCGACACCGCCACGCCGGATCTTCCGCATGATCTGCGCCCAGAGGATTTTCAATTTCCGGTCCACTGTATGCTCCTCAGGGACGGCGTCCTGATCTCGGAGCAGATCGCCAATCTTCAGAAATTAGCGGGGCGACGCGTGGAATTTCTGTTTTGCCCACTGTCGATTGAAGGTTGCGATGGAGCGCCTGCCCGCGTCCTCGCTCGCGCATTCTCGTAGGTTCAGCAGCCGCGGCAGATGCCGTTGATGCTGCGATAGACAATCTCGTCGTCGCGGCGCATCTGCTGCAGCTGTTCGATCGTCTTGCTCTCGCGGGTCGGCTGCGGCTTGCGCTTGGCCGCGAGCTCGTCCTCCTGCCGCTTGTAGCAGGCTTCGCGATCGCCCTTGGCCTGGATGAAGCGGCAATTCTGCTCGATCGCCGCGGCGGGGGCGACGGAGATCATCAGGGCAACGAATGTGTGCAGAGCGTATTTCAAGAGCGTCAATCCGTGTCGCCTGATCCGGCCCCCGTTCTCGCAGGTCCGCATATCCCGAGCAACAGCCATGTTATGGAGCAGATGCGCCCGCCAGGGGCTTTACATTGCCGATGCCTTTGACGAGATAGCGAAAACCCAATCGCCGGGGATGTCGTCGTGCCGCAAAAATCAATCCAGGAACCCGCCCGCGAGGTGCCGCTCTACGGCGAATATGAAGTGGCCGTGCTCGGCGGCGGGCCGGCCGGTATCGCGGCCGCGGCGACCGCGGCGCGGGCAGGCAAGCGCACGCTGCTGATCGAGCGTTACGGTTTCCTCGGCGGCATGGGCACGGCCGCCGGCGTCACCAACTTTTGCGGGCTGCATGGCAACGTCCACGGCGAACATCACCGGCTGGTGCAGGGTATCGCCTCCGAGCTTCTGGCCCGGATCGACCGGCTCGACGGCTTGAACAAGCCGCATCTCATCCTCGGCAAGGTCTTTGCGCAGGCCTATGACACCGCGGCCTACAAGATCGCGGCCGACGATCTGCTCGCGACCCACAAGGTCGACATCCTCTTCCATGCGCTCGGCGCCGGCGTCGTCATGACCGACGAACGCCGGATCGACGCGCTCATGGTCGAGACCAAGGCGGGCCGCCGCGCCGTGAGCGCCGGAATTTTCATCGATTGCTCCGGCGACGGCGATCTCGCCGCCTGGGCCGGCGTGCCCTTCGAGGTCGGCGATGAAGACGGTCATCCGCTGTACCCCTCGATGATGCTGCGCCTCAACGGCATCGACCCCGTGAGGGCGGGCGACGCCTGGCGGACCATTCCGCAATTGATGGAGCAGGCGACCGCTGCCGGGACGCATCGCTTTCCTCGCAAGAGCGCGATCGTGCGGCCGCAGCGCTCGGGCATCGAGTGGCGGGTGAATTTCACGCAAGTCGCGCGCGAGGACGGCCACGCCATCAACGGCATCGAGCCCGATGATCTCACCCGCGGCGAGATCGAGGGCCGCAAGCAGGCGCTCGCCGCCTTCGAATTTTTGCGTACCGTGCCTGGCTTTGAAAAGTCGTACATCGTCGATCTGCCGCCGCAGCTTGGCATTCGCGAAACGCGGCGCATCAAGGGCGGCTACCAGCTCAGCGGCGAGGACGTGCTCGGCTGCGCCTCGTTCGACGATTCCATCGGCGTCAACGGCTGGCCGATCGAGGCCCACGTACCGGGCGACGTCGTCTTCACCTTCCCGCCGATCCCGGAATCGCGCGGCTACAACGAATTGCCGTATCGCATGCTGGTGCCGGAGGGCATAGACAATCTCCTGGTCGCCGGACGCTGCGCCTCCATGACCCATGAGGGCCAGTCGGCGGCGCGGGTGTCGGGCGCCTGCTTCGTGATGGGGGAGGCGGCCGGTTCCGCCGCTTCATTGGCGCTGGCCGGCAACCGGATGCCGCGTGACATCGCGGTCGAAAAGTTGCAGGAAGCATTGAGACAACAGGGTGCCTTCATCGGGCGGGGCCAGGCCGTGCCCCAGGGGCTCTAAAAGACGACAGGCTGTAAGAGACGACAGACGGAGGATAGCGGATGGGTTGGGTTGCGCGGTTCGCGCTTGCGGGCCTGATGGCGCTCACGATTGGTGCAGCGAAAGCCGAGGACGCACTAAAGGCCAAGATCGGCGTGCTGCGGCTATCATCGTCGGCGCCGGTCTTCATCGCACAGGACAAGGGGTATTTTCGCGACGCCGGCCTCGACATCGAGCTGAAGTTCTTCGACGCGGCGCAGCCGATCGCGGTCGCCGTCACCTCCGGCGACGTCGATTTCGGCATCACCGCCTTCACTGCCGGCCTTTATAATCTTGCCGGCAAGGGCACGCTAAAAGTGATCGGCGGCATGAGCCGCGAGAAGGCCGGCTATCCCCTGATCGGCTATTTTGCCAGCAACAACGCCTATGCCGCAGGCTTGAAGACGCCAAAAGATCTTGCCGGAAAGCGGGTGGCGATGACGCAGGTCGGCTCCAGCTTCCATTATTCGCTGGGACTGCTCGCCGACAAATACGGTTTCAAGCTCGCCGACGTGAAGATCGTGCCGCTGCAATCACTGTCGAACGCATCAGCCGCGCTCAAGGGCGAGACGGTCGATGCCGCGCTTCTGCCGATCTCCACCGCGCGAAAGCTGATGGGCGAGGGCGGCGCGAAGTTTTTGGGCTGGGTCGGTGACGAGACGCCCTGGCAGCTCGGCGCGGTGTTCGCCTCGCCAAAGACGCTCACCAACAAGGCGCTGGTGACAAAGCTGCTCGGCGCGCTCGCCAAGGCGGATCGCGAATATCACGACGTCATCCTTGCGTCGATGAAGGACGGTGTCGCCTCGATCAACGACAAGACAAAACCGCTGCTCGAGATCATCGCAAAATACACCAACCTGCCGGTCGAGCAGGTGGTCGGCAATTGCGCCTATATCGACCCCGACGGCAAGCTGGACGTGAAGAACGTCGACAACCAGATCAAATGGCTGCAGGAGCAGGGCTTTGCCGACAAGGGCTTTGACGCGGATGCGATCATCGCGAAGGAATATGTGAAGGCGGATTGATGCTGCTCGTCATAGCCGGGCTTGTCCCGGCCATCCACGCGCCGCCACAAGCGAGGAAAGACGTGGATGCCCGGGACAAGCCCGGGCATGACGACCAAACGAAGTTCGGAGCAAGACGACGTACCAATGGACCTGATCGCCGACCATATCAGCCATCGCTTCGGCGAACTCGCCGTGCTCGACGACGTGTCGTTCACGGTGGGCAGCGGCGAGGTGGTGGCGATCGTCGGGCCGTCGGGCTGCGGCAAGAGCACGCTGCTGTCGATCCTCGGCGGGCTGTTGCAGCCGACGTCGGGCGCGGCCGAGCTGCGCGGCGCGCCGCCGGCCGACAGCCTCAATCCGCTTACTTTTGTGTTCCAGGATTTTGCGCTGCTGCCTTGGGCGAACGTGGAAGAGAACGTCGAATTCCCGCTGCTGCATACGCAGCTCTCGGCCGCGGCGCGCCGCGCGCAGGTCGATGATGCCCTGCGCCGCACCGGGCTCACCGATTTTCGCAAAGCGCATCCAAAACAGCTCTCCGGCGGCATGCGACAACGCGTCGGGATTTCGCGGGCGCTCGCGGTCAAGCCTGCGATCCTCCTGATGGACGAACCGCTGT
This sequence comes from Bradyrhizobium arachidis, assembly GCF_024758505.1. Classification (NCBI taxonomy): domain Bacteria; kingdom Pseudomonadati; phylum Pseudomonadota; class Alphaproteobacteria; order Hyphomicrobiales; family Nitrobacteraceae; genus Bradyrhizobium; species Bradyrhizobium arachidis. The sequence continues at coordinate 9,169,633 of NZ_CP077970.1, read as the reverse complement.
CGGCGCTGGACTCGCAGACCCGCGAACTGCTGATGGAAGACTTCGTCCGCCTGCTCGCCGATGGCGCGATGGGCGCGGCCTATGTCACGCATAATCTGGAAGAAGCCGTGCGGCTTGCCGACCGCATCGTCGTGCTGTCGCGCCGGCCCGGTCGCATTCGCGAAGTGGTCTCGATCTCCATGACGCGGGCCGAGCGCGGCGAGGCTGCCGCACGCGGCAAAATGCTCGACCTGCAGAACCAGCTGTGGTCGTTGATCCGCACCGAGGCGATCGATGCCGAGCGCGAGGTCCAGCATGCTTGACCGCGCGGCACAGACCGGGACGCCGAAAGACGCTGCGACACGGCGCGTCCGTTTCCGCGGCGCGGGTTTCGTGCCGGCGTCGAGCCGCTTTGGCGGCTGGATCGGGCTCGCGCTTGTCATCGCGGTCTGGCAGCTCGCGGGCAGCCTGCGCTGGGTCAATCCGCTGTTCCTGCCGGCGCCCTCGGCGATTGCGAAGGCGATCTACGAGCTCGCGATCTCCGGCGCGCTCTGGCAGCACGTGTCGGTATCGCTGCTGCGCATCGGCGCCGGCTGGCTGCTCGGGACCGCGGCCGGGGTCGCGGTCGGATTTGCCATTGGCTTGTCGCGCGTCGCGCGCAGCGTCGGCATCACCTTCATCTCGGCGCTGTTCCCGATTCCGAAAATCGCGCTGCTGCCGCTGCTCATTCTCTGGCTCGGCATCGGCGAAGAGCCGAAGGTCGCGACCATCGCGCTCGGCGTGTTCTTCTCTACCGCGATCTCGGTCTATAGCGGTGTCGATGCGGTGCCGCGCAATCTCATCCGCATGGCGCAGAGTTTCAACGTGCCGTTTGCGACCATCGTGCGGAAGGTGATCTGGCCCGGCGCGCTGCCCTCGATCCTCGCCGGCTTCCGCATCACGGCGTCAGTCGCGCTGCTGCTCGTCGTCAGCGCCGAGATGATCGGCGCGCAATACGGCATCGGCGCCTTCGTGCTGCAGGCCGGCAATCTCATGCAGACGGATCAGCTTTTGGCGGGCGTGGTGATTTTGTCGGTGTTCGGGCTCGCGGTTGGCAAGGTGATCAACTGGCTGGAGACGCGGTTGTTGCACTGGCGGTAGCCGCAATCCGCGCTGCCGTAGGGTGGGTTAGCGAAGCGTAACCCACCACCTTATATTTTCGACGCGGAGGAATGGATGGTGGATTACGCCTTCGGCCAATCCACCTACGAGACCCGCGCCTCACGCATTCCCGCGATCTTCCCGGAACAGATCCAGCTTCTGCTGCACCGGGCGATCGGAGAAGCTGAACAGCACGGCGTCGGCATCGGCCTCGTGCGTCACCCAATGCCAGCTCGGGGCGACGAAGAGATCGCGCGGGCCCCATTCAAATGTCTGGTCGCCGATGCGGCTGCGGCCCTTGCCTTCGATGGCGCAGAACACGGTGGCGTCGGTCGAGCGGTAGCGCGCGGTCTTGAAGCCCTTCGGCAAAAGCTGGATGAAGGTGCCGATCGTCGGCATCGCATAATCGCCGGTCTCGGGGTTGCTGAATTTGAGCTTCAGTCCGTGACAGGCGTCCCATTCCTCGCGCAGTTTTGCCCGCTCCAGCGCCTCGCGGGTGTGGGCGTAGGGATAGCTGAAGATCGGCGACGTCTTCGACGATCGCTTCGTATCGACCGGCAGCAGATTGTGACCGTAGCGCGCAAAGCTGTCGCCGGCGGGTTTTGTGATCTTCTGTTGGTCTTCCTTGGAGCCTTCCGCAAACGAGCAGTCGAAGAACTGCACCAGGGGAATGTCGAGCCCGTCGAGCCAGAACATCGGCTCGTCGGTTTCGTTGGAATGATCGTGCCAGGTCATCGACGGCGTGATGATGAAATCGCCGGGCTCCATCGCGGTACGCTCGCCGTCGACGGCGGTGTGCGCGCCCTTGCCCTCCAGCACGAAGCGCAGCGCCGACTGGCTGTGCCGGTGTGCCGGGGCGACATCGCCGGGGACGACCATCTGGACGCCGGCATAGAGCGAGGTCGTGATTTTTGACTGTCCGCGCAGGCCGGGGTTCTCAAGCACCAGAACGCGCCGCTCGGCTTCCTTGGCGGTGATCAGCTTGCCTGCCTCGGTCATGTAGTCGCGGATGATTTCGAACTTCCAAAGGTGAGGCCGGCAGGCGCTCTTCGGCTCCGGCGTGATCAGGTCGCTCATGACCGTCCACAGCGCGGTGAGGTTTTCGCCGTCGATCTTCTTGTAGAACGCCTCGCGTTCCGGCGTCTTGGTCACGGCTTCCATGGCGAGCCTCCCGTAGCTTCGAGATTGACAGTATACTGACAATCTAGGTAGCGTCAACTTGACGATTGCCGTTAGTTGGCGTCATTCCGGAGCGCGAACCCGGAATCTCGAGATTCCGGGTTCGATGCTGACGCATCGCCCCGGAATGACGGGAGCGAAACAGCAATATCCGAGGGAGGGTTCCGATGAAGCTGCACGGCTATTTCCGCTCCAGCGCGGCCTACCGGGTGCGGATCGCCCTGAACCTGAAGGGGCTGAGTGCGGAGCATCTGCCGCATCATCTTCGCAAGGGCGAGCAGAGTGCGCCCGCCTATCTCGCCATCAATCCGCAAGGGCTGGTGCCGGCGCTGGAGAACGATGCCGGCGCGATCCTGACCCAGTCGCTCGCCATCATCGAATGGCTGGACGAGACCCATCCCGCGCCCGCGCTGCTGCCGAAAGATCCGCTGCGCCGCGCAAAGGTGCGGGCCTTTGCGCAGGCGATCGCCTGCGACACCCATCCGGTGCAGAATTTGAAAGTGCTGTCGCGCCTGCGCGAGCTAGGCCTGGCGGAGGAGAAGGTCACGGAGTGGGCCGCCTGGGTCAATCGCGAGGGGCTGTCGGCCTGCGAGACCCTGATCAAGGACGAAGCCGGCCCGTTCTGCTTCGGCGACGCGCCGACCTTGGCCGATCTCTGCCTCGTCCCGCAGCTCGGCAATGCGCGTCGCTTCGGCGTCGACGTGTCAGCCTATCCGCGCCTGCTCGAGGCCGAGGCGGCGGCCAAGGCGCTGCCCGCCTTCGTCAACGCTGCACCGGAGCGGCAGCCCGATGCCGAGTAAGCCGCCGCCTCCGATCACGATGGACGCGGTCTACGCCGCGCCGGGCTATCTGTTCCGGCGCATGCAGCAGATCGCGGTGTCGATCTTCATGGAGGAGTGCCGGGATTTTGACCTGACGCCGGTGCAATACGCAGCCCTGGTTGCGATCCACACCCATCCCGGCATCGACGCGACGCGACTGTCGGCCGTGATCGCCTTCGACCGCTCGACGCTCGGCAGCGTCATCGAGCGGCTGCAGGCCAAGCAATATATCGAGCGAAAACCCTCGCCGGAGGACAAGCGGATCAAGCTGCTCTATTTGACGAAGTCGGGGGCCGCGCTGCTCAAGGAGATCATCCCCGCCGTCGAGCGCGCCCAGGCGCGCATGCTGGAGCCGCTAAAACCCGCCGATCGCAAGACACTGATGGCGCTGCTCGTCCAGCTCGTCGACCTCAACAACGAAGCCTCCCGCGTGCCGCTGCGCGCCGAGGACGCGCTGGAGCATCTGGGGAAGGCGGGGTGAGGGCGGTGTGAGGGAGGCGGCGCCCGTCGCCTTGTTCTCCGCCGTCGTCCCGGCATTCGCCGGCACGACCGCGAAGATGTGGCTGCGCTGTTACAACAATAACGATGTCATTCCCCGCGAAAGCGGGGAATCCAGTACGCCGCGGCTTTTCCGTATTCGTCACTGCCTCTGGAATACTGGATCGCCCGCCTTCGCGGGCGATGACACCGAGAGCGCTGCACGTCCCTCACATCCTCAACAACGCCTGCCGGTCGATCTTCCCCGTTCCTGTCTTCGGCAGCTCGTCGATAAAGATCACCTCGCGCGGATATTTGTAGGGCAGCAGCTTGCCCTTGACGTAGTCCTGCAATCTCCGCGTCGTCGTGCCCTGATCGACGCTGCGGTCGTTCATGACGACCACCGCCTTCAGCGTCATGCGGCGGTCGGGCAGCTCGGCGGCGAACACGGCGCATTCGCGGATCTCGGGGTGATCGGCGAGGCACAGCTCGACCTCGAGCGGGTAGACCCACTGGCCCGAGATTTTGACGAGATCATCGGCCCGGCCGCGGAAGAAGTGAAAGCCGTCGGAGTCGCGGACGAAGCGGTCGCCGGTGTAAATCCAGCCGCCCTCGCGGATCGTCTCGGCCGATTTGTCCGGGCGATTCCAGTACAGCGGCGTGTTGGAATCGCCGCGCACCCACAAAATGCCCTCTTCGTTGTCGCCGACCTCGCGGCCCTCCTTGTCACGCAGCGCGACCTCGTAGCCGGGGACGCGCAGGCCCGCGGCGCCGAGCTTCTTCTTGTCCGGGCTGTTGCTGAGATAGATGTGCAGGACCTCGGTCGAACCGAGGCCTTCGACGATCTCGAGGCCGGTGAGCTTCTTCCAGCCGTTGAAGACTTCGGCCGAGAGCACTTCGGCGGCGGAGAGCGCCATGCGGAGCGAGGAGAAATCGGTCTTGTCGGCACCATCAGCCTTGGTCAGCGACGTATAGAGCGTCGGCAGGCCGAAGAAGACGGTGGGCTTGAAGCGTTCGATCGCCTCGAAAATCGTCGCTGGCCTGGGCTGGCCCGGCAGGAGCAGCGTCGCAGCGCCGGCCGAGAACGGGAAGGTGACCGAATTGCCAAAGCCATAGGCGAAGAAGATTTTTGGCACCGAGAAGCAGATGTCGTCCGGCCCGAGCTTCAAAACGTTCTGTGCGAAGGCCATCTCGCTATAGGCCATGTCGTGCTGGAGATGCACGATGCCCTTGGGCCGGCCGGTCGAACCGGACGAGTACATCCAGAACGCCATCTCGTTGCGATGGGTGTCGGCCTCAGTGAGCTCGGCCGGAAATTTTTCCAGCCAGCTTGCCGCGGCAAGAGCCTGCGGCACGGCGTGGCCGCCTGCCTCGCCATTGACTACGATCAGCGTGCGCAGGGCCGTGTCCTTGCAGGCCTCCGCGTTGAAGCGCGCGCAGAACTCGGCATCAGTGACCGCCACGGCCGCGCCGGAATCGGCGAGATAGAATTGCAAGAGATCCGGCGGCGTCAGCGTATTGATGAGCAGTGGCACAAAACCGGCGCGCACCGCGCCGAAGAACGCGGCCGGATAGGCCGGCGTGTCGTCGAGGAACAGCAGCACGCGCTCGCCGCGTTGCAGGCCCAGCGACGCAAGACCGTTGCCCCAGCGGCAGGCGTCGGCGCAGAGCTCGGCGTAGGTGCGTGTGCCGGCCGGGCCGATCAGCGCAAGCTTGTCGCCGCGGCCGCTGGTGAGGTTGTCGAACAGCACGCGGCTGGCATTGTAGATTTGCGGAACGGCAAAGCCGATCTCGCGCGCGCCCGGGCTGTCCGCGGGCACCTGGTCGCGAATCTCGGCGCTCATGCTGCGCTCCCGCCGTTCTTCACGCCCTCGTAGCGCGCCATGAAGGCGGGCGACATTGCGCGCAGGCGCGCATCGTCGATCCGCCCGGAGCGAGTGATGTAGCTGTAGGCAAAATCCATCAGGTCGAGCTTCATGTGGTCGGCAAAGTGTTCGTACCAGGAGGCCGAGGTGCGCGCGGCATTGACCAGCTTTTGCACGATCGGCTTACGCTCGGCCTGGTAGCGCTGCAGCGCGGTCGCCAGATGCGCGTCCGATTCCAGCGCCTTCACCAGCGCGATCGCATCCTCGATCGCGAGCCGCGTGCCCGAGCCGATCGAGAAATGCGCCGAGTGCAGGGCGTCGCCGATCAGCACCATGTTCTTGAACGACCAGTGCTCGTTCCACACCCACGGAAAATTGCGCCAGACCGATTTGTTGGAGACCAGGCAGTGGCCACCGAGGGTGTCGGCAAAGACCTCCTCGCACACGCCCTTGGACTGCTCGACGTCCTTGTAGGCAAAACCATAGGCCTGCCAGGTGGCGTGGTCGCATTCGACCAGGAACGTGCTCATGCTCGGCGAGTAGCGGTAGTGGTGGGCGTTGAAGGTGCCGCGATCGGTCTTCACAAAAGTCTGCGACAGCGTGTCGAAACGCTTTGAGGTGCCGTACCAGACGAATTTGTTCGAGGAGTAGGACAGCGAGGTGCCGAAATCGCCTTCGAACGCGCGCCTGACCGGCGAATTCAATCCGTCGGCGGCGACGATCAGGTCGTAGCCGTTCAGTTCGTCAACCGATTGGATCTGGGTGTCGAAGCGCGGCGTGACGCCGGTACCGAGCGCGCGTCGTTGCAGGAATCTGAGTAGCTCGAGGCGCCCGATCGAGGAGAAGCCAACGCCGTCGATGGCGACGCTGTCGCCGCCGAGGTTCAGCGTGATGTTCTCCCAGCTCTCCATATGCGGCGCGATCGCGTCGACCGTCTCGGGGTCGTCGGCGCGCAGGAATTCCAGCGCCTGGTCGGAGAACACGACGCCAAAACCCCAGGTCGCGTCGGCCGGGTTCTGTTCGAACAGGTCGACCTGATCCTCGGGGTGGCGCCTCTTCCAGAGATAGGCGAAGTAGAGCCCGCCAGGCCCTCCGCCAATCACGGCGATCCGCAACGTCTGCCTCCCTAATTGACAGTATACTTACTATCTGGGCTAGACTAGTCTGCTCCGGCGCCGGGCGCCAGAGGAAATATTGGCAAATCCGCCAAACTCAAACGCAGCGTTTGACGTAGACGCCGTTCACCAGCACCCTCGCGCACCTGACCGCGGGCACCGGCTTGCGCACGACGACGGCAGCGTTCGGTCCGGCACAGCCGGCGCGATAGACCCCGCGGGCGCACACCACAGCATTGGCATCGGTTGCTTCGACGAGCATGGTAGCACCGAAGGCAAGGATTGCTGACGCGATAAGCAGGAACGAACGCATGGTTTCCTCCCGGTCTTGTCGTGCTCGAAATCGAGCTTCTGGAACATGCTGTGGATCGGACAAAGCGTGCGCATGCGATCATTTCACGCGCCCGCCAGGAAGTCGACGCGCGCCGGCCCTGCCGGCGCGGCGTTGGTCTTATCGTGCGGCGAAGGGCGCCAGCACGTCCTTGCACGCGGGCGACAGCTTCGCGGCCTGGTTTGCAACGCATTGCACGATCCGGCCGCCGCCGGGCGCGACCCCGGCGCACAGCGTGCGTATGTCGGCGCTGCAGGCCGAGCGAACGATGAACAGCTCTTCGCGCGGCAGCAAGGGACGCAGCACGATCACGGTCGGCGCCGCCGCCGGAGCTGCGGCAGGCGCCGCAGCCGGCGCTGCACCCGCGGGCGCTGCCGTCGCTGCTGCACCGCCGCCTCCGGCCGCAGCGGTCACGGCTTTTTCGCAGGCCGGCGACAGTTTTGCCTTGTTCTTCTCCAGACACTGCAAGGCCGGCGCGCCGCCCGGCGGCACGCCGGCGCAGACCTTGGGATAATCGGAGCGGCATGCGCTCTTCACCGCCGAGATCTCCGCGCTCGTCGGCTGCTTGGCGGCTGCGGGTTTTTCGGCAGACGATTTGGGCGCGGCGGTGGTGGCAGCAGGTTTGGCCGCGGGCTCGGCGGCCGGCGCCGTCGTCTCGGTCTTTGGCGCAGCCGGTGCGGCTTCGGTCTTCGGCGCTGCCGCAGGCTCGATCGCGCGTACCGCGCTCTGGCACGACGACGACAGGCTCGACATGTTCTTCTGCAGGCACTGCAACGCTTCCGCGCCGCCCGGCGGGACGCTCGCGCAATGCGACTGGTAGTCGGACCGGCAGGCGGAGCGGATCGCGCTCTTCTGCGCGTCGGTCGGCGCCTGCGCCAAAGCGGGTGCTGCAACTGCGAAGAATGTTGCCGCCAGCAACGCCTTGCGCGTTGCGACACATTTCAACGTATTGAACATCTGGGTGAATTCCTGCCCTATCGGTGACGCCTGCGATTCCTGCAGGCTTCCGAAAAATGATGCGTACGCAATCGTCGCGAGTGAAGTTTCGCGACGCGCATCATTTGCCGCTTTGGCCGCTACCGCAAGTAGATTAGTGTTTCACGCAGATGTCGTGACGATGTCGTCAGAGCTTGACCATGCGCTTGCCGCGGTTCTCGCCGGCGAGCAATCCGATCAGCGCCTTGGGCGTGTTCGCAAGTCCGTCGATCACGTCCTCCTGCACCTTCAGCTTGCCCGACTTGACCCAGCCTTGCAGATCGGCGAGCGCGCGATCGTATTGCTTGGCGAAATCCATCACGATGAAGCCCTGCATGATCAGCCGCTTCACCACGATGAGGCCGGGCACGCCGCGCGGGCCGTGCGGGGACGGTGCGCCGTCATATTGCGAGACAGCGCCGCAGCAGGCGATGCGGCCAAAATTGTTCATTTGCGGAATGCAGGCTTCCAGGATGTCACCGCCGACATTGTCGAAATAGACGTCGATGCCCTTTGGCGCAGCCGCGCGCAGCGCCTTGAACGTGGCACCGTCCTTGTAGTCGACGGCGGCATCGAAGCCGAGTTCCGACATCAGCCAGTTGCACTTGTCGGCACCACCGGCGATGCCGACTACGCGGCACCCCTTGATCTTGGCGATCTGGCCGACGATCGAGCCGACCGAGCCCGCGGCCGCGGAGACGACGACGGTCTCGCCCTCCTTGGGCTTGCCGATCTCCAGGAGGCCGAAATAGGCGGTGAGGCCGGCGATGCCGAACACGCTGAGCAGATGCGTGAGCGGTTCGAGCTTTGGCATCTTGTTCAGATGTTTTGCGGGTACGGCGGCATAGTCCTGCCAGCCGGTGTCGCCGAACACGATGTCGCCGGCAGCTAACCCCGGCGCCTTCGAGGAGACGACTTCAGCGATGCCACCTCCCGCCATCACGCTGTTGGCTTCCACGGCAGATCGATAGGTCGCGCCGTGCATCCAGGCGCGGTTGGCGGCATCGAGCGAGATGTAACGCACGCGCAGCAAAGCCTCGCCATCCTTCGGTTCCGGCATCGCGCCTTCCACCATCTTGAAGTGCTCGGGTCCGAGCTTGCCGCTCGGCTTTTCCACCAGAAGAATCTGGCGATTGACGGTCCCGCTCATGGCTTTCCTCTCTGATTGCTTGGTGATTGTTCTGGCGATTATTGGTGCAGCTCGCGCGCAGAAAACGAGCAAGCCGCACTTGTTGTGCGCTGCATGAAGGCTAGATCGCTTGTTCCCGTTTCGCAACGGAAACATCCCGTTGGTCGCGCGGCACGCCAAGCGTGTTGCCGACCGCGAAAAACTGCGACACTATGAAGCGTCGGTGTCTGTGGGGGTACGCAATGTCGAACAGGTTCACGCAATACATCCTTGCCGCGATGGTGCTGGGCATCGTCATGGGCGCAGCGATCTTCAACTTCCTGCCCGATACGCGCGCCGAATGGGCCTCGTCCATCAACCTGATCGCCATGATGTTCCTGCGCCTGATCAAGATGATCATCGCGCCGCTGGTGTTCGCGACCCTGGTCGGCGGCATCGCGCATATGGGAAGCGGCGCGCGGCTCGGGCGCATCTTCGCCAAGACGATGGGCTGGTTCATCAGCGCCTCCTTCATTTCGCTGCTGCTCGGCCTCATCATGGTCAACCTGCTGCAGCCGGGCGCCAACTTCCCCGGCACGCTGCCCCAGGCGGGGCAATCGACCGGATTGCCGGTCTCGGCCTTCTCGATCGAAAAGTTCCTGACCCATCTGATCCCGACCTCGATCGCGGACGCGATGGCGCAGAACGAGATCCTGCAGATCGTGATCTTCGCCGTGTTCTTCTCGGTGGCGATGGGCTCGATGCCCGAGCGCTCGAAGCCGATTTTGGCGATGATCGACGACGTCGCCCACATCATGCTCAAGGTGACGAGCTATGTGATGCTGTTCGCGCCGCTCGCGGTCTGGGCCGCCATCACGGCAACTGTCGCCAAGAACGGCTTAGGGGTGCTCTGGAAGCTCGTCGTCTTCATGGGCGGTTTCTATCTCGCGCTTGCGATCCTGTGGGTCATCCTGGTGGTCGTCGGCTTCGTCGTGATCGGGCCGCGATACAGCCATCTCCTGAAGCTGATCCGCGAGCCGCTGATGATCGCGTTCTCCACCGCGAGCTCGGAGGCTGCCTATCCGAAGACGCTGGAGGGGTTGACCAAGTTCGGCGCCTCCTCGCGCATCTCGAGCTTCGTGCTGCCGCTCGGTTACTCCTTCAACCTCGACGGCACGATGATGTACTGCACCTTCGCGAGCATCTTCATCGCGCAGACCTATCACATCGAGATGTCGCTCGCGACGCAGCTCGCGATGCTCGCGACCTTGATGATCACCTCCAAGGGCGTTGCCGGCGTGCCGCGCGCCTCGCTGGTGGTGATCGCCTCGACGCTGGCGCAGTTCGGCATCCCCGAGGCCGGCCTGTTGATGATCATGGGCATCGACACCTTCCTCGACATGGGACGCAGCGCCACCAATGTGATCGGCAACTCGCTCGCGACCGCCGTGGTCGCGAAATGGGAAGGCGAGCTCGGGCCCGAGCATGAGCTCGGACCGGGCGAAACGGTGACGCCGGACATGGTTCCTGGCGAGGTGCCCGCCATGGCCGGCCATGGTTAGGAGCGCAACATGGGCCAGACACTGGCGAGGTCTCTGACCTCCGGCAGCCTGTGGCTCGCGGCATGCTTGCTCGCGAGCGCAGCTTCGGCGCAAACCGCCAGCGAAGGGCTGAGCCCGACGCTGTCAGCCATCAAGAGCGCGCACGTCGTGCGGCTCGGCTATCGCGAGAGCTCGCCGCCGTTCTCCTTCCTCGATCAGGCGGGCCGCCCGATCGGCTACAGCCTCGAACTCTGCGAGGCCATCGTGGAGGAGATCGGCGTCGAGGTCGACGATCCCAATCTGAGGATCGAATACGTCAAGGTCACCTCGGACGACCGCATCGATGCGGTCCTGCAGAACAAGATCGACCTCGAATGCGGCTCGACCACGGCGAATGCCGAGCGCGGCAAGCGCGTCGCGTTCTCGCCGCTGATGTTCGTCGCCGGCACCAAGCTGATGGTGCCGAAGGGCGCCACCGTCGCAGATGTCAAGGATCTCAAGGGCAAGACGGTCGTGGTGACCAAGGGCACCACCAACGAGCAGGCGATGCACGCGGTCGACAAGAAGTTCTCGCTCGGCCTGAACATCGTGACCTCGCCGGACCACGAGCAGTCGTTTCAGATGCTCGCCGACGGCAAGGCGGATGCCTTTGCGACCGACGACATCCTGCTGTTCGGCCTGATCGCGCGCCACAAGGCGCAGGACAAGTTCCGCGTCGTCGGCGACTATCTGTCCTACGATCCCTACGGCATCATGTTCAGAAAGGGCGAGCCGCAATTGTCCGCCGTGGTCGAGCGCACCTTCCGCAAGCTCGGCTCCAACCGCGACCTCGTCCCGCTCTACAACAAATGGTTCACCGCGCGCCTCCCCACCGGCGAACGCCTGAACGTGCCGATCTCGCTGCAACTCGAGGAGGCCTTCAAGGCAATGGACGATTCAGCGAGCGCGAATAATTAGTGACGCTGCATCGTTGATGCGCTGAGTGGCCGGCTCTTACCCTCCTCTGGAGGGGGAGGGTCGGCTCACTTTGAGCGCAGCGAAATGTGAGCCGGGGTGGGGTGATCTCTCCACTCGGGCAGTGTTCGGTGTGGAGCGACCGTCACCCCACCCCGCTCGCGCTGCGCGCGATCGACCCTCCCCCTCCAGGGGAGGGTAAGGTCACCGCGACGCTTCACCGCTCAAACACCCTATCCAGCGCCGCGGCGTACGTCGCATGCGCGAGCTCCGGATAGAGTCGTCCGAGCGCCTCCATCATCACGCCGGAGTTGATCTCCAGCACCTTCCAGGCGCCGCCGGTGCGGACGATGTCGATCGAGGCGAAGCGGATGCCGATGGCGCGGGCGGCAGCGGCGGCGATCGCGACGCAGGCGGTGCGGACGTCCCCATCCTCGATCAGCACGGGTTTTGCGCCGGCGTCGAGATTGTGGCGCCAGTTCAGGATGCGGCGTTCCCCGGTCGGCACCACGGCGTCGAGCGCATCGGTCGCGATATCGCCGAGCCGTGCTTCGAGCGCGGCGGCGCGTGCCAGCTCGCGCAAGGTGTGCGCGCCGTCGCCTGTGACCGACGGACGCTCCTTGCGGTAGACGACCATCGGCGTCTCATCGAGCAGGATGACGCGGACCTCCTCCTCAATGTCGACGAAAGGTGAGATCACCAGCGCCTGGCTGGCCGTGAAGATTTTTTCGACGGCGAGCCGGAGCTCCTGCGCGTTCGTCACCCTGGTCACCAGCCGGCCGGCCGTTCCTTCATTGGGCTTCAGCACGAGGCCTTGCGGGTTGTCGGCGAGCAGCGCGCCCATCGCCGCCTCCGCCCCGGGCGCGGGGACGAGCTTTGGATCAATGAAGAGACGATGGGGAATGCAGGGCACACCCGACAAGGCCAGCACCTCCGCGGCCGCCGACTTGTCGTTGGCAAGCCGGTGCGCGATCGCGCTGTTGAGGCCGATGTCGTAGCCGAAGGCGAAATGGCGCCGTTCGCCGCGACGCATCGCGATCAGCCAGCCGTCGGCCCGCACGTCGATATCGACAGCGTGGCGCGCGCAATAGTGCCTGATGGCCTCTGCGAAGATCCGCTCGGACATGTTTTGAACCGTCCCATCCGCGAAAACCGCCGTCATGCGGAAATCAGCGACCTGCCATGGCAGAAATCAGAGCTATTCTTAATGAATTTTGCGCGAGCGGGATGGAAATTAAGTGCTGTGGGCGAGCCCCGCAGGGAAAAGAAATTGCCCGCCGCGCGGTGCTTGCAGAAAATTCGTTAAACATGCTGCAAATCAGGCCCGAAATGCCGGTTTGACCGGCGTCAATGCGCCCGGGACGAGGTTGATTATCTGTCTCAATGGCGTAGATCACACACGCGAAATCATCCGCCATGGCAGTGGTGTACGACCTCGTTTCGGGGCCAGGGCACCTTTGTTCAAGAGCCACCCTTTTGTTCAAGACCCGCATCAATTCGGAATATCGAGACACATGAGCGCGTTCTATCGAGAGAAGGTTCTTTCCGTCCAGCACTGGACCGACACCCTGTTCAGCTTCCGTGCCACCCGCGACTCCGGTTTCCGTTTCCAGAACGGCCAGTTCGCGATGATCGGCCTCGAGGTCGACGGCCGACCGCTGCTGCGGGCCTACAGCATGGCCAGCGCCAATCACGAGGAAGAGCTGGAGTTCTTCTCGATCAAGGTTCAGGACGGCCCGCTCACCTCGCGCCTCCAGAAGATCAAGGAAGGCGACACCATTCTGGTCGGCCGCAAGGCGACCGGCACGCTGATCACCGACAACCTCATCGCCGGCAAGCGGCTGTTGCTGCTGTCCACCGGCACCGGCCTTGCGCCGTTCGCGAGCCTGATCAAGGACCCCGACGTCTATGACCGGTTCGAGAGCATCGTGCTCGTGCATGGCTGCCGCCAGGTCTCCGAGCTCGCCTATGGCGAGCAGCTCGTCGCCAACATGCAGAACGACGAACTGTTCGGACCGCTGCTGTCGGAGAAGCTGGTCTACTATCCGACCGTGACCCGCGAGCCGTTCCGCAATCGCGGCCGCATCACCGACCTCATCAACTCCAACCAGTTGTTCGAGGACATCGGCCAGGGCCCGCTCGATATCGAAACCGACCGCATCATGATGTGCGGCAGCCCCGCGATGCTCGAAGAGCTCAAGGTGATGTTCGAGGGCAAGGGCTTTGCCGAAGGCAGCGGCAACACGCCCGGCCACTTCGTGATCGAAAAGGCGTTTGTGGAGCGGTAAGGTTCTGTCGTCCCGGGCTTTGAGGGATGCCCTAGCCTCACGCACAATCGTCGTCCTGGACAAGCGAGCGGAGCGAGCGCTGATCCAGGACCCATAACCACAGGACGTGGTTTGGCGAAGACTCGGGGTTGCCCGCTCGCGCAACGACTCCTCCTTGGGGTTATGGGTCCTGGCTTTCGCCAGGACGACAGTTGAGAGCATGGCCGGCATCTCGCCCCACTCCATTTTGTTATTGGCTCGTCTTCCACGCGCGCTGCTATAACCTCCTCCCAAAACCTCGCGGCTCTATTGCAACGCGAGAGCAGGGGGGGGCGGCGTACGTCTTGTCCGTGATCGATCATGTTCGCTCGCCAAAGCCGACGGCCTTCGTGCTGGCGGGCGGCGGCAGCTTTGGTGCTATCCAGGTCGGCATGATGCATTCGCTGGCCAAGCACGGCATCGTCGCCGACCTCGTGGTCGGCTCCAGCGTCGGCGCGATCAACGGCGCCTACTATGCCGGCGATCCCACGCTGAGGGGCGTGCTCGGGCTTGAAGCGATCTGGCGCGGCCTCAGGCGTCACGACGTCTTCCCCGTCACCTGGCGCACGATGCTCGGCTTTTTGTGGCGGCGCGACTTCCTAATCCCGCATGACGGCATCCGCAAGCTGATCGACGATCATCTGCCCTATCGCAATCTCGAGGATGCAAAACTGCCGGTGCATATCGTCACGACCGACATCATCTCGGGCGATAGCGTCGTGATCTCGGAAGGCTCGGTCGCGGACGCCGTCGTTGCCTCCACCGCAATCCCCGGCGCCTTTTCGCCGGTTCCCTACCAGGACCGCTATCTCGCCGACGGCGCGATCTCCTCCAACACGCCGGTGCGGGTCGCCGTGAGCAAGGGCGCAAAGCGCCTGATCGTGCTGCCGACCGGACATGCCTGCTCCACGACCGATCCGCCGGTCGGCGCGGTGGCCAATGCGTTGCACGCGCTGACGCTGCTGATCGCGCGGCAATTGGTCGAGGAACTCGAAGAGCTCGATCCGGAGATCGAGTACTTTGTGGTGCCGCCGCTCTGTCCGCTGGTCGGCTCGCCCTATGACTTTTCGCGGACCGACGACCATATCGAACGCGCGGTGAAGAGCGCCGACGCCTGGCTGGCGCAGGACGGCCTTGCGCAACAGGGGCGGATTCCGCACGAGGCGCGCCCGCATGGTCACTGACGTGTCATTTCGGTGCGATCTATTGCGGTGCAATAGTCTTACTCATCGCCTGCCCATCGGGATGGATTGATTTGAGCGTTGCAAATTCGGTAGCTTGAAACTCGAGCCCCCGTCATATCCGTAGACGAGGCGCCGGCGTATCTCGACGAGAGGGATGGATCGTGTCCAACGTCAACAAATCGCACAACCAGCCCAGGGGACCTCTCGAGGAGGGGATCATGGAGACCCTCCTGCTTCCCTTCTCGCCACGCTTCATCATCCTGACGATCTGCGCCGTCATCACCGCGCTTCTCATCGGCATCGGCATCGTCGATCGCAAGATCTTCGACATCCTGCTGGTCCCGATCCTGATTTTCGGCGCCCTGACCCTGCTCGGCGTGCGCGATCTCCTCCAGAAGGGCCACGCGGTCCTGCGCAACTACCCCATCTCGGCGCATATCCGCTTCCTTCTCGAAGAGATACGCCCGGAGATGCGGCAGTATTTCTTCGAGAGCGAGAAGGACGGCATGCCGTTCTCGCGCGACATCCGCGCGGTCGTCTATCAGCGCGCCAAGATGCAACTCGACAAGCGGCCGTTCGGCACCCAGGAGGACGTCTACCGCGAGGGTTACGAGTGGATGCACCACTCGGTGTCGCCGAAGACTCGCGTCGAGGAGAAGTTTCGCGTCACCATCGGCGGGCCGGATTGCAAAAAGCCGTATTCGGCCTCGGTGTTCAATATTTCCGCGATGAGCTTTGGCGCGCTCAGCCCCAACGCGGTGCGCGCGCTCAATGCGGGTGCGAAGAAGGGCGCCTTCGCGCATGACACCGGCGAGGGCGGCGTCAGCCCCTATCATCGCGAGATGGGCGGCGACATCATCTGGGAAATCGGCTCCGGCTATTTCGGCTGCCGCAACAAGGACGGCAGCTTCAATCCGGACGAGTTCGCGCGCATTGCCGGCGAAGAGCAGATCAGGATGGTCGAGCTGAAGATCAGCCAGGGCGCCAAGCCCGGCCATGGCGGCGTATTGCCGGCGGCAAAAGTCTCGGAGGAGATTTCGAAGATTCGCGGCGTGTCGATGGGCGAGGACTGCATCTCGCCGGCCTCGCATCGCGCCTTCTCGACGCCGGTTGGGATGATGGAGTTCATCGCCGAGATGCGGCGTCTTTCCGGCGGCAAGCCGGCCGGCTTCAAGCTGTGCATCGGTCATCCCTGGGAGTTTCTCGCGATCTGCAAGGCGATGCTTGAGACCGGCATCTATCCGGACTTCATCGTCGTCGACGGCAATGAAGGCGGCACGGGTGCGGCGCCGCTCGAGTTCATGGACCATCTCGGCATGCCGATGCGCGAGGGCGTCAGCTTCGTCCACAATGCGCTGGTCGGCATCAACGCGCGCGACCGCATCAGGATCGGCGCGTCCGGCAAGATCGCGACCGCCTTCGACATGGCGCGCGCGATGTCGATCGGCGCGGACTGGTGCAATTCGGCGCGCGGCTTCATGTTCTCGCTCGGCTGCATCCAGTCCCTGAGCTGCCACACCGACCGTTGCCCGACCGGCGTGGCCACGCAGGACCCGACGCGTGCGCGCGCGCTCTACGTGCCGCTGAAGATCGACCGCGTCTACAATTACCACCACGCCACGCTGCACTCGCTGTCCGAGCTGATCGCGGCCGCCGGCCTCGAACATCCGCAGGAGCTGCGTCCGATCCACTTCAGCCAGCGCACCTCGACCACCGAGGTCCGCTCCTTTGCAAAACTCTATCCCGCGCTGCGTCCGGGTGAATTGCTCGACGGCACCGAGGACCAGCGCTTCCGCGACGCCTGGCAGATGGCGCGGGCGGACACGTTCCAGCCGGTGATGTGAGGCAGCGCGTCCGCATGCGCGCCCCGGACAAGGCGGCGCCGTCGTGCTACGCCGCCGCCTGCTCCCTGCGTGTCGCCAAAATCTTGTCGATTCGTCGGCCGTCGAGGTCGATCACCTCGATATGCCAGCCGCCGAGATCGAAGGCGTCGCCGACGTTGGGCAGCACGTTGAACTGCTGCAGCACGAGCCCCGCCACGGTATGGAAGCGGTGATGCCGCGGCAGCTCGATGCCGAGCAACTCGCCGAATTCGTCGACCGGCATCCAGCCCTCGATCAGCAGCGAATCATCTGATCGCTTGACGTAGGCCGGCTCCGGCGGTCCTTCCTCGGAGTGGAAGGCGCCGACGATCGATTCCAATATGTCGGCCGCGGTGACCACGCCTTCGAAGCCGCCATATTCGTCATAGACGAGACCGACATGAACCGGTGCCGCCCTTAGGATCGCGAGCACGTCGCGCGCGTCCGCCGAGGCCGGAATGCCCGGAGCCTCGCGCACCAGCGCGCGCAGATCCGGCGAGCGTTCGTTCATGTAGGCGACCAGCAGATCCTTGGCCTGGAGCACGCCGATCGGCCTTTCGCGGTCGCCGTCGGAGGCGGGAAAGCGCGAATGCGGGCTTTTTGCGATGATCTCGCGGATATCAGCCGGATCGTCGCTGAGATCGATCTCGTCGACCTCGGTGCGCGGCGTCATGACGGCGCCGACCGGCCGGTCGCCGAGCCGCATCACGCCCGCGATCATCTCCTTCTCGCCGGGCTCCAGCACGCCGGCGCTCTCGGCTTCGTGGACGATGTGATGGATCTCGTCCTCGGAAACCGTCTCCTCCGCCTTGCCGCCGCGGCCGAGCAGCGTGAGGATGACCTTGCCGGAGAGGTCGAGCAGCAGCACCAGCGGCAGCGAGATTTTTGCAAGCAGCTCCATCGCCGGTGCGACCTTCACGGCGATGCTTTCGGGATCGCGCAGCGCCACCTGTTTCGGCACGAGCTCGCCGACGATCAGGGTCGCATAGGTGATCACGGTGACGACGATGCCGACGCCGACGATGTCGGCCGCCCCCGACGACAGCCCGAGCTCGACCAGCCATTGCGCCAGCCGTTGTCCGAGCGTCGCGCCGGAGAACGCGCCGGAGAGTACGCCCACCAGCGTGATGCCGATCTGAACCGTCGACAGGAACCGTCCGGGATCCGACGCCAGGGCCAGTGCGCGCTGGGCGCCGCGTACGCCCCTGTTGGCGAGGATGGCCAGGCGCGCCGGGCGCGACGAGACGACGGCGAGCTCCGACATGGAGAGCAGGCCGTTGACGACAATCAGGACGACGACGATAGCGAGTTCGAGGGAGAGCATTGCACGCGAATGATTGGAGGCACCTGGTCAGGCGGTCGCCGGACCAAACCCACTATATAGGCATTCGACGCTGACATTGCCGGGTTCCGCCCAAATTGCCGCAGGCGGAAATAGAGCCTTTTCCGTTCCGATGGAATCGGATCGGGGCTCTCGATTCTCGTTTTGACGCGTTTTCTTGACGCGAACCGGTGTCCACTTCGCTCGAAAAACGCTCTATCCCTCAGAACTCCCCGTGCAGCCGCCCCGAGAAGATCGAGACCGGGCCGCGATCGGCGTTATAGGCGGGGTTGGTGATGAGCTGGTAGTCGGCTGTGAAGGTGAAGCTCTTGTTCAGCGCATAGGCATAGTACGCCTCGAGGATGCGCTCCTTGCGGTAGTTGAGCGCGCCGTCGCCGACGAGCACGCCGAGCCCACCGGCGGCGAGGAAATCGCGATAGTCCTGCGAGATGGCGTTGACGGCGCCGCCGATGCCGATTACGTCGTCGGGCCGGCCCCATTTGGTTCCCTTGATCGACAATCCGGCCGACAGGCTGCGATGGATGTCGGTGAAGGCCAGCGTTTCGGTGTGGCCATCGTTCCAGCTCCAGCGGCTGAACAGGCCGACATCGTCTGTGATCGCCTGTTCGAGATTGAGCACATAGCCGTATTTCAGCCGGCCGCGGCGCGTCTGCGAGATGTCGAGATTGAGCGCGGGATTGTCCAGCGTCTCGCGAAAACTGCCCATGTTGGCGCTGTCGACCCAGCCGATGGTCCTGAGCTTGCCGGGCTGCGAGAACAATGAGAAACGCGTCTCCAGCTCGATCAGATACTGGCCGCGCTCGGGGACCCTGGTGTCGAAATGGTTCGAGTTGGACTCCGCCACCATCAGGAAATAGCCGCCGCGCAGCGCCCAGTTCTTCTGGTTGAGCTCGGCGGTGACGCCATAGGTGAGGCCGACCTTGTCGGCCGAATAGTCGAAGGCGCCCGGCGCCCATAGCGACCAGTTCATGAAATCCTTGCGGGTGTCCTTGGCGTAGGCGTTGCCGTCGAACACGTCGATCACGGGGAATTTGCCGGCCTGAATGGTCAGGCGCGAGACGTCGACCTTTTGCCCGAGCTGCAACTGGCCGCTCGCGAGCTCCTCCTGCTCGCCACCAAAACCAAAGGTCTGGCGCAGGAACAGGCGCGAGGTGTTGTAGTGCGGGTAGGGGAAGTTCGATTTCTGCGCCTCGCCATTCGGGAAGCCCGCGGCGCCGACCGTGTCGTTCAACCCAAAACCCTGGAGCAGTTCGGGGTTGTAATAGACCTCGCCGCCCTCCCACAGCCGCGCGTTCAGGAACAGGCTGTTGCTCCAGGTCGCCTTGGCCTGCGCCGACGGAGAGAGCGAGTTCGGTCCAGTGTAGAGCGCGCGGAAGGATCCGTAGCCCTGCGGCAGATAGGTGCTCTGGCCGTGGATCTCCCAGCGATCCGACTCGGTGTCGATCAGCGACGATTTTGGATTGTAGCTCGGCATGCCCGGCCAATCGACCTTGCGGTTGAGGCCGAGCCTGATCGACTGGAAGTCGAGCGCCGAGGAGGTGTACTGCGCGCCCGATGCGAAGGTGACGTTGGCCGCATCGAAGCGGCTGTAGAGATATTCGAGCCGCGCGCTCCAATGCGGCGCGAAGGCGTATTCGACGCCGCCGCCCGCGATCCAGCCCGGCCTCGTGTTCAGGATTTTTGGATCGACGCCGACGGCAGGCGTGTTGAAATAGCGCTCGCCCATCCATGCGAAGCCGCCGGTTGCGTAGAGCAGCCACGGACCGCTGGTGTAGCCGACGCGGCCGCGCAGGCTTGCGGTGTAGTCCCATTGCTGGGTGACGTCGTTGGCGCCCGACGCCAGCGCCGAGACGATCGAGTTCGAGATGATGTAGTTGGGAAACGAGAAATCGCCTTCGACGCCGACGAGCAGGCCAGAGTTGAGCCGATAGTTGTAGCCGGCCTGCACGCCCCCGATCATGCCGCTGAAGACGCCGTTGCCGGTGATCGCCGCGGGGTCACTCAGGACGAAATTCGAGGAGCCGCGGCCATAGCCTGCATGCGCGCCGATATAAAATCCGGTCCAGTCGTAGACGGCCTTCCACGCCGGCGTCTTCAGCGGCAGATCGGCCGCCGGCGCCGCCTCATTGACGGCCAGCATGCCCAAGGTGGTCACGAAGGCGCTCGCGGCGGAAGCTCGCAATAATCGTAGACGCTTTACTCTCACCCCGCCGCCCCCAAGCGCGAATTGTCCCCACCGGCCCCGGTATCCCTGCAGATTCGGGGCGATCCTGTCATCAGCGGGGTTGGATGTCGCCAGTTCGACCAGATGATCGCCGACCGACGCGGTTTCTTCCCAAGTCCCGGTAATGTCTCAGAACCTTATTGCGAGTAATTCGCAATAGCAACTAGCGCGATTCACCGCAGAGATGGGTTCGCATCCGAGTGTGACGGGGGTGCAACAACCCAAAGCGTCTTCCAGCGCCCCAAAATGATGACCCGCCCGGGGGGACAACCGGGCGGGTCGGGGGCACGACACGGGGTGGATGAGGCGCCCGTGTCGGACGCAGGATCCACTAAGGAATCGGCCTCAGCAGGAAATCAGTAGCAGGTGCGGACGCGGCCCATGTAACGGCCGAAGGCGTCATACTGGGCGACCCAGCCGCAGCGGGTGTAGCCGTAGCCATAGGGATAAGGGTTGCTGGCGGCGACCGCGGTGCCGACGATGGCGGCGGTGGCGATGCCGGCTCCGACGCCCCAGCCCCAGCCGAGCGGCTTGGCCTGGGCGGTCGAGGTGGTGGTCGCAACGCTGGCGGTGATGGTCAGGGCTGCAAGGGCAGCGGCGGCAATCTTGGTCTTGATCGACATTTTCAAACTCCATCCGGTTGAGGCGGCCCGTTGTGGCCCGCGTGCCAATTGGACGGAGGCTCCCCAATTCCGGTTCGAAGTGCGAAAAGTCGGCCTGCAACGCAGGCCGATTTCCGAGGAATCTCAGCAGGATGGGAGCTAGGCGAGGGGTCCGGCTTTGAGCCTGTTCACGTCGAAGTTATCGACCTCGGCGAGCAGCTCGCAGAAGGCGCGCGCGCCGTGATCGATGAGCGCTTCGCCCTTCTCGGGCGAGGCCAGCGTCGCGTTGCCGACGGCACCGCTTTCGTGCAGATCCTGCGCCTGCCAGGCGAAGGGCGCGGGTCGTTGCGTCGACAGCCAGCGATACTGCTTTTCCATCGCAACGCTGCTCGGCTGGAAATCGGCGATCGCCTCCATGCGCACATGCGCCGGATATTTTGCGAGCATGATCGACGTCTCGACCGCGCCGCCATGAATGCCGTGGCGCACCTCATCGGCGGTGAACAGCTTGTCCGCGCCGCAGAGTCGCGACCATGACGTCGTCACCACGAAAAGCTTGTGGTGGGCGCGCAGATCCTGGGCGACCAGCATCATCGCAGCACTATTGCCGCCATGGCTGGTGACGATGACGAGCTTGCGCAGGCCGGCCTGGGCGACGTCCTCGCCGATCGCGGTCCAGCTCTTCAGCGCAGCCTCGGTCGGCAGCGTCAGCGTGCCCGGATAGTCGATATGTTCGGTGGAAATCCCGACGGGTTGAACGGGCAGGAACGTGGCCGGGACAGTGTCCGGCAGTAACTCGCCGACGCGCGCGAGATAGGCATCCGCGATCATCACGTCGGTCTCGAGCGGCAGATGCGGGCCATGCTGCTCGGTCGCCGCCAGCGGCAGCACCGCGATCCATCGCGCCCGGTCGCCAGGCGCCGTGTCGGGCCAGCGGATCTCGGTCCAGTCGCGGGGCGGTGTCATCGAGGTTTCTTTGCGCGAATTTGCACGGTAGTTTGTCGGTCTCTTCCCAAGGGGGCGCCGCTCGCTAGCGCCGCGTCCCCCAAAATCTCCAAAGTTGTCCCTATAAGGTTGTCCCTATCATGGGCCAGAACGATCGACGGAGTCCAATCATGCGCCCCATTCATCTCGGCCGAGCGTTAACGGGTGCGCTCGCTGCGGCTCTGCTCGCGATGCTGCCCGCGCGGGCCGAAACCCTGGACAAGGTGTCCTTCGGCACCAACTGGGTCGCCGAGGCCGAGCATGGCGGCTTCTTCCAGGCGGCCGCCGACGGCACCTACAAGAAGTACGGCCTCGACGTCACCATCGTTCCCGGCGGTCCCAACGACAACAACCGGATGCTGCTGATCGCCGGCAAGATCGACTTCTTCATGGCCGCGAACACGCTGATGTCGTTCGATGCAGTCGCCAACAACGTGCCCGTGATCACGGTCGCCGCGATGTTCCAGAAGGATCCGCAGGTGATGCTGACCCATCCGGACGTGAAACTCGGCAAGATCGACGATCTGAAGCCGCTGACGCTATTCGTCTCCAAGGAAGGCATGACCAGCTACTTCCAGTGGCTGAAGTCCGAATACGGTTTTAACGAGAAGAACGTCCGGCCCTATAATTTCAATCCGCAGCCGTTCATCGCCAACCCCAAGAGCGCGATGCAGGGCTACGTGACCTCCGAGCCGTTTGCGGTGGAGAAGGCTGCGGGCTTCAAGCCGAACGTGATCCTGCTCGCCAATTCCGGCTTCAACACCTATTCGACGCTGATCGAGACCCGCAAGGAGATCGTCGACAAGAAGCCGGACCTCGTGCAGCGCTTCGTCGATGCCTCCGTGGTCGGCTGGTACAATTATCTCTATCGCGACAATTCGGCCGGCAACGCCATGATCAAGAAGCTCAATCCGGAGATGACGGACGAGCTGCTGGCCTATTCCGTTGCCAAGATGAAGGAATTCGGCATCGTCGATTCCGGCGACTCGATGAAGGACGGCATCGGCGCGATGAGCGACGAACGCTACACCTCCTTCTTCGACAAGATGGTGAAGGCCGGCGTCATCAAGCGCGACCTCGACTACCGCAAATCCTACACGCTGCGCTTCGTCAACAAGGGTGTCGGCGTCGAGCTGCGTCCCGGCAAGTAAGCCGCCGATGTCCGATGTCACGGCATCGTCCGGGGCCAATGGCGGCCTGACGGCGCTCAGCGTGAGCTTGCGCGCCGTGACCAAGGCCTATGACAATGGCGTCATGGCGCTGGGGCCGCTCGATCTCGCGGTGCCCAAGGGCGAGTTCATCTCGCTGCTTGGGCCGTCCGGCTGCGGCAAGTCCACCGCGCTGCGCCTGATCGCGGGCCTCGCCGCGCCCAGTTCCGGCACGGTGCGGGTCGCGCGCCACGAAGGCGTCCCGCAGCCCGGGCACGGTATCGGTTTCGTGTTCCAGGAGCCGACCTTGATGCCTTGGACCAGCGTGCGCGAAAACGTGCGACTGCCGCTGAAGCTTGCGGGCGTGATGAAGCACGATGCGAACGCCCGGGTCGACGATGCGCTCGCCAGCGTTGGGCTCACCGACTTCGCCGAGGCGTTCCCGCGCGAGCTCTCGGGCGGCATGAAGATGCGGGTTTCGTTGGCGCGCGCATTGGTCACCGATCCCGACATTCTCCTGATGGACGAGCCGTTCGCCGCGCTCGACGAGATCACGCGCTTTCGCCTCAACAATGATCTGCTGACGCTGTGGCGCGGCCTGCGCAAGACCGTCATCTTCGTCACCCATTCGGTGTTCGAGTCAGTCTATCTGTCGCAGCGCGTCGTGGTGATGACGGCGCGGCCGGGGCGAATCCAGGCCGACATCCGCGTCGAGACGGTCGAGCCGCGCGGCGAGGCGTTTCGTACCTCCGCGGCCTATGCCGATTATTGCCGCCGCGTGTCAGCCGCCCTCGCGCCATCCTATTCCGGGCAGGCGGTGCTATGAGCGCGCAGCCAGCCAAACCGTCCGGCAATGGCGCGTTGCAGGCGGTGCGCTTCGTCCTGCCCGTCGTCGTGTTCGCGGCCGGCCTTCTCGCCTGGGAACTCGTGGTCCGTATCAAGCAGATCCCGCCTTACGTGCTGCCGGCGCCCTCGGCCATCATTCTTACGCTGATCAACGACTGGGGGGTGCTGTCGCAATCCCTCGCGACCACGCTTCTCACCACGCTCGAAGGGTTCATCGCGGCCGCCGTCGGCGGCATCGCGCTGGCGCTGCTCTTCAACCAGTCGAAATGGGTGGAGTATTCGCTGTTCCCCTATGCCGTCATCCTCCAGGTGACGCCTGTCATCGCGATCGCGCCGCTGCTGCTGATCTATCTGGACCAGCAGACCGCCGTCGTCGTCTGCGCCTTCATCGTCGCATTCTTTCCGGTGCTGTCGAACACCACGCTCGGGTTGAGCTCGGTCGACCGCAATCTCGCCGGCCTGTTCCAGCTTTATGGCGCGTCAAGCCAGCAAACCCTGCGTTTCCTGAAATTGCCATCGGCCCTGCCTTACATCCTGGGCGGCCTGCGCATTGCCGGCGGATTGTCGCTGATCGGCGCCGTCGTGGCCGAGATCGCGGCCGGTACGGCCGGCGCCGGCTCGGGGCTCGCCTATCGGATCGCCGAGTCAGGCTATCGTCTCAACATACCCCGCATGTTCGCAGCGCTGCTGTTGTTGTCGCTTGCCGGGATTGTCATCTATGGGCTGCTGGCGCTAATTTCCCACCTCGTTTTGCGGCGCTGGCATGAAAGCGCGCTTGGAAAGGATACCTGATGTCTACCGGTCCGATTTCGTCCGAAAAGATCGACCTTCTGATCTATGGGCCGGTGCGGCCGATCCTGGAGAACGGGTTTTCCGATCATTTCGTCGTGCATAAGGCCGAGACCCACGGCGACCTCGAGCGGCTGACGCCGGCGGTCCGCGAAAAGATTCGCGGCGTGGCGGTGACCTATCACACCGTGCGCGCCGACAAGAATTCGCTGTCGCAGCTTCCGAAGCTCGAGATCGTCTCGAATTTCGGCGTCGGCTACGATCACGTCGATACGGCCTATGCGCGCGAGCACAACATCATCGTCACCAATACCCCCGACGTGCTGACCGAAGAGGTCGCCGACGTTGCGATGGGGCTCCTGCTGGCGACCTTGCGCGAGTTCATCAAGGCCGACCGTTATGTGCGGTCCGGCCTGTGGCAGACCCAGAACTATCCGCTGAGCGTGGGCTCGCTGCGCGACCGCAAGGTCGGCATCGTCGGCATGGGCCGCATCGGCCAGGCCATCGCGCGCCGGATCGAGGCGTCGAACGTGCCCGTCGTCTATCACTCGCGCAATCCGTCGAAGGACGTCTCCTACAAGCACTATCCCGACCTGATCCAGATGGCGAAGGAAGTCGATACGCTCGTCGTCATCGTGCCCGGCGGTGCCGGCACCAACAAGATGATCAATGCCGAGGTGTTGAAGGCGCTCGGGCCCCGTGGCGTGCTGATCAACGTCGCGCGCGGTTCTGTCGTCGACGAGCCCGCGCTGATCCAGGCGCTGAAGTCAGGCACCATTCTCGCAGCCGGCCTCGACGTGTTCGCCGCCGAGCCGAACGTGCCCGACGAGTTGAAGGCGATGCAGAACGTCCTCCTGCTGCCGCATATCGGTTCGGCCTCAGTGGTCACCCGCAACGCGATGGACCAGCTCGTGGTCGACAATCTCAAGACCTGGTTCTCCGGCAAGCCGCCGCTGACGCCGGTTCCGGAAACCCCGGTGAAGGCCCGCTGATGTCGTTTTTCAGGGTTGCAGCGCTATCCGTCGTGGCGCTTGTCGCCGCGACAGGTCTTGCGCATGCGCAGGATGCCCTGAAGAAGGACATGATCGGGCAGTGGGAGCTCTCGACCACCGAGCGCAGCAAGACCTGCGTCGTCACGCTCAAAGGAGACGCTGCCGGGCAGGGCTCGAAGCTCGAGCTCGAGCCTGCCTGCAAGACCGCGCTGCCCTTCACCAAGGACATCGCGGCCTGGAGCGTGAAAGGCCTCGACATCGTGCGCCTGCAGGACGCGACCGGCGAGGCCGTGATCGACTTCACCGAGGTCGAAGCGGGCATTTTTGAAGGCCTGCGGCAGGGCGAGGGGGTCTACATTCTGCAAAACCTTGCGGCCGCCCGCTCAATGGCGAAGTCGATGGATCAGATGATCGGCGACTGGGCGATGGTGCGCGGCAACGGCCAGCCGATCTGTTCGCTCGTGCTTACCAATACCGAATCCGGCCCGGATAACTTCCAGGTCTTCGTCAAGCCGAAATGCGATCCGGCGATTGCGCAGTTCAACCCGACGCAATGGCGGCTCGAGCGCGGCCAGATCATCCTGATGTCGAAGGCGGGCGCAACCTGGCAGTTCGAGGCCGACGACAACGCGCAATGGCGGCGTGTTCCCGATACGGCCGACCCCCTGATCATGCTGCGGCAGTAGACGCCGGCCGGCTGCGAAATTTTTTCACCGCCCATGTCGATCCGGGGCCGGCTGGATCGTCAACTCCTTAAGCGAGCGGATTTGGCGGCCGATTTGGCCGCTTCTCGCCTCAAGAGGAGTTTCGCATGCGCTTCATGTACATCGTCACCTCGCCAAAGCCTTCCGCAGGGCCGTCCCCGGCCTTGATGGAGGCAATGCTGAAGATTTCCGAGCGGGAGATCAAGGCTGGCCGGATGATCGACAATGGCGGCTTGATGCCGCTTGCGACCGGCGCCCGGGTGAGCATCACCGACGGCCAGCTCAGCGTCATCGATGGCCCCTTCGTCGAGGCCAAGGAGGTGATCGGCGGCTACGCCATCTTCGAGCTGCGCGACAAGGAGGAGGCCCTGGCCATGGCCAAGGAATTCATGCAGCTGCACCTCGACCACATGCCGGGCTGGGAAGGCACCTGCGAATTGCGCGCGTTCGCGACACCGGGCGTGGACGGGGCCTGCGAGGTCGATGCGCGATCAAAGATAGCTGCACACGCCTGATGGTTACCAATGCTCGCCACGGTCGGCGGCGATGACCGCCGCCGACACCGATCGCGTCATCCGCGCCACGATCCACGCGACCTGGCGCATCGTGCAGCCGCGGCTGATCGCGACGCTGTCGCGGATGCTGCGTGACGTGCCGCTGGCGGAGGAGCTGACCCAGGACGCGCTGGTTGCGGCGCTCGAGGCCTGGCCGATCAGCGGCGTGCCCGACAACCCCGGCGCCTGGCTCGTGACCACGGCCAAGCGCCGCGCGCTGGATCATCTGCGTCGCGGCAAGATGCTCGCACACAAGCACGACATGCTGGCGCGGGACATGTTGCAGGAGCAGGACGCCGTGCCGGATTACGATGCCGCGCTCGACGACGACATCGGAGATGAGCTGCTGCGGCTCATCTTCACGGCCTGTCATCCGATCCTGTCGCGCGAGGCGCGCGCTGCGTTGGCGTTGCGCATGATCTGCGGCCTGACCACCCCTGAGATTGCACGTGCCTGTCTCGTGCCGGAAGCAACCATCGCCCAGCGCGTCCTGCGCGCCAAGCGGACGCTGTCCGAGTCCGGTCTCGCCTATGAGACGCCGAGCGGCGAGGCGCTGTCCGAGCGTCTCGCCTCGGTGCTGGAAGTTGTCTATCTCATCTTCAACGAAGGCTACCTGGCCGCACGCGGCGAGGAATGGCTACGGCCTCAACTCTGCGAGGAGGCGCTGCGCATGGGCCGCGTACTCGTCGGCCTGGCGCCGCAGGAACCGGAGGTTCATGGCCTCATCTCCCTGATGGAGCTGAACGCCTCGCGAATGAGTTCACGAACCGATGCGAACGGAGATCCCATTCTGCTGATGGACCAGGATCGTTCGCTCTGGGACCAGTTGCAGATCCGTCGCGGCCTGCGCTCGCTTGACCGTGCCTGTGAACTCGGCGGCTCAGGCGGGTTTTACGCGCTACAGGCCGCCATCGTCGCCTGTCACGCCACCGCTGATAACGCCGCCGCCACCGATTGGCGGCGCATCGCCGCGCTCTACACCGAGCTGGCGCGGCTGGTGCGCTCGCCGGTCATCGAGCTCAACCGTGCGGTTGCCGTCGGCATGGCCGAAGGCCCGCAAGCAGGGCTCGACGTCGTGAACGCCATCGCTGACGAGCGGGCGCTGAGGGCCTATCACCATCTGCCTGCGGTTCGCGGCGATTTGTTGGAGAAGCTCGGCCACTACGCGGAGGCGCATCTCGCGTTCGAAGCCGCCGCACAGCTCGCGACCAATGAGCGGGAACGCGCGCTGATGAAGCGCCGCGCGAGCGCCGTCGCGTTGCCCGGCACCGCCGTTGCGGTGCCTGGCAACACAAGCTGATTCTCGCCAAGCCGATTCTCGCGATGGCGGTGCATACTTCAGCGCCTCTCAGGCCGCCGCGTCCTTGGCGTATTGGGCCAGGCCGTAGCCGAGCGACCAGTTCTCGGGCAGCGTCTCGACCAGGCTGATCAGGACGTCCTCCGCGCGCAGGCCGGGATTGGCGGTGAGCTTTTCGACGATCCGGCGATAGAGCGCCTTCTTCTGCGCCACGTTGCGCGTGTTGCTGACGGTCAACTGAATGACGACGAGGTCGTCGCTCCGCGCCACGCCGAGATAGTTCGGGCTGCAGTGGAAGTCGGCCGTCTCGTGCTCCGTGACCAGCATGAAGAAGTCGTCGGCGGGCACGTCAAAGGTTTCGCGCATCGCCTCGTAGAGGCCATCGAGAATGGCCTGCCGGTAGGCGGCGGGCTTTCCGCGGCGCAGGGAAACACGGGTGAGCGGCATGGGGCGGTCTCCTGATCGAGCATTGACGGTCAGGAGGATAGGGCTGTCTTGACCATTCGAAAATCGTATGGAAACATATTTCAATGATTTGAGTTTGTCATGAATGGCCATGAAGGCGCTCGATGTCGAATCCGTCCAGGCTTTCGTCCTGGTCGCCGATCTCGCCAGCTTCACCCGCGCCGCCGAGGCGATGGAGTCGACGCAGTCGGCGGTGAGCCTGAAGATCAAGCGGCTCGAGGACGGGCTCGGCCGGCGCCTGTTCGAGCGGACGCCGCGGCGGGTTCGCCTCACCGCCGCAGGCCAGCTCTTCCTCGACCGCGCGCGCATGCTGATCGCAGCCCATGGCAACGCGCTCGATGCGTTTGCGAGCGAACGGCGGCGGCTCGTGGTCGGAATCAGCGACCACGCCGTCGGCGCCGAGCTGCCGCTGCTGCTTCAGCGTGTGAAGCGCGCCGAACCCAGTCTCCTGCTCGAGATGCATGTCGGCAGCTCGCGCGACCTGCTCGAATCCTTTGACGCTGGCGCGCTCGACGCAGTCGTCGTGATCGGACATGACGGCGGACGTCGCGGCGGCGAGGTGTTGCTCTCCGAAGCGTTCGGCTGGATGGCCGCGCGCGATTTCGCGCATCGTCCCGGCGATCCGCTGCCGCTCGCCGCGCATTCGCAATCCTGCGCCATGCGCGGCATGGGCATCGCGGCGCTCGACGCGGCCAAAATTCCGTGGACCGAAGTTTTTGTCGGTGGTGGGGTTGGCACCATCGCCGCTGCGGTGTCCGCCGGGCTTGCGATTGCCGTGCTCGGTCGCCGCGTCGCGCCGCCAGGCTCGGTCGATGTCGGCCCCGAGCTCGGCCTGCCGGCGCTGCCATCGCGCGATCTCGTGCTCTATGCGAGCCTTGCCGATCCTGCGGCGCGGCAGTCGCTGAGGACGATCGCGGCGGCCATTCGCTCGACGGCGGCGTGAGACCGCGCGCAGGGAACAGGGAACCCGGGAGCCCGTATCGCCGTTGGCAGTCAGGCTGCTGCACGCGCAGCGGTCGCACAATGTCACCTGGAGCGCTGCATGGCCAAGCGCGTGCTTGCGATCGGCATTGAGCCTGGAAGTGCGGATTACAGCACCTTTCCGCAGCTCACGCCCGAGCTCGTTCGCTCCTACATCGAGGCGCAGCTCCTGCGCCTGCGCGATCTCGGCTATGAGGTGACGAGCTGCCTGATCGACCTCGACGAAACTGCGGAAGTCGTAGTCACGGCGGTGCTGCGCGACGAGCGCTTCGATTGCATCCTGATCGGCGCCGGATTGCGCGAGCCGAAGACGCGCCTGCTGCTGTTCGAGAAGGTGCTCAACCTCATCCACCGCCTGGCCCCGGACGCCGCCATCTGCTTCAACACGACGCCGGCTGACACGGCCGAGGCCGTGCAGCGCTGGCTCAAGCCGTAGGCGCCGATCGCACGGCCTTGTCAACTCAGCAGCAGTTGGCCCATCATGCACGCAGTAGTTGACTGCCGGCATCGCCATGGAGGCCTGATGTTTAGAACCGCCTTGCTTCTCGTCTGTGCTCTGACACTGTCCGCCTGCGATGTCGTGAGCACGATCAGGGAAGGCTTTGCGGAGGCCAAGGCGGTGGAGAGCGATCTCGAGCAGTCGACCGGCACCAAGCCGCAGGTCGGATTCAACTGGCACAATGGCCGGCTGACCTCGGTGACGGTGCAATTTCCCCGGGTCTACGACGCCAAGCCGCTGGCCGAGCTTTCCGCAATCGTGCGCGACGCCGTGACCAGGGAATTCAAGCAGGCGCCTGATGCCATGCTGCTGTCGTTCAGGCTCGGGAAGTAAAATGCGGGGGACGACAGCGGGAGGGGCCGGCGCGCCATGAGCCGGTCGTCCCTGCGAGCCGAGCAAATATGCTGGCCTGGAATCGCGGCGGAGGCTATGACTGGCCGCTTCACAATGGAGGATGGCAGATGCTTCGAGGTCTTGGAATTGCGGCGTGTCTGACGGTTGCGATGGCGATGGCGATGCCGGTGCATGAAGCCACGGCACAGGACGCCATTGGCGGCGCGATCATCGGCGGCGTCGGCGGCGCAATCCTCGGCGGTGCCATGGGCGGCGGCCGCGGCGCTGCGATCGGCGCCGTCGTCGGCGCGGGCACGGGTGCGGCGATTGCCTCTGAAGGCGAGCGCCGCCGCTCCGGCTATTACGCCTATCAGCGTGGTTGCTATATGCAGCGTCCCGACGGCTACTACGTCCAGGTCGATCCGCGCTATTGCTACTGAGCGATCGGCGAGTGTTCGCCGGTGTCACAGCAATGACGTCGGCGCTGGATGAGCGCTCATGACCGGCGATGGACGCCCGTCACGCCAGCTGTGTGGCCGCAGGGTTTTCCTCACATGAACAGGATGTGGCGGTGGCTGGCTGTTGCGTGTGCCGCCATTCACCTGTTTGCTGCCGCGCCCGCAAGTGCACAAATGCCCACGGACGAACCTGGCTTTACGGCCTTCGTCGCCGAACAGCTGCGCAAGGAGATGCGCGACGTTCAGGTCGTCATCAAGGCGCCTCTGACGCTGTCGATCGGGTCCGCTCAAGCCAATCTCGATCGCATCTATGCGTTCTGCAAAGCCAATGCGAACGGCTGCGCTACGGAGCTTCGCATTTTTATTCGGGGTGTCGTCGAGGCGACGCGCAATCAGGGCGATCGGCCGACCAAAGAGGCCCTTCGCGTCGTCGTTCGATCAGCCGAATACATCCGGCAAAGCCAGGAACAGCTTGGGCTGAAAGCCGTGGTTCCGTCGAGGCCTCTTGTCGAAGGGCTGGTCTTGGTGCCGGTGCTCGATTCGCCGCGCACGGTGCGACTGCTCAACGATAGGGATCGCGACGCGTTGGGCCTCACCCTGACCCAGTCGTTCGACATCGGGATTGCCAATGTCCGCCGCGGTGTGAGGCCTCTGACAGAGGTTGCGAAGGCGATCCCGCACGGTCAGTTCGGCAGCCTGACCGGCGACTATTATCAAACCAGCCGGCTGGCGCTGGTCGATTCCTGGGCGCCGCTGGCAAAGGCCCAGGGCGGCGTGTTGCTTGTCGCGGTGCCGGCGGCCGACGTCCTGCTCTATTCCAGCGAGGACTCCAGTGCCGCGGTCGATGCCCTGCGCGCGTTGACCAGGAACGTCATGTCCCGCTCGCCTAAACCGCTCTCCGACCGGTTGCTGCGCTGGACCCCCAAGGGCTGGCAATCGGTGCCGTGAGCAGCCTTGTCAGGCTGAGCGCAAATCGGCGCCGGCGCCGCGCGGACGACGCCGGCATTTCCATGTTGGCCGATCTCTACGCGACGCTCGCCAGGCTCACCGCTTCGCCGAGCTCGGCATTGGTGTAGGCTTTGCCGCCGATGCCCCAGAGGCCGTCCACCGCATAGACCATGTTGACGAAGATGCGCTCACGCGGATGTTTGCCGCCGGCCGCCTTGAATACGATCTCGGTGGCATCAGCGATGAAGCCCGCCTTCTGCGCCGGCGTTGCCAGCGCGAAGGACGGCACCTTCAGCTCCACCACGACGATGTCGTTTGCTGCGCCGCCGGCGAACGACCGGCCCTTCGGGATGGTGTTGATCTCGCCAATCACATTCGGCGTGATGAACGGATTTCCCGTGAGGTCATGATGCCTGAGAAACGAGTCCGTCAATTCAGCAAACACCTGTTGCTGTGCGGCCGCGCTGAGAATGCCATCGGTGGCAAGGACGTTGATCGGCATGACTGATGCTCCCTTGATGTCAGCACGCGAACGCTTGCGCGATCGCTTGCGATAAGATTGCGATCGTTATATAACGATCGTGATGGCAATCGCACGTGGGGCGCATGCTGTCAAGCATAAAATCACGATCGTTATGTAAAGGGACCCGATCATGCGCTACAAGGCTGGGCACAAGGAAGAGGCCCGTGCGCGAATGCTTGCTGCTGCCGGCCGCGGCTTCCGCCGCCAGGGCTATGGCGGCATCGGCGTCGATGGCCTCGCCAAGGAGGCCGAGGTGACATCCGGCGCGTTCTACGGGCACTTTTCGTCCAAGGGCGAGGCCTTCAAGGCGGCGCTCGTCGCCGGCCTCGAGGAGCTGCGCGTTGCGGTGGAGAATTTGCGCGATGAGCACGGCGCCAAATGGGTCGAGGTGTTCGTCGACTTCTATCTCGGACAAAAGCGGGTCTGCGAGCTCGGTTCGAGCTGCGCACTTCAGAGCCTGACTTCCGAGGTGCAGCGTGCCGATGCAGAGATCAAGACGGTGTTCGAGGCCGCGATTGAGGGCGTCGTGAACGCGGTCGCCGACGGACTCTTGGGCCGCTCGCGCAAAGAGAAACGCGCCCGCGCCTGGGCGCTGCTCTCGATTCTGTCCGGCGGCGTCACCATGGCGCGCGCGGTTGCCGACAAGGAGGTCAGCGCGGCGATTGCGTCGGCCTGCCGCGTGGCGGCGCTGAACGCCTGTGCTGAGGCCTGATCAACACAAACGGGAGCGCGGTACATGCAACTGTCGAACTATCTCTTCTTCACCACCCAATGCGAGCCGGCGCTCGCCTTCTACACCGCCTGCGGCCTCGGCCAAGTGACGCACATGATGCGTCATGGCGAGGGGGGAATGCCGCTCAAAAACCCCGCGATGCGCGGCAAGATCATGCACGCCAAATTCGAAGGCCCCGGCATCTGCTTCTACGCATCCGACAATGACGATGCCGAGCCGATGCGCGGCTCCGCCCACATCCTCATGATGGACGACGCGCAAGCGACGACGGAGCTGTTCCAGAGGCTAGCCGAAGGCGGTACGATCACCACGCCGCTCGGCATCCAGCCCTGGGGCGATTACTACGGCAAGCTGACCGACCGTTTTGGCGTGCAATGGATGCTCGACTGCGCGATCAGCCCCGCTTCGGCGGCGCATCCGGCATGATCTGAAGCAGCGGCTCCGGGGTGATCGAGATCTCGCCCGTGAAGGGACGGTCATGTGCGGCGATCAGCAGTACTGAGGCGGCGACACCGGTTGCGAACAGGCCCATCGCAATCGACGCCGCGAGGCGATTGTCGCAATGGACGAGGCCGATCACCAGCAAGGCGCACGCGGCCTGCAGATATAGGCACCACCACTTCACCGGATTGACAGCGGCCATGCTGATGATGATCCGCTGCCGGCGCGCATCGAGCGCCTGTTCGAGGGCGGTGACGATCTCGCGTTGCGCGGTCTGCTGGCCCGCGCCCCGCGGCGTCATGGTGATGACGAGCTGCAAGGCGTCGGCGAGCGCGGGCGGCGCCGCCTTGAGCGATGCCGCATGCCGGGCCATCATCGGCCATTCCACGGTTGCGGCCTGTTCGACATAGGCGCGCACGTAGCCTTGCAGCCTGGCCTCCGTCTCTGCCGGCAGTCCGGCGCCGAGCAGCACGGCGCTGCGCAGAGCGCTGGCCTCGCGGCTTACGGCCGCGCTGGCGCGGTCGCTGTCGCCCCAGACCTGCGCGGCCGTGAACGCGACGAACAGGCCGAAGATGATGCCGAGCACCGGCAGCATGCCCGGCGAAATCGCCTTGAACGATGCCGCGCGCTTCTCCGTCGCAAGCCTCGCAACCACGGCGTAGATCGAAGCGGCCAGCAGATAAGTGAAGCCAAAAATCACCAGCGCCATCCACGGCACCGGCAGATTGTGCAGCCAATCGCTCATTGCGGGAGTATCCGGTTCGACATCACGAGATCAGTCGCGGTCGCAAGCGCGTATTCGCGAAAATGCCGCAGCCCCATTTCCCCTCCCGCAGCGAACCTATTTCCGTTCTGAATGACCAAGATACAACGGTTCAAACCCCATTGGGAATTTGACATGAAGCTTGTTGCCCTGGCTTTTTCGTGCCTCTTGCTCTTCTCAATGCCCGCCCATGCGAATGACGCGGACACCCTTAAGGCGATGGTGGCGTTGGCCAATAAAGGAGATGCCGAGGCGCAATACCATGTGGGCATGATGTACAATAATGGCATCGGCACGGAACAGGATCCCAGGCAGGCATTCGAGTGGTTTCAAAAATCGACTGCGGCCGGCGACCCGCTCGGAGCCTATAAGCTGGGTTGTTACTATGACGGGCAAGGCGCGGGCATTGTCGCATTGGATTCGGGTCAAGCCTTGAAATACAAGCTTGTGTCCGCCAAAGCCGGTTATGCGCTGGCCCAGCACGATGTCGCCAATCTGTATGACAAACAGGGAAATTCAGAAGAGGCGCTGAAATGGTGGAAGATGGCGGGCGATCAGGGATATCCCAACGCCCTCTTTAGTCTGTCCCGCGTGTATTCCGCTGGAAAAGGCGTGCCAAAAGATCGGTCCTTGTCGTATGCCTATTTCAAACTCTCGAAAATTGCTCCCAAGAAGAATGTGGACGAGTTTGGCTCAATGCTGTCCAAGCCGGAGCTCGAGAATGCAGAAAAACTGGTTTCCGAATGGAAGCCGCACCCGACGGCTTTGACACTCAAGGCCAAGAGCGGTTTCGCCGCAGCGGAAGAACACCTGAAAACCAGCAAGAACTAAGTGTTCTGATCGGGGGCGGCAAGTGGTGTCGGTTCGTGCTCTGCGCTAAGCGCGCCGTTATTCCACCTTTGGCGGGTCGTTCTGAGCGGACGCGACTTGCTTCGTCTCCTGTGGTCCCGGCGTGGAAGCTTGGTCGAGCGCAGACAATCGATTCAAGGCCTCGCGTAACACGATGGCCGCATGGTCTCGATCACTGGCAGACATCGCGTCGAGATTGAGGTCGAGTCTCAGGTTGGGGCGTTCCTCGTGCATGAACAGGCGCTCGGTGCCGAGGTTCTCATAGGCGTCGACGACCTGATAGGTCGCGACGGGGTAGGCGATGCCCTTGACAGAAATGTGCCCACGCTCCTCACAATGGATCTGGTCGCGAACATTCGCGTAGGTTTCAAAGGATATGAGGATCTCGCCTGGGGTGGCGGCAGCCTCAAGCCGAGAGGCGAGATTTACGCCGCCGCCGATGATGGTGTAGTCCATCCGATCCTCACTGCCGAAGTTTCCGACGGTGCAGTACCCCGTGTTGATTCCAATCCGGCATCGGAGGGGCTTTTCGATTCCAGACGTCCGCCATACGTCCTGCAGCTCGAGCATCCTCTTCCGCATGGCGATGGCCATCTCGACGCAGGCGAGGGCGTCCTCTTTGACGCCGCGTGTCTCCGGATCGCCGAAGAAGATGACGATGGCGTCGCCGACGTATTTGTCGATAGTCGCTCCATAGGAAAGGGCGATCTGCGACATCTCGGTCAGATAGTGGTTCAGCAGCCGGGTCAGGTCCTCGGACTCCAGCCGATCCGTCGTCTCGGTGAAGCCCGCGATGTCCGAAAAGAAGACGGTCAGCTCTTTCCGGCGACTCGCGATTTTGACTTCCTGTTTTCCGGTGAAGATAGACTCGTATACTTGGGGCGATAGGTATTTCGCGAGCTGGTTTGAGAGCTGCTCTAGCGCCCGAGATTTGTCTGCCAACTGAGTCTCGCGCTGTTTCAACTCTGTGACGTCCGAGTATACGGCCACCGTGCTACCGTCGTCGGTCTTGCGCTCGCTGACCAGGATCCAGCGGCCGTCGCCTCGGTGCTGGACCTGCGGGCCACTCGGTTCCTGGTGAAGCGCCATGCGTTCGCGAACCCACTCATCGACCCGGCCGTCGGCGTCCCTGATGTAGCCGCGCTCAGCGGCGCGTCGAATGATGCTTTCGAACGTCATGCCGGGCGATATCTCTACGGAGCCGTCGCCTGGGTAGAGGAGCGTTCGATACTTGTTGTTGCTAATGACAAGGCGATCCTCGCCATCGTAGAGCGAGAAGGCCTCGGAGATGCTCTCGATCGCGACTGACAACCGCCGGCGGCCTTCCCGAATCTCCCTTAGGTTCGATCGCTGCACCTCGATAGCCGTGTCCCGGAAGACGCCGAGCGCGTCTGCCATTCGGCCGATCTCGTCGCTGCGGTCGCGCTCCGGCACATCGATCGACGTGTCGCCCGCAGCAAGGCCGCTCATCGCCGCTGTAATGTTCTCAATAGGGCTCACGACTCGGGGCACCACATACAACACCGCGATCACGATTGCGCCCAACACGCTCAGAGCAGTGATGAGGAGAAGCAGGAGCCGGCCATCGCGGATGGCCTGGGCGGTGCGGACCGCTGCGGCATCGCTGCTGTTCTGGGCAGTCAGGACGAGTTCCGCCACCTCCTTGCCGAGACGCAGGACGAGCGCGTTGCTGGTCTGCAACGACGCCTGAGCAACCGCGATCTGGCGCAACTCCTCGCGTCGCAAGTTGAAGATATTTTCTGTGGAGGTGCCAAACGCGATCAGCTTTTCCGTGAGGCCCTTGAGCGTATCGCCGTAAGCCGCGGCCGGAAGCCGTGCGAGCAGCTTCTCTGCGCGGCTCGCGGCCGCGACGAAGCGTTCCTGGAGCGGCTTGAGTGAAGTGGGATCAGGGACGCCGGCGGCCGCATTCAGCAGGCCCGCTGCCAGGTTGCCCTCGGCGCGCAGCGTCAGTAGCACCTGCAAGGTGTTCGCCCCACCCTCGACCAAGCCGGTGATCGACTTCGTGCTCTTGGCCGTCACCTCCTCGCTGGTGGTGACGAGGTCGAAGCCGGCGTCGTCCACCATCGGCGTAAGCGTCTCGGACAGTTTGCGGTACGCCAACTCCACCGCCGCCGTCATGTCTTCGCGCTTGATCTGGAACGAGTGCCGCGTCTCGACGGGGGCTCGGAGTTCCTGCGACCGGACTTGGAAAACGTTGTCCACGCCGCGGCCGAGCGCAATCAATGACTTGCTCACCTCGTGCAGCCGCTTGTTCTCGTTCGACTGAGGTAGCGCCGCGAGACCCTTCTCGATCGCGGCCGCTGCAGCCGAGAACCGCTCGCGGATGGGCTGAATCAAGGCCGGATCGTCGACGTGCGCCGCTTCGCGCAACAGGCTCGCCGCCAGATTGCCATCGGCGCGCAGCGTCAGCAGCGCCTGCAAGGCATTCACCCCGCCCTCGATCAGGCCTATGATCGCCTCCTTGCTCTTGGCCGTCACCTCCTCGCTGGTGGTGACGAGGTTGAAGCCGGCGTCGTCCACCAAAGGCTCCAAGGCGTTCTGGAACTTGGTCTCGACGACGGCAAGATCCGCGACCGCGGCCTGCCTTTGCGCGCTCAGTCGCAGGCGCTGCGCGACAGCGCCGTCCAGCGCTTTTAGCTCGGTTGCGATCTTGCCTTCGATCTCGGTCAGATTGGCGAATCTTGCTTCGGCCGTGCCCGTGACCCTCAGACTCTCGGTCACGGCGGAGATTTCATTCAACCTACGAACGAGTTTCTCCTGTTCCTTGGATCGCTCCTCTTCGCTGCGGCTCGCAATGAGAGCGGGAGCCGTCGCCGTGATCTCCGCGCTCTTTTCGGCCAGCCGGAGCGAGGCCGCCATGCCGCCGATGCTCTCAGCGGTGATCCGCGTCACCGATCTGTCAATGTCGGTGAATGCATACCACGCGACCATGCTGGCGCCGACGGTCAACATGGCCATCCCGCCGAACGCCAGGAACAGTTTGGCCTTGATGCCTAGGGCCGCCTTGCCGTCATGCTTGCGACCCGCGCCGGCTGACTTCGAAGTGTCGGCTTCGACGGAGGTCGGTCCAAGATATTCTCGATTCGCTTGATCCATGACGGCATGCCATCGACTGAAGCGGGTCCGCGTTGCCCGGCGATGACGCGCCTGCCCGCCGCTTCAACGTTCCAGGCGGTCGACTGGCTTGAAGCTGCCATCCGCCCGGATCACGGTGAGGAAGACCTGGTCCATTCCCTGATTGTCGTCTGGGCCATAGGACAGCGTGATGCCGCCCAGATCGAACGTGCCGACTTCTTTGATGGTCGAAAGCAGCTCCGCCCGCGTAACTGGACCTTTCACCTTTCCCAAGGCTTCGATGACCAATCGGCCGACCATGTATCCCTCGAGCGAGACGAAGCCGATCTGGGCGTCAGGATTGGCTATCTTGAGCGCCTTTTGGTACCGGGCCACAAGCGGGATGCTGGTATCCCCGGGGAATGGTACGACCTGAGTCACCACCACTCCCTTGCCGTCCTCGCCGAGTTCCTTGGCGAGGGCGTTGGCTCCGACGAATGAGATGTTGACGAAGACGGCGTCCAGCTTGAGCCGATGCGCCAGCTTGATGAACTCCGCGCACGGTTTGTAGGGACCGACCATCACGACGGCCTCGGGGCCCGCCTTGCGAATTGCCAGCAGCGCCGTCTTCACCGCGATCGTGTTGCGTTCGAACGTGCCTTCGGCCACCAGCTTCATGCCACGCTTTTCCATCGCCTTCGAGACGCCCGAGAGCCCGGCGCGACCGAAGGTGTCGTCCTGGTACAGGATGGCGATCCGCGAAACGCCGAGGTCAGCGGTGAGATGCTCGATCCAGGCCTCAGTCTCCTGATCATAGGAGCCGCGAATGTTGATCACGTTGCGGAGCGACGGGTTGCGCAAGAAAGCGGCGCCCGTAAACGGTCCGATAAACGGCACCCCCGCTTCCGTGGTGATCGGCTGCGCCGCGTTCGAGGTCGGCGTGCCCACTTCGCCGACGAGCGCGAACACCCCGTTCTCATCGATCAGGCGCTTGGTGTTGGCAATTGCCTTTTCCGGTTCGTAGCCGTCGTCATAGGAGACAAGCTCAAGCCTCCGACCGTTAACTCCGCCGGTGGCATTGGCTTCGTTGAAGGATGCGAGAATACCTTCCCGCATGCCAAGACCCAACGCCGCCGCGGGCCCCTCAAAGGCCGCCGATTGTCCGAACAAGATCCGGTCGTCGTACACGCCTGGCTCGGCGCGAGCCGCGACGTCTATGAGCGAGATCGCGCCTAACCCCAGAATCGCAGCGGCTGCAATCCCTCTGGGCCAGCATGTCATGCCGCGCTCCTTTGGTGAGGGCGCGATCCGAACCGAGGCGGCTATCGGAAACTGCTCCCGGGCCGCCCGTTGGCACACCCAAGTTTTAGAATTTTAACACATGGCGCGGCCGGACAACAACCGAAACCGCGGGTCAAATCGAAGCACTGTCCATTGTCAAACGGCGCTCCCGCGGGCGCACGCTCACAAGCGACCACCTGACGGTCGTCGAGGTCGGTGGCGGATTCTCGTACAAGTTCTGATACGGTCGGTGCCACCACCGAACGCGGCCGCCCGGAAGCGGAGACATCGCTCGCTTAGATCAGCCGCATCCCGCGCAGGCTCGCGTGCCCGCTCTTGCCGACGATGATGTGGTCGTGCACGGCAATGCCGAGCGGCTTTGCGATGTCGATGATCGCCTTGGTCATCTGGATGTCGGCCTGTGACGGCGTCGGATCGCCGGAGGGGTGGTTGTGCACCAGGATCAGCGCGGTCGCGGACAATTCCAGCGCGCGCTTGATGACCTCGCGCGGATAGACCGGCGTATGGTCGACCGTGCCGGTCTGCTGCACCTCGTCGGCGATGAGCTGGTTGCGCTTGTCGAGGAACAGCAGGCGAAACTGCTCCTTGTCGGCGAACGCCATGCTGGAGCGGCAATAGTCGATCACCTCGGTCCAGGACGACAGCGCGTTGCGGCTCTTCACCTCGCCCTTGGCGACGCGGTGTGTGGCCGCCGCGATTAGCTTGAGCTGGTTGATCACGGCGTCGCCAATGCCGTCGATCTCGCGCAGCCGCGCGACGGGCGCATGAACGACTTCGGCAAACGAGCCAAAAATCTTGATCAGGGTTTTGGCGAGCGGTTTTGTGTCGCGCCGCGGCAGCGCGGGAAACAGCGCCATCTCCAAAAGCTCGTAGTCGCTGAGCGCGTCGGGACCTGCCGTGTAAAAGCGCTCGCGCAGCCGCTCGCGATGGCCGTGATAGTGCGGCTCAGACGGCTCGGGCTTGTCGGGCGGGGCGCTGGATCTGGCGGGCATCGCGGCCAGCATCGCCGCGGCGATTGCCTTTTGCAACCGCCAATTGCCGCTGGAATCGGCCGCGCGGCCGTCCTCACGCCGCGAGCGGCGAGGATGGGAGATCGGTGTCTGCGGATCGCGATAACGACATTTCACACGTGAAGCGGCTCACTATCATAAGTATACATTTTTGATATTATACACCCTTCGATAGCTGGTGAAGGAAATTGAC
Source organism: Bradyrhizobium arachidis (assembly GCF_024758505.1). Taxonomy (NCBI): domain Bacteria; kingdom Pseudomonadati; phylum Pseudomonadota; class Alphaproteobacteria; order Hyphomicrobiales; family Nitrobacteraceae; genus Bradyrhizobium; species Bradyrhizobium arachidis. The sequence continues at coordinate 9,128,741 of NZ_CP077970.1, read as the reverse complement.
CGCAAGGTGGGAGATGCCGATGACAAGGGCTTTGACACGAAGGGCTCTCGAACTCCTGGTCGCGTGCCTGGTCGCTTTCCCTGATGTCGCACTGGCGCAAACCAGATCACCGTCGACCGTTGCGCCGATGGCGTCCGCGGCTACGGCGTCCCCGGCCTGGGATCCGTCGTTGCCGGGCAAATGGACCTATCGCAGCTACGTCAATCGCGCCGACGTCATCGTGTGGGACGATCCCACCGATCCGGCGGTGCGAAATCTCGCCGCGCTGTTCGGGCAGGGATCGACGGCCCCCAATGCTGCGAAGGCGCTGAGCCTCGTCTTCGGCGAGGGCGTCATGACGTTCGACCCGCCGTCGGGAAACAATGTCACCGGCACACTCGACATGGGAGGCGGCCTCGTGCTCGATCTCAAGGGCACGATGCAGACACAGGCCTCGGGCGACATCTCCGTGGATCTCGTCGGCAACGGCCGCGACAACACGCCAACCGCGAACTGGGAATACGACTACAGAGCCACGACCGCGCCGAAATGGCAAAACGGCGTCAACCAGATTCCAACGCTGGTCGGCACCGTGATCAGGGCCAAGCCGCACGACGGCGGCGCCGCCGGCGTCACGGCCTCGTTCATCTCGATCAAGCGCTGAGGCGCTTAGCCGTGCTGATCAGCGACCGGACTTGAGCCCCGGCACCAGCGCGGCGAGCCTGTCCTTGATGACGCGGCCGAACCTCGGCGGCTGCTGGCCTGCAGGCGGTGGACCGGGCGGCGGCCCCGCACGCCCCACCGTGCCGTCGGCGCGGCGGTCGACACCGATCGTCAGGGTCGCGACGTAGCGGTCGCGCTCCTCCTTCACCGCGCAGAACGCGCGATGCTCGGGATCGGAACGCGCGATGACGCCGTCATTGGCGTTGAGGATCGCGCGCTGCCGGGCGCGGTCGCCGTAATCGGGCACGTTGGTGTAGATGAACTCGTTCAGCGCATCCGGAAAGTAGGTCTGTCCCGTCAGCACGCTCTTGTCGTCGAGAAAGACCTTGAAATGGATGTGCGCCGTGCGGCCGTCATACCAGCCGGGATAGATGGTGTTGAAACTGGCCCAGCCTGCATCGTCGGTAACTTGCGTGCCGCGCAAAAAAGTCTTGCCGGATGCATCGATCGTGTGCCGGTCGCCCTGGCCGGGAAAGGCCGAATAGAGTCCCTTGGCATCGCAATGCCAGATGTCGATCCGCGCGCCCTTGATCGCCGTGCAGGGCCCGGCCTCGATCACGCGCAGCCGCAGCGTCAGCGGCACGCCCGGCCTGCCTTCGGTGATGTCCTGGCGAACCAGTTTTGGGTCGACGTAGAACGGCCCTTCCTCGGCCTGCGGTGTCAGGATGCAGGCGGGTTCGTCATCGGCAGCCGCAGGCGCGGCCTGCGCGCGGGTGCCGAGCAGGCCGGCCGCGCTGGCGGATACAAATCCGAGAAAGCCACGGCGTGTTGACGTGCTCACTTCAATTCTCCCGTCTCCTTGACCACAAATCGTCATCGCCAGACGGAATGGCAAGATCAGGCTTTGAAGATGGCGACAATCAGCCCGGCTGTTTCCCGGTATTTCGCGCCGGCAGTGACACCGTGACCGCAATCACGCCGGCGAGAATGAGCGCCATTCCGGCAACGATTGACCAGGTAAAGCGCTCGCCGAGCAGTGCTATGCCGAGCGCCACCGCGAAGCCCGCGCGCAGATAGCTCCCGCTGGTCGTGCCGAGCGGGCCGATTGTGTGGATCAGCCGGAAATAGATTACCATCGCGAAGGCCGTGCAGACCACTGCGAGCGCGATCACCGCCGCGACCGCCTGCGCCGGCGGTGGTGCCAGCGCCCAGGGTCGTTCAAGGGCGGCGGCGATGGGAAGCATCAGGATCGCGGCGCAGCTCATGGCCCCGGCTGCGGTAACGATCGCGGGGAGGCTCGAGAACCGCTGGCCCCATAGTGGCGCGAGTGCGTAGCAGAGGCTCGCGCCGAGCACCGCCATCTGCGCCAACGGCGTCGCCGCGCCGATCCCGGACAGTGTATCGATGCCCATCGTCACGGTGACGCCCGCAAGGCCGAGACCGACGCCGATGATTTTCCGGCCGCTGATCGCCCATCGTCCGCGCCCGGTCATGAACGCGATTATGAGCACGAACATCGGCGGGGTCGCATTGAGCACGCCGGCAAGGCCACTTGCGATATGCATCTCGCCCCAACTGATCAGGGTGAAGGGCACTGCGCTTTGCAGCAGCCCTTGCACCAGGAAAGCAGCCCAAATCCGTCCCTGGCGCGGAAGGGCGTGTCCCTGTGCGCGTGCGGCCAGGATCAGGAGGATTGCTGCAATCGTCACGCGCGCGGCCACCATCGTGAATGGTGGAATCGTTGGGATCGCGACCTTGATCAGCGTGAACGCGCTGCCCCAAATCAGTGAGAGAAGCAGCAAGAGCCCGATCTCGAATGCGAGAGAGGTTTGCCCTGACGTTGGCTGTTGCGCCTGTGTGCTCATGATTTGCTCCGGGATCTGTCGGCACCATGATCCGGCGCGGCGATGCACGCTGGCTGAATTCGGACCTCATCGTCCGATCGAGTCGGATTTCAGCTACTCGGTGGGTCGCCTTGAAACTATGATTTCGTCATGGCGAAGGCTTTGACGTACCGGCAAGCGCTGCCACCGCATCTCGATCGGGAGACTTGCGATCGGGCACGGCTGGCGCGCGCCCGCGCATTCGATGGCATGTTTTTCTCCGGCGTTCGCTCGACGCGCATCTACTGTCGGCCGGTCTGTCCGGTTCGCCCGGCGCGCTCAGAGAACGTCACCTTCTATGCGACCGCTGCCGCCGCCGAGCGTGCGGGCTTTCGCCCTTGCCTGCGCTGCCGGCCGGAAACTGCCCCGGGCTCGCCGGCCTGGATGGGCACGGCCACCACCGTTGCGCGGGGGATGCGCCTAATCAATGACGGCTTTCTGGATCGGGCGTCGATGGCAGAGCTTGCAGAAGCCCTCGGCGTTGGGCCGCGCCATCTCCTGCGCCTGTTCATGCGCCATGCCGGCGCAAGCCCGAGCGAGATCGCGGCGACGCGGCGCGTGCAGGAAGCAAAGCGCTTGATCGATCAGACGGGAATGACGCTGGCGGAGATTGCCTTCGCCGCGGGGTTCGGGAGCGTTCGGCGATTCAACGACGCCTTTGCGGCGACCTACAAGCGACCACCATCGTCATTCCGCCGCCGGCGATAGGCGCTGCGACGGAAGCGGTAGCGAGATCACCCGATCTGTTTCTCGCCGTGTCGTTCCGACAACGTGAAGATTTCCACACCGGTCGCGGTGACACCGACCGAATGCTCGAACTGCGCCGACAGCGAGCGGTCGCGCGTCACGGCGGTCCACCCGTCGGACAGGATCTTCACATGCGGCTTGCCGAGATTGATCATCGGCTCGATGGTGAAGAACATGCCGGGCTTGAGCGGGACGCCTTCGCCGGGCCGGCCGATATGGATGATGTTCGGCTCGTCGTGGAACATGCGCCCCAGGCCATGGCCACAGAAATCGCGCACCACGCTCATGCCCTGCGGTTCGACAAAGCTCTGGATGGCGTGGCCGATGTCGCCGGTGGTGGCGCCGGGTTTGACCGCCGCAATGCCGCGCATCATCGCTTCATAGGTGACTTCGATCAGGCGCTCCGCCTTGCGGGCGATCGGGCCCACCGCATACATCCGGCTGGAATCGCCGTACCAGCCCTCGACGATGAAAGTGACGTCGATGTTGACGATGTCGCCTTCCTTCAGCGGCCGGTCGCCGGGCATGCCGTGGCAGACCACATGGTTGAGCGAGGTGCAGGTCGAATAGCGATAGCCGCGATACATCAGCGTCGCCGGATAGGCGCCGTGGCTGAAGGCGAACTCGCGCACGAACTCGTCGATGTCAGAGGTCGGCACGCCCGGCTTGACGATGTCGGTGAGCGCGTCGAGGCACTTTGCGACCAAGGCGCCCGCCTTGCGCATGCCGACAAAGGCGCCCGGCCCGTGCAGCTTGATCTGCCCGGTCTTGCGTAGGGAGGTATCGGTGGCTTCGACGTAGCTCATGAGGTCTCGGTCTTCTGGCGGCGCAAGCGCTTGATTTCCAGCCCTAATTTAATGATCGCGGGCCTTCATGCAAGCTGAGCGTGGCGGCCTTGCGGCAAAAAACCGCCTCAACTCGGGACTTCTACGGTAGTTTCGACCGGCAGTGCGCCGCCGCGGATGCGGATTTCGCGGACGGGGTAGGGAACCCGGATGCCCTCCTGCTTGAAGGCCTCCCACAGCGCCAGCATCACGTCGCTCTTGACGTTGTCCATGCCGTCGGGGTCCGCGAGCCAGAGGGTCAGCGAGAACTTCATGCCGGCCTCGGCGAACTCGGTCAAAATGCAGTTCGGCGGCTTGCCCTTCTGGGCGCGCGGATGTGCCGCGGCGGTGGCGGCGGCGAGCTTGCAGACCAGCCGCGGATCGGCGTCGTAATTGGTGCCGAAGGCGATCTTCACCAGCGTGTTCTTGTCGGTATAGGTCCAGTTGACGACCTTCTGCGTCACCAGATCCTCGTTCGGCACCAGGAATTCGCGGCCGTCGCCTGCGGCGACCGAGATGTAGCGCGTCTTCATCGCGCTGATCCGCCCGGTGTTGTCGCCGATGGTGACGAGATCGCCGGGCTTCACCGATTTGTCGGCGAGCAGGATGATGCCCGAGATGAAATTGGCGACGATCTTCTGCAGGCCGATACCGATACCGACGCCGACCGCGCCGGAGAACACCGCGAGCGCCGACAGGTCGATGCCGACGGCGCCGAGCGCGATCACGATCGCGACGAACAGCAGCCCGATGCGGATGATCTTGACCAGCAGCACCTGCACCGACGGCGTCAGGTCGGTCGTCGCGTTGATCCGGCTCTCGGCGAAATTGCTGGCGATGTTGGTGAGCCAGAGCGCGATCAGCAGCAGCAGGGCGGCCTTGATCACCAGGAGCGGTGTCAGCCGCAGGCCGCCGAGCACGATCGCGACCGAGTCGAGCGCCTCAAGCGTGCCGTCGAGCTGACCGATGATCGAGAGCGCGGCGACGAACCACGCGGTGATCGACACCAGCCTGACGATGAAGGCGTTGCGCAGCACCGACGTCACGAGCCGGATCACGAGCCAGGCGAGGCCGAGCTTTGCCGCGACCATCAACAGGTAGCTGCGGCTCGGCCAGGTCGAATGGGACATCACCACGCGCGAAACGATCACCAGCAGCGTGAAGACAGCGGTCTGCGCGCTGCCGACCATGACGCGGATGAAGTGCCGCAGCGGCGCCGGCCAGCCCATGCCGAGCGAGGTCAGGTCCACCCTGGACCGCACCGCAGCCTGCGTGGCCGAGGCGATCCCGGCTGCGGCCAGGATCAGACCAAACTGAAGATAGAACCAGGGCGAGGCGATCTCCGCCCCGACGCTCCGCGCGGTCGTCTGCAGAAACTCCATGACGTCATGCGTGGTCGTATCCATGGGAAGGTTCTCGTCGGGCGGGGCTTGGAGGACGCGGATCTGATTCGAGGGCCTGCGGCAGAATCCCACAAACGGCGCGGGCGGACCACCGTTACACCGGCTCGTGATGCGCGGTAAGGCCGTAAAACAAGCCACATTGCCGCGCGGGTCAGAAATGGGTTGGCGCGGAAGTGTGGCGACGATATGGATGCCCTACCAATGATTTGTACGTGAAGGTGGATGGCCTCTCTCGACTCGGTCAGCATCGCTATCCTGCTCGGCGCCGTCCTGGTGATGGCCGGTATCCTGTCGAGCCTGCTCGCACTGCGCTTCGGCGCGCCTTTGCTGCTCGTCTTCCTGGCCATCGGCATGCTGGCGGGCGATTCCGGCCCCGGCCAGCTGCAGTTCGACGACGTGCGCACGACCTATCTGGTCGGCTCGGTGGCGCTGGCGCTGATCCTGTTCGACGGCGGCCTGCGCACCCGCTTCCAGAGCATCCGCACGGTGCTCGCGCCATCCGTGGTGCTCGCGACCGTCGGGGTGCTGCTGACCGCGCTGGTCACCGCCCCCTTCGCCAGATATGCGCTCGATCTGAACTGGTCCGAGTCGCTGCTGGTCGGCGCGGTGGTCGCCTCGACCGACGCTGCCGCGGTGTTCCTGCTGGTGCACACCCAGGGCCTGCGCCTGCGCCCGCGCGTCGGTGCGACGCTGGAAGCGGAGTCCGGCACCAACGATCCGTTCGCGATCTTCCTCACGCTCATGCTGGTCGAATACATCTCGCTGGGGTCGGGTACGGCCAGCCGCGTGCTGTTCGAATTCATCCAGGAGGCCGTGCTGGGCGCGGTCGTCGGCGTGATCGGCGGACGTCTGGTCGTCGTGGCGCTCAACAAGGTGGCGCTGCCGCAGGGCCTGCATGCGCCGTTCGTCACCACGGCCGCGCTCGTGATCTTCGGCGGCTCGCAGATCATGCATGCCTCCGGCTTCCTCGCGGTCTATCTCGCCGGCATCATCATCGGCAATCGTCCGACGCGCGCACATAATTCGGTGGTGACCTTCCTTGACGCTGCGACCTGGCTCGCGCAGATCGTGATGTTCGTGCTCCTTGGCCTGCTGGTCTCACCGCAGCGGCTTGGCGCCAGTGCCTTGCCCGCCATCGAGGTCGCCTTTGTGCTGATGCTGATCGCAAGGCCGCTGGCCGTGTTCGTGTGCCTCGCCCCTTTCCGCTTCAACTGGCGCGAAAAGATCTTCATCGCCTGGACCGGTCTGCGCGGGGCGGTCGCGATCTTTCTTGCATCGATCCCGATGCTGGTTGGGCTGTCGAAGGCCTATCTTTATTTCGACGTCGCCTTCGTCGTCGTCATCATCTCGCTGCTGCTGCAGGGCTGGACGCTGGCGCCGGCCGCACGCAAGCTGCATGTCGCGCTGCCGCGCACCGAGCGCGGTCCGCGCCGCGTCGAGCTCGATCTGCCCGGTCAGCTCGAGCAGCAGCTCGTCGGCTATTCGGTGCGGCCAAAGAGCCTGTATTTCCGCCGCGGCCTGATCCCGTCCTGGTCCAAGCCGACGCTCGTCATCCGCAACCAGAGCATCTTGACCCCGGCGGAGGCCGATCCGATTGCGCCCGGCGACTACATCTATCTGCTGGCGCCGCCGGAGAAGGCCGAGTCGCTCGACCGTTTCTTCGTCGACATGCAGCCGAGCACGGCGCCGGACCCGCATCTGCTCGGCGACTTCATGGTCTCGGGCGAGCATACGCTGGCCGAGCTCGCCGGAATCTACGGCGTGAATGTCAGTGAGGACGCCGCCAAGCTGACGCTCGCCGACTACTTTGACATCCATCTCGACCGCGCCCCGAAGGAAGGCGCGGAGCTTGTACTCGACTCAATCGTGTTGGTGGCGCGCAGCATTTCCGGCGGCCGCGTCAACGTCGTCGGCCTACGCCTGCCCGAGGACGAGGAAACGCCGGCGCCGGTAACGCGCACCCAGGCCCTGCGGCGCAAGCTCGCGGATTTGTGGACATCGGTCGCGGGGGTCTGATTCCGCCGCGCAACGACGGAAGTTGTGAGGCGCGCTCTCTCCCCAACGTCGTCCTGGCGAAAGCCAGGACCCATTACCCCAGGGAGTAGTTTGACGAAGACTCGCGGTTGTCCTTCGTTCACCGGTACTCAGACTGCCGACCACCGATAAATCACGCGGTATGGGTCCTGGCTTCGCCAGGACGACGGCGGTGGTTTCTGCGCAGGCGTGCTTTACGTCAGCACCTTCACGCCACCGAACGACGTCACCTTGCCCTGCTTCAGCATCACGATCTGCGTCGCGAGCTGGCGCAATTCGGCGACGTCGTGGCTGACATAGACCATCGGCACGTTGGCCTCGTCCCGCAGCCGCACCAGATAGGGCAGGATCTCGAGCTTGCGCGCCTCGTCGAGCGCGCCGAGCGGCTCGTCGAGCAATAGCAGGCGCGGCTTTGCCAGGAGCGCGCGGCCGAGCGCGACGCGCTGGCGCTCGCCGCCGGAGAGTTTTCCGGGCCGGCGATCGAGCAGCGCGCCGATGTCGAGGAGGTCGACGATGCGCGTCTGTTGTGCGGGATCGGCGGCAAGGCCGTTCATCCGCCTGCCATAGTCGAGGTTCTGCGCGACGTTGAGATGCGGAAACAGCCGCGCGTCCTGGAACACATAGCCGATGCGGCGACGAAAGGTCGGCACGTGGATGCCCGCCACGGTGTCGTCGACGATTTCGCCGTCGATCGCGATGGTGCCGCGATCGGGCCGCAGCAGGCCTGCGATCATGTTGACCAGCGACGTCTTGCCCGCACCGGAGGCGCCGAACAGGCCGGTGACGCGTCCCTCGCTGGTGAAGGTTGCCTCAAGCGAGAATTCGCCAAGCTGTTTTTCGACGTCGACGCGCAGCATGGTCAATTCCCGTGCAATCGCGCGGTGGCGCGGCGGGCAAACCACTCGGCAGCGATCAGCGCGCCGAGCGCCAGCACGATCGAGATGATCACGAGACGACCCGCGGCCGCATCGCCGTCCGGCGTCTGGATCAGCGAATAGATGGCGGAGGAAATCGTCTGGGTCTCGCCGGGAATGTTGGAGACGAAGGTGATGGTCGCGCCGAACTCGCCGATCGCCTTGGCGAAGCCGAGCACCATGCCGGCAAGGACACCTGGTAGGGCAAGAGGAAGCGTCACGGTGGCGAACACTTTCCAGGGCGCGGCTCCGAGCGTCTCGGCGGCCTGCTCCAGCCGGCGATCGATCGCCTCGATCGACAGGCGCATCGGGCGCACCAGCAGCGGAAACGACATGATGCCGCAGGCGAGCGCCGCACCGGTCCAGCGGAACGCGAACACGATACCGAGATAATCGGCCAAAAACCCGCCGACCAGCCCGCGGCGGCCGAAGGTGAGCAGCAGCAGATAGCCGGTGACGACCGGCGGCAGCACCAAGGGCAGGTGCACCAGCGCGTCGACCACCGACTTGCCCCAAAAGTCACGCCGCGCGAGCAGCCACGCGAGCGCGATGCCGAACGGCGTCGCCACCAGCGTTGCGATCACGGCGACCCTGAGCGAGAGCAGGATCGCCGTCCATTCGGCAGGTGTGATCTCGGACATCAAATCGCAGGCATCAAGTCGCAAACATCACGTCGCAAACATCAGGTCGTCGGACTGACCAGGAACTTAAAGCCGTATTTTTCCAAAATGGTCTTGGCCGCGGTCGAGCGCAGGAAGGCGAGATAACCATTCGTCTCCGCCTTCGCCGTCGTGGTCGCGGCGACCGGATAGATGATCGCGGGATGCGACTCCGCCGGAAAGGTGCCGACGATCTTGACGCCTGGCTCGACCTTGGCATCGGTCGCATAGACGATGCCAAGCGGGGCTTCGCCGCGCGCCACTAGCGTCAGCGCCGCGCGCACGCTCTCGGCCATGGCGAATTTTGGCTCCGCGGCCTGCCATGCGCCGAGCTTCTCCAGCGCGGCCTTGGCGTATTTGCCGACCGGCACCGACTTCACGTCGCCGGTCGCGATCTTGCCGTCGCCGGCGAGCTTTGCGAGATCGAAGCCGGGGCCGATAGCGACGTTGTCAATCTTGGAGTCCTTCGGCGCGATCAGCACGATGCTGTTGCCGAGCAGGTTGACGCGGCTCGGCTCGTTGATGGTCTTTTTGCCGATGGCGTAATCCATCCAGTCGGTGTCGGCGGAGATGAACATGTCGGCCGGCGCGCCCTGCTCGATCTGCTTGGCGAGTGCCGAGCTCGCTGCATAGCTGACGGTGAACTTGACGCCGGTCTTCGCGGTGTAGGCGGCGTTGATATCGTCGAGCGCGTTCTTCATCGAGGCGGCGGCGAAGACGGTGATCGTCTTGTCCTCTGCGGACGCCGGCGACCAGGCGGCGAGCAGAACGACGAAAGCAGCAAAACATGCAGACAGGCGGGACATCGGAGCGCTCCATGCGCGCGTGCAGGCGCGATCTATGACGCGCGCGAGACGGCGTTGGTTGAAGACAGGATGCGACCGGCGGAAGCGCTGTTCCGGTGTGCCCGAACGACTTACGGTCGAGCGGGGTATCGCGGAACCGACAATAACAGGCCGGACAATCAGGTCAAAGCCCTGATCCGCCTCACGGCTTGTCGTCTTAAGGCTTGGCGTCCGCTGCGTGCAGGACGGCTTTGCAGGCGGCCGGCATCTGCGCCAGCGTCATCGGCGGCTTGGGTTTTGGCGGCGTCGGCGGGGGTTTTGGGTGCAGCACCGAGTCCTTGAACCAATAGTCGAGGTCGGCCGGCTTGCAGCCCTCATCCTCGGCCTGCGACGGCTGGCCCTCGCATTCGGCAGCCCCGGCCGGACAGCGCATGCGGATGTGAAAATGATAGTCGTGCCCCCACCACGGCCGTATCTTCGACAGCCAGCTCCGGTCGCCCTTGGCCTCGCGGCACAGCGCCTTCTTGATCGCGGCATTGACGAAGATGCGCTGCACCGCGGGCTCCTGCGCGGCATCACGCAGCACCAGCACATGGCCGGCCGTGAACACTTTTGGATCGATGTCGAGCCGGTCCTCACGCACCATCATCACGGCCGAGGTCTCCTCGCGCTCCTCGCGCGACAGCCGCCGGTCCGGCATCGGCGTCAGCCAGATGTCGGCGTCTAACCCGATCTGATGGCTGGCATGGCCTGACAGCGCCGGCCCGCCGCGCGGCTGGGCGATGTCGCCGACCAGAATGCCGGGCCAGCCGGCATCCTTTTTCGCCTTGGCCGCGAGCCGCTTGATCAGCGCGATCATGTCCGGGTGGCCCCAGTTGCGATTGCGCGACAGACGCATCACCTGCCAGTTGTCGCCGTTGAGCGGCATCTGCTCCGCACCGCCGAGGCAGCCCTTGACGTAGGAGCCGATCACATGCGCTCCTCCCGTCGAGGGCAGCAGCTTTCGCGCGAACAGTTCCTTGGCGCCGAGTTTGGGGTCGTTGGGGTGGGCGAGCGGCGGCAACGGCTTTGGATGCACGCTGCCCTTGTCCTGCGCCAGCGCGACGCCGGCATTGAGGAGCGCGAACAGAAGCAGGAGAGGGGTGATGCGGCGGGGACTCATGCTGATCACCTTATAACCCAACCCGCCCTCAGGGTTAAGAATTAGGCTTTCGAACGCGCAGGACCTCACAGCGTCTTTACAGCGCCCGCGTCGCAGCGAATCATGGGGCTGAGGAAGAGCTGCGGGGCTTTTGGAATGGCAGGGCTTTCAACACGGCTCGGGAGCCGGGTCGCCTTGCGCGCGATCTTGGGCGCATGCGTCCTGGCCGTGCCAGCGGCGACGCCCGTCAGGGCCGACGTCAGGGTGCAGATCGACAAATCGTCACAACGCATGGCGGTCAGCGTCGATGGCTCGCCGCGTTACAACTGGCCGGTGTCCACGGGACGCAGCGGCTACGGCACGCCGAACGGCACCTTTCATCCGCAGTCGATGATGCGGCGCTACTTCTCGCGCAAGTACTACAATTCGCCGATGCCGCACGCGATCTTCTTCTATTACGGCTTTGCCATCCACGGCACATCAGATATTTCGCGCCTCGGCGGTCCGGCCTCGCATGGTTGCGTCCGGTTGCACCCCGCGCACGCCGCGACCCTGTTCGCACTGGTCAGCCGCGAAGGGCCGCGCAACACGACTATTCAGATCACGAACTGAGTCGAAGGTCGTAGGCGCGCGATCTCCTGCGCGACTGTTCTTAACGCTGCGATAACCCTGTCCTCGCACTGACTAAAATTCGTGCGTTCGGGCCGGGAATATCCGTATCTGCATGCAATGAACCGCGGCGCCGGAAATCAGTCATGGCCGCGCGCAATTTTACGGCACGTCCTCTCGTAAAGCGACGCGTCGAATGGGCCTGAAACGCCAGCTCCGTCCGCCGCGCCCGGCAAACAGGCACGAAAGCGCACTCGGTGTCCGTATTCCGCAATGACGCAAGCCTCGGCGTGCCCGAGATTACTGTTTTTTCAGAGACTTGTCGGACAACTTGCGCCGCTGGGCGCGAGTGAGGCGGCTGAAGTTGAGTTTGGGTGCGAGAAAAACAAAGAAAGGAAAGCGCAGGTCGCTGGCCTGGGCAGCCGGACGGCTGCGCAAGACTGCGCAGACGGCCGCAAGCCCCAACGGTGCGCCGGTCGAGATCGATGCGCTTCTCCAGAGCCGCGCCGAAGCGGAAGCCGCAATCGCGGAGGCGCGCAAGTCGCATGAGCGGATACGCCAGGCGATCGATCTCTTGCCGCAGGGCATCGTGTTTCTCGATCCCGAGGGCCGCTACGTTCTCTGGAACAAGAAGTATGCCGAGATCTACAGCAAGACCGCCGATCTGTTCGCACACGGCGCGCGCCTGGAAGACACGCTGCGCATCGGCGTTGCGCGCGGCGACTACCCCGAGGCCGCCGGCCACGAAGCCGAATGGATCGCCGAGCGGCTGCAAAAACTCTATCAGCCCGGCGAGCGGCACGAGCAAAAACTGTCCGACGGTCGCGTCATCTTGATCGAGGAGCGGCTGACCGATGACGGCGGCGTCGTCGGACTGCGCGTCGACATCACCGAACTGAAGCAGCGCGAGGCGTCGTTCCGCCTGCTGTTCGACGGCAATCCCGTGCCCATGATCGTCTGCGCGCTGGACGACGAGCGCATCCTCGCCGTCAACGACGCCGCGGTCGTGCATTACGGCTACAGCCGCGCCGATTTCGAAAAGCTCACCATCCGGTCCTTGCAGGCTTTCGAGAGCGAGCCGCCCTGGACCACCGATCCGACCGTCGAGGAGCAGGCCGCGCGCACCTGGAAGCATGTCAAGGCCGACGGCGCGCTGATCGACCTCGCGATCTATTCCCGCGAGCTCGTCTATGCGGAGCGGCCGGCCATGCTGGTCGCGCTGATGGACATCACCGAACGCAAGCGCGCCGACGCGCGGCTCGCCTTCATGGCCCAGCATGACGGCCTCACCGGGCTGCCGAACCGCAATCTCTTGCGCCAGACCATGGAGGAGATGCTGCTGCACACGCGGCGCAGCGCCGAGAAGGTCGCGGTGCTGATGCTCGGGCTGGACAATTTCAAGGCGGTCAACGACACGCTCGGTCACACGATCGGCGACAAGCTGCTCCGCGGCGTCGCCAAGCGCCTGCGCTCGACCTTGCGCGAGGAAGATGCGCTGGCGCGGCTCAACTCCGACGAGTTTGCGATCGTCCAGAGCGGGTTGACGCGGCCGGAAGACGCCGTGGGCCTGGCCAAACGGATCCTGGAGGCGATCGCCGATCCCTATCTGCTCGACGGTCATTCCGTCGTGATCGGCGCCTCCATCGGCATCGCGATGGCGCCCTCCGACGGCGACGATTCGGAAAAACTCCTGAAGAGCGCCGACATGGCGCTGTCACGCGCAAAAATCGATTCGCGCGGCACCTTCTCGTTCTTCGAGGCCGCGCTTGACGCCCGTGCGCAGACCCGGCGCAAGATCGAGGTCGAGCTGCGCGATGCGATCCAGAACGATTTGCTGCGCCCGTATTACCAGCCGCTGATCGACCTTTCGAGCGGACGCATCACCGGTTTCGAGGCCCTGGTGCGCTGGCCGCACCCCGAACGCGGCATGATCTCGCCGGGCGAGTTCATACCCGTGGCCGAAGAGACCGGGCTGATCAACGCGATCGGCGGACTGATGCTGCGCAGCGCCTGCCGCGATGCCGCGCAATGGCCGGACGACGTTCGCGTTGCCGTGAACCTGTCGCCGCTGCAAGTGCACAGCGGCAATCTGCTGTCGGTCGTGACCGATACGCTCAAACAGTCCGGCCTGCCGCCGCGCCGGCTCGAGCTCGAGATCACCGAGACGCTGCTGCTGGAGAAGAGCGCGCAGGTGCTGGCGACGCTGCATGCGCTGCGCGCCCTCGGCGTCCGGATCTCGATGGATGATTTTGGCACCGGCTATTCGTCCCTGAGCTATCTGCGCAGCTTCCCCTTCGACAAGATCAAGGTCGACCAGTCCTTCGTGCGCGATCTCGGCGCCAACCGCGAGGCGCAGGCGATCATCCGCTCCATCATCAGCCTCGGCAAGGGTCTCGGCGTCACCATCACCGCCGAAGGCGTCGAGACCGAGGCCGAGCTGAGCTGCCTTCGCGCCGAGGGCTGCGACGAAGGCCAGGGCTTTCTGTTCAGCAAGGCGCGCCCGAATACCGAGATCGTCAGCTTGCTCAGGGCGCAGCGCGGTGTGGACGGCGGCGAAACCGACGCGATGGTCGCCTGACTGTGATATCTCCCGCCTGAACATCGAACCTGAAGCCGGCTTGCCGCGTCTGATCATGGGATGAACGCGACAGGTGCCCCCATGAACCCTCTTGATCCGGCGGCCTCAGCCGCGCCGCGCTATGCGCGCTTCTCGCGGCGTCTGCGCGGGATGCTGCTCGACTGGATGATCGCGATGGCCGTGCTGTTCGGCGCCGTGGCGCTGGCCAGCAACATCAGGAGCGACACCGCGGCGCGCGCCCTGGGCGTCGCAGCGGTTGCGCTCCTCCTGCTCTACGAGCCGCTCCTGGTCTCGCGCTTTGGCGGTACGCTCGGGCATATCTGGACCAATCTGCGCGTGGTCGACGACCGCGGCGGCAATGTCAGCTTTGCCAAGGCGCTCGCCCGCTTCGTCATCAAGAGCCTGCTCGGCTGGTATTCCTTCGTGATCATGGCCGCGACGCGGCGCAACCAGACCGTCCACGATCTCCTGACGCGCTCCACCGTGCAGATGCGCGACGCGGCCAAGGCCAGGGCGGGGCAGTTTATCGCCGAGCGGCAAGAGATCAACGATGCGGCGATGCCGTCGCGGCTGCGGCGCACGCTGGTGACGCTGGCCTGGCTCGCTGTTGGCATCATCCTCTATGTCGTGACGCTCGATGCCGTCTTGCAGGCCGGCTTGCAGGCCGGCGTGTTGTCGAACGACTGCCTCGATCGCAATTATTTCTGCTCGCCCGCCGAACGCGTCATCAGCATCGCTGCGGCCGTGGTCCTTCTCGTGATGCTCGCCGTCGTCATTGGCCTCGGCTGGCGCGGCCGGCTGTTCGGCGCGCGCCGGGTGCAGCCGGAGGCGGCGGCCTAGCCTCGATCTGCCCTCGTCAAGGCTTGCAACTTTCTGCTAGTCTCCCCGTATCTCGGGTCGTCACGACAGGAGGGCGACGGCTATGGCAGAGAAGGGCTTTCTCCTGGTAGCCGACATCACCGGCTACACCATGTTCCTGACCAGCTCGGAGCTGGAGCACGCGCAGGGCGTGCTGGATGCGCTGTTCAAGAGCATCTTGGCCGAGATCCAGGCGCCGATCGTGCTGTCGAACTTTCAGGGCGATGCGGCGCTGGCTTACTTGCCCGACGCCCGGTTGCCGCAGCCGCAATTCCCGCTCGATGCCATCGAGCGCATCTATTGCAGCTTTGCCAACACGCTCGCGGCGATGCGGCTCAACACCACCTGCACCTGCAACGCCTGCCGCAACATGGACAAGCTCGACCTGAAATTCTTCCTGCATCACGGTGCCTATGTCATGCAGACGCTGGCTGGGCGCAACGAGCTGCAGGGGCCCGAGGTCATCCGCCTGCACCGGCTGATGAAGAATTCGGTGATCAAGGCGACCGGCATCAAGGCCTATGCACTGATCACCGCGCAGGCCGCGGACGCGATGGCGCTGCCGGAGTTTTTTGCGAAGACGATTCCCCATGTCGAGCCGAGCGAGGAGTTCGGCGACACCGCCTGCTTCGTCTACGATCTCGCGCCGGTGTTTGCGCGCTGGCGCGCGGCGCGCCGCATTGTGGTCGAGAAGAGCGAGCCGCAGGCCTTCGAACCGATCGAATGCGACCTGCCGGTGCCGCCGGCCGTGGCCTGGACCTATGTGACCGACGTCGCCAAGAAGGTGCGCTGGCAGCAGGGCATCGACGCCATGCGCATGACGGGTCTTTCCGCCGGCCGCGTCGCGCTCGGTTCGACTCAGCATTGCGCTCACGGCAAGGACCAGATCGTGCACGACATCGTCGACTGGCGTCCCTTCGACTACGTGACCTATCACATCCACACGCCGTTCGGCACGGTCGTGCGCGAGACGGCGGAGTTCACTCCGCTCGAGAGCGGTGGCACGCATCTGTCGATCCGCTGCGCGCGGCCGGAGAGCGCCAACCCGCTGGCACAGGCGATGGTCCGCATGACCATGCCGCTGATCAAGGGCAAGCTGGTGCGCGAGCGTCGCGCGTCGAAAGAGGTGCTGTTGCGTGTCGTGGCGGAGGATCTGGAGGGGAATGGCGTTACGATGGATGGATAGGGCGGCTCTCTCCCACCCACCGCTGTCGTCGCCCGGCTTGACCGGGCGACCCAGTATTCCAGAGGCGGTTGTGATTGAGCGGATCGGCTGCGGCGTACTAGATGCCCCGGTCAAGCCGGGGCATGACAGCGGAGTGTTGGGGCGGCGACCTTCCCTCCTCTAGGAGAACAGAATCGTCCTTCCCACGTCCTCAAAATGCGTATCGCGCGCCTGGAGTTGCTGGGCGATGGCGTGCATGTCGCGAAACCGCCGCTCGAACGGATTGCTGCGGAACACGGCCGTGGCGCCCGCCATGTGATAGGCGGCGTCGACCACGGCGGCGGATTGATGGATGGTCCAGGTTGACGCAAGCCGCACCGCAGTCCGATGCGCGTCACTGAACTCGCCCGTTGCGGTGAGGTCGCGCCACATCGTATCAGCCGTTGCATAGAGATAGACACGCGCCGCCCGCCAATTGCCTTCGGTGCGACCGATCAGACCTTGCACGGCATTGTTGTCGCGCATCGCCTTTACCTGCAGCGATTGATGTTTGCCGCGCGCGAGCGCGATCGCGGCGTCCAGCGTCGCCCGTGCCACGCCGAGCGAGACGGCGGCAAAGCCGAGGCTGTAGCTCGCGCTGGTGCCGAGCTTGTACAGCGGGCCCTTTTCGCGCAGCGCCGACGTCACGTCGCGAAAGGCCGAAAACCGTTCGGGGACGAAGAGGTTTTCGACCGAATAGGAATCGGTGCCGGTGCCGGCGAGCCCGATGGCCTCCCAGACATCGTGCAGCGTGGCGCTCGTGGCCGGAAACAGGATGGTGCGAACCTCCGGCGAGCCGTCGGCACTCTTGCGCGGCGTACCGTCGGCCTCGATGATGCGGACATGGGCCCCGAGCCAGCTCGCCTGACGCGAGCCCGAGGCAAAATCCCAGCGCGCGGTGACGCGATAGCCGCCGTCCACGGCCCGCGCCTCATGCGCGATCGCGCCCCAGGCGAGAATGCCCGGTGATGTGTTGAAGATCTCGTGCGCGGTGTCGGGGTCGAGCCACGCCGCAATCATCGCGCAGACGCTGTTTTGCCCGAGGCACCATGCCACCGACGCATCCGCTTTCGCGATCTCCTCCAGCATCTGCATGAAGATTTCAGGGGCGGCTTCTGCGCCGCCAAGGTTTTGCGGCAACAGCGCGCGGTACAGCCCGTTGTCGATCAGCGCTGACACGACCTGCTCGGTCAGGCGTCGCTGCCGCTCGATCGCATCGGCCTCGCCGGCGATCAGCGGCGCCAGCGCGCGGGCACGTTCGACGAGATCCAATCCGACAGTTGCGCGCATCCCGCGTTTCCTCGCCCATTCTGTTGTGAGCCGTGAAATGCGATGGTGGTCTATTTGATGGAGAGGATCAAGATGGTGAGGGACTCGTGTTGGTCAGATCCGAAATTGTCTAAAGCATGATCCGGAAAAGTGCGCAGCGGTTTTTCCGGAAAGATCATGCTTAAACAAAAACCTAAAGCGCGATGGTGATTCGGCCTAACACCATCGCGCTTTAGCGCTCGCGCTCCTCCGCTAGCGTTATCAACCCGCTTCGCAGCCCAAAGAGCACAAGCTCAACATCGGACGAAACGCCGAGCTTCGATTTGATGGCGTAGTGGTAGTTCGAGACAGTCTTCGGACTGAGATTGAGTGCGGCGGCTATTCCCTCGCCCGACCGACCATCAAGTACCATGCGCAAAATCTCGAATTCACGTGGAGAGAGAGTATCAATGACGCTTGCATCCTCCTGCAAGCGGCTCCTTGCAAGGGCTTCACTAATCTCGGGGCAAATTGCGACACGGCCGCTAGCCACGTCACACACCGCGCTGACTAGAAACTCGGGCGAGCTGCTTTTTGTGACGAAGCCCTTTGCACCGGCCCTGAAGGCCTGGAGAGCGAATGTCGCGCTCAAATGCATGGTGAAAACCAGCAGGCGCGCCGCTGGATCCCACTGACGTATCTGGCGAATGGCATCAATGCCGCCGCGACCTGGCAATGAGACGTCCATGACGACAACATCGGGCCTTTGACTCTTGTAGGCCTGATAGGCACCTGCCGCATCGGCGGCCTCTGCGACGACTGTAATGCCTTCATGTTTTTCAAGAAGCCGACGGTATCCCTCACGCACAACCGCGTGGTCATCGACAAGCATGACGCTGATATTTCGCGACCTCATGATGCTGAACCCGGGGCATTCAAAACAGGAATGGCGACACTGAGGATGAGGCCCTTCTCTGACCTCGACACAACGTTCATCTGGCCACCCAGCGCAAGCGTTCTCTCGCGAATCCCGATCAGGCCGAGGCCAAAACCAGCCTCCCTCCTGATCTCTTGCGTCAGTCCCGCACCATCGTCCTCAACGGTCACCTCGACCAGGCCGGCGGCAGACCCTGGCGCACCGTCTTGAGTAAGGTCGATACGCACCATGGCATGCACGTTGGCGGCCTGCGCATGCTTCACAGCGTTTGTCAGGCCCTCCTGGACGATATGAAAGATGTGACCGGTAATTGCCGGGGGTAGTGCGTTCAGGTCGCCGTGCGTCTCAAGAAAGAATCGGGTCTTCCCGCAACTGCGGCGATTATGACCGGCGATGAGTTCCTCAAGGCTCGTGAGCAGACCGACATCGTCGATCTCCTGCAGTCTCAACTCCTGCACGGTCCTGCGAAGCCCCTTCATGATATTGCCCGCAGTTTCCGTGATGGCCTGAGCTTCGGGAACCAGGGATGGACAATCAGTCGAGGCGGTGACCTTGATCGAAGCTGCCGTCGCACTCATGGCACTGAGACTCTGGGCCAGCTCGTCATGAAGCACTCGTGCGAGGTGACGCCTCTCCTGCTCCCGGGCTTCCACCAGACGTCGGGCCATGTCGGCACGCTCGGAGGTCGCGACTTCCAGGGTGGTTGCCAGATCATTGAAGACGTTGCTTATGCGTTGCAACTCGGCAAGCCGGAACGGCGGGAGGCGGCACTTCAGATCGCCCGCAGCTAACCGGTTGAGGCCGCTCACGACATCTCTCGTCGGCCGCAGCGCACGCTCGACGACAAAATACACCAGGACGCCAAGAGCGCCGATCGTCGCAGCGGAGAGGCCGAGCATCCGCGAGATATCAGACCAGGCGCGCGCCGTCACGGCTGATGGGTTCGAGCTGACGATGACCTTGCCAAGTACGAGACCCTGGTGCGTGACGGGACGCTCGTAGGTCATCCGACTGCCGACCGCCCACCGATAGAAAGCCGAAAACCATGCCGGTGCCTCGCCCTGCGGACTGCGGAAGCCCAGGCAGCTGGAGACGACAACCTTCCCGGCTTCGTCGAGCTGCACACACTGACCCGGGCTTATCACCTGGTCGAGAAAGGGATCCATCTCGCGAAAGCGCGCTCGGAGATCAAAGCGATTTCTGCCTCCCGGCGCGACGCCGGGAGGCACGTCCACAGCGAACAGAAGCGGCCTTTCCAGAAACCTGCCAACAGCATCTCCGACGGCCCGATTGGCCTTCGACGTTTCCTGTTCTGCCTGGAACACGGAGATTGCCGCTCCACCAAGAAAACAGAGTAGCGCGACGGCCGCCACTTGTCTCAACAGCGACCATTTGAGATCGAAGACCGGCAGGCGCCGAAGAACCTTTGTCTCCCGCATGGCGAGGGACCCGTGATGGCCTGTTGAGACTACAACATTCAGCCGCCGCTCGATACGGCTTGGTGCGACGTCAGGCAAATTTCCCAGGACCTCGCAGGGAGTTCGCTGTTTCCCTGCATCACGGTGTGTCAGATGCTGGGCTCGCGGCCCCATGGAGCGTCGGCGAATTGAAGCAGGGTCAAGTTGGAAGTCGTGGTGCGAATATCTCTGTTTGCTAAGGGAGAGTGCCATGCAGAGGTTGCTATTGAGCGCAGGACTCGCGGTCGCCTTACAAGGAGCAAATGCAGCAGCAGGAGAGCTTCCGACGTTCGAAGTGTTGGGCTTTCCGGTTTCCCGGCATCAGGTGGCGGTGCTTGGATCAGCGAACGTTGAGGAGCAGGCGGCCAGTCCTGCTCTGACTTGGCGCGGCATGCCCGCTTCTCCTCATCAAGTGGCAGTCTTGACGCCGCGGCCACGGGTGGCGGAGGGGACCGCGGTAACGTCAAAGACGGTTGGTCTTTCGGCCAGGTAGATTGGAGCGTCCGGGTGCTGACGGCGCTGGTTCTCATTTGCTCGGTTGCCGCGGTACCCGATCCTCAGGATTGCACCCGGCACAATGCGACGGCTGTCTTTCGCGTCCCGGCCGAGTTCGGAAGCCCGGCTACATGCTTCCTGCATGGACAGGCTTACTTGGCTGGGACCTCCATTGGTCGGGAGCTCGAGCCCGACGAGCGCGTCAAGGTCATTTGTGTGCGGAGCGAAGTCTTGGCTGCCTCCGTGCAGCGTCGATGAGGGTTGGAGCAAGAGAGCTTGTGCGGTTCACAAGTCCTCCGGGGCATCGCTTCGCGATGTACCGGAACGACTGTGGGATCAGCTATCCACCTTCCACGCGGGAATAAAAGCTTCCCGCGGGACGTCGACTTTGCCGAGCTGCTGCATCGAACCCTTGCGGCTTGTTCATGCGTTCCCTCGCACCTCCTTGTCGGATCGGGCGCCAGGGCGCTGCTGGCCTATCCGTCCGGCACGATCAAGGCGGCTTCAACCTGAACTCATCGCGCTTTGGCGCCGGGCCGGCCTGCAAGTTTGGGTTGTCCCCGCACGGGGTCGATGCGAGACTTGGATCTCGAACAGGGGAATGCGGATTGTGAATGCGATGGGGCTCACGGCCATCGATCTCGGGCTGCGCGGCGCGACGAGCGGCGTCTTCCTCCTGATCATCCTCGTGACGCTGCAGCGGCGCGCGACCAATCAATATGCCTTGCTGGGCATGGCCATGTCCGCCGGCGGCATCTTCTATGCGATCACGAGCGCGCCGTTCTTTCCAAAATCGTCCTGGTGGTGGACCATGCCGCTACTGTCCTCGCTGCCCGCCATCGTCTGGCTGTGGGCGCGCGTGGCGTTCGACGACGATTTCGTACTCAGGCGATGGCACGGCGCGGTGTGCGGCGGCATCGTCGCTTTCGGTTTCACGATCTCGCTGGCCTGGACGCGCTGGCCCGCCTTCTCCAAGGCCGGAGGCAAGGTGCTGTCGTTGGTGGCCGTGGTGCTGGCGCTCGCGGCTGCGGTGCAGACGGTCAAGACCTGGCGGGTCGACCTGGTCGAGCGGCGGCGCCGGCTGCGGCTGGCGATTTTTGCGATCAACATCATGTTCATCGCGCTCGTCGCGGGAGCGAGCCTTGCAGAACATCCCGTCGCGATCCCCGGCGGGTCCGACAGCCTTCCGGCCGCCATTGGCCTGTTCGTGGCCGCGATGCTTGCCGGCGTCGGTGTTTTCGGCACCCAGGCGGCTGTGGCTGTCAACGACGCCACCGCCGCGATCGCATCCGGCGACACCAGCCGGCAAACGGGGGTGACCGACCGTGCCATCACGGAAGGGATTACGGTCGATCCCCTCCTGCTGCGGCGCCTCGACCATCTGATGAAGGTGGAGCGAATCTACCGTCAGGAAGGCCTCGCGATCGGGATGCTCGCGGCACGGCTCGACGTTCCCGAGTACCGGCTCCGCCAGGCAATCAACGAGGGGCTCGGCTATCGCAATTTCAACGCCTTCCTCAACCGCTACCGCATCGATGATGCCAGGGTCGCGCTATCTGACATGGCGCAACGGGAGGTCCCGGTGCTGACCATCGCCATGGATGCGGGTTTTCAGTCGATCGGACCGTTCAATCGGGCCTTCAAGGCCGAAACTGGCATGACGCCGAGCGAATTCCGGCGCGAGGCTCTGACCTCGCAAGCGCCGCCGGAAATCGGCCAGCCGCGACGAGAAATCGGCTAGCCGATTTTTGGATCGGGCAAGAGCGCCCCGCCAGGATCGGGCAGATTGCCTGGCAGAAGCAATGCGCCAGCGAGCCCGCTCATGACCCGCCTGACCATCTCCCCGTCGGAACGCCTGCACGCCCTCGATGC
Organism: Bradyrhizobium arachidis; assembly: GCF_024758505.1. NCBI lineage: Bacteria > Pseudomonadati > Pseudomonadota > Alphaproteobacteria > Hyphomicrobiales > Nitrobacteraceae > Bradyrhizobium > Bradyrhizobium arachidis. The sequence goes on along the minus strand of NZ_CP077970.1, from coordinate 9,106,451 downwards.
GGTCCGGGCCTACGCCCTGCTGCTCGGCATCGTCCTGCACGCAATCATGTCGTTCGTGCCGGTTTCCGGACTCTGGCCCATTCATGACACCCATCCGAGCCTGGCCCTGGGCCTGCTGTCCTTCGCCATCCATGTCTTCCGGATGACGACCTTCTTCCTGATCGCGGGCTTCTTCGCCCGCATGAGCTTTCACCGCCGGGGCATCTGGGGCTTTGTCAGGGACCGGCTACAGCGGATCGGGCTGCCGCTCGTGATCGGCTGGCCCATCCTGTTCACGCTGATTGGCCTGGTCTTGATCTGGGCGTCTGACCTTCCGAATGGCGTTCCGATCTCGCGCGCCCCGGCCTGGCTGCCGGCGTTGCCCAACTTCCCCCTCACGCATCTCTGGTTTCTCTATGTGTTGCTGGAGATCTATGTCGCCATGCTCCTGCTGCGCAGCGCCATCGTCTGGCTCGATGCGTCAGGCGCTCTGCGCGCATTCCTCGACCGCCTGTTCGCAGCGATCATGCGCAATCCGCTGGCGCCGCTGCTCCTGGCGATCCCGATCGGCATCGCCTTCAGCCTCGACCCGACATGGACCAGCAGTGTGGGTGTGCGAACGCCGGATCGATCCCTCGTCACCAACGCGCAAGCCTGGATCGGCTTTGGCACCGCATTTGGCGTCGGCTGGCTGCTGCACCGGCAGGTCGATCTGCTGCGGTTTTTCGAGCGACGCTGGCTATGGAATCTCGTGGCGGCACTCGCCCTGATCCTGATCAGTTTTGTGCTGTCAGGCGTGATGATTTCAGCGCCGGGTGCGCCCAAACTGCCCGTCTCCTTCGCCACGCTCAGACTGGTCTCTATCGTTCTCTACGCATTGGGGATCTGGATTTCGACTTTTGCATTCGTCGGCCTCGCGCTGCGGTTCATGTCCGGCTTCAGTCGGATGCGGCGCTATCTCGCCGACGCGTCCTACTGGCTCTATCTGATCCATCTGCCGATCGTGATGGCGCTCCAGGTCGCGGTGTCGCAACTCGACTGGCCCGGGCCGATCAAGTTCGCAACCATTCTCGTCGTCGCGCTTCCGCTGATGCTGGCGAGCTATCACCTGTTGGTGCGCTTCACCATTGTCGGCGTGGTGCTGAATGGCCGCCGCGCGCCACGCGAAACCGCACCGGCCGCAGCGGTTACAGGCTCCGCTGTGTCGTGATCGTCAGGCCGCGGCGCGGCCGAGGTCGTGCGATTGCCCGCGTTTGGACGGAAAGCTCAGCGCCACCGCGACGGCGGCAAGCCCGATCGCGAAGGAGCCGGCGTGCAGCCATGTGTAGCGCTGGAAATTGTCGAACACGAGGCCGCCGGCCCAGGGACCTAGCGCCATGCCGAGGCTTGCGAACGCCGACACCGCGCCGAACACCGTGCCCATGATGCGCGCGCCAAAAAACTCGCGCACCAGCACCGCATAGAGCGGCATCACCCCGCCATAGGCGAGGCCGAACACGACCGAGAGCGCGTAGAATTCGCCGAGCTTCGCCACCGCGAGATAGGTCGCGATGCACATCGCCTGCACGAACAGGCCGCCGACCAGCACGGGCTTTGCGCCGATGCGGTCGGCCAGCGCGCCGAGCAGCAGGCGCCCGCCGAGCCCGGAGACGCCGGCGACGCTGTAGACCGTCACCGCCGTGAGCGGCGCGATGCCGCAGATCATCGCATAGGACACCATGTGGAAGATCGGTCCGGAATGCGCCGCGCAGCAGGCGAAATGGGCGGCGGCGAGCGCGATGAATTGCGGCGTGCGCAGCGCCTGCGCCGCGGTCAGCTCCGTCTCGGGTGCTGCGTCGGCGGTTGCCGTATCGACCGCTTGCGGGGCTGGGCGCACCAGGAAGCAGGCGGGGATCAGCAGAACCCATGCTGCGATACCGATGACGAGCATCGCGGTGCGCCAGTCATAGGTCGAGATCAGCCAGCTTGCGGTCGGTGCGATCGTCACCGGCGACACGCCCATGCCGGCGGAGACCAGTGCCACAGCCAAGCTGCGGTTCTTCTCGATCCACGCGCTCGCGAGCGCCATCATGGGCGCGTAAAAACTGCCGGCGGCGATGCCGATCAGCACGCCGAAGAAAAGCTGGAACTGCCACAAATGTGCGGCCTGGCTCGCGGTGACGAGGCCGAGCCCGAGCAGAACGCTTCCTGCAAGCACCACGATGCGGGTGCCAAACCGGTCCGACAGCGTGCCCCAGAGAAACGCGGCAACGCCCATGCAGAGGAAATCCAGCGTGGCGGCGGCCGACACACCAGCGCGCGACCAGCCCATCGCTTCCGAGATCGGCTGCAAAAACACCGCAAGCGACAGCATCGTACCGAAGCCGACGCAAGTCATCAGCGCACCCGCGCCGACGATCACCCAGCCATAGTCGAAGCTATCAGGCTTGCTCATGCGTTTCCTCGCGCTTTTTGTTGTGTTGATGGTGCGCGACGGGATGGTGGCCTATCCGCCGCGCGGCGGCAATATGACGGGCAGCATCCCTCTCATGCCCGGATCAGTTGATTGTGAGTTGCAGAGCGCAGACGGCGGTTGTCTTCGCTACCTCAGGACGCGTCGAATCCGCGCCGGGACAATAGACCCAAAGCGAACAAATTCTTGCGGTAGCGAGACGCAGCGACAGCAAGTGAGACGATGAGCGTTTCATCCGGTTGGACTTCGGCCATGCTCAAGCTCCCTCCACCGATCTGGACGTTGATCTATATCCTGCTCAGTGCCGCACTGAGCTGGTGGCTTGGCTGGCCGAAGCTCCCGGGCCTGCCGCTTCCGCCGCTCGGAATCGCCTTGGTGGCCATTGCATTCGTTTCGCCGGTGTGGGCTTTCATCCTTTTCCGGCGTGAGGACACCGAGATCGAACCGACGTCACCGACCAATCGCAAACTGGTCACCAGCGGTCCCTACCGGTTCACCCGCAATCCGATGTATCTGGGCCTCGTGCTTCTCGCTCTGGGCATCGCGGTGTGGGTCGGCGCATGGCCGATGCTGATCGCGCCCGTCGCAGTCTTCGCGACGGCCAACTGGGTGCACATTCCCTTCGAGGAAGCCAAGATGCGCCGGCAGTTCGGCGCGGCCTATGACGACTATGTCACTCGGGTGCGACGCTGGGTGTGAACAGGCAGCGCGCACGAACGCTATTTGCCGTCGGCTTCCCGCCAGAGGGTCCAGATCCAACCGACGAAGGTCGCGACCAGCACCGGATAGGCGAGGGTCGGCAACGGTGTGGCTGTTGGCTGCAGCGGATCGCCCCAGAAGATTCTCGCCGCGGTGACGATGAACAAGGCCGCGCTCACGATACCAAGGATTCGGATTGGCATGGCGAACACCTTTGGAACGCTGATGAGGAGAAGCGCCGTCGCCCAAAGAGCACTGCCGGTGGCAAATGCCCCTATGCTGCCCGCAACACCTGCGGCCGGGCCCGAAAGCATGATGACACCCTCGCCGATCGCAAACACCAGAAAGCCGCCGGCGACAACGTCATGTCCTGCGCGAAAGTATTTTGTGGCGAGCAGTGCTGCGGCCATCACAAGTCCCGAACCGTCGATCGCCCACAGGATTCCCTGCACGTTTGGTTGCGTCACCATGGCCCCGGCCATTCCCAGGGCGCCACCAAGTGCAAGGCCTACGGCCGCGATCACGTTGATCGAGCGATGCATCTTCGTCCTCCAGCAGGACTCCACCGGCCAACGCGCTGCAATGATGGCACTATGCCACCGATTTGCCCGACGTGTCAAGCGAATTTCGTAAAATCAGCAATGCGTCGCGCCTGCCGTCACCGGCTACTGTGCATGGGGTTGTTTCGATGCTTCTTGTTTGGCGGCCGTGAACCTACTGACGAATACGCGAATCACGTTGGGGCATGTCCGCGCCACAAACTCGTCACGCCCGGGCAGAAGCGCGTCTTCGCGCTAGATGTCCCGGGCATCCACGTTCTTGGTGCTAGACGAAAGGTCGTGGATGGCCGGGACAAGCCCGGCCATGACGGTGTAGAGACTTTTGCGCGCAAGCTCTCCAGGGGCCCGCAAGCGGGAGAGGTTGAGTCCGCCTCAGCTATCCACCTTCAGCGCGGCAATGAAAGCTTCCTGCGGGATGTCGACCTTGCCGAACTGCCGCATCTTCTTCTTGCCTTCCTTCTGCTTCTCCAGAAGTTTGCGCTTACGCGTGATGTCGCCGCCGTAGCACTTTGCGGTGACGTCCTTGCGCAGCGCGCGCACGGTCTCGCGGGCGATCACCTTGCCGCCGATCGCCGCCTGGATCGGGATCTGGAACATGTGCGGCGGGATCAGCTCCTTCATCTTCTCGACCATGGCGCGGCCGCGGCCTTCGGCGCGGGTCCGGTGCACCAGCATCGACAGCGCGTCCACAGGCTCGGCGTTGACCAGGATCTGCATCTTGACGAGATCGGCGACCTTGTAGTCGGTCAGATGATAGTCGAACGAGGCGTAGCCCTTGGAGACCGACTTGAGGCGGTCGTAGAAGTCGAACACGACTTCGTTGAGCGGCAGATCGTACTTCACCATCGCGCGCGAGCCGACGTAAGTGAGCTCCTTCTGCGCGCCGCGGCGGTCCTGGCACAGCTTCAGCACACTGCCGAGATATTCATCCGGCGTGAGGATGGTGGCCTCGATCCAGGGCTCCTCGATATCGGCGATCTTCACGACGTCGGGCATGTCGACGGGATTGTGGATCGAAAGCTCGGTGCCGTCGGTCAGGTGCATCTTGTAGATCACGCTCGGCGCGGTCGCGATCAGGTTGAGATCGAACTCGCGCGACAGCCGCTCCTGGATGATCTCCAGATGCAGCAATCCGAGGAAGCCGCAGCGGAAGCCGAAGCCGAGCGCGGCAGAGGTTTCCATCTCGTAGGAGAAGCTGGCGTCGTTGAGCCGGAGCTTGCCCATCGCGGCGCGCAGCGTCTCGAAGTCGTTGGCATCGGCCGGGAACAGGCCGCAGAACACCACCGGGATTGCCGGCTTGAAGCCCGGCAGCATTTCGGACACCGGCTTCTTGTCGTCGGTGATGGTGTCGCCGACGCGGGTGTCGGCGACTTCCTTGATCGCCGCGGTGATGAAGCCGATCTCGCCGGGGCCGAGCTCGTCGACCTGCTCCATCTTCGGCGTGAAGAAGCCGACGCGCTCGACGTCGTAGGCCGCGCCCGTGCCCATCATGCGGATGCGGCTGCCCTTCTTCATGGTGCCGTCGACGACACGAATGAGCACGACGACGCCGAGATAGACGTCGTACCAGCTGTCGACCAGCAGCGCCTTCAAGGTGGCATCGCGATCGCCCTTCGGCGGCGGCAGGCGGGTGACGATGGCTTCCAGCACATCGGGGACGCCGACGCCGGTCTTGGCCGAGATCATCACCGCATCCGAGGCGTCGATGCCGATCACGTCCTCGATCTGCTGCTTGACCTTGTCGGGCTCGGCGGCGGGCAGGTCGACCTTGTTCAGGACCGGCACGATCTCGTGATTGTTGTCGAGCGCCTGGTAGACATTGGCGAGGGTCTGCGCCTCGACGCCCTGGCTGGCGTCGACCACCAGCAGGGAACCTTCGCAGGCCGCCAGCGACCGCGAGACTTCATAGGCGAAGTCGACATGGCCGGGCGTGTCCATCAGGTTGAAGATGTAATCCTTGCTGTCCTTGGCGCGGTATTTCAGCCGTACCGTCTGCGCCTTGATGGTGATGCCGCGCTCGCGCTCGATATCCATGGAATCGAGTACCTGCTCCTTGCCGGCCATCTCGCGGTCGGAGAGCCCACCCGTCATCTGGATCAGGCGGTCGGCCAGCGTCGATTTGCCATGGTCGATATGGGCGACGATGGAGAAATTGCGGATGTTGGAAATGGGGGCGGTCGTCATGGGGCGCGGGATACCACTCACATCCCCGTGCGGCAACCATATTACTGTATTTTCAGGGGCTTTCTTCACGCCAAGCTGATTCCACCGGGTGCGAAAACGCGCTAGCAACGGCCGATGTCGACGACCCAAATCCTGCCCACCGCGACGCGCGCCAAAAGCCCCCTCGGCTATGGCCGGCTGATGGCCTGGCTGGTCGCCCGTGCCACGCGGCCAGAGACCGGCCTGTGGCTGGTGATCCAGATCGCGCTGCTGCATGCGGTGATCTGGACCCTCGTCCTGATCAATCTGAAGGCAGCACAGGACGTCCACATGGACGTCGCGGAAGCCTACGCCTGGGGCCAGAAGTTTCAGCTCGGCTACGGCAAGCATCCGCCATTGTCCGGCTGGGTCGCGGGCCTCTGGTTCAAGCTGTTCCCGGCCACGGACTGGGCGACCTATGCGCTCGCGATGGCGACCGTCGGCGTCGGCATGGTGATCTGCTGGTTCGTCGCCTTGCGCGTCGTCGACCGCAAGCGCGCATTCCTCGTCGTGGTGATGGTCGCGCTCTACCCGATCTTCAATTTCAAGGGCTTTAAGTACAACCCGGACCTGCTCCAGCTCGTCACGCTGCCGCTCGTGGTGCTGGCCTATCTCAACGCGTTCGAGAAACGGAGCTGGCAGTCGGGCATCTGGCTCGGTCTCGCCGGTGCGCTCGCGCTGATGACAAAGTACTGGGTGCTGACCATGATCGGCGCCATTGGGCTTGCCGCCCTGATTCATCCAGAGCGGCTGAAGTTCCTGCGCTCGCCGGCACCGTGGGTTGCGATCGCAACGCTCGCCGTCGCGATGACCCCGCATCTCTATTGGCTTGCCGAGGCGCATTTCGTGCCGCTGACCTATGCCGGCGACACCTACAGCCTCGACGACCGCAATTTCGTCATCCAGCTCGTGCTCGGCTATGCCTTGCACAACTTTGCGCTGCTGGCATTGCCGGTGGCGCTCGCGGCACTCGCGATGGCGCTGGTGCCGCCGTGGTGGCGGCTGCTGTTGCAAAATCCCCTGAGCATCGTCACACGGGCCTGGGCGCGCGGCGCAAATCCCGGCGTCAATGTCTCGCAGGCGCTGAACGTCTGGATCATCCAGATCATCGTCGCGGTCGGGCCGCCGCTCGGCGCGCTCGTCTTCTCGATCTATATGAAGACCGACTGGGGCATCTCGCTGTTCTTCCTGGTGCCCTTGGCGCTGATCGCGATTCCGACGCTGCGCGTGCAGCGCGCGAGCCTGTTCAACATCGCTGCGATCTGGCTCGTGCTGTCGCTTGCGACGCTCGCGGCTTCGCCCTGGATCGCGGCGCGCGAGATGGCGGCGAACACCGGGAACACGGCGACCTATGGCGCGCGCTCGGAGCTGGCGCGCGAGCTGACGCAGGCCTGGCGCACGCGCTTTGCTTCAGCCTGGCCGGTCGTCGCCGGCACGATGGAAACGATCCAGCCGATGGCGTTCTACAGCCCGGATCATCCAAAACCCTTCACGCCGAACGAAGCCTGGAACTCCGGCCTGATCGCGCCCGAGGATGTCAAACGGCTCGGCTTCATCGGCGTATTCGATCCGACCGACGGCCGCCTGCCTGCGTTCGAGAAATGGGTTTCGGAAACCGCGCCCAATGCCGAGCGCATGGTGATGACCACGCGCCGCTTCACGGGTGGCAAGGCCGGCCCGTCGATGACGTGGAACGTCTACATCGCGCCGCCGACTAAGTGACCGGCTAAACGCCTTCTTCGTTGAACTTGCTCTCGACGAGCTCGGTGATGGCCGCGAGCGCGGCTTCGGCGTCCGCGCCGGCAGCGGCGACGGTGATGGTGGTGCCGGGGCCGGCGGCCAGCATCATCAGGCCCATGATCGAGGTTCCGCCGACAGTCTCGCCGCCGCGCGTCACCCACACCTGCGCGTTGAAGCGCTCGACCGCCTGCACGAATTTCGCCGAGGCGCGCGCATGCAGGCCGCGCTTGTTGGTGATCAGGAGCTCTTTTGAAAGGGCACCGCTGGGCACGCCCGTCCCGGACGGATTTGCGAGTGGCGCGCCGTCGTCGCTCATTTGCCGGCGAGCACGCGGCTGGCGATGGTGACGTATTTGCGGCCCGCTTCCTGGGCCATCGCGATCGCGTCGGGGAGCGAACGCTCCTCGCGCACCTTTGCGAGCTTCACCAGCATGGGAAGGTTGATACCCGCGAGCACTTCGACCTTCGGCCGGCTCATGCAGGATATTGCAAGGTTGGACGGGGTGCCGCCGAACATGTCGGTGAGGATCGCAACGCCGTCGCCGGAATCGACCCGGCTGACCGCTTCGAGGATGTCGCTTCGACAAAGATCGGAATCATCTTCGGCACCGATCGTGATCGCTTCGATTTGCTTTTGCGGACCCATGACATGTTCAAGCGCCGCCTTGAATTCGTCGGCAAGGCGCCCGTGGGTCACAAGTACTAGACCAATCATCGGAAAAACTCCTCGCGGGCGCTCTTGGTGCGCCGCACGAACGCGCCACTTTGACCATCCGGAGCCCCCGCGCAAGAGGGGATGTTGCGCATCTCCCGGAATCTGGCGGAATGGATGAGGGCTCCGCGCCGGTCTATTCGGTCGCGAGTGTGGGGTTCATATGGTTACAATTTCCCTTCAAACAATCGCCGGAAGGGTTAAGGGAAGATGAACTCTTGGTAGTGGTCAAGGCCGCAACAACCAGCGGGAGGGGCTGGTAACCCGCTCCGACCGGGATTCGCGGTATTTTGACACCAAAAATGCTGACAAGGAGGGCTTCGGGCGGGGGAAGCCGTTCCGCGTCGTCAGCGGCCAGGTCGACCACGAGGTCGACCGTCGCATGCTCCACAAAGTCGCAGCGGCGGATTCCGAGGCCCCGGACCTCGATCAGGCCGGCCAGATTGGGGGCCGGGCGGACGACAATTTCTCCGCCGACTGTCGCCAGATGGACACGGTCATCACCGACCAGAACGGCCCTTTCGATCGCCCCGGTGCGCCCGGCCACGATCAGGTCGAAGGCGAGTCGCGACTTGCCGGCTCCGGACGGCCCGCGGATCAGGACTGCCCGACTGCCGATCTTGACTGCGGAGGCGTGAACGCTGGCGCCGTCCCCGCTCATAGCGCCGGCAGCCTGACCACGAAGCGCGCGCCGGCAACCGTCGGCGCGCCATCGGCGTCCAGCGGGCCCGGCCGGTTCTCGGCCCAGATGCGCCCGCCATGCGCATCGACGATCTGCTTGGAGATCGAGAGACCGAGGCCGGAATTCTGGCCAAAGCCCTGATGCGGGCGGTCGGTGTAGAAGCGCTCGAAGATGCGCTCGAGCGCGTCCTCGCGGATGCCGGGGCCGTCGTCGTCGACCACGATCTCGATCTCGGAGCGCACGCGGCGGCAGGTCAGGCGCACCTTGTTGCCGGGCTCGGAGAACGACTGCGCGTTGGAGAGCAGGTTGGAGATCACCTGTCCGAGGCGCGAATCATGGCCGGTGACGGACAGGCCGTCGGTGGCGCCCCGGCCTTCGAAACGTGCTTCGACCGCGACGTCGTAGCCGAGTTTTGTCTCGTTGGCGACAGAGGTCAGCGTCGTCAGCAAGCGGCGCAGATCGACCGGAATCGCGTCCTGGCGCTGCAATTCGGCATCCAGCCGGCTCGCATCGGAAATATCGGAGATCAGCCGGTCGAGCCGCTTGACGTCGTGCTCGATCACTTCGAGCAGCCGCGCGCGGCTGGTTTCGTTGCGCGCCAGCGGCAGGGTCTCGACCGCCGACCGCAACGAGGTCAGCGGGTTCTTCAACTCATGCGCGACGTCGGCGGCGAACATCTCGATCGCCTCGATGCGGCTGTAGAGCGCGTTGGTCATGTCGCGCAGCGCGCCGGACAGATGGCCGATCTCGTCGCGGCGGCGGGTGAAGTCGGGAATCTCGACGCGGCTCTTGATGCGGCGGCGGACCCGCTCGGCGCTGTCGGCGAGCCGGCGCACCGGCCCCGCGATCGTGCTCGCGAGCAGCAGCGACAGCATGATCATGACCGCGGCCGCGACGCCGCCGACCTTCAAGATCGCCAGGCGCTCGGCGGTGACCATCTGGTCGATGTCGTCGCCTTGCGTGGACAGCATCAGCGCGCCGTGGATCGCGCGCGAGCGCAGCACGGGGACGGCGACCGAGACGATCACCTCGCCGCGCGCATTGACGCGCACCATGCTGCGCTTCTGGCCCTGGAGCGCGTCGGCGACCTCCTGATAGCCGTTGCCGTTCTCGGGTCCGAGCTCGCGATAGAGCGGCAGGTCGCCGCGGTTGAGCCAGGTGCGCACCGCGATCGTGCCGCGCTCGAGAAAGCCGGGCGCGGCGGCCGGCGCTGGCAGGTCGTAGCGCAGCACATTCTCGAGGTTGCGGCTGTCGAGCAGGAGCCCGCCATTGGGATCGTAGATGCGGGCGCGCGTCTTGGTCGGCGAGATCAGCGTACGCAGCACCGGGGCGACGCGCTCCGGATTGATCGGGAAATCCAGCGGCGAATAGTCATCCGAGCCGCCATAGCTCTCGCCGGGCTTGAGATCGAGCAGCCGGTCGGGGTCGATGGTGATGGTGTTGGTCTGCACGGTCGCGGAGGCCGCGATCGCGCCGGCGATGATTTCGCCCTGCACCAGGAGGCTCTGCGCCCGTGCGTCGATCAGGCCGGCGCGGAACTGCGAAAGGTAAAGGATGCTCGCGACCAGCGCGACGAGGCCGGCAAGATTGAGCGAGACGATGCGGCGGGTGAGGCTCGAAAACGAGAGCGCAAAAAAGAATTGCCCGGCGCGGCTCAACCAGCTCAGGGGACGCCAGCCCTTTGCCTGCGGCGCTACGTCAGCTGAATGATCCAGAACGCCCGCGGACGCTGTGTCCGCGGCGTTCAGGTTTGCATCAGGCTGCGTCCGGTCAAGCAATGCTTATGCCCGCGTTAGGACTGGTCGTGCGGTTATTCCCCGGCATATTAGCCGAGACCGACGGCGACGTCAGTCCGCAAAGTCCCTTGGAAGGCCCCTTGGCCGAGGCGTCTCGCGTCAGGCTTCCTTGAAGCGATAGCCGACGCCGTACAGCGTCTCGATCATCTCGAACTCGTTGTCGACGACCTTGAACTTCTTGCGCAGCCGCTTGATGTGGCTGTCGATGGTGCGGTCGTCGACATAGACCTGGTCGTCATAGGCGGCGTCCATCAGCGCGTTGCGGCTCTTCACCACGCCGGGTCGGGTCGCGAGCGCCTGGAGGATCAGGAATTCGGTCACCGTCAGCGTGACCGGCTCGTTCTTCCAGGTGCAGGTGTGACGCTCCGGATCCATGCGCAGCAGGCCGCGGTCGAGCGCCTTGGCGTCGTTCTCCTTCGGCGCGGCGGTCGGATCCTTCGGCGCCGAGCGGCGCAGCACCGCCTTGACGCGCTCGACCAGCAGGCGCTGCGAGAACGGTTTGCGGATGAAATCGTCGGCGCCCATCTTGAGGCCGAACAACTCGTCGATCTCTTCATCCTTGGAGGTGAGGAAGATCACCGGCAGGTCGGATTTTTGCCGCAGCCGGCGCAGCGTCTCCATGCCGTCCATGCGCGGCATCTTGATGTCGAGGATGGCAAGGTCGGGCTGGGTGGTGCGAAAACCGTCGAGGGCCGAGGCGCCATCGGTATAAGTCATGATGCGGTAGCCTTCGGCTTCCAGCGCGATCGATACGGATGTGAGAATATTGCGGTCGTCGTCGACCAAAGCGATTGTGGGCATGAGCCTGCTTTCCGTTTGGTGGCGTGGCTAAAACGGCGAGCAATCCAGTGGTGCGCCGCATACATCTAGGGTTCGAACTTGTGTCACCGAGCAATGCAAGCTGGGCTGAAGTGTGACCAAAGTTCCACGAAGCGCGACAAACCGGCCGCGTTTCGACCTACATCAAGGTCCCCGTTTACGGACAAAAGGCCCGCAGCGCAACCATATACCTAGGAATACCCGATGCAACCGACCCCCGATTTCGACCCCGGAAAGCTCGCCAAATCGCTGCTCAGGCGCTCCCGGCAGGGCGCGCTGGCAACCTTGATGGCCGGCAGCGGCGATCCCTATTGTTCCCTGGTCAATCTCGCGGGGCACCCGGACGGCTCGCCGATTCTCCTGATCTCGCGGCTCGCCATTCACACCAAGAATATTTTGGCCGATAGCCGGGTCTCCCTGATGCTCGACGAGCGGGCGCCGGGCGATCCGCTGGAGGGCGCGCGGATCATGCTGTCCGGCCGCGCCGAAATGGCGGAGGAGGGGGAACTGGAGATCGTGCGCCGGCGCTACCTCGCCGCCCATCCGTCGGCCGAAGGCTTTGTTTCATTTAAGGATTTCGCGTTCTTCCGAATCAACCCGACGGGAACCCATCTGGTCGCCGGCTTTGGCCGGATCGTCGACCTCAAGCCGGAGCGGTTTTTGACCGATCTGGCGGGGGCCGGCGACCTGCTCGAGGCCGAGGCGGGCGCGGTCGAGCACATGAACGCCGACCACCGCGACACCATGAACCTCTACGCCACAAAGCTGCTCGGCGCGGCCGAGGGCGACTGGCGCTGCACCGGCTGCGACCCCGAGGGGATCGATATGCAGCGGGACCAGACCGTGCTGCGATTGGAGTTTCCGGAGCGGGTCACGAGTGGAACCGAGCTGCGCAAAATGCTGGTCAGACTGGCGGGCGAGGCCCGCGCCAAGAACTGATGACGAAGACCTGATGACCAAGGCCTGACGATCAAGACGCCATGGCCTCGCCACAAGTTGAACGGCGGCGACGATCGCTGCGACCTATGCCCAGAGGTCGCTAGCCGAGAGGTTTCATGACACAACGTAATCGATTGGCGCTGGTCGCAGGTCTGGCGCTCGCCGTCACGGCCTCCTTTTCCGCGCCCGGCCTTACTCAGGGCCTGTCCGCGCAGAGCGCGAAGATCGACGAGCTCAGCCGCGCCGGAAAATATTCGGAAGCGCTTCCGCTGGCGCAGGCGATGGTCGCGAATCTCGAGAAGACCAACAATGCCCGCGACCTCTCGGGTGCACTGAACAATCTCGCCAAAGTCTATGCCGATCTCGGCCAGGAAGACCAGGTCGAGCCGCTCTTGAAGCGCGCCATCGCGCTGATGGAAAAAGCCCTTGGCCCCGACAATGCCCTGATGGGAGCCGAGCTGACCAATCTCGCCGCGCTCTATCAGCGCCAGGGTCGCCTGACCGACGCCGAGCCGCTGTTCAAGCGCGCGCTCGCCGTCCGCGAGAAAGGGCTGTCGCGCGAGCATCCCGATGTCGGCCAATCCCTCAACAATCTGGCCACGAACTTCGTGAAGCAGGAGCGCTATGCGGAGGCCGAGCCCTTGTTCCAGCGGGCGCTCACGATCTACCAGAAGGTCGGCGGTCCCGAGCATCCGGCGGTCGCGACGCTTCTCAACAATCTCGGCCAGCTCTATCGCGACCTCAATCGCGATGCGGATGCCGAAGCGCCGATCAAGCGCTCGCTTGCGATCCGCGAGAAGGTGCTGGGAACAGATCATCCCGACGTCGCGCGCTCGCTGAACAATCTTGCCGGCCTCTACGAGCATGAGCAGCGCTATGCCGATGCCGAGCCGCTCTATCGCCGCGGGCTGTCGATCCGCGAGCGCGCGCTCGGCCCCGACCATCCGGACGTCGCGACATCGACCAGCAATCTTGCCAATTTCCTGCAGGTCTCGGGGCGCACGTCGGATGCGCTGCCGTTGGTGCAGAGGACGCTCGCCAATAACCGCGCGCAACTCCGCGTCGTCCTGCCGGTGCTGTTCGCAGCGCGGCAGCAGCAATTGCTGACCGAGGACAAGGCGCTGGACGATGCGCTCGCCGCGATCCAGCGCGGCACGCAATCCTCCGCCGCATCAGCCGTGAACAAGCTCGCCGTGCGTCTTGCCGCCGGCAGCGACCGGCTCGCCGAACTCGTGCGCAAGGACCAGGATCTTTCGGCTGAGGCTGAGGCGCTGGACAAGTCGATCATCGCAGCGGTCTCAAAGCCGTCGGCGCAGCGCGACGCGGCCAAAGAGCAGCGCAGCCGGCAGCGCATCGCTGCCATCGCGGGCGAACGCGCCGGCCTGCAAAAGGCCCTTGCGGTCGAATTTCCGGACTATGCGCTGCTCTCAAATCCGCTGCCGCTGCAAGTCAAGGAGATCCAGGCGCTGCTGTCGGCCGATGAGGCGATGGCGATCTACTCTGTTGTCGACAAGGAAAGCCATGTCGTCGCGATCACGCGTGAGGGCGTCGATTGGAAGAAGATTCCGATCGGTGCCGACGCGCTCGCGCAGAAGGTTGCGACCTTCCGAAAAGGTCTCGACGTCGGCAAGGCGCGCGATGCGTCCGGCAAGTCAGGTCTGTTCGACCTCGCGGTCGCCAACGATCTCTACGTCAGTCTGCTCGGCCCCGTGGAGACGCTGACCAAGGACAAGCGCAGCCTGCTCGTCGTGCCCTCCGGTGCGCTGACGGCGTTGCCGTTCCACCTTCTGGTCACCGAGAAACCGCAAGCGGCCGTGCCTGATACGCTCGACGGCTATCGCAAGGCTGCATGGCTGTTGCGGCGTCAGGCGGTCTCCGTGCTGCCCTCGGTCGTCAGCCTGAAATCGCTGCGCGCCTTTGCGCGCAGGGATCAGAGCGTCAAGCCGATGACCGGTTTTGGCGATCCTCTGTTCAATCCCGCGCAGGAGGCACCGGCCGACCGGCGCGCCACCGGCAAGGTCGCGGCGCGCGGCGTGGCGACCATCGCCTACACCGATTTCTGGCGCGGTGCGGGCGTCGATCGTGCGCGGCTCGCGCAGGCCCTGCCGCAACTGCCCGACACCGCTGACGAGTTGACCTCCGTCGCGAAGGATGTCGGTGCCGCCGATGCCGACATTCATCTCGGCCGCGACGCCAACGAAACCGTGTTGAAGCGTGCGCCGCTCGCGCAGTACAGCATCATCTACTTCGCGACCCATGGTCTCGTCGCGGGTGACGTGAAAGGCGTCGGCGAACCGTCGCTCGCCTTGTCGATTCCCGACCAGCCGTCCGAGTTCGACGACGGTCTGCTCACCGCGAGCGAAGTCGCGCAGCTCAAGCTCAATGCCGATTGGGTGGTGCTGTCGGCCTGCAACACGATTGCCGGCGACAAGCCCGGCGCCGAGGCGCTCTCGGGTCTCGCGCGCTCATTCTTTTATGCCGGCGCACGCGCGCTGCTGGTCTCGCATTGGGCTGTTGATTCGGAAGCTGCCACGCGTTTGACCACCTCGACTTTCGACCTGCTCAAAAGCGAAGCAAAACTCGGTCGAGCCGAAGCTCTGCGGCGCGCGATGTTAACCTATCTCGACGACACCTCGTCGCCGCGCAATGCCTATCCTGCGATCTGGGCGCCCTTCGCGCTGATCGGCGAAGGCGCCGTGCGGTAGGATGATGCGCTTGTGCGACGCAATAACGTCGCTTTAGTCGATTTGGTTGCGCGATCATCGACGATTTGCGGCGCATCTTTGCGAAGGCGAATCCGCGACCATTGGCGCAGTTCCAGAATAAACCAAATCCTGTTGGATCAGCTTGGCAAGGTCGGCGTTCATCAAGTAATAGATCGTCCAGCCGAGGCCGGACGGCTATATTCACGGTCGCCGCGATGAAGGCGTGATACTCAAACTGCGCCGAGGGAAGCGGGTTCTAGGAGGATTTTTCGTGCAAGAGACGGGCGTGCGCAACGGTGCCTTTGGCGCCGACAAATTCGGCTTAAAGAATCTCAAGCAGGTTCACTGGAACCTGGGCGCACCACAGCTCTATCAATACTCGCTCACCGCTGGCGAAGCGGTGCTCTCGGCCGACGGCGCGCTGTGCGCTGACACCGGTGAATTCACCGGCCGCAGTCCGAAGGACAAGTTCACGGTACGCGACGCCACCACTGACAAGAAGATGTGGTGGGCCGGCAACCAGTCGATCACGTCGGAGCAGTTCGAAGCGCTCTATCAGGATTTCCTCAAGCACGCCGAAGGCAAGACGCTATTCGCGCAGGATCTCTATGGCGGCGCCGATCCGGCCTACCGGATCAAGACGCGCGTCTTTACCGAACTCGCCTGGCACTCGCTGTTCATCCGCACGCTCCTGATCCGCCCCGAGGCGATCGAGCTGGCGACCTTCGCGCCGGAGCTCACCATCATCGACATGCCGAGCTTCCGGGCCGATCCGAAACGTCACGGCTGCAAGTCGCAGAACGTCGTCGCGATCGATTTCGCCCGCAAGATCGTCCTGATCGGCGGCTCCTATTATGCGGGCGAGATGAAGAAGTCGGTCTTCACCACGCTCAACTTCTATCTGCCCGAGCGCGGCGTGATGCCGATGCACTGCTCGGCCAATGTCGGCGCCAAGGGCGACACCGCGATCTTCTTCGGCCTCTCCGGCACCGGCAAGACCACGCTGTCGGCCGATCCGAATCGCACGCTGATCGGCGATGACGAGCACGGCTGGGGCCCGAACGGCGTGTTCAACTTCGAAGGCGGCTGCTACGCCAAGTGCATCAAGCTGTCGCAGGAAGCCGAGCCCGAGATCTACGCTGCCTCGACGCGCTTCGGTGCCGTGCTCGAGAACTGCGTGCTCGGCGAGGACACCCGCGTCGTCGACTTCGATGACGGCTCCAAGACCGAGAACACCCGCTCGGCCTATCCGCTCGATTTCATTCCGAATGCCTCGCGAACCGGGCGCGCGCCGCAGCCCAAGAACGTGGTGATGCTCGCCGCCGACGCCTTTGGCGTACTGCCGCCGATCGCAAAGCTTTCGCCCGCGCAAGCGATGTATCACTTCCTGTCCGGCTACACCGCAAAGGTCGCCGGCACCGAGCGCGGTCTCGGCAACGAGCCGCAGCCAGAGTTCTCGACCTGCTTCGGCTCGCCCTTCCTGCCGCTCGATCCATCCGTCTACGGCAACATGCTGCGCGACCTCATTGCCCAGCACAATGTCGACTGCTGGCTGGTCAACACCGGCTGGACCGGCGGCAAGTATGGCGTCGGCACCCGCATGCCGATCAAGGTGACGCGCGCGCTGCTCACCGCCGCGCTCGACGGCAGCTTGCGCAACGTCGAATTCCGCACCGACAAATATTTCGGCTTCGCGGTGCCGACCGCGCTGCCGGGCGTGCCGAGCGAGATCCTCAATCCGGTCAACACCTGGAAGGACAAGGACGAGTTCGACAAGACCGCGCGTGCCCTGGTCGGCATGTTCCAGAAGAACTTTGCCAAGTTCGAAGCCCAGGTCGACGCCGAGGTGCGTGCGGCGGCTCCGGACGTGAAGCTGGCGGCGGAGTAGGCGTCGCTTTGTTTGAATTACAAAAGGGCGGCCGAGAGGCCGCCCTTTTTGTTCGTGGGCACGAGCGCGAGCCACACACTCGACGTCGTCCCGGCGAAGGCCGGGACCCATACCGCGTGATTTATCCTTGAATGTAGATAGTAGTACCGGACGACGAATCTTCGCCAAACTCGACCCTGTGGTTACGGGTCCCGGCCTTCGCCGGGACGACGTCGAGGAGAGTTCGCTAGATTCGTCGCTTACTGTGGTTGAGGTGACGACAGTGGTTGAGGTGACGACAACTGTCACGCCTTGAAATAGGCGATCTGCGTCGTGGTCGCGAGCAGGCGGCCGTTGGGCGACCACAGCTCGCCGGTCTGATCGCCATAGCTCCGATGAAAGATTTTTGCGTCGGCGGTGGCGAGCACGCGGGTGATGTCCTCAGTCGCAAGCTCGTCGGCATCGGTGTGGAAATAGGTGGTCAGCGATACCGTGCCAAACGGCACCAGCTCGCGCCGCGCCTGGAAGATGCGACCGAAGAACGCATCCGACATCGACATCAGCGACAGCATGTCGAGCGTGCGCGGCGAGCGATCGCTGATCCAGACTTTTGAGTAGGCGCTGTCGGGCTCGGCCTTCATGCCGCCGGTGCGCATCTCGCCCTCGACGAAGCGGAATTCATACTGGTTGGCCCAGCTCGCCGCGATCTTGGGAAACGGCAGTGTCTGCTCGAACGGTTTTGCGTCCGGAAATTTTGCCACCTGGTGCGACCAGGACGGGCGGCGCTCGGCAAACACGGCGGTCGCCAGCGTCGCGACGTCGCCGCCGTCTTGTGACAACTCGACACACCAATGCTGGCTGGAGCGGTTGGCCTTCACCAGCCGCACGTCGAGATCGAACGCGCCCTTTGCGATCGGCGCACAGTAGTTGACGGTGAGCGACAAGGGATCGCCGGCGCGCTGCGGATGATCGATCAGCGCGCGCAGAATCGTCGCGGCAGTGGCGCCGCCGAACGGGCCGACAAACGCCCAGTAGTCGTCGCTGGTGTGGCCCTGCCAGCGGCTATCACCGGCGGTGACGCGGGTGGCTTCGTCAAAGGGGTGGGGGAGTTTTGCGTGCATTGCTTCATCCGGGTTGCCGTCATTCCGGGTTCGGCTCTGCGAGCCGCCCCGGAATGACGATCGTCATATCACAGCCGCCGGCGAATTATGCAATGACCTCGCAGGTAACGTACGGATTTCGCGCCGTGGAAAATCAGCCGGTCGCGCCGCGCACGTCGCGTTGTGCTGATGTGATCGGGTGCACCGGCACGTTCCAGATCTCTTCGGCATACTCGCGGATGGTGCGGTCGGAGGAGAACCACGCCATGCGCGCGACGTTGAGGATGCTGGCCCGCGTCCAGGCCGGCACCACCTGCCAGCGCGCGTCGATGCCGCGCTGCGCCTCGTAATAGGAATCGAAGTCGGCGCTGACCATGTAATGGTCGAGATAGCGCAGCGCATGCGCGATCGATTCGAAGCGGCCGGGGTCGCCGGGCGAGAACTCGCCACCGCCGATCGCGTTGATGGCGCGCGAAAGGTGCGGCGATCTGCGGATCACATCGGCGGCATCGAGGCCCTGCTTGCGGCGGATCATCACGTCGCCGGCCTCCATGCCGAAGATCGCGATGTTCTCCGCGCCGACATGGTCGCGGATCTCGATATTGGCGCCGTCGAGCGTGCCGATGGTGATGGCGCCGTTGAGCGCCAGCTTCATGTTGCCGGTGCCGGAGGCTTCCATGCCGGCGGTCGAGATCTGCTCGGAAAGGTCGGCCGCGGGAATGATCACTTCGGCGAGGCTGACATTGTAGTCGGGGATGAACGCGACCTTCAGCTTGCTGCCGATCGCCGGATCGTTGTTGACGACCTCTGCGACGTCGTTGATCAGCTTGATGATCAGCTTGGCGTATTTGTAGCTCGCCGCCGCCTTGCCGGCGAAGATCTTGACGCGCGGCACCCAGTCCCGGGTAGGCTCGTCCTTCATCGCCTGGTAGAGCGCGACGGTCTCGATGATGTTGAGGAGCTGCCGCTTGTATTCGTGGATGCGCTTGATCTGCACGTCGAACAGCGCATTCGGATCGACCTTGATGCCGAGCCGCTCGCCGATCAAGCGCGCCAGCGCGGCCTTGTTGTGCAGCTTGACGCTGCGGAATTTCTGCTGGAACGCGTTGTCGCTGGCGCGCGCTTCAAGCAGCGTCAACTGCGTCGGGTCGTCGAGCACGGCGTCGCCGCAGGTTTCGCGCAACAGGTCGGTCAGCTTCGGATTCGCCAGCATCAGCCAGCGGCGGAAGGTGATGCCGTTGGTCTTGTTGGTGATGCGGCCGGGATAGAGATGGTTGAGATCGTGGAAAACGGTCTCGCGCATCAGGTCCGAATGCATTGCCGAGACGCCGTTGATGCGGTGCGAGCCGACGAAGGCGAGCTGGCCCATGCGCACGCGCCGGCCGCTCTTCTCGTCGATCAGCGAGACCGAGGCGCGGAAATCGATGTCGCCGGGGCAGCGCGCCTCGGCCAGCGCCAGATGCTGGACGTTGATGCGGTAGATGATCTCGAGATGCCGCGGCAACAGCCGCTCGAACAGCTCGACCGGCCAGGTCTCCAGCGCCTCGGGCAGCAGCGTGTGGTTGGTGTAGGACAGGGTGGCGACCGTGATCTTCCAGGCCTCGTCCCAGCGGAAATTGTGGAGATCGACGAGGATCCGCATCAGCTCGGTGACGGCGAGCGAGGGATGGGTGTCGTTGAGCTGCACCGCGACCTTCATCGACAGGCTGCGGAGCTGCCCGTCGGAGGTGAGGTGCCGCTTGACCAGATCCTGGAGCGAGGCGGAGACGAAGAAATATTCCTGGCGCAGCCGCAGCTCGCGGCCGGCGGGGCTCTCGTCGTTCGGATAGAGGAATTTGCAGATCGCCTCCGCGCGCGCCTGCTCGGCGCTGGCGCTGACATAGTCGCCGGTGTTGAAGGCGTCGAGCTTGAGCGGATCGGGTGAGCGCGCCGACCACAGCCGCAGCGCGTTGACGTGCTGGCCGCGCCAGCCGACGATCGGCGTGTCATAGGCAATCGCCTGCACTGTCTCCGCCGGGTGCCAGATCGCGCGGTCGCGGCCCTTGTCGTCGACATGTTCGACGCCGCCACCGAAATGGATGTGATAGACCACTTCCGGCCGCTGCA
The DNA here is from genome assembly GCF_024758505.1 of Bradyrhizobium arachidis. Taxonomy (NCBI): domain Bacteria; kingdom Pseudomonadati; phylum Pseudomonadota; class Alphaproteobacteria; order Hyphomicrobiales; family Nitrobacteraceae; genus Bradyrhizobium; species Bradyrhizobium arachidis. Next base: position 9,086,094 of record NZ_CP077970.1, on the reverse strand, counting down.
ATTCCCAGGGGTTGCCGAAGCCGAGCCATTCGTCCGGATATTCCTGCTGCCAGCCCTGATTGATGATCTGCCGGAACAGGCCGTAATCGTAGCGGATGCCGTAGCCGATCGCGGGAATCGACAGCGTTGCCATGCTTTCCATAAAGCAGGCGGCGAGGCGCCCCAGGCCGCCATTGCCGAGCGCGGCATCGGGCTCGCATTTGCGCAGCTCGGGTAGCGAGACGCCGAGATCGCCGAGCGCGACCTCAAAAATCTTGAGCAGCCCCATATTGTTCAGCGCGTCCGTGAACAGGCGGCCGATCAGAAATTCGAGCGAGAGGTAATAGACCCGCTTGCGGCCGGCGTCGTAGCTGCGTTTCTCCGCGGAGAGCCAGCGATGCACGATGCGGTCGCGCAGCGCGAGTGCAGCCGCCTGGTACCAGTCGTGCCGGGTCGCCATGCCGGCGTCCTTGCCGATGGTGAGGCGCAGCTTCGCCAGGATCGCGCCCTTGATCTCCGCCAGCGCCAGCTCGTCGATCGGCTGGCCGGGCGCGGGAAAGGTGTGCTCGAAGGTTGAATCTTGCAAAGCCGTCACATCCTGGTCCTGGGAGGTCATACTCAACTCTTACGCGCCTTGCTCTGGGAGCGGAACCATCGCAGGCGCGGCTGTGCACTGCGTTGATGGAATTTTATGCAAGGAATGGGCCGATTGGGAACCCGGGCGTCCCCCGGACAAATGCCATTTGATGCTAGATTGGCTCTTGTTCCAACCATCATCGTGGAGGACGGGCCTTATGAGACTGATGATCGAAATCGCAGCCGCCACCCTGCTCGTCGTCTGCATCAGCGCATCTAGCGCCGCCTTCGCCGCCGGCAAGGCTGGCCGCAGCGCCGACGGCCTGAGCTGCTCCTTCTCCGTCCCGCAAAACGCCAGCCCGGCCGCACGTTGCGCTGCGATCAAGCGGCAGTGCGGCGGGAAGTTTTACGCGAACTATTGCGGCGACCGGATGCTGTCGGCGGTGAATTGAGGTTTGGCGAACCTCTCACCACGCGGTCGTCCTGGCGAAAGCCAGGACCCATTACCCCAACTGTCAGATGAGGGAAGACCGGTCTTCCCAATCGGGATTTTCCTTCTCGATCAGCTCGATCTTCCAGTCGCGCTTCCAGAACTTGAGTTGCTTCTCACGCGCAATGGCTTCCCGAGGCGTCGTGAATGCCTCGACGTGGACGAGGCGAAAAACCTTGTACTTCTGCACGAACTTCGAACCTCTGCCCGAACGATGTAGGTCAAGCCGCGCACGAATGTCATTGGTTACGCCAATGTAGATCGTGCCGTGGTGACGGCTTGCGAGGATGTAGACGTCGTAGCTGCCTGCGCTCATGGCTCAAGCTCGCAAGGACGACGCTGACCGGGGTAATGGGTCCTGGCTTTCGCCAGGCTTTCGCCAGGACGACGTTCTCAACAATCGATAGCATCATCGGAACAAATTAAGAACACTTTAGCAAGTCTTTGATATATCATTGTGATTCGGCGCGTTGTCGACACAATATCTAGCGTCTGCCTGATTCTGCGAGGACTACATGTCCACCATCGCCTTTGATCAATTTGCGCTCACCCGGATCGCCGACTTTGCGCGGTCGCTGTCGCGGCTGCATCAGGCGGCGCGCCGCTACGCGATCGACGATGACCAGTTCGACCGCGAGTTCAACGCGGTGTGCCAGTCGATCTGGGGCTACACCATCGACGACGTCAGCGACGATCTGTTCCCGGCGGAGGACCATCTGTTCCTGGACACGCTGGATGAAGCGCAGGCGCGCATCTTCGCGGCCGAGCAGGGTTATGACCTCGTCGACGACCAGGGCATGCTCACCGATTGGTGGGGCTTTTGCTGGATGATCCTCGCCGAGAAGCGCGGGCTGCTGACGCCGGACAACCGCGCCGCGGCGCGCGCGGCGATCGAGGAGAAATATCTGGCGGCGCCGAACGTGATCGGCGTGATCATCGGGCGATGATGCGAATCGTCATTCCGGGGCGATGCGTCAGCATCGAACCCGGAATCTCGAGATTCCGGGTTCATCGCTGCGCGATGTCCCGGAATGACGAACTCAATCCAACCCCGCCCGCTTCGCCGATTTCGGCGCCGGCGTCTTCGGCACGGTCACATCGGGCAGCGGCTCGCGAACGATCTCGGTCGGCGCATCGGCCGCAAGCGTCTCCGCACGCACCGGCGCGACCTTCATCTCGCCGAGCCGGGCGCGCACTTGTGCCGTGAGGCCGGGATAGGAGGCGACCGGGGTGAAATCAGCGGCCTGGTCGTTGCCGACGCGGATGCCGGTATAGGCGACGAGGCCGTCGGTGGTCGCGATTACGTCGCCGGCCTTCAGCGAACTGTCCAGCGCGAGGTCGACCGGGGCGAGGCCCACGGGCTCGCGGCCGTTGCAGGTGCAGTCCGCGCGCAGCGCTTTGCGGAATGCGAAGGCGTTCTCGCTGTCGGCATAGCGCTCGCCGTTCTGTGCGTAGGCGCCGTCGATGCTGGAGCCGAAATAGATCTTTGTCGCGCTGGCAGGGCAGAACGCCTGACACATCTGGGCCGGCGACGCCATGCCGCGCGTCAGCGGAAAATATTTTCCGTCGCAGGTGCGCACGCAAAATGCCGGTCCTGAGCCGCCGGCGGTCCGCGTCGGCGGAATGTAGGATGATCCGACCGGCTGGCCGACGAAGGCATTGGGATCGGTGTAAGCGCTCGCCTGCGGCACCTCGCGTTGCGGGCGCTGCTGCTGCATGCCACCGAAGAAGAAGTCGAACAGGCCCTCGGCCGAGACAGGCGCCGGCACGAGCAGGAGCGGGCCGACAAGAAGGGAGGCGGCAACGAACATCGCGCGGCGCCGCCGGCGCGCAGGCACAAACTGTGTACGCAAAGCTCACTCCACCCGACGCAACGCACCCAGCCGAGACCAGCATGTCTCAGCTTCAAGGTCACAATAAGACGCGATGGTAAATGAGCGGTCACCAGAGAGGCTTTCGCCTCGCCCCGCTTGCGAGGAGGAGGAGAGGAGTTTCTACCCCTTCAAAAACTCGGACGCCTTGTAGAGCGAGCGGAACGGCAGGCCGGCCGCGCCAAATGTGTCGTTGGCGCCTTCCTCACGGTCGACCATGGTCAGCACCAGCACCACTTCGGCGCCGGCCTCGCGCACGGACTCCACCGCCTTCAACGCCGAGCCGCCGGTGGTGGTGACGTCTTCGACGATCACGACGCGCTTGCCTTCGAGCGTCTCACCCTTGGCGAGCCCCTCGATCGCGAGCCGCGCACCGTGCTCCTTCGGCTTCTTGCGCACGAAGAACGCTGCGATCGGGTGCCCCTTGATCCAGGAGATCTGTGCCAGCGCACCGGCAAGCGGCACCGCGCCCATCTCGAGGCCGCCGATGAAATCGAGTTGGTCGTCCTTCAGCGCCTCATAGGTGAGCTCGGCGAGCAGCGTCGCCCCTTCGGGGTCGAGCATGGTCGGCTTGAGGTTGAAGTAGAAATCGCTCTTGCGGCCCGACGCGAGCGTCACCTCGCCGCGGCCGAAGGAGCGGCGGCGGATGATTTCGAAGAGGCGGGCGCGAGAGGCAGATTTCGACACGGTGGTCCCTCGGGGGCTTTGCTGGAGGAGGCGGAATTTATCCGTCGTTGCGGCGACATTCCAGAGGGGAGGATGCCCGTCAACAAGGCATCGGCCGCGCGGGGGACGACGATCGGCCATACCGGTCCGCCGGTTGTAAGGCCGCAACTTCCTGGGGTAGTTGGGTGCGTCAATTGGGGAGGAAGACAGACATGACCATCGCGCTCCACACCTGGAACACGCCGAACGGCCGCAAAATCTCGGTCGCGCTCGAGGAAATGGGGCTGCCCTACAAGGTCGTGCCGGTGAACATCAGCAAGGGCGAGCAGATGGCGCCGGAGTTCCTCAAGCTCAGCCCGAACAACAAGATCCCCGCCATCGTCGACCCCGAGGGACCGGACGGCAAGCCGGTCAGCATCTTCGAATCCGGCGCGATCCTGCTCTATCTGGGCGAAAAGACCGGTAAATTTCTGCCGAAATCGCTTCAAGCGCGCATTCCCGTCTATGAATGGCTGATGTGGCAGATGGGCGGGTTCGGCCCGATGCCCGGCCAGGTGCACCATTTCATTGCGCTGGAGAACGAGCAGGACCGCGCCTATGGCCTGAAACGCTTCATGGCCGAGACGCGCCGGCTCTATGGCGTGCTCGACCGGCGGCTCGAGGGGCGTGACTTTGTCGCAGGCGACCTCTCAGTCGCCGACTTCGCCATTCTGGGGTGGGCCTGGCGCCACCCGCGCCACAAGGTGGAGCTGTCGGACTTCCCCAACGTCAAGCGCTGGTACGAGGCCCTGATGGCCCGCCCGGCCGTGAAGCGCGGCATGGACGCGAAGCTGGATTGATTTCTTACCCTCCCCTGGACGGGGAGGGTCGGCTCACATGAGCGTAGCGAAATGTGAGACGGGGTGGGGTGACAGTCCCTCCGCGTCGAACACTGCCCGAGTGGAGAGATCACCCCACCCCGCTCGCGCTACGCGCGATCGACCCTTCCCCTCCAGGGGAGGGTGAAGCATTCACACCCTCTTCGCCTCGACCGCCATCCGCACCGCAAGCCCGGCCAGCACGGTGCCCATCAGCCAGCGCTGCACCAGCATCCAGCTCGGCCGCGCCGCGAGAGCCAGCGCGATCGATCCGGCGGCCAGCGCGATCACGGCGTTGACGCTGACGCTGATCGCGATCTGGATCGCGCCCAGCACCAGCGACTGCGTCAGCACGCTGCCGGCGGTGGGATCGATGAACTGCGGCAGCAGCGCCAGATACAGCATCGCGATCTTCGGATTGAGCAAGTTGGTGACAAAACCCATCGCAAACAGTTTTCGCGGGCTGTCGATGGCGAGCGGCCTGACCTCGAACGGCGAGCGGCCGCCGGGCTTCACCGCCTGCCATGCCAGCCACAGCAGATAACCGGCACCGGCAAGACGCAGCGCGTCATAGGCAAAGGGAATGGCGAGCAGCAGCGCGGTGATGCCGAAGGCTGCGCACAGCATGTAGAACACGAAGCCGAGCGCGACACCGCCGAGCGAGACGATGCCGGCCGCCGGCCCTTGCGTGATCGAGCGCGAGATCAAATAGATCATGTTGGGCCCGGGCGTCAGCACCAGACCGAGACAGACGAGAGCAAAGCCGAGAAGCGCGGTCGCGTGGGGCATCGGTGGATCCGTGCGGGAGATGCCCACGGTTCTAGTATGCGCAGCGTTGCGCCGCCATCGCGCAATTGCACGGAGGACAATTCAGTCGCATGCGCGGTCGCTAGGAGGCCTCGGCCTGCACGTTCCTGATGAATGCTGCAAATCTCTCCATCGCCGCACGCAGGGGCTCGGCAAGGGCCGGATCGGCGACGATGCTATGCTCGTCATGGGCGCCGCCGAGCAGAGGCAGCGTCGCGCAGCCGTCCTTGGCGATCCGGGCCGACATAGTCTCCAGCGTCAGCGTCAGCGCCGCCAGTGCATGTGTCGCGCGCGGCGACGTATTGATCAGGGCGATCGGCTTGCCCGGAAATTCATGGCTGCCGACGAGCCAGTCGAGCGCGTTCTTCAGGACGCCGGCGACGCCGCGGGCATATTCGGGGCTTGAGATCAAAATCCCGTCGGCGTTTCCGATGGTTTTGCGCATTGCCTCCACCGGCTCTGGCACGACGTCGCCGTCGAGGTCCGGATTGAAGAAGGGCAAAGCCGCAATTCCATCGAACGAGAAGACCTCGACCCCGGCGGGCGCGAGATGAGCTGCCGCACGGAGCGCAGCCGTGTTGCTCGAGCCGGCTCGCAAGCTGCCGGAGATCGCGGCGATCTTCATCGGGAAGCCCTTGGCTGTCAGTGCGCCTCGTCCCAGTTCTTCGCCGCGCGCGCGTCGACATGTAGCGGCACCGAGAGCAGCACGGCCGGGAAGGGCGCGTCCTGCATCACGTGCTGGACGACCGGCAACGTCGCCTCGACCTCCGCGTCGGGCACCTCAAAGATCAATTCGTCGTGCACCTGCAGCAACATCTGCGCCGAGAGTTTTTTCGCGGCGAGTGCGCCCTCGACGCGGGTCATGGCGCGGCGGATGATGTCGGCCGCGGTGCCCTGCAATCGCGCATTGATCGCGGCTCGTTCGTTGAAGGCGCGCACTGAGGCGTTGGACGCCTTGATGTCGGGGTAGTGGCACTTGCGGCCGAACAGCGTGGTGACGTAGCCGTGGCTCCGGCAGAAATCCCGCGTCTCGTCCATGTAGGCGCGGATGCCTGGGAAGCGCTCAAAGTACTTCTTGATGTAGGCCGAGGCTTCCTCCCGGGCGATGCCGAGCTGGTTGGCAAGGCCGAAGGCCGAGATGCCGTAGATGATGCCAAAGTTGATCGCCTTGGCGCGGCGACGGATTTCGCTCGGCATGCCCTTGATCGGCACGCCGAACATCTCCGACGCCGTCATGGCGTGAATGTCGAGCCCGTCCTTGAACGCCTGCTTCAGCACGGGAATGTCGGCGATCTCGGCGAGCAGCCGCAGCTCGATCTGTGAATAGTCGGCCGATACCAGCTTGTGGCCGGGCGTCGCGATGAAGGCGCGGCGGATCTTTCGGCCGTCCTCGGTGCGAACAGGGATGTTCTGCAGATTCGGCTCGTTCGAGGACAGCCGGCCCGTGGTGGTCGCGGCCAGCGCATAGGTCGTGTGGACGCGATGGGTCTGCGGATTGACGTAGGTCGGCAGGGCGTCGGTATAGGTCGACTTCAGCTTGGAGACCTGGCGCCACTCCAAAATCTTCTTCGGGAAGTCGTAGCCCTGCTCGGCGAGATCATCGAGCACCTGCGCGGTGGTCGACCATGCGCCGGTCTTGGTCTTGGTGCCGCCTGATAGGCCCATCTTGCCGAACAGGATGTCGCCGATCTGTTTTGGGCTGCCGACATTGACCGGCTCGCCCGCGATCTCCTGGATCTCGGCCTCGACCCGCGCCGCGGTCTGGGCAAATTCGCCCGACAGCCGCGACAGCACCTGCCGGTCGATCGAGATGCCGCGCCGCTCCATGCGCGCGAGCACCGACGCCAGCGGCCGTTCCAGCGTCTCGTAGACGGTGGTCATGTGCTCGGCGACGAGGCGCGGCTTCAGCACCCGCCAGACGCGCAAGGCCATGTCGGCGCCTTCCGCCGACAGCGGCGCGGCCTTGTCGATCGGCACCTGGTCGAATGTGATCTTGCCCTTGCCGCTGCCGAGCAGCTCACTCTCCTTCAGCATGGCGTGGCCAAACCAGCGCTCCGCGAGCGATTCGATCGCATGCGAGCCGCGACCGGCATCGAGCACGTAGGAGATCAACTGCGCGTCGTCCGTGTTGCGCAAGGTGATGCCGTGCTGTGCCAGCATCACGGCGGTGAATTTGACGTCGAAACCGATCTTGAGAATGCCGGCCGACTCAAGCACCGGCCGCAGCGCCTCGATCGCATCGGCATGCTTGATCTGGTCGAGCGCAAGGCCGGCATCGAACAGGCCGGCGCCGCCGCCGGACTGCTTGTGCGCCAGCGGCACGTAACAGGCCTCGTTCGGCGCCAGCGCCAGCGCGATACCGCAGAGATCGGCCTGCATCGGATCGATGGTATCAGCTTTGATCTCGATCGCGACATGGCCGGCATCATGGATGCGCGCGATGAACGCGTTGAGCTCTTTGAGCGTCTTGATGGTCTGGTATTTGCTGCGGTCGACCGGAAGCGTGCGCAGTGACTCCTCGCGTGCGGCGGCGAGCGAGATTGGCGCGCCCTTTGGGCTTGCGGCCTTGTCCTCCTTGCCGGCCGACTTGTTGCGCTCGCCCGGCGCAGCTTGCGCCGGTGCGCCGGTTCCTGGCGCGGGAACGACGTCCGAGGGCGGCAGCGGCGAGAATACGCTGGCGCCCCTCGCATAGCCGGGATCAGCATCCACATTCGCGGGATCGATCTGCGAATAGTCGGCGACGCGGCGGGTCAGCGTCGTGAACTCCATCGCCTTCAGGAAGGCGATCAGCTTGCGCGCATCGGGCTCGTGGACCGCGAGGTCGTCCAGCGGCACGTCCAGATTCACTTTGTCATCGAGCAGCACGAGCTGTCGCGAGATGCGGGCCTTTTCCGCGTTCTCGATCAGCGCCTCGCGCCGCTTCGGCTGCTTGATCTCGCCGGCGCGGAACAGGAGTTGTTCGAGGTCACCATATTCGACGATCAGTTGCGCGGCGGTCTTGATGCCGATGCCGGGCACGCCCGGCACGTTGTCGGTGGAGTCGCCGGCCAGCGCCTGTACCTCGACCACCTTCTCCGGCGGCACGCCGAACTTTTCGATCACCTCTGGTATGCCGATGCGGCGGTCCTTCATGGTGTCGTACATCGTGATCTTGTCGTTGACGAGCTGCATCAGGTCCTTGTCGGAGGACACGATGGTCGCGACGGCGCCGCGCTCGCTGGCCTGCCGCGCATAAGTCGCGATCAGATCGTCGGCCTCGAAGCCGCCCTGTTCCAGGCAGGGCAGGTCGAAGGCGCGCACGGCTTCGCGGATCAGCGCGAATTGCGGGATCAGATCATCCGGCGCCGGCGGCCGGTGCGCCTTATACTCGGGATAGATCTTGTTGCGGAAGGTGACTTCCGACTTGTCGAAGATGATCGCGAGATGGGTCGGCCGGTTGTCCGCGGGCATGTCGCGGAGCAGCTTCCATAGCATGTTGCAGAAGCCGAGCACCGCATTGACCTGCAAGCCGTCGGACTTGCGGTTGAGCGGCGGCAGCGCGTGATAGGCGCGGAAAATGTAGGAGGAACCATCGACCAGGAAGACGTGGTCGCCCTTGCCGGCCACCTTGGCCGCGACTGGCGCTGCGTTGGCAGTTGTCTTGGCAGTTGTCTTGGCAGCAGGTTTGTTGTCGGCGGCGGCCTTGGGTGCGGCAGCCTTGATGTCAGCTTTGGCGGGGGTCTTCGGGGAGGTTTTTGGCATGGCCGCAATGTATGAATTTTTGCGGGGTTTGACAGCCTTGGGAGGGGAAATTTCCGGCCGATTCCCACACTCAAATCGTCGTCCCGGCGAAGGGGACCCATAGCCACTGAGCCTAGTTTGACGAAGGCTCGTGGTTGCCAGCTCCCGCCACGACCTCTCCCTGGGGGTATGGGTCCCGGCCTACGCTGGGACGACGGAGCGTTACTCCGCCGCCTGCAACGCGCCCACCACCTTCTTCGGCACGATCCAGAAGGCGCTGGGACGTTCGAACAGGAAATTGGCACGCAGGCGCAGCGCGGCCTGCCAGATCACCAGCGATCCGATGATGCCGGCGATGGTGACGATCAGCGAGACCATGCCGATGTCGGGAACGATTTCGGTGCGCAGCAGGAAGGTGCGGGTCGAGGCCATCGGCAGGAAGAAGGCGAGATAGATCACGATGGAATGCTCGCCGCAGAAGCGCAGGACATTCATCCAGTGCGCGCGGGCCAGCAGCGTGCCCGTCGTGATGATCGCGCAGGCGCCGGCAAAGCCGAGCAGCAGCGAGACGAACTTCCATTCGCTGAGCCCGAGCGCGATGAGGCTGCCGTTGACGATCGCCCACGCCGCGAGCCCTGCGAGCGCCAGCCGAGGATGGCTGCGCGCACGATCGGACAGCGCGAAGACATAATCGGCGAACAGATAGCCCGAATAGAAATAGACGAAGCGGGCACAGAACTCGTCGATCGCGGTCCAGCCCGTCGTGATGCGCGCGGTCTCCAGCGCTGCTGCGATGAGCCAGATCGCGAGCGGCGGGAATCTGCGTGTCAGTTTTGTGACGACGAAGAACACAGGCAGCAGATAGATGAACCAGAGCGTGCCGAACGGCTCGATGAAGGATTCGAGGTAAAGCCAGCCGACTTCGCGCCAGCCGGTCTCCGCCGCAAGACCGTGCGCCTTGAAGCCGAACTGGATTGTCACCCAAACGACATAGAAATAAGCGAAATGCACGACCTTGCGGTCGAGATAGGTTCGCCATTCGCGGTCGATCACCAGGGGCAGGAACAGGCCCGAAATCAGGAAAAAGTCCGGCATCCGGAACGGTTTTGCGAACGCCACCAGCCCATGCATGAAGCCGGTCTTATCAGCGGCGAGCTCAACCCCCAGCACCGAATGCATCATCACGACCATGACGATGCAGATGCCCTTGGCATAGTCGACCCAGTCGACGCGCGCGGCCGCCGAGGTCCTGAAACCTCCGTGGGCGGGCATTGTGCCGATTGGTGTCATGATGTCCCTTTTCGAGGCGGGCGCCGCCCGATTGTGGGGCAGTGTGAGGCCTCGCGGTTTACGCTATCTTTACTCGTTCAAATCGCATGCCGGTTTTCGAAATCCGGGCCTTCCCTCAGGAGCGGAAAATGCCTAAGACCGGGTCGAATTCGAATTAGATTTTGTTAACCACGACTGACAGGGTTTCAGATGCGCATTGCCATGATCGGCACGGGTTATGTGGGGCTGGTGTCCGGCGCCTGTTTTGCGGATTTCGGTCACGACGTCACCTGCGTCGACAAGGATGAAAGCAAGATCGCAGCGCTCCATCGCGGCGAGATCCCGATCTACGAGCCGGGGCTGGATGCACTGGTTGCGACCAATGTGAAGGCCAAGCGGCTCGACTTCACCACCGACCTCAAGAAGCCGGTGGCGGACGCCGATGCCGTGTTCATCGCGGTCGGCACGCCGTCGCGCCGCGGCGATGGTCATGCCGATCTCACCTATGTCTACGCCGCCGCGCGCGAGATCGCGCAGTCGCTGTCCGGCTTCACCGTGGTGGTGACGAAGTCGACCGTGCCAGTCGGTACCGGCGACGAGGTCGAGCGCATCATCCGCGAGACGAACCCTGCGGCCGACGTCGTGGTCGCCTCCAACCCCGAGTTCCTGCGCGAGGGGGCGGCGATCCGCGATTTCAAGTTCCCCGACCGTATCGTGGTCGGCACCGAGGACGAGCGCGGCCGCAAGGTGATGGGCGATATCTATCGTCCGCTGTCGCTGAACCAGGCGCCGGTCATGTTCACCGCGCGCCGCACCGCCGAGATGATCAAATATGCCGCGAACGCCTTCCTCGCGACCAAGATCACCTTCATCAACGAGATCGCCGACCTTTCCGAAAAGGTCGGCGCCAATGTGCAGGAAGTCGCGCGCGGCATTGGCCTCGACAACCGCATCGGCACAAAATTCTTGCATGCAGGTCCCGGCTTCGGCGGCTCGTGCTTTCCGAAGGACACCCGCGCGCTGATCAAGATCGCGCAGGATTATGACGTCAGCCTGCGCATCGTCGAGGCCGTGCTCGCCGTCAACGAGAACCGCAAGCGCGCGATGGCCCGCAAGGTCAGCCAGGCGGTCGGCGGCGCGCTGCGCGGCAAGACCGTCGCCGTGCTCGGCCTTACCTTCAAGCCCGACACCGACGACATGCGCGATGCGCCGTCGATCCCGCTTGTCACCGGTCTGCTTGACATGGGCGCGACGGTGAAGGCTTTCGATCCCGTCGGCATGGAGCAGGCCAAGCACGAGTTGCCGAACATCACCTATTGCGATGACGCCTATGCCTGCGCGCAAGGCGCCGATGCGCTCGTCATCGTCACCGAATGGGTACAATTCCGCGCACTCGATCTCGATCGGCTGAAGGCGACCATGGCGCAGCCCATCATCGTCGACCTCCGCAACATCTATCGCCCCGAGGACATGGCCGCCGCCGGATTCGTCTATGAGAGCGTCGGACGACCGCCGGCGCAGGGCTGAGCCCACATATTGTTGTCATACCCCGCGAAGGCGGGGTATCCAGTACTCCCGATCTCCGTGATGACTGAGGTCTAAGTTTACTGGATCACCCGCAGGCGCGGGTGATGACGGATGCGAGACTTTGCCCCGTAGCTTCGACACACCCCTTCCGATCGACGCGGTGCTCGACGAGCTCACGCGCACGCTCGATCAAAACAACGCCGCCGTACTGGTGGCGCCGCCGGGCGCCGGCAAGACCACGCGCGTGCCGCTGGCGCTGCTGGACGCGCCCTGGGTGAAGGGCAAGAAGATCATCGTGCTGGAGCCGCGCCGCATCGCGGCCCGCGCCAGCGCCGATCGCATGGCAAAATCGCTTGGCCAGCGCGCCGGCGAAACGGTCGGCTATCGCGTTCGTTTCGGCTCGAAGATATCGCGCGCGACGCGTATCGAGGTGGTGACCGAGGGCATCTTTACCCGCCAAATACTCGACGATCCCGAGCTGTCAGGCATTGCCGCCGTGCTGTTCGACGAATTCCACGAGCGCTCGCTGGACGCCGATCTCGGCCTGGCGCTGGCGCGCGATGCGCAAACCGGCTTGCGCGAAGACCTGCGCATCCTCGTGATGTCGGCAACGCTTGATGGCGCGCGGGTCGCAAAGCTCTTGGGTGAAGCGCCCGTGGTCGAGAGCGAAGGCCGCGCCTTTCCGGTCGAGACCCGCCATCTCGGCCGCAAGCCGGACGTGCCGTTGGAGCGGCAGATGGCGGATGCGATTGCGTCTGCGCTGCGCACGGATACCGGTTCGGTGCTGGCGTTCCTTCCGGGTGCCGCCGAAATCCGCCGCACGCAAACCTTTCTCGCCGAGCGCATCCAGGATGCGAGCACCGAGATCGTGCCGTTGTTCGGCGCGCTCGATGCGGCCGTGCAGGATCGCGCGATTGCGCCTGCGCCGAAGGGCACTCGCAAGGTCGTGCTGGCGACCTCGATCGCCGAGACCTCGCTGACCATCGAAGGCGTGCGCATCGTGGTCGATTCCGGCCTCGCCCGCGTGCCGCGCTACGAGCCGGATATCGGCCTGACGCGGCTCGAGACCGTGCGCGCCGCGCGCGCTGCGGTCGACCAGCGTCGGGGCCGCGCCGGCCGAACCGAGTCCGGCATCTGCTATCGCCTGTGGGATGAGCCGCAGACGGCGTCGCTCGCGCCCTACACGCAGCCGGAGATCCTCAGCGCGGATCTGTCGTCGCTGGTGCTCGATCTCGCGCAATGGGGCGTCGCCGATCCCGCAGCGCTGTCGTTCCTCGATCCGCCGCCAGGCCCTGCGTGGAAGGAGGCCAAGAGCCTGCTCGCTGAGCTCAACGCGATCGATGCCGATGGCCGCATCACGGCGGAAGGCAAGAGTTTGCGGGCGCTGGCGCTGCCGCCGCGGCTCGCGCGCATGATCGTGGATTCGCACCACGCGGGCGAGGGTGAAGCCGCCGCCGAAATCGCCGCAATCCTGACCGAGCGCGGGCTTGGCGGTGACGGCGCCGATCTCGACCACAGGCTCGATCAGTTCCGCCGCGACCGTTCGCCCCGCGCCGGGAGCGCTCGCGATCTGGCGCGGCGCTGGGCCGCGCAGGTTGCCTCAATGGAGAAACCTGCATCAGGGCAGGGCGAGCTGAGCACCGGCGTGATGCTTGCCTATGCCTTTCCCGACCGCGTCGCGCGCAACCGCGGCAATGGCAGTTTTGTGCTCGCCAATGGCCGCGGCGCCGCGGTCGAGCAGACCTCGTCGCTCGCGCGCGCTCCCTACATCGCGGTCGCCGAGATGACGGGAACGGCGGCGAGCGGTCGCATCCTGCTCGCCGCGCCGATCCGCGAGGCCGAGATCGAGCAGCATTTTCGCGAGCACATCGAAACCTCAGACGAGATTTTCTTCGACCGCGGTGCGATGGCGTTGCGTGCGCGGCGCAAACGCATCCTGCATGCGATCACGCTCGCCGAAGCACCGCTCACGCTCACGCCGTCCGCCGAGACCGCACGCGTTCTCGCCGACGGCTTGATCGCAGCAGGGCTCGACCGGCTGCCCTGGTCGAAGCAGGCCGTTCAATGGCGCGACCGCGTGATGTTCCTGCGCAAGGCCGAAGGCGAGAGCTGGCCCGATCTGTCCGATGCGGCCTTGATTGCGCGGCGCGAGGACTGGCTGGTGCCCGCGCTCTACGACAAGACCGCGCTGAAGGACGTCTCGGCCGGCGGTCTGTCGGATGCTCTGATGGCGCTGCTGCCATGGGAGTTGCGCGCGCGGCTGGATCGCGAGGCGCCGACGCATTTCGAGGCGCCGACCGGCACGATGCTCGCGATCGACTATGAGGCCGAGCAGGGGCCGACGATTGCGGTGCGGCTTCAGGAATTGTTCGGGCTCAACACGCATCCCTCGATTGCAGCCGGCAAGGTGCCGCTGGTGCTGGAATTGCTGTCGCCGGCGCAACGTCCGGTGCAGGTGACGCGCGATCTGCCCGGCTTCTGGCGCGGCAGCTACAGCGCGGTACGTTCCGATTTGCGCGGCCGCTATCCGCGTCACCCTTGGCCGGAAGATCCGGCCACCGCGTTGCCAACGCGCCGGGTCAAGCCGCGCGGCACTTGAATACAATCTGTTAACGCTTCTCTCATCCTTTTCGTCAAAATGGCAGCCTTCGACGTCGCGGGTTAGTCGTGGTTTGGCTGACGGCGTGGTGATATTGGCGGTCCTTTGAATCCGCGTGAGTGGCGTGATGCGTAACATCCTGTTTGCCGCGGCTGCGATTGCCGGCGCTGGCGTCTTCATGGCCCAGATGGCGGACAAGATGAGCGCGGCCTCGGCGACCACCTCGCCGCAGCGGACCATCGCCGTCGCGACGCCCACGCAGACCGGCTATCGCAGCCTGCGCATCCCCCGCGATTCCCGCGGCCACTTCCAGACCGACGGCCGCATCGACGGCCAGCGCATCGGCTTCATGGTCGACACCGGTGCATCGGTCGTGGCGCTAAACGAGACGTCCGCGGCTCGCTTCGGCCTGCGTCCCGCACGCGGCGACTACAACGCGACCGTCACCACCGCCAATGGCACCATCAAGGCCGCGCGCACCCGTCTTGCCATGCTCGAGGTTGGCGGGATCATCGTGCGCGACGTCGATGCCATGGTGCTGCCGGACGAGGCGCTGTCGGAGAATCTACTCGGCCTCTCCTTCCTCTCCCGGCTCAAGCGCTTTGAATACGCCAACGGCCAGATGGTTCTGGAGCAGTAAGCTCCGCCGAATATTTCGCGACATTGCAGTTATTTGCCCGCCTCGAAGGCAGTTAAGGTTTCTCCGTTACCAATCTGCCGCAATTGTCAGCCATAAGCCGCTAATCCCGCCTTCCGCTACGCCAAGGCATTCGCTATGGCTGCGGTCATTCCTCTGTCCATTAACGAGACCGGTCTTCAATGTTCCCCAAGCCGAAATCCGTGCTGCTGCCCAACACCTATGCCTTCGAATCCGAGCCGATGGTGAAGGCCACGGGTTTTCGCGAATACGACGCCCGCTGGCTGTTCCAGAAGGAAATCAACCTGATGGGCGTGCAGGCGCTCGGCATGGGGCTGGGCGCGCTGATCGCCGAGCTCGGCGTCAGCCAAGAGATCGTCACAGGGCACGACTTCCGCGGCTATTCGGCCTCGATCAAATATGCGCTGATCTCCGGCCTGATGGCGGCCGGCTGCAAGGTGCACGACATCGGGCTTGCGGTGACGCCGATGGCCTATTTCGCGCAGTTCGATCTCGACGTGCCCTGCGTCGCCATGGTCACGGCCTCGCATAACGACAATGGCTGGACCGGCGTGAAGATGGGCGCCGACCGGCCGCTCACCTTCGGCCCCGATGAGATGACGCGGCTCAAGCAGATCGTGCTCAACGCCGAGTTCAAGAACAAGGCCGGCGGCTCCTACCAGTTCCACGAGAATTATCCGGCGCGCTACATCGCCGACCTCACCAGCCGCCCGAAGCTGAAGCGCAGGCTCAAGGTGGTCGCGGCCTGCGGCAACGGCACCGCCGGCGCGTTCGCGCCGCAGGTGCTGGAGGCGATCGGCTGCGAAGTGATCCCGCTGGACACCGAGCTCGACCACACCTTTCCGAAATACAATCCGAATCCGGAAGACATGGAGATGCTGCACGCGATCCGCGACGCGGTGCTGCATCACAAGGCCGATGTTGGCCTCGGCTTTGACGGCGACGGCGATCGTTGCGGCGTGGTCGACAACACCGGCGAGGAGATCTTTGCCGACAAGGTCGGCGTGATGCTGGCGCGCGACATGTCGGCGATCCACAAGGACGCGCAGTTCGTCGTCGACGTGAAGTCGACCGGTCTGTTCGTCACCGATCCCGTGCTGCAGAAGCAGGGCGCCAAGACCGCCTATTGGAAGACCGGCCATTCCTACATGAAGCGCCGCACCAACGAGATGGGCGCGCTCGCCGGCTTCGAGAAATCCGGCCACTTCTTCTTCAACAAGCCGTTTGGCCGCGGCTATGACGATGGCCTGGTTTCGGCGATCGCGATCTGCGACATGCTCGACCGTGCGCCCGGCAAGTCGATGGCCGATCTGAAGGACGCGTTGCCAAAAACCTGGTCGTCGCCGACCATGTCGCCGCATTGCGCCGACGAGGTCAAATACGGCGTCATCGACGCGGTGGTGAAGCACTTCGAAGGCTTGCACAAGAATGGCGTGAAGATCGGCGGGCAGTCGATCCGCGACCTCGTCACCGTCAACGGCGTCCGCGTCACGGTGGAGGACGGAAGCTGGGGTCTGGTGCGCGCCTCCTCCAACAAGCCGGAGCTCGTGGTGGTGGTCGAGAGCCCCGTCTCCGCGCAGCGCATGCACGATATGTTCGAGATGGTGAACAGCGTGCTGGGCATCCATCCCGAGGTCGGCGAGTACAATCAGAAGATCTGAGCAGTTTCAAAGATGCTGGGCGCCCCTATCTCCGCCGTCATGCCCGGCCTGTCCCGGGCATCCACGCCTCTCCTCATGCGCGAATGCAAAGACGTGGATGGTCGGGACGAGCCCGGCCATGACGATTGCCGAAGGAGCGTCGCCCTCCGTTGAACAGCCTTACGCCGCCACCACCGCCGGGATCGGCAGCGCGGTGACCGACTTGATCTTCTCCATCGCAAAGCGCGAGGTGACGTTCTTCAGCGGCACCGCGCTGATCAGCTTCTTGTAGAACACGTCATAGCTCTGCATGTCCGCGACCACGACGCGCAGCATGTAATCGACGTCGCCGGCCATGCGGTAGAACTCCATCACCTCGGGCATGGCGCTGACGGCCTCGGCGAACTTCTTCAGCCAGGCGTCGGAATGGTCTGAGCTCTCCACCGACACGAACACCGAGATGCCGAGCCCGATCTTGTTCTGGTCGACCAGGGCGACCCGCTTCAGGATCACGCCGTCGGCCTCGAGGCGCTGGATGCGCTTCCAGCAGGGGGTGGAGGACAGGCCGACCCGGTCGCCGATCTCGGCGACGGACAATGAGGCATCGTCCTGGAGCACCATCAGGATCTTGCGATCGATGGCGTCGAGGCGGCGGTTGGTCTCGGGGAGTTGGACGGCGAGGTCGGTCATTTCAGAGAACTTTGTTCCATTATGAGGGCTAGTTTCCCTGATATAGAGAAAATTCTTCTATCGCAAGCCTATAATCTCGGCGCCACTGTCGCACCCCCGTCCGGGGCGGATCACAAAAGCTCTTCAACTTCAATACGTTGTGGGGCGGACGAGCCGCCACCGAAGCGGGTGCATTTCAGCGCTGCCGCCGCAGAGGCGAATCGCAGCGCTTCCCGCGCATCCCGGCCTTCGGCGAGCCGAAGCGCGAAGGCGCCATGGAAGACATCGCCGGCTCCGAGCGTGTCCACCGCCTGAACCGGAAAGGCGGCCGTTTCCTCCAACTCGCCCCTCTCGTTCAACCAGATCGTCCCATGCGGGCCTCGGGTGGCGGCCAGGAAGGCCGGTGTCACCCCGGCGAGGTATTTCAGGGCTTCGCCGTCATCGGCAATGCCCGCGGTCTCCTGCACCTGTTCGCTCGCGAACAGGATGTGCGAGGCCGCCGTGAGCAGGGTGTCGTTCAACAGCATCGCGCGATCAACGCCGACGATGACGGGAATGCCGCGCCGGCGCGCCGCGTCACAGAGCTCGATGCAAAACGCCGCACAGCGGCTTTCGACGAGGATCGCCTGGCAGTCGGCAAGCAGTTCGTCGGCGTCCGGCAGCGTCACGCGCCACAGGCCGGGATCGCGGTAGATGGTGAGGGTGCGCTCGCCGGTCGCGTCGATCGCGATGGCCGACACGGGCGTCATTACGCCCGCCATGCGTACGACATGCCCGGTCTCGATGCCCTCGCGGGCCATCTGGTCCAGAATGAATCCGCTCGATGCCTCGCCGGCATCGCCCATGGGACCTGCCAGCGATGCGCGGCCACCCAGTCGCGCGATTGCGATGGCGGCGTTGAGCGCGTTGCCGCCGCAAATCTCGGAGAGATGGGTGGCGTTGGCCTTGCTGCCGCGCGCGGGCACGCTCTCGACGCGAAACGTCAGGTCGCGCACGGGAATGCCGATGCAAAGGATGCGCGGCGCCGTGCCTGATGCGGACAAATTCGTTCTCCGCTAGACGCCGTCTTTCCCGCGCACCCAGCGTCCGAGCAGGTGATGGGCGATGGCAAAGGGATGCGGACCGGCGAGCCCGTCGGGATGGGTCCGGGACAGCATCAGGGCCGCCTCGTCGCGGGTGAACCAGCGCGCCTCTTCCAGTTCGGTGCGGTCGACGACGATGTCCTCGTTCAGCGCCCGCGCGCTACAGCCGATCATCAGCGACGACGGATAGGGCCAGGGCTGCGTCATGTAATAGGCGACATCAGTGCAGCGGATACCGCTCTCCTCAAAAATCTCGCGGCGCACCGCGTCCTCGATCGTCTCGGCCGCTTCGACGAAGCCGGCGAGGCAGGAATACATGCCCGGCGGAAACTGCTTCTGGCGTCCGAGCAGGCATTTGTCGCCGGACGCCACCAGCATGATGACGACAGGATCGGTGCGCGGAAAGTGCTCGGCCTTGCAGGCAGGGCAATCGCGCTTCCAGCCGCCTTCCTTCATCGCGCTGCGCTGACCGCAGTTGGCGCAATAGCCGTGGCGCTGATGCCAGCTCACCATCGACTTTGCCATCGCGATCGCGGAAAGCTGATCGGGCGGGATCGCGCCCTGCATTGCCATGCCGCGCAATTCGGTGACGGCATAGTCGTCGCGGCCCATCAGCTTCTCGGCCGCGGCCTGCGGCATGCCCATGCCGAACACCGCCGCGCCGTCGCGCAGCCCCAAGAAGATGGTGCCGGGATTGGCGCCGCATTTGGTCGCCTCGTCGATCGACAGCAGCGCACGCACGCTGTCGCCCTCGCGCTTCACCAGCAGCGAGTCGCGGTAGATGACATAGGCGCGCGAGGTGGATTTGTGCTCCAGCGCGAACAGCTTTTCGTCATCGCGACGCAGATGCGCGGCGCGGTCGAGGATGCTGGTGACGAAGGCCGGCTGTCCCAGGGGAAATGCGTCGAATGCTGACATTATTGCTCTTTCAACCCAACCAGATCTTGCGGCGAAGCGCGCTGATGAAATTTTGAACTTCCGTGGCGTCATGCGCCAGCGGCGGCATCACGCCCCAGACCGGACGCGGCCAGGCCGCATCGCTGGTCCGCCGCGCGATGATGTGCACGTGAAGCTGCGGCACGAGATTGCCGAGCGCTGCGACGTTGAGCTTGTCGCATTTGGTGATCTCTTTCAGAGCGCGCGAGACGCGCGAAATCTCCGTCATCAACTGCGCCTGCTCGACCTCGTCGAGATCGATGATCTCGACCGCATTTGCGCGGCGCGGCACCAGCAGGAGCCAGGGGTAGTGGGCGTCCTTGATGACGAGGACTTTTGACAAAGGCAGATCGCCGATGTCGATCGTGTCCTCTTTCAATCGGGAATTCAGCGACCAGGCGGGTTCGGGCATGAAGGTTTCCGGATCGCCCGATGGATTCGGGCTTGGTGGGGCAGGCCTCTGCTTGTTTGGATCAGACCATACGATACCGATTCCCCGAGGGGAAGGATTGCAGGCTCAGATCACCACATCCGAAATCGCGCAGCAGAATAGGGCCGAAGTGGAATCGAGGGCGAGCGCCCCGCGATCACATCAGCGACAACCGCAGCCGTGGCCGGTCCAGCGGCGAGGCCGACATGACCGTGGCCGAACGCATGCACGATGTGGTGACAGGCGGAGGCCGGCCCGATCACCGGCAGCCCATCCGGCGTCGACGGGCGGTGGCCCATCCAGCGGCTCAGTCGCGTCGGCAAAATATCTTTGGGCAGTGCCGGATAGGTCCGGCGCAGATGATCGAGCAGCACCTGCGCGCGCTTCCAGTTCGGCGGCGCATCGATCGCGGCGAGCTCGACCTGGCCCGATGCGCGCAGGCCTTTTGACGTTACCGTGTTCCCCATCTTGCCGTCGCTCGGCATCACGGGTGTGTGCGGCGCGGCTTCGGGATCGGCGACGACGACGTGATAGCCGCGCTCGCTCGTAAGGCTGACGCGGTCGCCGGCCGCAAGCGCCAGCCGCTTCGACCAGACGCCTGCCGCGATCACCGCGCGATCGCACGCGATCCTGCCTGTGGCGGTCAGGACCGCGTGCAGCTTGCCGTCGGTAATGTCGAAGCCGGTGGCCCGCGCTCGCGCAAGTGTCGCGCCTTGCGCGACGGCATGACGGACGAGCGCCGCGACATAGGCGCCGGGATCGACGCAATGCGCACCCGCTTCGACGAGCACGCCAAAACGATAGCGCGGATCGAGCGTGGGCTCACGCGTCTGCAATTCCTCGCCGGACAGCTCGCGCCATTGCACGCCATTATCACTCCGCAGCCGCCATGCCAGTGCTTCGGCCTCAAAGGCCTGGCGGTCGGGATAGGCGTAGAGCAGACCATTTTGGCGGATCAGCTCCGGCACGCCTGCTTCAACCGCAAGCCGTGCATGGCGCACGGGAGCGTCGTTGAGCAACGGCGACAATGCACGCGCGGTCGCTTCCACGCGCGGCACCGTGGAGCCCGCCAGGAGGAAGCGCGTCAGCCAGGGCAAGAGGCGCGGTAGCGCCGTGATGCGTATGGTCAGCGGCCCCAGCGGGTCCGCGAGATATCCCGGCACCTTCTTCCACATGCCCGGCATCGACATCGGCACGACGGAGGCGGGACTGAGCCAGGCGCCATTGCCAAAACTTGCCGCCTGCTCGCCGCCGGGCTCGCCCGGCTCGATGATGGTGACGCGATGGCCGTCGCGCAGCAATTCGAGCGCGGTCGCCGCGCCGACGATACCTGCTCCGATGACGGCGACATGCAGGCTCATGAGACAGGTCAGGCTTCGGCGAGCACGCGCGCATTGGCGCGCACGGAAGCTTCGCTGACGCGAATGCCGAGGCCGGGGCCGTCGGGCACCACGACATGGCCGGCGCGGTTGGCAACGCGTTCCTCCAGCACGTCCTCGGTCAGCACGTGATGCGGCATGTAGAATTCGCAGCCCAGCGAGATGCCCGGCGTTGCGGCGATGAGCTGCGTGCCGGCGGCGAGCCCAATGCCGCCCTCCCACAGCGTGCCGCCATAGCCGGGCAGGCCGGCGATATCGGCGATCGCCATGATGGCCTGCGCCTCGAACAGGCCGCCTGCCTTCATCAGCTTGATCGAGACGGCATCGGCCGCCTCGCGGCGCACCACCTCCATGATGTCGCGGCGATCGAAACAGCTCTCATCGGCAAGCACCGGCGTCTCAAGCGCAGCGGTCAGCTGCGCCATCACGTCGAGAAATTTGCGCGGCACCGGCTGCTCGATGAAGGTCGGCGCAAACTCTTCGACATCGCGCAGAATCTTGATCGCGCCGAACGGCGCCAGCGCCTGGTTGTAGTCGACGCGCAGATCGACCTTGTCGCCAAATTCTTTCCGGATCGCCGCGAGATGATCGAGATCCTCGCGATGCGGTTTTACGCCGGTCTTGACCTTGTAGATGACGTTGCCGTCCGGAACCATCTTGCGCATGCGCTCGAGGTCGGCGGCAAAATCGGGGTCCGCAATCGAGAAGGAGAGCGGGATGGTGTCGCGCACGCGGCCGCCGAGGAGATCGGCAATCGACAGGTTCGCGGATTTGCCGATGATGTCGAGCAGCGCCATCTCGATTCCGACCTTGGCCTCGGCGTGCCCGACCAGCGCGCGGTCAAGTTCGGCCATCAGCGCGCGCACGCGCTTGACCGGTTTCTTCAGCACGATCGGCCGCAGATAGATGTCGAGTGCCGAGAACGCAGCCTCGGGCGTGCCCGTGAAGACTTCCCACGGTGCTGCTTCGCCCCAGCCGACCACGCCGTCGCTCGAGGTGAGCTCGATCAGCACGCGCTTGACGGTGCCCTTGACGTTGCCGACGCCCTGCAGGCGGGCCATCTTGATCGGGCTTTCGATCAGGAACAGCCTGATACGTTCGACGGTCGCTTCAGTCATGTCAGGCCTCCATTGACGTGCCAGATCTGGCCCGTGACGTAGGACGCGGCCGGCGATGCCAGGAAGGCGATGACCGCGGCGACCTCGTCGGGCCGTCCGCGGCGCCCCATCGGGATCGACGCCTCGGTCGCGGCAATCTGCTCCGGCGAGAGCTTGCTCTCGGCCGGCTTGTCTTTTGCGATCAGCCCCGGCGTCACCGCATTGACGGTGATGCCGTCCTTCGCGAGCTCGACGGACATCGACCGCACCATCGCTTCCAGTGCCGCGCGGCTTGCCGCGGTCGCGGCGAACGGTGCGAAATCGGGACGGAAGATGTGCGCGACGAAGGAGGATACGGCGACGATCCGCGGATCTTTTGCGGCTCGCAGCAATGGAAGTGCAGCGTCAGCCAGTCGTGTAAAGGCAAGCGCGGATTCGTCCATCGCCCGTCGGAATTGATCGGCGGGAACGCCGATCGTGCTGCCACGCCGTGCCGATCCCCCGATCGAGATCAGCGCATCGAGCCGGCCGAACGCACGCTGTACTGCCGCGACGGCTTCCGTTGCGACCGAAGCTTCGGCGAGGTCGCCCAGACTCATGGCGACCGCGGCCCCCTTTGCGCTGGCGTCGTTTGCGGTCTTGGCGAGGCCGGCCGCATTCGCACGCGTGTGCAGCAGCAGCGCCGTGCCCGGTGCGGCAAGCAACCTTGCCGTTGCGGAGCCGATGCCACTGGCGGCACCGGTGACGAGATAGGCGCGATCGATCTTGGGCATCACGGTGTCGCGGTGGCGGGCGGCAGGGCGCCGGTGCGGTGGAAATGGCTGAGGAAGGCTTGCGTCGCCGCCTCGCGCGGATTGTCGATCACCTGACGCGCCGGACCTTCCTCGACCACGACGCCGTCGCGCATGAAGACAACGCGGTCGGCGACTTCGCGGGCAAAGGCGATCTCGTGGGTGACGATCACCATGGTCATGCCTTCGGCGGCAAGCTGCTGGATCACGTTCAAGACTTCGCCGACAAGCTCGGGATCGAGTGCCGACGTCGCCTCGTCGAACAGCATCACGTCGGGCTCCATGGCGAGCGCGCGCGCGATCGCGACGCGCTGCTTCTGGCCGCCCGAGAGCGTCGCCGGATATTGATCCGCCTTCTCGGCGAGCCCGACTTTTGCAAGCTGCTCCCGCGCCAGTTTTTCGGCATCAGCCTTCGGCATGCGGCGCACCGTGACCGGCCCCTCCATCACATTGCCGAGCGTCGTCATGTGCGGAAACAGGTTGAAGTGCTGGAACACCATGCCTGTGGTGGCGCGAAAGCGCGCGAGCGTCTTCACGTCCGGCAGTCTTGCCCCAGTGCCGAACTCGAACTTGGTGTCGCCGACGCGGACGCTGCCGCCGTCGGGAACGACGAGCAGGTTGATGCAGCGGAGCAGCGTCGATTTGCCCGAGCCCGACGGCCCGATCAGCGCCACCACGCCGCCCTTGGCGACGTCGAGGCTGATGTTCTTCAAAACCTCGTTGCTGCCAAAGCTCTTGCGCAGCGACAAAACCTCGATCTTCGGCGTGTCGCTCATTCGCTGACCGCCATGCGCTTCTCGCCGCGGCGGACGAGGATGGTCAGGGGAATGAGGATCGCCGCATAGGCGACCGCCACGGCGGTGTAGGTTTCCAGGGGACGGTAGCTGTCATGGGCCGCGACTTGGCTCTGATAGACCAGATCAGGCACCGCGAGCACCGAGACCAGCGAGGTGTTCTTGAACTGGATGATCGACTGGTTCATCAGCGCCGGGATCATGCGCTTGATCGCCTGCGGCAGCACGATGCGCCGCATGCTCTGGCCCGGCGTCATGCCGAGCGCGGCGCCGGCCTCGGACTGACCCTTGTCGATCGAGACGATGCCGCCGCGGATGATTTCCGAATAGAACGAGCCGCCATATAGCGACAACGCCAAAGCCGAGGCCGTGATCGGCGTCATCTCGACGCCCGCCAGGATCGGCAGTGCGTAGTAGAACCAGATGAGCTGCACCAGGATCGGCGTGCAGCGGAACGCCTCGATGAAGACAAGCGCGAGCGTGCGCACCGCGGTGAAGCGGGAGAGGCTGCCGAAGGCGGCAATGAGGCCGCAGACGAGCCCGCACACCACGATGACCACGGTGAAGCCGACGGTGACCCCGAGCCCGTTCAGGAAGAGCCAGCGATAGCTCCAGAGGATGCCAAAGTCCCACTGATACATGCGTGCGTTACTCGTCGTGCGTCCTGGCGGCTTACACCGTCATTCCGGGGCGCGACGAAGTCGCGAACCCGGAATCCAGAAGTTGTGGCGCGAGATTCCGGGTTCGCCCTTCGGGCGCTCCGGAATGACGGTGGAAGGCCTACAGCGAAACGCCCGGCGGGATGTCCGCCTCGGTCACGCCCACCAGCTCCATGTTCGTGATGATTGCGTTGCGGATGAAGCCGAGGCCTTTGTTGAAGTCGATCCAGGTGTTGACGTAGTCGCGCCAGGTCTTGTCGGTCTCGCGCCGGAAGCCGGCGTTCGAGGTGGTTGCGAAGATCGGCGTCGGCAGCACGAACTGGCCGAGCGAGGGATTCTTCTTCAGCACGGTCAGCGACAGCATGGTGATGAGACACTGCGCATCGACGCGGCCGGTCTGCAGCGCGGCGGTGGCATCGTCGGCGGTCTTCAGCCGCGTGATCTGGGCCTTCGGCGTCAGGCGGCTGACCACCTGGTCGTGCGAGGACCCCTGGTCCACGGCGATCTTGATGTCGGGCGAGTTCAGCTCCGCCCAGCTCTTCGGCTTGAAATCCTTCTTGCAGAGAATGCCGAAGGCGTTGTTGAAGACCGGCACCGAGAAATCGATCACCAGCGCGCGCTTCGGGGTCGGGTTGAGGCCGAAGAAGATGTCGATCTTGTTGGACTGCAGGTCCAGCACCGAATTGCCCCAGGTGGTCTCGGTGATCTCGAGCTCGGCTTCCATGTCGTCGGCCAGCGCCTTGGCGATGTCGATGTAAAAGCCCTTCCACTGCCCGGTCGAAAGATCCTTCATGTAGTAGGGGGCGCCGCCGCCGACCGCGCCGATCCGCATCTTCTTGGTGCGGCGGATGCGGGCAAAGGTCGTTTCGTTGGGATCGGCCGCCGTCTGAGCCGCAGCCGGGGAAACGAGCGCGCCTGTCGTGACCGCGGCGCCGAGTGCGCCCAGCCCGACAATCGATGCAACATCACGACGTGTAACCATTTGAATGATCGCTTTTCTGGTTGGGTGGAGTTCCAGGAGGGTTATTACCAAGGCGGCCCCATCAGTGAAAGCACAGCCTCTTGGCGCCAAGGACTAGATCTTGCGCCGGGGTTTGCCCGGATGCTGGGCAAGCATATCCGGGCCGATACCCGCTTGCTTTCCGGCCCTTTTGGCCCCAAATAGGGACCGGGAGATTGGCGGTGGACGAGCCACTCGCCAACCGGGTCAGGTCCGGAAGGAAGCAGCCCTAACGAGGTCCGGATCGGGTCGCTCGTCAGTCTCCTACCTGTTTTTCGAGCGGATAGCGCCGGCGGGACAACCGCCAGCGCACGCTCCTTTCCGCAAAAGCCGGCCGAGAGACATTTCATTGCGGATCGATCGATGACCGACGCTGGCGGCCCCACGAATCCTGATGACCCCAGCGGCGCCCAGCCGGGCACCCCGTATCGGGTGCTGGCGCGAAAGTACCGCCCGTCCTCCTTCGACGATCTGATCGGCCAGGAGGCCGTGGTCCGCACCGTCTCCAACGCGTTCGAAACCGGCCGCATTCCGCAGGCCTGGATCCTCACCGGCGTCCGCGGCGTCGGCAAGACCACCACTGCGCGCATTCTGGCGCGCGCGCTCAACTACGAGATGCCGGACGGTTCGGTGAAGGGTCCGACCATCCACATGCCGACGCTGGGCGTGCATTGCCAGGCGATCATGGAAAGCCGGCACATGGACGTGCTGGAGATGGACGCGGCGTCCCACACCGGCGTCGACGACGTCCGCCAGATCAATGACAGCGTGCGCTACGCACCGGCGAGTGCCCGCTACAAGGTCTACATCATCGACGAAGTCCACATGCTGTCGACAGCGGCGTTCAACGCCTTCCTGAAGACGCTGGAGGAACCGCCGGAGCACGCCAAATTCGTGTTCGCGACGACCGAGATCCGGAAGGTTCCGGTCACGGTGCTGTCGCGCTGCCAGCGCTTCGACCTGCGCCGCGTCGAGGCCGACGTGCTGATGAAGCACCTCGCCAATATCGCGACCAGGGAAAGCGTCGAGATCGAGCCGGAGGCGCTCGGGATCATCGCGCGCGCCGCGGAAGGTTCTGTGCGCGACTCGCTGTCGCTGCTCGACCAGGCGATCGCGCATGCGGCGGGCAGCGTAAAGGCCGACGCCGTCAGGCAGATGCTGGGCCTCGCCGACCGCACCCGCGTCATCGACCTCTTCGATTCGCTCGTACGTGGCGACATCGCCTCCGCCTTTAGGGAGTTCCGCGACCAGTACGACACCGGCGCCGATCCGATCGTCGTGCTCTCTGACCTCGCCGAATTCGTCAACTTCGTCACCCGCGTCAAGATCGTGCCTGCGACCGCCGACAACGTCGCCTATGGCGAGACCGAGCGGCTGCGCGCGCGCGACTTTGCGTCAAAGATCTCGATGCGCGTGCTGTCGCGGATGTGGCAGATGCTGCTCAAGGGCATCACCGAGGTGCAGGCTGCAACGCGGCCGGCGGCCGCGGCCGAGATGGTTCTGGTCCGCATCGCCTATGTCGCGGACCTGCCGACGCCGGACGAAGCGATCAAGATGCTGGAGCAGAATGGCGGCGCCTCGCCGGTGGTGAGCGGCGCCAACGCAGCGCGCAGCGCGCCGACCGCGCCTGTCGCTTCGGCGGCACCCGTCCGCGCGCCGACCTCGTCGCCGCCATCGTTCGGCGGCGGTGCGCGTCCGCAAATGGCTGCGCCGCCGGCGCCGCAGGCTGCTTCTGCACCCGCGCTGCGCATCACGAGCTTTACGCAGCTCGTCGCGCTCGCCGGCCAGAAGCGCGACGTCATGACCAAGGCCGCGCTCGAAGGCGACATGCGCCTGGTGCGGTTCGAGGATGGGCGGCTGGAAGTTGCGCTCGAGCCCAATGCGCCGAAGTCGCTGATCACGGAACTGCCGCGCAAGCTCGAGCTCTGGACCGGCCGCCGCTGGACCGTCGTGGTGTCCAACGAGCAGGGCCAGCCGACGCTGCGCTCGGTGAACCAGGCCGCCAAGCAGGAGCATGCCCGGAGCGCCGAGGCCGATCCGCGCGTACAGGAGGTGCTGTCGCGCTTCCCCGGCGCCAAGGTCGTCGAGGTCCGCAGGCTTGCCCCCGAGGCGCCTGAAACCAATATTAACGCCGACTACGGCAGTGACGATCCGCCCGACGGTTCCGACGGCGATGATCTCTAGAGCGTTTTCAAGCGAAGTGGACACCGGTTCGCGTAAAGAAAACGCGTCAAAACAAGAATCTAGAGCATGATCCGGATCCGAAGGACCGCGTCAGCGCAAAGTGTGAAGCGGTTTTCCGCCAAGATCATGCTCAAACAACAAGCTAAGGACAGGACCGATGGCTGATTTTCTCGGCATGATGAAGCAGGCCCAGCAGCTTCAATCCAAGATGCAGGCGATGCAGGAAGAGCTCGGCAATCTCGAGGTCGAGGGCATCTCCGGCGGCGGCCTGGTCGCGGTGCGCATGACCGCGAAGATGGACGTGAAGGGCATCAAGATCGATCCGTCGCTGATGAAGGCGGAGGAGCGCGAGGTGCTGGAGGATCTTCTGGTCACCGCGCTCGCCGACGCGCGGCGCAAGGCGGAGCTTGCGATGCAGGAGAAGATGCAGTCGCTCACCGGCGGCCTCGGCCTGCCGCCGGGATTGCTCGGCTGACATCATGCCCGCCGTTGCCGGACCCGAAATCGAGCGCCTGATCCAGCTTCTGGCGCGCTTGCCCGGTTTGGGCCCGCGCTCGGCGCGGCGCGCCGCGCTGCATCTGATCAAGAAGCGCGAGGCGCTGATGATGCCGCTATCTGCAGCGCTTCAGGTCGCGCTCGACAAGGTCCAGGTCTGCAAGACCTGCGGCAACATCGACACCCAAAATCCCTGCACGGTCTGCACCGATCCGCGGCGCGATCCAGCCATCATCGTCGTCGTTGCCGACGTCGCCGATCTCTGGGCGCTGGAACGGGCCAACGCGACGCAAGGCCGCTACCATGTGCTTGGCGCGACATTGTCGCCGCTCGACGGCGTCGGCCCGCAGGATCTCACGATCGATGCGCTGGTTGCCCGGGCACATAACGCCGAAGTCCACGAGATCATCCTGGCGCTGAACGCGACGGTGGACGGTCAGACCACGGCGCATTACATCACCGACCTCTTGCAGGACGCCAATGTGAAGGTCACCCGGCTCGCGCACGGCGTGCCTGTCGGCGGCGAACTTGATTATCTCGACGAAGGTACGCTATCGGCTGCGATGCGGCAGCGGACTCTGTTCTAGCCATCCCAACGACGGAAACGGACGACATGACGAAACGACGATTCGGCAAGCGGCTCGCTGTGGTTGCCACGATGATGACGCTGGTGACGCCTGCCGTATCCGCGCAGCAGGGCGACGTGCCGCCGTCCAAACCTGGCAAGCCGATCAACACCGGCGACGTGCTCTCCGGCGAGCTCAACGCGATGAAGGTCCGCGGCGGCAAGAACGGCAAACACGTCGCGACCTACCAGATCACGTCTGAGCCGCGCCGCCTGCCGGCGCCGAGCGGGCTCTGCAATCTGGAAACCGGCCCCGAAACGTTCCAGCTCGTCACCTCCAGCGACGCCCAGGCCGCGCAACTGAAGTCGTTCGTCGGCAAGGAGATTTCGGTGAAGGTCGACGAGGTCGCCTGCGCCAGCGATCCCGGCCAGATGAGTGAAGCCGTGATCACCAAGTGGAGCTTGGTGAAGAAGCAATAGGAGTTTTCCATGTCGCCGCTGTCGCGCCTCGCCTGTATCGCGCTTGCCTTGCTTGCGCCGGGTAGCGCGGCCGAGGCGCAGGCGCCGATCAAGAACGGCGACACGCTGACCGGCACCTTGCGCATGGTGCGCACCCGCCACCCCAACGGCACCAGGATCGAGGCCTACCAGATCGTCAGTGCGCCGCGGCTGATGCCGGCGGACGACGACTTTTGCGAGGCCGGCAAGGGCGTCACCACCTTCCACCTCTTCACGATGAGTGATGCGGCGCACAAGCAGCTCAAGCCGCTACTCGGGAAGACCGTCTCGGTGCAGGCGACCGCGCTGTTCTGCTCGCAGACCGCCTGGCACATCGGCGATGTTGCAGTGCCCGAATGGGCGATAGTGGGGAAGTAGCTAAACCCGCACCGGCCCCAACTGCTCAAAATGCCCGCGCTTCTGAAGCCAGGTGAGCAGCATCAGGCTGGGAATCGCGACTAGCACGCAGATCACGAAGAACATCGGCCAGCCCACACTCTTCGCGACAAAGCCCGCGCCTGACGACAGATAGGTCCGCCCGACCGCGGCGAGCGCGGTGAGCAGCGCATATTGCGTCGCCGTGTGCAGCGGGTTCTGGCACAGCGCCGAGAGATAGGCGACGAAGATCACGGTGCCGATCGCGCTTGTAAAATTCTCGGCGCAGATGGCGAGCGCCAGCGCCCATTGATTGGTGCCGACCACCGCGAGCCAGGAGAAGGTGAGATTGGCCAGTGCCTGCACCACGCCGCCGATCCACAAGGATGCTGCGAGCGGATAGCGCCGCGCGACGAAGCCGCCGGCAAAGCCGCCGATCAGCGTTGCGGCAAGGCCAACTCCTTTGACGATCGCCGCATAGTCGTTGCGGGTGAAGCCGAGGTCGATCACGAACGGCGCGGTCATGGTGCCCGAAAACGCATCGGTGAACTTGAACAGCACGACGAAGGCGAGCGCCGCGAGCGCATCCTTGCGCGACAGGAATTCCGAGAAGGCGCCGACCGCAGCATGCACGACGCGTGCAAAGGCGGTGTCCGCCTGTGTGGCCGCTTCGGCGCGCGCGGATTGCTCGGGCTCGGTGGCGGCAAGCGCGGTGATGGTGCCGATCAGCACCAGCGCCGCCATCACCACATAGCCCCACATCCACGCCGACGACCGCGGAATGCCGGTGCCCTCAAAACCGGAGACGATGAACAGCGCGCCCGCGGTCGAGACCAGCATGCCGATGCGATAGGCCGCGACATAGGACGCCATGCCGGCAGCCTGCTCGCTCTCGGGCAGGCTCTCGACGCGGAAGGCGTCGACCACGATGTCCTGCGTCGAGGACATCGTCGCCACCAGAAGCGCGCCGAGCGCGCAATAGAACGGCGAGCGCGCCGGGTCGGTCAGGGCCAGCAACAGGATGGAGATGATGAGGAGCAGTTGCGAGAACAGCAGCCAGCCGCGGCGGCGCCCGAACGCGCGGGTGAATAGCGGCACATGCAGCGCATCCACCAGCGGCGCCCACAGGAATTTCAGCGTGTAGGGCGTGCCGACCAGCGCGAACAGGCCGATGGTCCCGAGATCGACCCCGGACTCCCGCATCCACACCAGCAGCGTCGATCCCGACAGCGCCAGCGGCAGGCCGGACGAGAAGCCGAGGAACAGCACGATCAGCACCCGCGGCTGGGTGTACACGGCCAGGCTCTCGCGCCAGGACGGGGAGGGCTTTTCGGTCGCAGATGCGGTCGCGTCAGGTGCGGTCATGAGGGGGTGTTAGCAGATTCTGGCAGAAAAGCCTTCCGCCGATGTCAGTGAGGCGGAAGGCCTCTCAATTCCTCTCAGTGTCATCGTCCGCGAAGGCGGATGATCCAGTACTCCCCGGCGCTTTCGGTTCAATCACGACCGCTGCGGCGTACTGGATGCCTCGCCTTCGCGGGGCATGACACCGTTATGGTCGCCCGGCTATCCCGGGATATAGGTCGTCCTAGTTTGGATTGTGCTGCTCAATCAACCGAACCTTCCAGGCTCTATTCCACTTTTTCAGGCGCTTCTCGCGCTTGATCGCGTTTTCGGGGTCGTCGAACTGCTCAAAGTACACGAGCCTGACGACATCGTAGTCCTTCGTGAAGCTCTCGACCAATTTCAGCTTGTGCTCGGCAACCCGGCGGATGAGGTCATTGGTCACGCCGATATAGAGCGTGCCGCCGATCTTGCTGGCGAGGATGTACACGTAGTAGCAGCGTCCGCCCATCTGCCGCCGTCCCCTCTCAGTGTCATCGTCCGCGAAGGCGGACGATCCAGTAGCCACCGGCGTCTCGGTTTAATCACGACCGCCGCGGCGTACTGGATGCCCCGCCTTCGCGGGGCATGACAGTGTGGCTCAAAATCACTCCCCCGCCTGCAGCTTCCGTGGAAACAGCTCCGGCGTCGTCGCCACCAGCCGCGGTCCCTCGGCCGGCGCGTCGGTCTTGCTGAAGTCGAGTTCCTCGATTCGGCCCGCGCGCTTCTCGATCTTGTCGGCGGAGATCAGGACCTGGCGGACGTCCTCGTTCACATCGGCAAAATGCTTCTGCAATTTCAGCACGCGGTCGCGCAGGCGCCCCAGATCGTCGCCGAGCTTGATCACCTCGGTGCGGATCTGGTCGGCAGCGTCGCGCATGCGCGCGTCCTTCATGATCTGCTGCATGACCTGGATCGCGAGCATCAGGAGCGAAGGCGACACCAGCACGACGCGGGCGCGATAGGCCTTTTGGATCACATCGTCGAAACCGTCATGGATCTCGGCGTAGACCGATTCCGACGGCACGAACATCAGCGCCATCTCCTGGGTCTCGCCGATGATCAGGTACTTTTCGGCGATATCGCTGACATGCTTCATCACGTCGCCACGCAAACGTTGCGAGGCGGTGCGCCGTTCCTCGTCGCTGCGCGCGTCGTGCAGCGCGGTCATCGCCTCGAGCGGAAATTTTGCGTCGATGCAGAGCGGCCGCTGGTCGGGCAAGAACACCACGCAGTCCGGCCGCTTGCCGGTCGAGAGCGTGAACTGGAACTCGTAGGAGCCTTTGGGCAATCCGTCCTGGACGATCGCCTCCATTCGCGCCTGGCCGAAGGCGCCACGCGACTGCTTGTTGGCGAGCACGTCGCGCAGGGTCGTCACCTGCGTCGTCAGGTCGGTGAGGTTCTTGTGCGCATTGTCGATGATGCCGAGCCGCTCGTGCAGCGCGCGCAGGCTCTCCATGGTGTTACGGGTGGTGTGTTCCATGGACTGGCCGACGCGATGGGTCACCGAATCCAGCCGCTCGTTGACCGCGCGCGCCATCTCGGCCTGGCGTCCCGCGAGCGTCTGCGCCATGGCATCGACCCGGCCATTGTTCTCGCTCTGGGCGCGCAGCATTTCGCTCAGCCGCTCCTCGAGCTCGTCGGCGCGGATGGTCTGGGCGATCGCGAGTTCCGCCCCCCGCCGCGAGGATTTTGCGATCACGACGGCAATGACCAGAAGCAGGATGAGGACAAGTGCGCCGAAGCCGACCGCCACGTCGATCGTGCGCACCGGCCAGTCGCCAGCCATGAAAATGATCTCGTTCATGGCAGCACTTCTATCCGATTCGGTATCCGGCGCGAACGAATAGCGAACATTTATGGTGAATGCGCGGTTAATTTTTATGGTTAACGGAAGCCTAATTTTTATGGTTAGCGGACGGTTAACGCGTTGCCGCCCGCATTGACCGCATCCCCCCTGCGGCTTAAATCGCGGCCATGGCCCTCAGAGAAATCATCATCCTGCCCGACAAGCAGTTGCGTCTGGTCTCCAAGCCGATCGAGAAGGTCACGGCGGAGATCCGCAAGCTCGCGGACGACATGTTCGAGACCATGTACGACGCGCCCGGCATCGGGCTCGCGGCGATTCAGGTCGCGCAACCCCTGCGTCTCATCACCATGGATCTCGCCAAGCGCGACGAGAACGGCGAGACCAAGCCGATCCCGCGCGTCTTCATCAATCCGGAGATCATCGCCTCCTCGGAAGAGCTG
Source organism: Bradyrhizobium arachidis (assembly GCF_024758505.1). NCBI lineage: Bacteria > Pseudomonadati > Pseudomonadota > Alphaproteobacteria > Hyphomicrobiales > Nitrobacteraceae > Bradyrhizobium > Bradyrhizobium arachidis. Next base: position 9,052,851 of record NZ_CP077970.1, on the reverse strand, counting down.
TCGGTCTACGAAGAGGGCTGCCTGTCGATCCCCGAATATTACGAGGAGGTCGAGCGCCCGGCGAAGGTGCGCGTGCGCTTCACCGATCTCGACGGCAAGGTGCATGAGGAGGATGCCGAAGGGCTCTACGCCACCTGCATCCAGCACGAGATCGACCATCTCAACGGCGTGCTGTTCGTCGACTATCTGTCGAAGCTGAAGCGCGACCGCGTGATGAAGAAGTTCGAGAAAGCCGCCAAGCGCGCGGGGGAGTAGAAGCGCACTCGGTCGTCATGCCCGGCTTGTCCCGGCCATCCACGCCTTGCTGCCTCACGGAAGAACGTGGATGCCCGGGACAAGCCGGGCATGACGGAGAAACAGGACAGAACGCCGCCACATGCCCCTCCGTCTCATCTTCATGGGCACGCCTGATTTCTCGGTGCCGACGTTGCTGGAGCTCACAGCCCACGGCCACGAGATTGTCGCCGTCTATACGCGCGCGCCGAAGCCGGGTGGGCGGCGCGGCCTGCAATTGCAGCCGACCCCGGTCGAGGAGGCCGCGCGAAAGCTCGGTGTCCCCGTGCTGACGCCGAAGACATTGAAGACGCCCGAGGCGCTTGAGGAGTTTCGCGCCTTTGACGCCGATGCCGCCGTCGTTGTTGCCTATGGCATGATCCTGCCGCAGGCCATCCTCGATGCGCCAAAGCTCGGCTGCTACAATCTTCACGCCTCGCTCCTGCCGCGCTGGCGCGGTGCTGCTCCCATCAATCGTGCGATCATGGCAGACGATGCCGAGAGCGGCGTCATGGTGATGAAGATGGATGTCGGGCTCGACACCGGCGACGTCGCCATGGCCGAGCGCCTCGCGATATCGGACACCATGACCGCGGCCGATCTGCATGATCGTCTGTCGCGGCTCGGCGCCGACCTGATGGTGCGGGCGATGGCTGCGCTCGAACGCGGTGGGCTGCAATTGAGGAAGCAGCCCGAGGACGGCGTCACCTACGCCGCCAAGATCGACAAGTCGGAGGCGCGGATCGACTGGAGCAAGCCGGCGCGCGCGGTGCTGCGCCACATCCACGGCCTGTCGCCGTTTCCCGGCGCCCGGGCCGAGCTTGCCGGAGTGACCGAGAACGCACGCGTCAAGATTTTGCGATGCGAGCTGGCGAAGGGGCATGGCGCGCCCGGTGACGTCCTCGATGATCAGCTCACGGTCGCCTGCGGCGACGGCGCGATCAAAATCCTCGAGCTCCAGCGCGAGGGCAAGGCGCGGATGCAGGCCGGTGACTTCCTGCGCGGCGTGCCGCTGAAGCCGCCGATGCGGCTCGCTTGATGCCGCGCTACAAGCTCACCATCGAATATGACGGCGCGCCGTTCTGCGGCTGGCAGGTGCAGGAGACGCTGCCTTCCGTGCAGGGCGCGCTGGAGACGGCTGTCAAGGCGATGTGCGGCGCTGACGTGCGCGTGCACGGCGCGGGGCGCACCGATGCCGGTGTCCACGCGCTCGGCCAGGTCGCGCATGTCGATATCCAAAAGCCGTTTCCACCGGATCGCCTGCGCGACGGCTTGAACGCGCATCTGCGCCCGCATCCGGTCGCGGTGTTGAGCGCGGAGATCGTACCGGAGACATTCGAGGCGAGGTTCTCCGCAATCAAGCGGCACTATCGCTACCGTATCGTCAACACCCGCGCCAATCTCGCGCTCGACGTCGGCCACGCCTGGCGCGTGTCGCGCAAGCTCGATACCGACGCGATGCACGTGGCCGCCCAGCGTCTGCTCGGCAAGCACGACTTTACGACGTTTCGCGACACCGAGTGCCAGGCCAAATCGCCGGAAAAGACGCTGGATCAGCTCGACGTGCTCCGCGACGGCCGCGACGTCACCATCCTCACCTCGGCGCGCTCCTTCCTGCACAGCCAGGTGCGCTCGATGGTGGGCTCGCTGGTCTGGGTCGGCGAGGGACGCTGGACCGCCGACGATCTCGCCGCAGCATTAGCCGCCCGCAACCGCGCCGCCTGCGGCATCGTCGCCCCGCCGGACGGGCTGTATCTGGTGCGGGTGGATTATTAGAGCGCCATGCCGCCTCAGGCGTCATGGCCGGGCTTGTCCCGGCCATCCACGATCTTGCTTCGGTGCCGCAAAGACGTGGATGCCCGGGACAAGCCCGGGCATGACGGCGGAGAAATTGGCGTGAGCTGAGCCTTACCCAAAATACCTTTGCAGTATCCCCGCATACACCTTCGTCAGCTTCTCCAGATCCGCCACCGGTGTGCGTTCGTCGATCTGGTGCATGGTCTGGCCGACGAGGCCGAACTCGATCACCGGGCAATAGCTGGAAATGAAGCGCGCGTCCGAGGTGCCGCCTGATGTCGACAGCTCCGGCTTGCGGCCCGTCACCTCCTCGATCGCTGACACCGCAAGGTCGGTGAACGGGCCCGGCTTGGTGACGAACACGTTGGAGTTCGACGGCTCCCAGACGATGCGGGCGCGGATGCGGTTGCCGCAGGCTTTTGTCATGCGCTCCTCGACCAGCGCACGCAGGCTCGCCTGCGTGTGGTTGTCATTGTAGCGGATGTTGAATTTTGCGCGCGCCTGGCCGGGGATGACGTTGTTGGCAGTGTTTCCAACGTCGACCGAGGTGAATTCGAGATTCGAGGCCTGGAACTGCGCGCTGCCATGGTCGAGCGGCTCGTCTGATATCGCCACGATCAATCGCGAAATGTCCGGCACCGGATTGGCGGCGCGATGCGGGTAGGCGACATGACCCTGCACGCCGTCGACATACAGCGTGCCGGATTGTGAGCCGCGGCGGCCGACCTTGATGGTGTCGCCGAGCGTCTCGACATTCGACGGCTCGCCGAGCACGCAATGATCGAACTTTTCGCCGCGCTCGGCAGCCCATTGCAGCAGCTTGATGGTACCGTTGATGGAAACGTCTTCCTCATCGCCCGTGATCAGGAAGGAGATCGAGCCCGAGCCTGATTCTTGGCCGTCCGTGCGCGGCTTGCCGCCATTGGCGGCGAGATGCTCCAGCACCGCGGCGACGCTACAGGCGATGCCGCCCTTCATGTCGACAGCGCCGCGGCCGTGCAGAAAACCGTCCTTCACCTCGCCGGAAAACGCACCGACGCTCCAGGCGCTCTCATCGCCGGGCGGCACCACGTCGGTGTGGCCGGCAAAGGTGATGTGCGGGCCGTCAGTGCCGATCCGCGCATAGAGATTGTCGACATCGGCGGTGCCTGCTTCGCTGAAGGTCACGCGGTGGCAGGTGAAGCCTGCTTCAGTGAGGAGCTTTTCAAGCACCCCCAGCGCACCGGCATCGGTCGGGGTTACGGAGGGGCAGCGGATGAGGTCGCGGGCAATGGAAAGGGCATCGGTCATGCGCCCGGCTTAACACGCCATTGCGGCGGCGGGCCAGCCTTCTGCGCGGCCATTTCCTGCTCGTGGCTCCGGTCCCAGCCGAGCTCGCTTGCGGGTGAGACGAAGAGCGGATTGGCGCCAAAGCGGTTGGTCTTGCGCGAGCCGCGGAAGAACAGCAGCTCGATGCCGCCCCAGGTCGCGAGGACGAACGAGATCAGTCCGAGCGTGAAGCCGATATAGTCGTTGTTGATCCGATCCAAGAACTGGTTGATCAGGCCGGGCAGGACGAAGAAGGGAACAACCCACCAGGCGCTCTTGTCGCGGTCATGCAGACGCTTGATGGCGGCTGCGGCAAACACCCACGTGAACAACGGCGTACCGACCAGCTTGACCAGAGCAAGCGGAAAGTCGGCGCGCGACAGTGCGTGATAGGTGGCGGGGTCAACGACCTTGAAGATGTCGTCGACCGAGAAGCCGAACTTGCGCGCGCCGAACGCCGCGACGATTGCGGCCATGAAGGCCATCCAGCAGACGATGATCAGCCCGGCCAGCCAAAATTTGGCGCGGTTGATGCGGCCGTTGAAGCTGAAGAGGTACCAGGTCCAGTCCATGACAAAACCTCCGGGCGGCAGGGGCCACCCGGAAATAAGTCGCAATGGAGGGAGGGCGGGTTCGATCCGCTGCCCGCCCCGTCATCCTGAGGTGAGAGCGTAGCGAGCCTCGAAGGATGAATGGCCGAGATCCGGCCGGGCCGTCGCCCTTTGAGGGCCGCTTCGCGGCCGCCTTAGGGTGACGGTGAGAGACCGGGATTTAGTCCCGCAGCAGCTCATTGATGCTGGTCTTCGAGCGGGTACGCTCGTCGACGCGCTTGACGATCACGGCGCAGGCGGTGCTCGGGCCCATCTGGCCGTTCTTCATCGGCTTGCCGGGCAGCGCGCCGGGAACGACGACGGAATATTCCGGCACTTCGCCGATGAAGACCTCGCCGGTCTCGCGGTCGACGATCTTGGTCGAGGCGCCCAGGAACACGCCCATCGAGAGCACCGCGCCCTTGCGCACGATGACGCCTTCGGCGACCTCGCTGCGCGCGCCGATGAAGCAATCGTCCTCGACGATCACGGGCTCGGCCTGCAGCGGCTCGAGCACGCCGCCGATGCCGACGCCGCCGGAGATGTGCACGCGCTTGCCGATCTGCGCGCAGGAGCCGACGGTCGACCAGGTGTCGATCATGGTCGCTTCATCGACATAGGCGCCGAGATTGACGAAGGAGGGCATCAAGACGACGTTGCGCGCGATGAAGGCCGAGCGGCGGACGATCGCACCCGGCACCGCGCGAAAACCGGCGTCGCGAAAGCGGTTCTCGCCCCAGCCATCGAACTTCGAGGGCACCTTGTCCCACCACGAGGCCTTGCCGGGGCCGCCGGGAATGGCGGCCATGTCGTTGAGGCGGAAGGACAAGAGCACTGCCTTCTTCAGCCACTGATTGACCTTCCACTTGCCGCCGGCCTCGCGCTCGGCGACCCGCGCCTCGCCCTTGTCCAGAATCTCCAGCGCGTGGTCCACGGCCTCGCGGACCTCGCCCTTGGTCGAGGTCGAGATGCCGTCACGCGCGTCGAATGCGCCGTTGATGGTGGTTTCGAGGACTGCAAGGGACATCGGGATTTCCTCTTCGAAAGGCGGGATTTGCGTGATTTGGAGCGCTTTTTCGGGATTTGGAGGGAGAGAGTCAAGCTTGGTTCGCAGTCATCACCCGCGAAAGCGGGTGATCCAGTAGGCCGCGGCGGTTGTGATGAATCGAGATGGCAGTGATTACTGGATACCCCGCCTTCGCGGGGTATGACGGTCATTTCGGGCCCGACAACCCCGCCAAAAACCCCGCCAGATCATCCGTGACATGGTCGACATGGGCGGCGTCGCGCCCCTCCAGTTCCCAGTCCTCGCGGACCACCTCTTGCGTGCCGTCGGGCACGACCAGCACCGTGGTCATGCCGAGGTCGTGGGGGACGACGAGGTTGCGGGCGAGGTCCTCGAACATCGCGGCGTGGGCCGGATCGACCGCGTGATTGCTGAGAAATTTTTCGTAGGTCTGCCGCGCCGGCTTTGGCTCGAAATTCGCCGCGATGATGTCGAACACCGCATCGAAATGGTCGCCAAGCCCGAGCCTTGCCAGCACCGCGTCGACATGGTCGACCGAGCCGTTGGTCAGGATCAGTTTTCGCCCCGGCAGTTTCGTGATCGCCGCGCCGAGCTCCGGGTTCGGCTCCAGCGGCGAATGGTCGATCCTGTGCACATAGGCAAGGTAGTCGTCGGCGTGCACGCCATGCAGGGTCATCATCCCGCGCATGGTGGTACCAAAACGCTGGTAATAATCCTTCTGGATCTTTCGCGCGTCCTCCGGCGTCACGTTGAGCCAGTTGCACACGAACTCGGTGATCCGCAAATCGACCTGCTGCCACAGGTTCACGTGATGGGGATAGAGCGTGTTGTCGAGGTCGAACACCCAGGTGTCGATGTGGGTGAAGGTGCGGGGTTGTTTCATCACAACATTCTCAGTTCGTCGTCCTGGACAAGCGCAGCCCTGGCAACGCGCAGCGTTGTGCAGAGCGGAGCGCAGATCCAGGACCCATTACCACAGGATCGAGTTTGGCGAAGGCTCGTGGCCCGAGCCTGCCGCAGCAACTGGCATTCGGGGTAGTGGGTCCTGGCTTTCGCCACGACGACGACGGAATGTGTGGCACCGCGTTCGCAACACAGCCATCACGGCATCGCAAACCGCAGCGTCTTGCCACCGCTGCTCATATCGACCGCGCCAAATCCCGTTGCCGCAAATCCGCGCGCCGGGCAATCATTCTGCTCGTTGGTCTCGAACTTCGTCTCGCGCGTGCAGAGCTGCTTCTCGCCGCCCCAGTTGAGTGGCTTGTCCTTCAGCTTGATCGCGCGGTTGTCGGCATCGACCGCTTCCGCAAAGCTGTAGACCTGTCTTGGCGTGCCCGTCACGTCGGGGTGCAGGCATTTGCCGGGATCGATGCGATACCAGCCGCGGCTCGTCACCGACTTGCCGTCGTCGGTCGCGACCGCCGCCATCACCTTGTGCGGCGTGTCGTTGCACCAGGTCAGCCCGCTCGCCGACGGCGTCTGCACTGCATCCACCATGGTCTTGAAGAAGTTTGGCGACTGCACGATGTCGGGGGCGAGCCCGCGGCTTTTCAGGAAAGCGGAGAGGGCGCCTTGCGTCTTCGGTCCGTCGACGCCGTCGATCGCGCCGGCGTCGTAGCCGGCGATCGCCAGCAGGCGCTGGATGCCGGCGAGACGGGCCTGCTCGTCGTCATATTCGCTGTCCTCGGCGAGATAGGCGACGAGATTGCCGTCGTCGGTCTGCGTCGGCGTGATCTGGGTGAAGGGCGCCTGCGTCTGTCCGCTGCGGCACTGCCGCGCGGCCGCGATGACAAAATTCTCCTGCGCCACGCAGAGCATGTCGCTGCCGTTCTGCGGGATCGGCGAGGCGCCGTAGACGCCGAGCGCGCGGGCGTTGAGCAGGATGCGGTCGGCGGCGAGCGTGCCCTGCACGACGACGCGGCAGGTCGCGGGATCGATGCGGAACCAGCCGCGCGTCGCGGTCGCCGCCTTGTCGTCGATGCCGATCGCGGCCTCGACGACGTAGCTCATGCGATTGCAGATTTTCAGGTCGGCGAAGGCGGGTGCAGCGGAAGCAAAGAAAGAAATAACCGCTGCGGGCAGCGTCATGAGGAATCGTGTGAGAGGTGAGCGACGGTGGCGCCTCTCTCTCCGTTCGTCATGGCCGAGCAAACGCGCGGAGCGCGTCTCAACGGACAAGTCCCGGCCATCCACGCCTTGGCCGCGAGAAGAAAGGTCGTGGATGCCCGGGACAAGCCCGGGCATGACACCCTCTTTTCTCGGCCGCTCGCCCATCACTTGTGGATCAGCGTGCCTGTGCCCTGGTTGGTGAAGAGCTCGAGCAGCACGGCGTGCTGCATCTTGCCGTCGATGATGACGACGCCCTGCACGCCCTGTTCCAGCGCGTAGATGCAGGTCTCGACCTTCGGGATCATGCCGCCGGAAATCGTGCCGTCGGCGATCAGTTTTCGCGCATCCTTGATCGAAAGCTGCGGGATCAGCTTTTTCGACTTGTCGAGCACGCCTGGCACGTCGGTGAGCAGCAGCAGACGTTTTGCCTTCAGCGCACCGGCAACCGCACCGGCAAAAGTGTCGGCATTGACGTTCAGCGTCTGGCCGTCCTTCGAGGTCGCGAGCGGCGCCAGCACCGGGATCAGCTCGTAGCCGATCAGCTGATTGAGCAGCGTGAGGTCGACCTTCTCGGGGTCGCCGACGAAGCCGAGGTCGATCGCCTTCTCGATGTTCGAATCCGGATCGATCATGGTACGCGTCGTCTTCGACGCCTTCACCATGTTGCCGTCCTTGCCTGATAGCCCCACGGCCTTGCCGCCGGCCTCATTGATGTAGCCGACGATCTGCTTGTTGACCGAGCCGGCCAGCACCATCTCGACGATCTCGATGGTCGCGGCATCGGTGATACGCAGGCCGGCTGCGAACTCCGACTGGATGCCGAGCCGCTTGAGCATGGTTGCGATCTGCGGCCCGCCGCCGTGCACGACCACCGGATTGATCGCGGTCTGCTCGAGCAGCACGATGTCGCGCGCAAAATTCTTCGCGGTCTCCTCGTCGCCCATGGCGTGGCCGCCATATTTGATGACGATGGTTTCTTCGTCGTACTGCTGCATGTGCGGCAGCGCTTCGGACAGGATGCGGGCCTGATCGAGCGGTGAAATGTCGGTCATGAGGCGGATCTCGCTGGCGGGACTGTCGGGCCGCTTCTATCCGATTGGCGGCCGAGGTGCAAAGTCGTGTTCTTCACCCTCCCCTGGAGGGGGAGGGTCGCTACGCATGGAGCGAAGCGGAATGCGTAGCGGGGTGGGGTGAAAGTCTATCCATTGAGATGGTGCCCGAGTGGAGAGATCACCCCACCCCGTCTCACATTTCGCTGCGCTCAATGCGAGTCGACCCTCCCCCTCCAGGGGAGGGTAAGCACAGTGCGACCTCTATTTGCCCTTCGGCCACAGCGCCGCCACGCTCACCGCGAGCCAGCTCGCGATCAACAGCGTGCCGCCGGTCGGTGCGGCCATGGGAAACAGTCCGTGGCCGGCATATTGCCGCAAGGTGAGGTCGCCCGCGAACAGCGCGGCCGCGATCACGAAGCCGAAGGCGGCGGCGAGGCCAATTCCGCCATGCAGAATCCCCCGCGAGAGCAGTGCGACTGTGCCGAGTATAGCCGTTGCATGAAACAGCAACATGGCGCTTGCGGAGGCAAGCCGGCTGGCATCGGCGCCGTGCGCCGAGGCTGCCGCCAGCGCGACGCCGGAGGCGCCCATCAAACCGGCAAGCGCGATCAGCAGGCGAAACGACAACGGCATCACGCGCCGCGCTCTTCGAGCAGGCGCACGATCGCCGCGCGCAGTTCCGCCATGCCGGTGCCGGAGCGCGAGGAGGTCGAAAGCACATGCGGGAACGCCGCCGGATGTTTTGCCAGCGCCGCCTCGGTCTCGGCGATCGTTGCGGCGAGTTCGGACGCCTTCACCTGGTCGGTCTTGGTCAGCACGATCTGGTAGCTGACGGCGGTGCGGTCGAGCGTCTTGAGGATTTCCAGATCGACGTCCTTCAGCCCGTGCCGCGCGTCGATCAGCACATAGACGCGGGCGAGCGAGGCGCGTCCCTGCAGGAACTTGTGGATCAGCTCGGTCCAGGATGCCACTTGCGTCTTGGGGGCCTTGGCATAGCCATAGCCGGGCATGTCGACGAGGCGCAGGCCGGAGTTGGGAGGTCCGTCGAAGAAGATCAGTTCCTGCGTGCGGCCCGGCGTGTGCGAGGTGCGCGCGAGGCTGTTGCGGCCGGTGAGCGCATTGATGAGGCTGGACTTGCCGACATTGGAGCGGCCTGCAAAGGCGATCTCGAGCCCCGCCATCGGCGGCAGCTGCTCGATCGCGGGTGCGGCCCAGATGAACTGCCAGTCGCCGGCGAACAGCTTTCGCCCGGCTTCGATCAGCTTCGCATCGATGTCGTCGGTCATGCGAAGCCCATTGTTTTCGCCGTCATTCCGGGGCGCGAAGCGAACCCGGAATCTCGAGATTCCGGGCTCGATGCTTCGCATCGCCCCGGAATGACGAGAGTGAGTCTACGTCGCCTCAGTCGTCACTTTTTTTTTGAACGAGCTGCGAATGTTGTCGAACAGCTCCACCTTCACGCCGTTGCGGCGCATGATAAAGCTCTGCTGGATCACCGAGAGCAGGTTGTTCCAGGCCCAGTAGATCACGAGTCCGGCCGGGAAGCCCGCCAGCATGAAGGTGAAGATCAGCGGCATCCAGTCGAAGATGATCTTCTGCGTCGGATCCGGCGGCGTCGGGTTCAGCTTCATCTGGAACCACATCGTGATGCCCATGACGATCGGCCAGATGCCGAGCCAGAGATAATGGCCGAACAGCGGGATCGTGGTCGGATCGAACGGGATCACGCCGAACAGGTTGAACAGATTGGTCGGATCCGGCGCCGAGAGGTCCTTGATCCAGCCAATGAACGGCGCGTGCCGCATCTCGATGGTGACGAACAGCACCTTGTAGAGCGAGAAGAACACCGGGATCTGGATCAGCACGGGCAGACAGCCTGCGACCGGGTTGATCTTCTCCTTGCGGTAGATCTCCATCATCTCCTGCTGCTGCTTCACCTTGTCGTCGGGGAAGCGTTCCTTCAGCGCCTGGAGCTGCGGCTGCACCGACTTCATCTTCGCCATCGAGGCGTAGGACTTATTGGCGAGCGGGAAGAACAGAAGCTTCACGATCACGGTGACGAGCAGGATCGAGACGCCGAAATTGCCGAACAGGCGATAGAAGAAATCGAGGCCGAGGAACATCGGCTTTGTGATGAAGTAGAACCAGCCCCAGTCGATCAGAAGATCGAAATGGTTGAGGCCGAGCTCCTTGTTGTAGCCGCCGAGCCCGGTGAACGGGAAGTTGATGCCGACGACGCCGGCTTCCTTGGCGCCCGCGAACAGCCGCGCATTGGCGCTGCCGGTGCCGCCGATCGCGATCGTCTGCGGGTCGAGCAGATAGTCGGTCTGGTATTTGCGCAGATTGTTGCTGAGGTTCGACGAGAAGCTCGCCTGCAACTGCGCGCTGGTGTCGGGCAGCAATGCCGAGGCCCAGTACTTGTCGGTGATGCCGAGCCAGCCATTGGTGGCCTTGAAGGGCACCCGCCCGGTCTCGTCCATCTTCTTGTAGCCGTATTCCTGCAGGCCGTGATCGCCGAGATAGCCGATCAGGCCTTCATGCAGGATGTAATAGCCGGAGACCTGCGGCGTGCCGTGGCGCGAGATCAGCGCGAACGGATAGAGCGTGACCGGCGCGTTGCCGACATTGGTCACCTCGTCCTTGATGGTGAAGAGATAGCGCTCGTCGACCGAGATCTTGCGACGGAAGGTGAGGCCCTCGCCATTGTCGTATTTCAGCGTCACCGGCGAGGTCGGCGTCAGCTCGCCCGAACCCTCCTGCTGCCACACGGTGGTGGCGTCGGGCATCCGCACCGTCGAGCCCGCCGCGGCCACCCAGCCGAACTCGGCATAGTAAGGTTCTGCGGTGCCGGAGGGCGAATAGAGGATGATGGCCGGCGACTTCGGGTCGACCGTGTCGCGGTACTGCACCAGCGCGAGATCGTCGATGCGCGCGCCCTTCAGGGAGATCGAGCCGGTGAGGCGGGGCGTGTCGATCTTCACGCGTGGCGAGGCGGCGATTGCAGCGCTGCGGCTGACGACCGGCTGGGCCTGCTGGTTGGCGCCGGGCGCGGCCTGCGGCGTGGTGCCGCCGGCCTGCGGGGCGGCTCCCGGCGTCGCGGTCGCGTTGGGCTGCGGCGCGTTCTTCTGCAACTCGGCCTGGACCTGGCTCTGCGCGCGCTGCCGCTCCATCTGCGGCACGTTGTAGAAATACTGCCAGGCGATCAGCACGAGGCCGGACAGAATGACGGCGAGGATGGTGTTGCGATTGTCGGTCATCTCTGGGGTCTCGTCATCAATCCGGTTTGCGGCTGGTCGCAGGATTTTTCTCGCGCCCCTTCGCGGCCTGCCGCGTGAGGCGGCCGAGCGCCGTGCGGAGGTCATCGACCATGGTCGCGAAGTCGCGTGTGAGCGCGTCCCTGCGGCCCACTAGCACATAATCATGATGGGGATGCATCGACACCGGATCGAGGCGCTTCACCAATTCGCGAAGCCTGCGCTTGATGCGGTTGCGCTCGGTGGCGGTACCGTTCTTCCTGGTAACGGTAAAGCCGATCCGGATCGGGCCTTCATCCTGGCGGGCGCGTCCCTGCAGGACGAAGGCAGAGCTGTTCGCCCGCGCGCCATTGGCAACGGCGAGGAAATCCGCCCGCTGCCTCAGCCGATCCATGATGAAATCCCAAAAAGGGGGCCAGTCCGGCTCAGGCGCTCAGACGCTTGCGGCCGCGGGCGCGACGGGCGGCCAAGACCTTGCGGCCGCCGGCAGTGGCGAGACGGGCACGGAAACCGTGACGGCGCTTGCGCACCAGTTTGCTGGGTTGATAAGTCCGCTTCACGGGTTGTTCTCCGCTGACCGGGCAATATGCCTGTAGAATTGAAGGATACGTCCGGAAGATGCGGCCCAAAACGGGCCCGTTCCGGCCCAAAAGAGCCGCTCCCGGCGCCTGCCGGGTCATCGCGGACTATTCGGCGCGGCTTATAAGCGAGCGGTCCCTTTTCGTCAACGTCGCCTGATGCCCCGGATGCGGCGAATATCGCTGTTTCCGTGGGGTTTTTACTTCCTGAGGATGGCGACTCGGCCGTGACGGGCCTACATCGGTAAAACCCCACATTAGCGATCCGTAATTTGACCGATTCCGGGGCAGACCGCATCTTGATTGACTTGGGTGAGGGAAGGCGAATTTCGTGGCAGCGACGGACCTTCAGCCTCCGCAGGACCTGCCGACCCCCGAGGTGCCGCGCGCCCGGGTGCCGCAACGGCTCGGCCTGTCCGGCAAGCTTCTGCTGCTCACCATTCCCCTGGTGATGATCGCGGCGATCCTGCTCTACGTGCCCGCGATCGCCAATTTCTGGGTCAACCGGCTGAACGACCGCGTCGCCGCGGCGAACACCGCCGCCCTCGTGCTCGACGCCGCGCCCTCCGGCATGGTCCCGGAGTCGCTGGCACGGCAGATCCTGAAAAGCATCAATGCACGGGCGGTCGCCATCAAGCTCGGCCAGCAGCGCCGCCTGCTTGCCAGTGCCGACCTGCCGGCCGCGATCGACCACGACATCGATCTCCGCGACATGACCGCGTGGCAGGCCATCACCGGCTCGTTCCAGATGATGCTGGAAACCGGCAACCAGGCGATCCGCATCGTCGGCCCGTCGGTCGGCTCTGCGCAGTTCATCGAGGTCGTCACCGACGAATTGCCGCTGCGGCAGGCGATGTACCGCTTCTCGCGCAACGTCGTGGTCGTCGCGCTGATCATCGCGGTCCTCACTGCGGGCCTCGTCTACCTCGCACTGCATTATCTGTTCGTGCGGCCGATGCGGCGACTCACCGCAAGCCTGGTCGGCTTCCACGAAAACCCCGAGAGCTCGGCGCGAATCATCGTGCCGAGCCAGCGCGGCGACGAGATTGGCGTCGCCGAACGCGAGCTGTCCGACATGCAGCGTGATCTGATGTCGATGCTGCATCAGAAGAGCCGGCTCGCGGCGCTCGGCCTTGCCGTCTCCAAGATCAACCATGATCTGCGCAACCTGCTGGCGTCGGCGCAGCTCCTGTCGGACCAGCTTGCGACCGTGCCCGATCCGCGTGTGCAACGCTTTGCGCCAAAACTGGTGCGTTCGCTGGAGCGCGCCATCGCCTTCTGCCAGTCGACCCTGTCCTACGGCCGCGCCCAGGAGGCGGCCCCCGACCGTCGCCTGATCCCGATCGAGCCGGTGGTGCTGGAGGTGCGCGAGACCGCGGGCCTCGCCTCCGACGCTTCGATCGCCTGGGTCGCCGCGATCGAGCGCGGGCTGTCGGTCGACGCCGATCCGGACCAGCTTTTCCGGGTGCTGCTCAACCTCGTGCGCAACGCCGCGCAGGCGCTGGAGAGCCAGGCGTCGGGTGCGGTCGGCCCGCAGCAGATACGCATCACCGGCAAGCGCGAGGGCGCGGTCGCCATCCTGGAGGTTTCCGACACCGGGCCCGGCGTGCCCGAAAAGACCCGCCAGCACCTGTTCGAGGCGTTCCAGACCTCCGGCCGCCCCGGCGGCAGCGGGCTGGGCCTCGCCATTGCGGCCGAGCTGATCCGCGCCCATGGCGGCGACATCCACCTTGTCGAAGGCACCATCGGCGCCACCTTCCGGATCGTCATCCCCGACCGCCCCGTGGAACTTTTGACCATCCGCAACGAGCGGGCGCGGGCGTAAGGCTCATCCCACCGTCATTCCGGGGCGCGACAGCGTCGCGAGCCCGGAATCCATAACCACCGGCTGGGGTTATGGATTCCGGGCCTGGCCCTACGGGCGGTGGGGACGCCAAAATGGCCCCAAAAACCCCCATCCCGGACCTTGCCAACCGGGGCGAGAGCGGTTAGTCAAAGCGCTCTTTCGAGAACCCTTCCGGCCGCGTCCGGAAGATGCGTGCGGGCGAGCCCCGCCACCGCCGTTCGCGAAACACGCGCCCGTAGCTCAGCTGGATAGAGCATCAGACTACGAATCTGAGGGTCGGACGTTCGAATCGTTCCGGGCGCGCCATTTCCCCAGCCGATCCAGAATCGCACATCGAAGGGCTGAGGCCGCCGAATTGGCCGCTCCTTTTGCCGTTCGGGAGATTACGGGTTGCCAACCCTGGCTGCCTTGCGAATTTCGCCCGGAGTTGCTCCGAAGCGGCGGCGAAAGGCGCGATGAAATCTGGACAGGTCGTTGAAGCCGGCGTTGAAGGCGATCGTGCTGATAATCAGTCCTGCAGATTGCGTGCTGAGTGCCGCATAGGCGCCATTCAGTCGTTCATTCAACAGCGCCTGCGAGAAGCTGAGCCCCTGGTCGGCGAACAGCATTTGAACATAACGGGGAGAGACGCCGTGGCGCGCGGCGACGATTGCGACCGACGCCAAACTGCATCGAGATGACAAGACATTTTTGCTTTTCCATTTTCGACTTCGCTTGAGTCCAGTGGTTGCGTTTCAGTCCACGACAAATGGTCTGAGAGCGCGCTCGACGAGGCACAATCAGCGGCTCGCGCGTCGCGCAAGGCCAACTACTATCCCGAAGCTGCAGATCAAGCATGCGTCATGAACCATTCGCGAGAATTCGGACTCGAATGCACCGTGCAGATAGCGAGTGAGAACCAGTGACAGAGACAATCGACTATCCGACGGTCCGCCCTTCGAATGGAGCAGTCCGAACATGTGATCGCGAGAATGGACGGGTCTTGGGTCGGCAAGCCTGTCCCGAACGGGATCGTCTTGCGAGCGGAAGCATCCTGGTGGTCGACGATTCCTTGTTGACCCGTCGGATGGCGACGTTGGCGCTGACGGGCGCGGGCTACAATACGCTCATTGCGATCGACGGTGCGGACGGCTATGCGACGGCCATTGTCAACCCCATTCGCGCCGTGGTGACCGCGGTCAACATGCCAGGGATGAACGGCATCGAATTGATCCGCAAATTTCGCGCGCATCCGTCGAGCGCTGGCGTGCCGGTCATTCTTCTAACGATGGAAACTGACAAAGCGACGATGCGAGACGCCAAGGCCGCCGCCCGGATAACGAAGCCGTTCACGGAGGGCCAGCTGCTGACCGCTATCAGTAAGGTCCTTGCATGACCGCAGTGGATTCAACTGACTCTTCCAACGGGAAGCGCGCTTGAGCAGGCAGTCTGATCAGCGGCAGAGAGGCTCGAGATTCGCCGAGCGAGCATGCAGGAACGAAAATGCCAACTAAGACCCCCGAAGATATCATCATTCAAGCGCTTCAAGGAGCGCTGGTAGCCTATCCGCAGGAAGATGACATGGAATGCGAGTGGATCGCGCACGAACAATGCATGCACGTCGCCAAGACGATCGTATCGGAGTTGGCTGCGAAGGGCTTCGAGATCGTGAGGAAGTAGTTTGGCAAGTCGGAGGTGAAGCGCAGAACCTGACCGTTCTCAACGATAGACCCCAGCGCCGATCGCGATGGGCCCCATGACGAAACGCCATCAGGCCGTACGACGATCCCCGCTACACCAGCTCCGACACTTCCCCATCAGGCAGCTCGAACTCGAACGTGTTTAGCGTCATCGACACCATCGTGTAGTAGCCGCAGAGGCCGATGATCTCGACGACCCCGCGCTCGCCGAGCAGCTCGATCGCCTGATCATAGAGTCCCTTCGCAAGACCATGCCCCTCGTGCAGCGATTTTGCGACGTCGTAGATCATCCTGCCCTTGGGATCGTCGAAGTCGGGCGTGCGGCGATCGCGGATCGCGTCGATGATCTCCGGCTTCATACCGCCCTGCAACGCCAGGCGCTTGTGCGCGTACCATTCGTAATGCGCGGTCCAGTGCCGCGCCGTCACCAGGATCGCGATCTCCGACAGCTTCGCCGGAAACATCGTGTTGAAACGCAGCACCTCTCCGAGGCGCGTGGCGTGGCGGGCCATCTCGGGGCTGTTGAGCCAGGCCATCATCGGCGCCGGCGGCTTGCCGCGTTTTCCGGCAATCGACTCGTCGTAGGTCTGCTTCTGGTCCTCGCTCATTTCGCCAGGCGAAAGTAACTTCAGGCGCATGGTTGTTTCCTCTTTATTTTCAAGCCTTGCCGTCCGCGCGACTATAGCGGAATGCCGTCCGGCGCGCTTAGCCGTGCCGCATGGAAGATGGTTGAATTCCGCAGTGCGATGGCTCAGAGTCATCAGCAACAAGTCGATCTGTTTGATGGAAACGACCCATGACCGATTCTGAGACGTCTGCGGCTGAAACAGCCGAGCTCGAAAACTTCCGCAGCGAGACCCGCGCCTGGCTCGAGGCCAATTGTCCGCCGGAGATGCGCAAGCCTGCGAGTGCGGATACCGATGTGTTCTGGGGCGGGCGCAACGCCAAATTCTCATCCGAGCCGCAGCGCGTCTGGTTTGAGCGCATGCGCGACAAGGGCTGGACCGTGCCGGACTGGCCGAAGGAATATGGCGGCGGCGGTTTGACGCCGGCCGAGCACAAGGTGCTGCGCGCCGAGATGGGAAGAATCGGCGCGCGGCCGCCGCTGTCGAGCTTCGGCATCTGGATGCTCGGGCCGGCGCTGCTGAAATACGGCACCGAGGCGCAGAAGAAGGAGCATCTGCCGAAGATTGCGGCGGGTTTGATTCGCTGGTGCCAGGGCTATTCCGAGCCCAACGCCGGCTCCGACCTCGCCTCGCTGCAAACGCGCGCGGAAAGCGACGGCGATGATTTCGTCATCACCGGCCAGAAGATCTGGACGTCCTATGCGAACTACGCCGACTGGATCTTCTGCCTGGTGCGGACCGATCCGGCCGCGAAGAAGCACGACGGCATCAGCTTCATCCTGTTCGACATGACCTCGAAGGGCGTATCGACCAAGCCGATCCTTTTGATCTCCGGCTACTCGCCGTTCTGCGAGACCTTCTTCGACAATGTCCGCGTGCCGAAGTCGCATGTCGTCGGCACCGTCAACCGCGGCTGGGACGTCGCAAAATATCTGCTCCAGCACGAGCGCGCGATGATCTCGGGCATGGGCGAGCGCGGCGTCGGCCGGCCGCTCGGCCAGATCGCGGCCGACTCGATCGGCACCGACGCGCAGGGGCGTCTCGACGATTCGATGCTGCGCGGGAAGATCGCGAGCTTTGAGGTCGACGAAGCGGCGCTTGCCGCGTGTGCCGAACGCGCAGTCGATCTCGCCAAGGCGGGGCAGGCGCATCCGGCGTTCTCCTCGGCGATGAAATATTACGGCACCGAGCTCAACAAGCGCCGTTACGAGATTTTGATGTCGGCCGGCGGCGTCGATGCGCTGGAATGGGAGAGCGAGCGTTCGAGGCAGGGCGCCCGTCCGCGCGCCTGGCTGCGCACCAAGGCCAACTCGATCGAAGGCGGCACGTCGGAGGTGATGCTCGGCATCGTCGCCAAGCGCATCCTCGATCTGCCGGGGGCCTAACTGCACCGTCGTTCCGGGGCGGTCCGCAAGGACCGAACCCGGAACCTCGAGATTCCGGGTTCGCGTCTTCGACGCGCCCCGGAATGACATCGACAAATATGCATTCTGCTAGACGTTAGAGACTTACACCATGGCCCTCGTCCTCACCGAAGAACAATCGATGCTCCGCGACTCCGCGCGCGGGCTGATCAGCGACAAGGCGCCGGTGTCGCATCTGCGCCATTTGCGCGACTCCAAGGACCCGACCGGGTTCTCCAAGGAGCTCTGGCAGTCCTTTGCCGAGATGGGCTTTGCCGGCCTGCTGGTGCCGGAGGAATTCGGCGGCAGCGGTCTCGGCTTCGTCGAAGCCGGCGTCGTCATGGAGGAGATCGGCCGCACGCTGATGCCCTCGCCCTTCCTGGCGACCAGCGTGGTTGCGACCTCGGCGCTCGCGCGTGGCGGCAACGCCGCGCAGAAGTCGGAATACCTGCCAAAAATCTCCAACGGCTCGCTGCTGGCGACGCTCGCGATCGACGAAGGTGCCAAACATCGCCCGCATCAGATGAGCCTCCAGGCCGTCCGCTCCGGCAACGGCTTCAAGCTCAACGGCGCCAAGGCGTTGGTCGTCGACGGCCATGTCGCCGATCTCCTGATCGTCGCTGCGCGCACCGCCGGTGCTGTCGGCGACCGCGACGGACTGACGCTGTTCCTGGTCAATCCCAGGACCAAGGGCATCGCGACCGAGCGCACCATCATGGTCGACGCGCACAACGCGGCGCGCATCGAATTCAGCAATGTCGAGGTCAATGCCGACAGCGTGCTCGGCGAAGTCGATCAGGCAGCTAACCTGCTCGACGGCGTGCTCGATATCGGCCGCGGTGCGGTAGCATCGGAGATGGTCGGCCTCAGTGAAGAGGTCTTCACCCGCACCGTCGACTACCTCAAGCAGCGCAAGCAGTTCGGCAAGCTGATCGGCGAATTCCAGGCGCTGCAGCACCGCGCCGCCGAGCTCTATGTCGACATCGAGATCACCCGCGCCGCCGTGATGAAGGCGCTCCAGGCGCTCGATGCCGACGTCGCCAAGGCCGGCTCAGCCATCGCGGTCGCCAAGGCGCGCGCCGGCACCACCGCGACGCGCGCGGTGCAGGAAGGCGTGCAGATGCACGGCGGCATGGGCATGACCGACCAGTTCGACATCGGCTTCTTCATGAAGCGCGCCCGGGTCTGCGAGGAACTGTTCGGCGATGCCAACTATCACGCGGAGCAGCTCGCGCGGGCGAAGGGGTATTGAGGCCTATGGAGTGAGGCGCGGGCCGCCGCCTCATCACTCGGTGTCGTCGCCCGGCTTGACCGGGCGACCCAGTACGCCGCGGCTTCTCCGCAGACGATTGACGTCTCTGGAATACTGGATCGCTCGCCTTCGCGGGCGATGACAGTTGAGAGTGTGGAGAGTGCGTGCCCCACTCTCGTCATTCCGGGGCGATGCGAAGCATCGAACCCGGAATCTGGAGATTGTGGAGCGAGATTCCGGGTTCGCGCCAAGGCGCGCCCCGGAATGACGGCGTCAAGTCGCCGTCACCTGATCGGCGGCGCGT
The DNA here is from genome assembly GCF_024758505.1 of Bradyrhizobium arachidis. Classification (NCBI taxonomy): domain Bacteria; kingdom Pseudomonadati; phylum Pseudomonadota; class Alphaproteobacteria; order Hyphomicrobiales; family Nitrobacteraceae; genus Bradyrhizobium; species Bradyrhizobium arachidis. The sequence continues at coordinate 9,033,753 of NZ_CP077970.1, read as the reverse complement.
ACTGCACGCCGCCGGCGTTCCAGAGCTGGTTCATGCCGCGCGGGATCTTCAGCTTGGACTTTTCGCCGATATTGCGCTCGTACATTTCGCCGTAATTGCCGACGTGGCGGATGACCCGGGCGGCCCAGTCCTTGGTCAGACCGAGCTGCTCGCCGTAATTGCCTTCGGTGCCGACCAGCCGCATCACGTCGGGCTTCTTCGACTTCAAGGCTTCGTCGATATTCTCCGAGGTGACACCGAGCTCTTCGGCGTTGATCATCGCATACAGCGTCCACTTCACGATCATCATCCAGTCGTCGTCGCGTTGGCGCACGACCGGGGCGAGCGGCTCCTTGGAGATGACGTCCGCCAGGATGGTGTGGTCGCCGGGCTTGGTGAGGTTGAGCCGCAGTGCGTAGAGCTGCGACTGGTCGGCCGCAAAGGTGTCGCACTTGCCGGTGTCGTAGTTCTTGACGACGTCGTCCAGCTTGTCGGACTTCACCTCCTCGTACTTCATGTTGTTGGCGCGGAAATAATCCGCGACGTTGAGCAGCGTCGTCGTGCCCGACTGCACGCAGATCTTGCTGCCGTTCAGGTCGAGCGCGGAATCGATCTTGCGCGCGCGGGGCAGCATGAAGCTGATGCCGTCATAATAGGCGACGGCCGGGAAATAGAGGTCGTAGTCGAGCTCGCGCGCCATGCTCCAGGTGGTGTTGCGCGAGAGGATGTCCACCTTCCGGCTCTGCAGCTCCTTGAAGCGCTCGCTGGCGTCGAGCGGCACGAACTTCGCCTTGTTCGGATCGTTGAAGATCGCCGCAGCCACGGCGCGGCAGAAGTCGACGTCAAAACCGGTCCAGTTTCCCTTGTCGTCGGGGATGGAGAAGCCCGGCAGGCCCTTGTTGGCGCCGCACAGCACCTCGCCGCGGCGGACCGTGCGCTTCAGGGTACGGGTGTCGTACATCTCGTAAACGACGGCGAGCGCGCCGACCAACACGGCGACCGCGAGCCCGATGAGCAGGCCGCCTCGAAAAGTGCGCATGATGTCTCTTTCGAAAAAATCGGGAAAAGGAAGTGGAGGGAAGGCGGAGAGGCTTACAGTTCGGGCTTCTGCCGGATGATCACCTTGGTGCCAACGGGGACGCGATCGTAGAGATCGCTCACGTCGGCATTGACCAGGCGGAAGCAACCCGACGACACCTTGGTGCCGATCGTGTCAGGCCGATTGGTGCCGTGGATGCGGTAGACCGTGGTGCCGAGATACATGGCGCGGGCGCCGAGCGGGTTGCCGGGACCGCCGGCCATGAAGCGCGGCAGATACGGTTGGCGCTGGATCATCTCCGGCGGCGGCGTCCAGTCCGGCCACTCCTTCTTGTTGGTGATGTTCACCAGCCCCTGCCACTGGAAGCCGTCACGGCCGACGCCAATGCCGTAGCGGATTGCGCGCCCACCAGGCTGCACCAGATAGAGGTGCCGTTCGGACGTCGAGATGACGATGGTGCCCGGCGGCTCGGTCGTGCGGTAATACACGACGGTCTTGCGCCATTCCGGATCGAGCTCGAAGCCGTCATCCGCGATCAGGCCGGGCTCGTCGCCGCGGTCAGGCTGCTGGGCCGACGCATGCGGGGTGGAGAGGACCAGTCCGAGCGCGGCGATGAAAATCCCGGTCAGGCGACGAAAATCCGTCATGCAAAGCTCTCCCCGCTGCCACAGCGCAAATCAATCGGACGCATAAAAACTCAGGGGCAAGTTCATGGCAAGTTAAAGGCGCCCCGGGCCGATATGTCACGAGAATGCTTTGGTTTTTTGACATGGGTCAATGCCACGATTTTGGGGGATGGCGCGAAAAGCAGTGGCCTTGGCCGCCACGGCCGGGTGGAGGCCCGTCAGATCTGGCTATTCTCCGGCGCGATGGCGAGCCGCCGAACGATCTCGGCGCCTACCGCGCGGGCCTCGAGCCTCGACCCGATGCGGGGGCTGCGAAATCGTTGTCCGGACTGCAATCGGATCACGACGATGCAGTGCTCGTCCTCGGATCGGCCGCGGCGCTCGACCGCGATGGTTTTCACATCGCGGCCCTCGATATGGTCCGCGCGCAAGCTGCCGTCGCCCCAGAGGCGTTCAATGCGAATGTCCCCTTGCCTGATCACCCAGAAGGCGCCGGTTACGCGGTTGGCTAGTCTGTAGACTGCGAACGCAGCGAGCGCGCCCACCGGCAGCAGTATAATGTCGACCCGGCCGGGTGGCAGGCCACGCCAGAGCTTGTAGGCGTAGGGAGCGGCGCCCAGAACCGCGACAACGGATGCAACGATCCAGATGTCCCGGCCGGAGAACGGCTCGATGGGCTCGCCCAGGTGCATCTCTGGATTGGTGGCGTCGACCGGATTGACCGGAGACTCGACATCGGGAACGTCAAATTGCGCGGCGATCCGGGCCACCGTTTCGCGCACATGGGTGACGTCGGAGATTGGCGGAGACGTCAGGCGTTCCCCCGAAGCCAGCGTAAAGGCGAGCTGGAAGCGGGCTTTTGCAATCTTGCTGCCCGGAACCTGCAATCCCCTGATCTCGTCCTTTGCGACGATCCTGCTGCGGAGCCGGCCGAAGGGGCGCTGGTGCCCGATCAAGATTTCATTCGGCGTGATGATCCACACCACCGCCGGTGCAAGCATGATGCCGCAGACGATCGCCGCCCCCACAAGAAGCGCGACCGCCGATATGATCACTTCCATTGTGTCGTGCGTGAACAGGCCGGGCGTGAAGCAGAGGGCGACGGCTGCGGCAAAGCCGGCCTTGACCAGCCGCTGCGCGATCGAGGAGCCTTCACGAAGGCGGATGTCGTTGCTGGTGGTCGCGTCGTCCATTGCGGCGGCCGATTCCGTCGTGCGAAACTCCACGGACGGGTCCATGGAGTCAAGCAACATAGGCGTCACCGCATGCGGATCTCAGCTGCTGGCGTTGAGCAGGCGCGCTACCGTGCGCTCGATCTCGTCGTAGCGGCCTTCGCCGGCGTGCTGGAACACGATTGTGCCGGACTGGTCGACGATGTACTGCGCCGGCCAATATTGGTTCCGGTAGGCGTTCCAGGTCTTGGAATCATTGTCCTGCGCGACCGGATAGGTGATGCCGTGGCGCTTCAGCGCGGCCTGCACATTGCCGGCCGAGCGTTCGAACGGAAATTCCGGCGTGTGCACGCCGACCACGACCAGGCCACGGTCTTTGTACTTCTCGTAGAGCGCGGTCACGTGCGGCAGCGTGTTGACGCAGTTGACGCAGCCATAGGTCCAGAAATCGACCAGCACGACCTTACCTCTGAGGTCGGCGATGTTGAGCGGCTTCGAGTTGAACCAGTTGGTGATGCCCGTGAAGTTCGGCGCCGTGTCCTGGGTTGCGGCGGCGACGGTGATCGGCTTCGTGGACGAAACTTCGTCGCAGAAGCCGGGGATGACAGCGCCGGTTACGGCGAGGCCGATCAGCGCGACTGATGTGGCGAGCAGTCGAAAGGTCATGGGCGTTTCTCCCGTGAAGGAATCAAAGGCCGATCTGGCCGGTGGGATAGAATCCGGTGAGCCACGCCACGATCAGCGTGTCGTACTGGAAGTAGGAAGCGACGGCGAAGCCGATCACGACGACGCCAAAGGCCTGCTGCAGGCGTGGCGCCAAGCGCGCGAGGTTGCGCACGCGCGTGGTCGCGGCCTGTCCGCCATAGGCGATGGCGAGCATCGGCAGGGCGGCGCCGATCGCATAGGCGATCAGCAAGGTGCCGGCCCAGGCTGCGTTTTTCGAAGTCGCAACCAGCGTCAGGATCGAGCCGAGCACGGGACCGGCACAGGGCGTCCAGACTAGGCCCAGCGTGGTGCCGAGCACGAGGCCGCCCAGCGCGCCCTCGTTCGTCGCCGTGCTTGCAGCGCCGAGATCGAGCCAGCCATTGAGCCGGATCGATAGCCGTTCGAACGGCGCCGGCCACAGCATCAGAAGGCCGAAGCCGAGCAGGAGAATCGCCGCCGCTGAGCGCAGCGCATTGGGATCGAAGTCGAAGAGACGCGTGATGGCGCCGAGCAGCAGCGCGGTCGCGGAGAACGAGACGACGAAGCCGAGCGCGATCATCGCCGGCCGCAGATATCCGGCACGGCCGATCGATGCGCCGAGCAGAATCGGCAGCATCGGCAAGGTGCAGGGCGCGGCGATGGTGAGAATGCCGGCAAGCAGCGCAAAGATCAGGTCGAGCATCGGGCACTCGTGAAGGGGGTCACGAGGGAGGTTCGAGCCGGATGCGCCGATCGTTACAGCGCGTCACGCCTTCGTGACGGAGAGGGCGGGGAAGGGATGAAGGCCTTGCCACAATGCCGGTGCGTTCCCTCCCCCCTTGCGGGGGAGGGCTAGGGAGAGGGGTAGCCTCAAGCGAGGTCGGAGTTTGTGGCTACCCCTCTCCCTGCCCCTCCCCCGCAAGGGGGGAGGGAATGAGAGAGCGTGCCCGCCTCACTTGAGCGCAGCCGTAATCACAGGAATTGGCGAAGACACATACCCCCAAATACAAAACGACCCGGAGGGGGGCATCCCGTCCGGGTCGCTGGAGGTCCTTGGGAGGTTTAACAAAACCGTATGAGGGTCTTTATAGGGAGGAAGTTTTTCCGCCTGATGTTGTGGCTTGTTTCAATTGTTTCGTCGGCGGTAACGCTTCCGTGTCCGGGACAGGGCCGGTGAGCCGGTCCTATCCCATTGAAATCCTTGATCTTAGGCGGCGAACCGGTCGACGCCGGCACCCTTAAGCAAATCGGCGAGCTGCTTGCGGGCGTAGAACATCCGGGTCTTCACCGTGCTCTGCGGGATGCCGATGATCTGTCCGACCTCCTCCACCGACTTCTCGTGGTAGTAGACGAGGTTGATGATCTCGCGGTGGGCAGGCGACAGTTTTGCCACGCAGGCACGCAGGATCGCGCTGGTGTCGCTGCGGTCAAGCGAGGTTTCCGGCGTATCCGCCCCGTCGGGGATCGCGCGGACGTCTTCCTGATCGATGTCCTCGAAGCGGCGCTGGCGCATCGCGGTCAGTGCCTTGAAGCGGGCGATCGAGAGCAGCCAGGTCGAGACCTGCGAGCGGCCCTGGAATTGGCTGGCGGTCCGCCACACGTCCAGGAAAACCTGGCTGACGAGGTCTTCCGCCGTGGTGGCGTCGCGCACGATGCGCAGGATGAAGCGGTAAACCCGCACATTGTGCCGGCAATAGAGGATGTGCATGGCCGTCCGGTTGCCGTCGGCAATGCTTTCGAGAAGCATGTCGTCCGAGGTCGCCTGAGCGGCGATGATGCTCTGGCTGGCTTGGGCGTTGATGGCGATGACGTTCGGCATGACAGGCTCCCAGTGGCGCCGCGACCGGCGGCGTTTCGTGAGCCAAAGTGTTAATGAGCCAACGTTTCGGGACGTCTGCACGACAAGCGGAAAATGGTTTCGTGCGACGTCAAATTGTTTCGTCGAAAGGTACGCGACGAAACATTCGGGATAAAAAAGCTAGTAATTTCAATGTACGGGAAATACGGGGAGCCGGATTTTGAGGGCTTTGGAACGATTTGGCGCCTCTTGCGTTGCGCCGGCCCCAATTTTTCCCCGTCGTCCTGGACAAGCGAGCGAAGCGGAGCGCTGATCCAGGACCCATAACCACAGGAAGGAGTTTGGCGAGGACCCGCGGTTGCAGTCGGCCAACCAACTGCGCCTTGGGGTAATGGGTCCTGGCTTTCGCCAGGACGACAATGGCGCGCCTACGCCTTCTCGCCCGCGGGCGAGAACAGATAGCCGCCGCCGCGGATGGTGCGGATCACGGCAGGTTTTGTCGGGTCGGGCTCGATCTTGCGGCGGATGCGCATGATGCGGAGGTCGACGGCGCGGTCAAAAGCCTCCGCGTCGCGCGCATTGGCCAGTTCCAGGAGCCGCTCGCGCGACAGCACGCGCTTCGGATTGGCCGCGAACACTTTTAACAGCCCGAATTCGGACGCGGTCAAAGGATGCTCGTTGCCCTCGTCGTCGCGCAGCGCCTGGGCTTCGAGGTCGAGCCATTTGGTGCCGAAGCGCACCAACTGATCCTTGTCCGATTTTGCGGCCGCTTCCGGCGCGGCCGCTTTCGCCGGCGCGCTCCGCCGCAGCACCGAGCGGATGCGCGCCATCAGCTCGCGCAATTCGCAGGGCTTTGCGACATAGTCGTCGGCGCCGAGCTCGAGACCGACGACGCGGTCGATCGGGCTCGCGGTCGCCGTCAGCATGATCACGGGAACGTTGATGCGGCTCTTGAGGTCGCGGATGATCGAGAGCCCGTCCTCTTCCGGCATGTTGAGATCGAGCACGACGAGGTCGGGCATGCCGCCTTCGATCGCGGTGCGCAGGCTCTTGCCGCCGTCGCACAGCGTCACGGTGAATCCGTGCATCTTGAGGTAGTCGCCGACCATTTCCCGGGCCGGAGCCTCGTCGTCGACGATCATGATGTGCTGGCTTTGGGTCATGTCAGATCTTGGCACTCAAACTATGGCAATTCGGTCGCGGGCAGCGTGATGGTGAAGGTCGAGCCCTTGCCGGGGCCGCCGCTCTCGGCGGTCACCTCGCCGCCATGCATGTCGATAATACGCTTGACGATGGAAAGCCCAAGGCCTGTCGAGCTCTCGCCGGCGGTCGGTTTTGCCGACAGCCGCTGGAACCGGCCGAACAGGCGGCCGAGATCCTCGGGCGACAGGCCCGCGCCCTCGTCGCTGACGCGGACGATGGTGTCGCTGTCCTCGTGCCTGACAGCGACGGCGATCTTGCCGCCCATCGGGCTGTATTTGATGGCATTGCTGATCAGATTGTCGATGGCTTCGCGGACGCGGTCGGTGTCGCACATGGTGACGATATTGGACGGCGCCGACACGGTAATCGTCTGCTGCTTGTTGATCGCCAGCGGCTGGTTGGCGTCCGCGACTTCCTGCACCAGGGCAGCGACGTCGACCGGCTCGCGGCGGATGGTGATGTCGAAGGCATCGGCCATCGCGTCCGAGATCAGATGATCGACCATCGTGGTCAGGCGCTTGGTGGCGTCGCGGATGTGGTCGACCTGGGCGATGACGCCGCCCTCCGCGGCGCCGGTCGAGATCAGCTCCTTCAGCATCTCGGTGCGGCCGAGAATGACGCCGAGCGGATTCTTCAGATCGTGGGCAACGGTGCCCAAAATCTCGTTCTTGAAACCGTTGGCGCGTTGCAGGCGCAGCCATTGCGCCGAGAGGCGGCGGTTGGCCTGCATCAGCGCGCGGGTGCGCTGGGCGACACGGTCTTCCAGTTGCGTATTGGCGTCCTGGAGCTGCTGATAGAGGATGACGTTGTCGAAGGCGATCGAGAGGCGGCTGGAAAAAATCTCGACCAGTGCGCGGTCGGTTTCGGACAGGTCACGCTCGGCCTGCAGGAGCACCACGACCTCGCGGCCGCTGCCGGTGCGCAAATAGATCACGCTGCGATGGTCGGCGAATTCGTTCTTGCGGCGCTGGAAGGCGGCTTCCACCAGCTCTCGCAGATCCGGATCGAGCGCCTTCGAGGACGTCGTGCCGATGAAGCGGCTGTAGCAGCCTGAGCCCGCCAGCACGGACAGTTCCGTGTTCGCCGTGCTGCCATTGTCGCGCAGCACGAGAATCCCGGCGCAGTCGACGTTGAGCAGCGAAGCGAGCTGGGTCAGAACGCCCTCGGCCAGCCGCTGCATCGATTTGAAGTCGTAGAGCGTCGAGGCGGCGTCGATGATGATCTCGAGCCCGCGCCGCGTCTGCACCATGCGCTCGAGCTGCTGATAGGAGCGCAGCGCCGCGGTGAGCGAGGTGAACAGCTTGTCGGCAGTGAGCTCGGTCTTGGCCTTGTAGTCGTTGATGTCGTACTGGACGATCACGCGCCGTTCCGGCGCCTGGCCCGGCTGTCCGGTGCGCAGGATGATGCGGACGGTCTCATTCTTGAGCTCGTTGCGGATGAACTCGACGAGCTCGAGACCCGCGACGTCGGTCTCCATGATGACGTCGAGCAGCACGGCGGCGATGTCGCCATGCTCGCGCATCAGCTTGCGGCCTTCGGCGGCGGAGTGGGCGGAGAGGATCTCCAGGCTCTGGCCGTTCAACACATAGTCGGACAGCGCAAAGCGGGTGCCGTCATGCACGGCCGGATCGTCGTCGATCACGGCGATCTTCCATCTCCGCGCAGTCGAATCCTCCGACGCGGTACCGGTGTCGTCGATCAGGTGGAGGACATCGTCCTGTTCGGCCATTGAGAAGTCCCGTCGATCTCTGCGCTTTCAGAGCCGCCCTTGGCGACCCGCGGCATGATAATGCGAAAAGTGGTGCCTTGTCCCAGCTTGGATTCCAGCATCATCCGCCCGCCGAGCTGCTGGGTTACCAGATTATAGACGATATGAAGACCCAGGCCCGTGCCGCCTTCATTGCGCCGGGTGGTAAAGAAAGGGTCAAAGGCCTGCCGCTGCACGTCCGGCGTCATGCCGGCGCCGTCGTCGGCGAAGATGATCTCGATGTCGTCGGCCCCGCGGGGCCGTGCCGAGATCGAGATCGTGCCGGCGCGGCCGTCGGCGAAGGCGTGGTTGGCGGCGTTGAGGAAGAGGTTGGTCAGGATCTGGCCATAGGAGCCCGGATAGCCGTCGAGCAGCAGGCCCTCCGGCACGTCGACCTGGAGCGTGATCGGCGAGCGCTTCAGCACCGGCCGCAGGCTCGCGATGATCTGGTCGGTGGCTTCGCTCAGGGAGAACTGCCGCCGTTCGGCATGCGAGCGGTCGACCGCGACCTGCTTGAAGGACTGGATCAGCTCGCCGGCGCGTTGCAGATTCGCCACCAGCTGCTGCGAGGCGTCGCGCGAGGACTGCACGAATTCCTCGAGCTGCGAGCGGCGCAGGCCGCCGTCGCCCTTCAGCTGCGCTTCAAAAATCTCGCTGCGGCGGGCAAAGCTGGACGCCACCGTCAGGCTGATGCCGATGGGGTTGTTGACCTCATGCGCGACGCCGGCGACGAGACCGCCCAGCGCTGCGAGCCGCTCGGCGTCGATCAGGTTCTGCTGCGCGGCGTTGAGCTCGAGCAGGGCGCTCTCGGCCTTTTCCTTCGACTCCCGCAGCTCGTCCTCGGTCTCGCGCTTGGCCACCGCGTTCTCGCGGAACACCTCCACCGCGCGCGCCATGGCGCCGACCTCGTCGCGCGCCTTGACGCCCTGTACCTCGCGGTCGAGATCGCCCATCGTGATCGCGCGCATTGCGCTCATGATCTGCTGCAGCGGCAGCCGGATCGACAGCGCGATCAGCACGCCGGCGGTGAGGATGATGCCGAGGAAGATCACCGCGATCGACAGCACGCGCCGCGAGATGTCGGCCAGCGTCCGGTCGAAGGTCTCCTGCGCCTTCTGCTCGCGCTGGCGCATCTTGATCGAGAGATCATCGATGGCGCCGATGGCGTCCGCCTGGCTGGCGTCGATCGTGTTGCGCAACAATTCGGTACGGCTCGCAAGCTGCTCGGAGAGTTTTGCAAAACCCTCGCGCATCGCAGTGGTGCGGGTGGCGAGCTTTTGCAGCGCCATGCGCTGCAAGTCATTGTCGGCGAGGTCGAGCATGACGGGAATCGTCTTCTCGATCGTCTCGGTGTTGCGGCGGGCATCCTCGGCGGAGGCCGCGGACAGCGACAGATAGTAGGAGTTGGCCGCGACCAGCATCGCGGTGAAGGCTTCGCGGGATTTCCCGAGCGACGGCCAGATCAGCGCGTCGCGATGGCCGGTGGCGCCTTCGATGATGGAGTAGAGCCCGGCCATGTCCTTGGCCGGCCCGAGCACCTGCTCGTCATAGGTCTTGGCGATGGTGGCCTGGACGAAGCGCAATTCGCCAAAACCGTTGAGGAAGCGCTCGGTGGTGCGCTCGAGCTCCTCTACCGAGCCGGCCAGCATCGGGTCCTTGGCGGCGCGGTTGGTCAGCGTGCCCAGCACCGCCTCACGCAGCAGCAGGATTTCGGCGAACAGATCCGGGCTCGGCTGGTTGATGTAGCGGTGAATCAGGTTCTGCAGGCGCCCGGTCTCGCTTTCGAGCAGCGCCAAGATCTTGTCGGACTCGCGCACCTGCCGCACGTCATCCCAGGCCGAGCCCAGCACCTGCGCGCCGTTCCAGATCATCGCCACCAGCACCACGACCACGGCGGAGTTGAGCGCCGCGATCGACAGGATGCGCCAGCGAATCGGTACCGCCCGCAGCAGGCCGACGACGCGCGCGCGCAGCCGCCCGACCGGGCCCGGCAGCCTTTCCGTCAGCTCGCTATGTGCGGGCTCGACCAAAGCGCGTCACTCCACCTTGCGAATGCGTTCGATCAGGGCGGCGGCGTCGGGATTGCGCTGCGCCTTGCCGTAGATCCCGGCCATGGCGTCCTCGAAGGGCTTGCGGTCGATGTCGCGGATCAGCGTGACACCGGCCGCCTCCGCCTTGCGCTGCGACTGCTCCTCGAGGTCGCGCCATTTCTCCCGCATGAACTGGCTGGAGCGCTGCGCCGCCTCCCTGAACACCTTCTGGTCGTCAGCCGACAGGCTCCGCCAGGCCTTCAGCGACATCACCAGCACTTCCGGGCTCATCGTGTGCTCGGTCAGCGTGTAGTAGCCGGCATATTTGTAATGGTCTGTGGTCACGAAAGAAGGCCAGTTGTTTTCGGCGCCGTCGATCAGATGGGTCGCGAGCCCCGTGAGCACCTGCCCATAGGGCAATTCCACCGGCTCGGCGCCGAGCGAGCGGATCATCTCGCTCATCAACTCCGATTGCTGCACCCGGATCCTAAGGCCCTTGAGGTCAGCGACGCTCTTCACCGGGCGGACGCCGTTATAGATCGACCGCGCGCCGGAATCGTAGAAGGCAAGCCCGACGAAGCCAAACGGCTCGAAGCTGCCGAGGATTTCGTTGCCGACCGGCCCGTCCAGCACCTTTTGCATGTGTTCGATGGACCGGAACAGGAACGGCATGGCGAGGACATTCATCGCCGGCACGAAATTGCCGATCAGTGCCACATTGGTCCGGTTGAGGTCGATCGCGCCGGCTCGGGTCTGCTCGATCGTCTCCTTTTCCTCGCCGAGCTGGCGGGAGTGAAACACCTTGATCTCGTGGCGGCCGCTGGTCCGCTCCGCGATCAGGCTGCCCATATAGCGCAGCGCCTGGACGGTGGGATAACCCTCGGTCTGGGTATCGGCGGCACGGAATTCGCGCGCCAAGGTGCCCGTCGCGACCAGCGAGGAAATCGCGACGCAAAGGGCGACGACAAACACTCCGGTCCGCGGTCGTTCGGCACGGCTCAACACAGGCACACTCAACCCCTCAGTGATGGAGTCTATGGCGGGAAGAAAAGGTTCAACGCAATCGAGCAAAAGGTAAAGGGAAAACTATCCCGCGACCGGGCCCGGAGCTGCCCCGATTGTGCGCCGCGGCTCGGACTTATTCCGGATTGAAACGAAAGAGGCCGCGCCGTAAGCAGGGACAAACGTCGCCGCTCAGGGCGACACGGGAAGACCGATGTCGAATTCACCTTGGCGCCTCCTGCAAGTCGCGGCCGCCGCCGCGGTCCTGATCTTGGTTTTGGCCTTGGCCGCTCCGGCGCAGGCCGCGACCGACATCATGTGGTGGCACGCGATGTCCGGCGAGCTCGGCCGGCAGTTGGAAAAGCTCGCCACCGACTTCAACGCCTCGCAGTCCGACTACCGGATCGTGCCGAGCTACAAGGGCAACTACACCGAGACGGTGACGGCCGCGATCTTCGCCTTCCGCTCCCGCGCCCAGCCGGCGATCGTCCAGGTCAACGAGGTCGCAACCGCGACCATGACCGCGGCCAAGGGCGCGATCTATCCGGTGTTCGAGTTGATGCGGGACCAGAACGAGCCGTTCTCGCCGTCCGCCTATCTGCCGGCGGTGTCTGGCTATTATGCCGACGCCGCCGGCAACATGCTGTCGTTTCCGTTCAACGCCTCGACGCCGATCCTCTACTACAACAAGTCCATGTTCCGGGACGCCGGCCTCGATCCCGAGGCGCCGCCAAAGACCTGGCCGGAGCTCGGCACTGCTGCCAAGCGCCTGCGCGAGCGCGGCGCTGTGTGCGGCTTCACCACGTCGTGGCCGTCCTGGATCCATGTCGAGAATTTTTCCGCGTACCACAATATGCCGGTAGCGACCCGGACCAACGGCTTTGCTGGCCTGGATGCCGAACTGACCGTCAACAATGCGACCGTCGTGCGCCACATCTCGCAGCTTGCGCAATGGCAGAAGGACAAGGTGTTCGACTATAGCGGCCGGGGCCAGTCGGCCGAGCCGCGCTTCCAGAAGGGCGAGTGCGGCATCTTCATCGGCTCCTCCGCCACCCGCGCCGACATCAAGGCCAATTCGAAATTCGACGTCGGCTACGGCATGATGCCCTATTGGCCTGACGTGCAGGGCGCGCCGCAGAATTCGATCATCGGCGGCGCCACGCTGTGGGTGCTGCGCGACCGTCCCCGCGACGAATACAAGGGCGTGGCAAAGTTCTTCGTCTATCTGTCGCAGCCGGCCGTGCAGGCCGCCTGGCACCAGCACACCGGCTATCTGCCGATCACCCGTTCCGCCTTCGAGCTGACGCGCGCGCAGGGTTTTTACGATCGCAATCCGGGCACGGCGATCTCGTTCGAGGAGATTGCGCTGCATCCGCCGACGGAGAACTCCAGGGGCATCCGCCTCGGCTCCTTCGTGCTGATCCGCGGTGCGATCGAGGACGAGCTGGAGCAGGCCTTTGCCGGCCAGAAGCCTGCGCAGGCCGCGCTCGATGCGGCCGTGGAGCGCGGCAACAAGCTGCTCCGCCAGTTCGAGAAGGCGAGCCCCGACCGCTAGCACAACTTCCGGACTAGCGCCGGTCATTTCGGTCCGCGCGCCCGACGGCGTGCCGGCAATGCCGAAACTGTGACTCCCGTTGAGATAGCGAAGCTTGAGGGCTCCCTTTGGAGGAGATAACCTCGAGGTTGTTTTTACATCTCATATTCCGAAAAAATTGTAGCGGAGATCACATATGCCTTGCTCGTGCTTCATCATCCCGAACGATGTGCTGACGAAACTGTCCAAGGACAAGAAGCTGACGGCCGAGTTGCGCAAGCGCATGGTCGACACGGTGTCGATCAGCCATGAACTGCGCGAGTTGCGGACGCAGGCCGCCAAGCTGACGAGTGTCGCGGCGGCGCATTCCACCGGGCTCGTCACGCTTGCCGCGGCGCCGGCCGTGACGGTCTATGATTGCAAGACCACGCAAACCCTGCCGGGCTCGCCCGTTCCGAAGCCGAAGACGTCTTCGGATGCATCCGCCAAGCGGGCCTTCAATCAGACCAGCAAGGTCGCCCAGTTCTACAAGCAGATATTCAACCGGAATTCGATCGACGACCAGGGTATGACGATGATGTCGTCGATTCACTACGGCATGAAGTACAACAACGCGATGTGGAACGGGACGCAGATGGTGTATGGCGACGGCGACGGCAGCATCTTCGTCGACTTCACCAGGGGCAACGACGTCATCGGCCACGAACTGACCCATGGCGTGACCCAGCACAGTCTGCAACTCGCCTACACCGGCGACGCCGGCGGCCTGAACGAAAGCATCTCGGATTGCTTCGGCTCCATGTTCCGGCAGTGGAGTGCCAAGCAGAACGTCAACAAGGCCGACTGGCTGATCGGCCGCGATATCATGGGGGCCGGCTCCAAGAAGAAAGGGTTCACCTGCCTGCGCGACATGGCGGACCCGGCCGCCAAACATTGCTTGGCGCCCCAGCCGACCAAATATTCCCAGATCACGCCGGGCATGGACCCGCATTATTCGAGCGGCCCGCCGAATTTGGCCTTCTGCACGGCATGCAAGACCTTGGGAGGTAACAGCTGGGATGAGATCGGGCAGGTGTGGTATCATTCGCTCACGGGCTTCGGCCCCACGCCGAACATGACGATGAAGGCATTTGCGGCCCGGACCCGTCAGGCGGCTCACACGTTGTACCCGACCAAGGCTGCCGTCTTTGCCGCCGTCAACGCAGGATGGACAAAAGTCGGGCTCTGAGGTCCGCAGCCGCGCTGTGAAAGGTAACAAAGCGTGGATCGATTGAAGATCGAACGCGTCGGAGGGCTCGCCGGCTTCGGCGGCCCTCATCTCAAGAGTCGTGGCGAAGTCACGCTGTCGGATCTGTCGTCTGCCGACCAGCAGACGGTCGAGGCCTTGTTTGCTGATCCGGCCAAGGTGGCGCCGGTGCCGCGCGGTCAGGCCGATGCTTTCCGCTACAAGATCACGCGCGGCAGCCATACTATCGAAGTACCGGAGCACGCCGTCCCGGCGAAGATCAAGAACAGCGTCAAAGATGTCTTAGAGTAAAAGATGTCTTGGAATAGTTGCGGGCCGGGGCGATGGATTTGAGCGGGGAGGCGCTGCCGGTTTTCACCGACGCTGACGCCTTTGACCGATGGCGGAATGAACCCGCGCAATGGCTTCCAATTGCGCTCGACATCGCGCGCGGCCACGGTATTGCCTGCGGATCGCCGCATGTGTTCGCCACCGGCACGAATCTCGTCGTCGCGCTCGACGATCGCTTGATCCTGAAGATCTTCCCGCCGCTGTTGCGCGCGCAATTCGTCTCCGAACGTGGATCGTTGGCACAGCTCGCAGGCCGCCTGCGCGTGCCGATCCCCGAGATCGTGGCGGAGGGTGAGCGCGACGGCTGGCCCTACCTGATCATCACGCGGCTTGACGGCCATCTCGGCTCGGAGGTGTGGCCGGACCTGCCGGAGGTGCAGAAGCAGCGTGTGCTGCGCCAGATCGGCGAGACGATCGCCGAGGTACAGCGGGTGCCGCTCGGCCCGCTGATCGAGCGCGAGCCGCGCTGGGATGCGTTCATGCGCAGGCAGATCGCGGGATGTCGTAGCAGGCATCAGCGCCTGGGCCTCGCAGCAAAATTCCTTGACGGCTTGGACGACCTGCTGCGCGACGCGGAAGAGCTCATTCCGATGCACGCGTCGCAGGTCATCCTGACCGGCGAATACATTCCGCAGAATTTCATGATGGCCTGCCGCAACGAGAAATGGTCGGTCGCCGGCCTGTTCGATTTCGGCGACGTGCGGGCCGGATGGCGCGACTACGATCTGCTCGGCCCCAGCGCCTTCATGGCCGCGGGGAATCCGGCACGGATGCGCAGCCTGTTCGAGGGTTTTGGCTACGCGCCAACGGACGTGACCTTCACGCTCAAGCGCCGGCTGATGGCCTTGATGCTGCTGCATCATGCCAGCGACCCGGTCAGGCACATCTGCATTCCGGACTGGCAGGAGAAAGCCGACGACCTCGTGCAGTTGCAGGAGCTGATCTGGCCGGTTTGATTGCACGGGGAGCCGCGATTGCTCCCCGTGACGTGCCGCCCTGCTAACCCTTGGACTGGATCAGTTGGGCCGCCTTGCTCAAGACGCCGACAATGGCGCTGAGTCCAGACGCATGACCGGTGCTGGCCTGCTTTACCAGGCTCGCGAACACGGACCGGCACTGGGAAATTGCGGAGAGCGCCTGGGCCTTGCTGCTTGCCGCCCGCAGCTGCGAGGCTGCGGTCTGCAACGCGCTACGTGCCTCGGGAGGATCCCACCGGTTCAGGGACCCGCTCATGCGATCCAGCACGCCTGCGACGCAGTCATAGAGCGCCTTGCCGGCGGTGGCGCTGCACCCTTGCAGGCCCGCGGTGCCGACCGCGGCGGCAGCGGCCGCTCCACCTCCGGCGTGTGCTGGCCCGGTGCTCAGCGGGACGGCCACGAACAGCAGCAGGGCCATGATGATCCGTAGGCCCGCCGCCGTCGATCTGATCACTTTGTTTCCCGAAGTCATGATGCTGCCTCCTCTATCTTCGTCATCCCTTGGTCTGGATCAGCTTGGCCGCGTGGCCCAATACCTCCACGATGGCGGAAAGCCCACTGTCGCCCCACCCGGGGACGACGGCCCCTCCTATCGCTCTCGCCTTTCGCAAGGCACCGGCGATCACCGACTGGCACTGCGTGATGGCCGAGATTGCCTGGGCCTTGCCGGTCGCGGCGCGCAGGCGGCTGGCTGCAGTTTGCAGGGCGCGCTGCGTTTCCGGCACGTTGACCGAGCCGATGTCGCCGCTCATGCGGTCCAGTACATCGGCAACACAGTTGTAGAGCTGCTTACCTGTGTTGTTGCTGCAGCCGGACAAACCTGTCTCGGCCTTCATTGCGGCGTTCACCAGCGTCGTCGATGCCAGTGCTTCGTGCCCAGCGAACATCGCCGTCAGCACCGCCAGGATGATAAGCGCCATCATCCGGAAGCCCGCGCGCCCTAAGGTCCCGCGAGCCTCGAGAGTCGTTGTCGTCATGAAGTCCCCCCTAGCGTGGCGCTGTTGGCGTCACTGCATTGCCCACCGTGAATTCGCACGGCACCGTCGTCAGCTTCGGTTCACCCTTAAGGGCGAACAGTCTTTCCCACTGTGATCTGCGGCACACGATGCCACCAGGCGCGTCCTCCACGATGATCACCGCATAGAGCCGGTCGCGTTTCTGAAACGACTTGATGGTGGTGTCCTCGGGAAAGGTCTGGAGCAGCGTCAGCACGCCGTGGCCGCTGTCGAGGTCGGCGGCGATTCCGGCGATTCCGGAAATGGTGCGCCACTTGCCGCCCTCGGTCGTCGCAGCGATGAACACGCCCTCGGCGACCGTGTTCTGCAGGATCTTCTGCTTGAGGAATTCCGGTCCGAGCTCCGGGCTCAGGCGCAGCCTGTTCTTCAGGCTCGGCGAGTAGAACACCTTGTCGGTGCCGCCCTGAAACACGATGGTCGTGCCTTCCGGGCCGCCTGCGATCAGGTTCTGGAATTCGCGTCCGCTGAGCACGCCGGGCGAAGCCGGCGAGACCAGGAGGCACATGGCCGCGATCGCTGCCGCGCCGAGCCGGCACAAATGCTGTCCGGATGCCAAAGGGGGAATTCCGCGAAGCATGAATGAATGAAAATGATTCTTGAGGATTCAATCCTAGATATAGTGCCCCACCGTCGTCAATTTCATGACGGGCGTTCTCGATGACGGTCCTGTTGACGATCGCCTGGTCGAAGGCCGTCCCTGGAATGACAGACGAACGGCGTTGGCGTAGCGTTGCCGGCGGATGATATTGTGATGGTGCAAATGCGAAGGGGGCGTTTCGCGGCGCTTTTCGCCGCCGGTCTTGCGGTCCTCGCGACCGCGCAGCCCGGCTGCGCTCTGGCCGCGCGCGAGACGAAAAAATCGGTGGCGGAGACCGCGCCCCGGCTCGCGCTCGTGATCGGCAATGCCAGCTACGCAAAGCTGGGCGCGCTCAGCAATCCCGGCCGCGATGCGCGGTTGATGGCGGAAAGGCTGCGGCAGACCGGCTTCGAGGTCACGGAGGTCGCCGACCGTGACTTGAAAAGCCTGTCGCGGGACGTCGACGAGTTCGCAAACAAGATTCGTTCGCGCGGGCCGGAGACGGTCGCGGTGCTCTATTACGCGGGCCACGGCATCGAGAGCGACGGCGTCAACTACCTGATCCCCGTCAACGCCGACATCAAGCGGCGGTCTGACATCGTGACGCAGGCGGTGAGCGTCAAACGTATCGCCGACCGCCTGTCGGGTGCTGGCAACGCGCTCAACGTCCTCATTGTTGACGCCTGCCGCGATAATCCATTTCCGCCCGGTGTGGCGTCGACCGACACGACGGGCCTGGTGCCGATGGGGGCGGTCTACGGCGTGTTCATCGCTTCCTCGACCGCTTCGGGGAAGGCCGCGCTGGACGGCGAAGACGGGCACAGCCCCTATACCAGGGCGCTTGCGGACGCGGTCGTGGTGCCCGGCGAGCGGCTGGAGGATGTCTTCAAGAGCGTCCGTCGTCAGGTGCGACTTGCGACCGGCGAGCAGCAGATCCCCTGGGAGTCCACCTCGCTCGAGCTCGATTTCTACTTCGTGCCGCCGCCGCCCCCGCCGAGCCAGGCCGCGCAATTGCTCGCAGCCGCCAGGGAGACAGGCAATGTCGCACTGTACGATCTCTTGATCGAGCGCTTTCCGGCGAGCCCGGAAGCGCCCGTCGCACGCGCGGCCGTGGCCGAACTCAGGAAGAGGGCGGCCGGTGGCGAGCCTGCCGCGGCCTCCTCGGCCGCAGCGCTGGTTCTCAGCCGGGCGCGGCAGACGCAGACCCCTGAAGCCTACGATCTCGTCGCTGCGCTGTTTCCGGATGCGCCGGAGGCGGAGGAAGCGCGCGCTGCGGCGTCGCGCTTGCGGGAGGTTACGGTGCTCGACAGCGCTGGCCCGACCTATGAGGGGCGCGAGCTGGTTCAATTCATTCAGGCGCAATTGACGCGGCTCGACTGCTTTCGTGGCGACCAAAGCGGCGTATTCGATGTCGGTACGATCGACGGTCTGCGCCGGGCATCGGTCCTGACCGATGAGCGCTTCCTCTGGTACCGTCCGACGATGGCGGCGCTCCGTGCCCTGAAAAAGGTCGACGCAGGCGAAGGCTGTGGCCGGCACAAGATCGTCGCGGTGCCGCGGTGCTTGCGCATCAACAATGAGGATTTCTGCCAATAGCGGATAGCCCATCTGATGGGCGATGCGTTCATTGAGCCTATTTCGTGGGCAAATCACTCTCTTTGTATGCAACGTAAAGGTGGCCATTGCTCCTCAAGGGCGCTCGATTTCGGATAATATCCTATAAAATCATGTAGTTACCATGGCATTAAGCTCCTGGTAAGCTTTGGCACGAACCTTGCGAATCCTGTTCCAACCAAAAAACCTTTGCGTTGGAGCATTGCCATGAAGCGCCGCGATTTCCTGAAGTCCGTGTCTGGATTGGCTGCCGGCGCGGTGCTGCCCGCTGCTCCATCCGTGATCTCGTCCGCCAGGGCCGATGCCCGCTCCGAGACGCTGCTGATCGTCTCCGAAGGCGGCCCCAACAATCTCGACATCCACGGCGTCGGCACCAACGTGCCCGGCTATGAAGTGTCCTGGAACTGCTACGATCGCCTGATCAGCCACGAGATGAAGAGCGGCCCCGGCGGCGTGCCCTATTACGACCGCGACAAGTTCAAGGGCGAACTCGCCGACGACATCAAGATCGACGACATGTCGGTCACCTTCAAGCTGAAGAAGAACGCCAAATTCCACGACGGCGCGCCTGTTACGGCCAAGGACGTGAAGTGGTCGCTCGATCGTGCCGTCAGCGTCGGCGGCTTCCCGACCTTCCAGATGAGCGCGGGCTCGCTGACCAAGGCCGAGCAGTTCGTGGTGGTCGACGACTACACCGTGCGCGTCGATTTCCTGAAAAAGGATCGCCTCACCATTCCCGATCTTGCGGTGATCGTTCCCTGCATCGTCAACTCCGAGCTCGCCAAGAAGAACGCGAGTGAAAAGGACCCGTGGGGCCTCGAATACACAAAGCAGCAGACCGCGGGCTCCGGCGCCTACAAGGTGACGAAGTGGACCGCCGGCACCGAAGTCATCATGGAGCGCAATGAGGATTGGGTCGGCGGCCCCTTGCCGAAGATCAAGCGCGTGATCTGGCGCATGGTGCCACAGGCCGGCAATCGCCGCGCGCTGCTTGAGCGTGGCGATGCCGACATCTCCTACGAGCTGCCGTTCAAGGACTTCCAGGAGATGAAGGCGAACGGCAAGCTCAACGTCGTGTCGCTGCCGTTCTCCAACGGCATCCAGTACATCGGCATGAACGTGACCAAGCCGCCGTTCGACAATCCAAAAGTTCGCCAGGCGATGGCCTATGCGATGCCGTACCAGAAGATCATGGACGCCGTGCTGTTCGGCCTCGGCAATCCCATGTTCGGCGCGGCCAAGGACAAGGCGACCGACGTGGCCTGGCCGCAGCCGACAAAGTATTTCACCGACATGGAGAAGGCCAAGGCTCTGCTGGCCGAAGCCGGCTACGCCAACGGCTTTGAGACCACGATCTCCTTCGACCTCAATTTTGCCGGCGTCAACGAGCCGCTCTGCGTGCTGGTGCAGGAGAGCCTGGCGCAGCTCGGCATCAAGGCCACCATCAACAAGGTGCCCGGCGCCAACTGGCGCACCGAGCTGAACAAGAAGGAGATGCCGCTGTTCACCAACGTGTTCTCGGGCTGGCTCGATTACCCCGAGTACTTCTTCTACTGGTGCTATCACGGCAACAATTCCGTCTTCAACACCATGAGCTACAAGTCGGCCGAGATGGACAAGTTCATCGACGGCGCGCGCACGGCAGCCGCCACCGGCGACAAGGCGGCCTACGACGCCGACGTGAAGGGTTTTGTCGATCTCGCCTTCGCGGACGTGCCGCGCATTCCGCTCTACCAACCCTTCGTCAACGTCGCGATGCAGAAGAACGTCACCGGCTATCAATACTGGTTCCACCGCCGCCTCGACTATCGCGCGATGGCGAAGGGGTGAGGGGGCATGGCGCGCGACGTCGCCGCGTCTCCTCGCGTCTCTCGCTCACGTGAGGTGGCCACCGCTCTCTCGCTCCCTCCCCCCTTGCGGGGGAGGGGCGGGGAGAGGGGTAGCCACGAACTCCGATCTCGCTTGGGGCCACCCCTCTCCCTAGCCCTCCCCCGCAAGGGGGGAGGGAACGCAGCGACGCGCGCGGCTACCAGCATGCGCAACACGCCCAGGAGCGCATCATGCTCACCATGATCAGCAAGCGTCTGATGTTCGCGATTCCCTCTCTGATCGGGGTCGTCATCGTCACCTTCCTGCTGACGCGCGCGTTGCCGGGTGACCCCGCGGCCTATTTCGCCGGGCCTGCCGCGACCAAGGAAGCCGTCGAGCAGATCCGGAAAAAACTCGGCCTCGACAAGCCGCTGATCGAGCAGTTCTTCCGCTACACCAACGATCTCGCGCACGGCGATTTCGGCAACTCGCTCACGACCGGCCAGCCGGTCGCGACCGAAATCCGTAACCGGCTGCCGGCCTCCGCCGAGCTTACGCTGCTCGGCCTTATCGTTTCGGTCGTCATCGCCATCCCGCTCGGCGTGCTCGCCGCGACACGACCGGGTTCGTGGATCGACCATCTCTGCCGCGTCACTACGACCGCGGGCGTATCATTGCCGGTGTTCTTCACCGGCCTGCTGCTGGTCTATTTCTTCTATTTCAGGCTCGGCTGGTCGCCGGCGCCGCTCGGCCGGCTCGATGTGTTCTACAGCGCGCCGCCGACCGTGACCGGATTCTATCTCGTCGACACGCTGATCGCGCGCGATTTCGAGGCGTTCCGCTCGGCGTTCAGCCAGCTCATCCTGCCCGCGACCACGCTTGCGATTTTTTCGCTGGCGCCGATCGCGCGCATGACGCGCGCCTCGATGCTCGCGGTGCTGGCCTCCGAATTCGTCCGCACCGCGCGCGCCAGCGGCCTGTCGCCCGCAACCGTCATCGTCACCTACGCCTTCCGCAATGCGATGCTGCCGGTCATCACCACGCTCAGCATGGTGTTCTCGTTCCTGCTCGGCGCGAACGTGCTGGTGGAGAAAGTCTTCGCCTGGCCCGGCATCGGCTCCTATGCGGTGGAAGCGCTGATCTCCTCGGACTTCGCGCCGGTGCAGGGTTTCGTGCTGACCATGGCGGTCATGTACGTGCTGCTCAATCTCGTGATCGACATTCTCTACGGCGTGATCGATCCGCGCGTCAGGTTGGAGGGCTAACTTATGAGCTCCGTTGCGCCAGCTGTTGAGCCCGTCGGTCCCGCGCGCACCTCCGGGCTCGTCGCGATCCTCGAACAGACCCGCTACGTTCTCGGCGAGAACAGGGTGACAGGCTTTGCCTTCGGCCTGCTGATCGTGATCCTGTTCGCCGCTATCTTTGGTCCCCTCGTGGTGCCCTACGATCCGCTCGCTTCGGACACAGCGGCGGCTCTGAAGCCGCCGTCGGCCGCGCACTGGTTTGGCACCGATCAATTGGGCCGCGCATCTTTAGCCGCGTCATCGTCGCAACCCGTCTCGATGTCTTCATCGCGATCGCCTCCGTCGTGCTGGTCTTCTTGATGGGCGGGCTTGCCGGCATCGCGGCCGGTTATTTTGGCGGCTGGACCGATCGCATCGTCGGCCGCGTCGCCGACACCATCATGGCCTTCCCGCTGTTCGTGCTGGCGATGGGCATCGTGGCCGCGCTTGGCAACACCGTACAGAACATCATCCTCGCCACAGCCATCGTGAACTTCCCGCTCTACGCCCGCGTTGCGCGCGCGGAAGCCAACGTTCGCCGCAACGCCGGCTTCGTGCAAGCGGCGCGTCTGTCGGGCAATGGCGAGTTCCGGATTCTGCTGGTGCACATCCTGCCGAACATCATGCCGATCATGATCGTGCAGATGTCGCTGACCATGGGCTACGCCATCCTCAACGCCGCCGGCCTCTCCTTCATCGGCCTCGGCGTTCGCCCGCCGACGGCGGAGTGGGGCATCATGGTCGCCGAGGGCGCCGGCTTCATGGTGTCGGGCGAATGGTGGATCGCGCTATTCCCGGGCCTCGCTTTGATGATCGCCGTGTTCTGCTTCAACCTTCTCGGCGACGGCCTGCGCGACATCGTCGACCCGCAGCGGAGGACGTGATGACCGCCCAGCCGCTGCTCGACGTCCAGGATCTCACCGTCGAATTCACCACCCGCCGCGGCATCGTCAAGGCGGTACAGCATGTCGACATCTCCGTCGCCAAGGGCGAGACGCTTGCCATCGTCGGCGAGTCCGGTTCGGGCAAGTCGGTGACATCCTATGCCGTGATGCGCATCCTCGACCGCGCCGGCAGGATCGCCGAGGGCTCGGTGATGTTTTCGGGCATCGACGTCAAGGCCGCGACCGAAGACCAGATGCGGAACTTGCGCGGTCGCGAAGTCTCGATGATTTTTCAAAACCCGCGTGCCGCGCTCAATCCGATCCGAAAGGTCGGCGACCAGATCGAGGACGTGCTGCGCACCCATGTGCAGCAGGCGCAAGTCGCCGATCACGGCGAGAAGGCGATCGAGGCGCTGGAGCAGGTCAAGATCGCGCGCCCGCGCGAACGCTACCACGCCTATCCCTTCGAACTGTCAGGCGGCATGTGCCAGCGCGTCGTCATCGCGCTTGCGCTCGCCTGCAATCCGCAGCTTTTGATCGCGGACGAGCCGACCACCGGCCTCGACGTCACCACGCAGAAGGCGGTGATGGACCTCATCGTCGAGCTGACAAAACGCCGCGCGATGTCGACGATTTTGATCACGCATGATCTGGGCCTCGCCGCTGCCTATTGCGACCGCGTCGTGGTGATGGAGAAGGGCAGGGTGGTCGAGACCGCCAAGGCCGCCGACATTTTTGCCAACCCGCAGCACCCCTACACAAAGAAGCTGATGCGCGCGACGCCGCGGCTCGGCGTGTCGCTGCGTGATCTCTTGCCGGAGGAAGAAGCTGCTACGCCCGCCACCGTGAGCGCCGTGCCGGGCGAACCGGCGCATGCGCCCGCCGTCACCGAGGGCACAAAGCCCCTTCTCCTCATCGACAAGCTCGTCAAGGAATATCCCCGCCAGGGCGCCACCGCCGTGCTCGGAAAGCTGTTCGGCCGCAAGCCGCCGGTCGAGCCAGACGTGTTCCGCGCGGTCGATGGCATCAGTTTTTCGATCGGCCATGGCGAGAGCGTCGGCCTCGTCGGCGAATCCGGCTGCGGAAAATCGACGACGTCGATGATGGTGATGCGGCTGTTGGACCAGACCTCGGGGCGCATCCAGTTTGACGGCGAGGAGATCGGCAGCATCATGCCGAACGCCTTTGCCCGGCTGCCGCTGCGCAGCCGGATCCAGATGGTGTTCCAGGATCCGACCGACAGCCTCAATCCGCGCTTCACCGCCGCGCGCGCCATCGCTGACCCGATCATGCAGCTCGGGAACATCAGCGGGCGTGACGCATTGCGGGCGCGCTGCGAGGAACTCGCTGCTATGGTCGGGCTTCCGCTCAACCTGCTGGATCGCTTTCCGCACCAATTGTCAGGCGGGCAGAAGGCCCGCGTCGGCATCGCGCGCGCCATCGCGCTGCACCCAAAGCTCGTCATCCTGGACGAGCCGACCGCCGCACTCGACGTCTCGGTGCAGGCCGTGGTGCTGAACTTGCTGCAGGACCTCAAGCAGAGGCTCGGTATGAGCTATCTGTTTGTCTCGCATGATTTGAATGTGGTGCGCTTGCTGTGCGATCGTGTCATTGTGATGCGCACGGGGCGAATCGTGGAGGAGGGCTCTTCCGAAAGGGTCCTCAGCGATCCGCAGGACGATTACACCAAGGAGCTGTTGACGGCGATCCCGCATCCGCCGTTGCCGGCGCATTAACGTGATTGCACGAACGCGAGATTGAGAGAGCGATGGCCGAACCGCTGGATGACTATATCGATGCTGTCGCGCAAGCGCTCGCGCTGCCGGTCGAGGAGGCCTGGCGCCCCGCCATTCGCGCCAATCTCGAGGTGTCGCTGAGGCTCGCTCGCCTCGTGGACGAATTCGCGCTGCCGGACGAGACCGAGCCGGCACCCGTGTTCACCGCCTGATGCTGCCATGACCACCAAGCCAGAATTGACGGCCTCTGATATCGCGAGCGCAGTCGCAGCCCGCAAGTTGTCGGCGCTCGACGCCATCGAAGCTGCGCTCGCGCGCATCAAGGCGCACGACACCGTCCTCAATTCCTTCACCGACGTCACCGCGGATCGCGCCCGCGCCAAAGCGCGCGCTCTCGATGCCGACATCGCCGCGGGCAAGAAAGTCGGCCCGCTCGCCGGCGTGCCGTTTGCGGTCAAGAATCTGTTTGATGTCGCGGGTCTGCCGACGCGGGCCGGTTCAAAAATCAATCGTGACCTCGCGCCGGCAAAGCGCGATGCCACGCTGATCGAGCGGATGGAAGCGGCCGGAGCCGTGCTGGTCGGCGCGCTCAACATGGGCGAGTACGCCTACGACTTCACCGGCGAGAACGTCCATGACGGCAACTCGCGGAATCCACACGACACCACGCGGATGACCGGCGGATCGTCCGGCGGCTCGGGCGGCTCGGTCGGCGGCGCGCTGGTGCCGATCGCGCTGGGGTCGGACACCAACGGTTCGATCCGCGTGCCGTCGTCGTTCTGCGGCATCTTTGGCCTGAAGCCGACCTATGGCCGGCTGTCGCGCGCGCGCTCCTTCCCCTTCGTCGCAAGCCTCGATCATCTCGGCCCGCTCGCACGCTCGGTCACCGATCTCGCGCTCGCTTATGACGCAATGCAGGGGCCGGACGCAGACGATGGCGCCTGCAGCGTGAGCGGCGTTGAGCCCGTCACCTCGCTGCTATCAGGGTCGATCTCCGGCTTGCGTGTCGCCATCGCCGGCGGCTACTTTCAGAAGAACGTCTTCCCTGAAGCGGTCGAGGCCGTTTCGCGCGTTGCCAAGGCCCTCGGCGCTACGCAAGTCATCGATATTCCCGAGGCCGCGCGCGCCCGCGCGGCAGCTTACGTCATCACCACCACTGAAGGCGCATCGCTGCATCTCGATCGGCTGCGCAAGCGTCCGAACGATTTCGATCCCGCGGTGCGTGACCGGCTGATCGCGGGCGCGATGGTGCCGGCGCCGATGGTCGACCGCGCGCAAAAGT
Source organism: Bradyrhizobium arachidis (assembly GCF_024758505.1). Lineage (NCBI taxonomy): Bacteria > Pseudomonadati > Pseudomonadota > Alphaproteobacteria > Hyphomicrobiales > Nitrobacteraceae > Bradyrhizobium > Bradyrhizobium arachidis. The sequence continues at coordinate 9,008,185 of NZ_CP077970.1, read as the reverse complement.
TCCGCCGCTGGTATCGCGCGCAGGTTGCCGAACTTTTCAAATCGGTCGACGTGCTGATCGCGCCGGCAACACCGTGCATCGCGCCGAAGATCGGCCAGGTGACCTTCAAGCTGGACGGCGTGGAGCTGCCGGTGCGCGCCAATATCGGCATCCACACCCAGCCGATCTCGTTCATCGGATTGCCCGTCGTCGCCGTGCCCGTGCCGCTCGAGCCGATGCCGATCGGCGTGCAGATCATCGCCGCGCCCTGGCGCGAGGACATTGCGCTGCGCGTCGCCGCCGCGCTCGAGCGCATGGGCGTTGCCGCCGCGCCCGCACCGAGAGGAATTTGAGATGGAGATCGATCTCCCCGACGTGCTGGCTGATGTCACCGCCGCGTTCGAACGCTACGAGAAGGCGCTGGTCAGCAACGACGTCGCCGTGCTCGGCGAACTCTTCCGCGACGATACGCGCACGCTGCGCTACGGCATCGGCGAGAATCTCTATGGCTATGAGGCGATCTCCGGCTTTCGCGCCGCGCGTTCGCCGGTGGGGCTGAACCGCCGCACCGCGAAAACCGTCATCACCGCTTACGGCCGCGACACCGCGGTCGCTTCCACCTTGTTCTATCGCGACAGCCTGCCGGGCAAGGTCGGCCGGCAGATGCAGACCTGGGTCCGCTTCCCCGAGGGCTGGCGCGTCGTCGCCGCGCATGTCAGCATCATCGACGAACCCAAAGAGACCTGACGGCATGACGCTTGACGACCTTCCGCCTGGGACAGTGCCGGCCGAGCCGGTGGTTCCGCGCGTCGATCGCGCGCAACCTAGCGTGCAGAAGGTTACGCGCGCCGAGGAGCTGCGGCTTCAGCTCGCCGACGAGATCGTGCGCGGCACGCTGGCGCCGGGCGCCGCGCTCGACGAGACCGATATCGCGCGCCGCTTCAGCGTCTCCCGCACGCCGGTGCGCGAAGCGCTGCGCCAGCTCGTGGCGAGCGGCCTGGTCGAGGCGCGCGCCCATCGCGGCGCCGTGGTGGCCCAGCCCTCGATCGAGCGTCTCACCAGCATGTTCGAGGCGATGGCCGAGCTGGAGGCGCTGTGCGCGGGCCTTGCCGCCGAGCGGATGTCGGCCGCCGAGCGTCACGGCTTGGAGGCGATCCACGAAGAGCTCCGCGTGCTCAGCTACACCGGCAACCCCGAGCGGTTCCACGAGGTCAACGAGCGCTTCCATAACGCGATCTATGCCGGCTCGCAAAACGGCTACATTGCCGAGATCACGCTGGCGACGCGCGTCCGCGTCCAGCCGTTCCGCCGCGCCCAGTTCCGCAATCTCGGGCGGCTCGCAAAATCGCAGGCCGAGCACGACCGCGTCGTCGTCGCCATCATGCGCGGCGACAAGCAGGGCGCCGCGGCTGCGATGCGCGCGCATATCGAGCTGGTGCGCGGCGAGTACGAGATTTACGCGGTGTCGGTTTAGGCACGTCGGTGTCCCGGACGCGGTGCAGCGCCACAAGCGCGTTTACGCGCGTCTTCGACGCGCTATAGCGCTGCTCCGCAGAGCCGGGACCCATCCATCTGTTTTGCAAACCGCTCCACGGGTCCCGGTTCAGCAGCGCACCACTGCGTGATGCGCTGCGCCCGGGACACGAGACCGGTTAGGCCGTCACCCTCCCGCCATATACTTCCGCCAGCCGCCATACGCCGTGATATCGCGTGCGCCGCCGAGCGCTTCCGGCTCGACGAGAAATCCCTTCACGCCGCGGCCGTCCGCCAGCCGGATCGTGCCGATCGCCATCGGCGGCGGGATGGCGTTGACGAACTTGCCGAAGGCGGACGCCGACAGCGACCAGATCTCCAACTCGATCGCCGCGCCCTGGCCGGCTGCGACGCGCAGCAGGCCCGGCTTGGGCGGCGTCGTTTGCAGCGCATAGAGCTTGTAGTCGGCCGCGGTCTTCGTCGCCTCGACCAGCCTTGCGTTCAGCGTCTTCAATTCGTGGTTCAGCACCATGCCCGACAGATGCGCGCCGACCACGGCGATCGGAATCTCGTCGGCGCTATTGGGGGGCAGTGACGCCAGTGGCGGCTGCGCGATGCCCTTCGCGCCGAGCGTGAGTTTTGTGTCGGCATGAAACGCGCGCCCGATGCTCGCGAGCATGGCGTCGCGGCCGGCTGGCGCAAGCAGGGTGATGCCGAACGGGATGCCGTCGGACCGCATCGCCGCCGGCACAGCCAGCCCGCAGAGGTCGAGCAGATTGACGAAATTGGTGTAGGTGCCGAGTCGGCTGTTGAGCTCGATCGGGTTGGCGAGCACCTGCGCGGTCGTATAGACCGTCGGCGCCGTCGGCAGCACCAGCGCGTCGATATTGGCAAAGGTGCGCTCGGCGATTTTGCGCAGCCCCTGCAGCCGGTACAGCGCAGAAAAAGTTTCCGCCGCCGTGAGCCGCGCGCCCGCGGCCGTGATCTCGCGCGTCACGGCGTGAATTGAATCCGGGGCCGAGGCCAGCAGATTGCGAATGACGAGATAGCGCTCGGCAACCCACGGCCCCTCATAGAGCAGCCGCGCGGTCTCGTAGAACGGCTCGAGGTCGAACTCGACGAGTTGAGCGCCGAGCGACGTCCAGCGCTTCAGCGCCTCGCCATAGGCCGCTTCAGCTTTCTTGTCGCCGAAGAAGATCAACTGCCCGTTGCGGGGAACGCCGAGACGGATGTTGGCCGGAAACGGCGTGATCGGCTGAAGCGGCCGGTCGCGCGAGAACGGATCGGCCTGATCCGGTCCCGCCATCACGGAGAGCGCGAGCGCGGCGTCGTCGACCGTGAGAGCGAATACCGAGATGCAGTCGAGCGTGCGGCAGGCCGGCACCAGGCCCGCGGTCGAGATCATGCCGAGGCTCGGTTTTAGCCCGACGATGTTGTTGAGCATCGCGGGCACGCGGCCGCTGCCCGCGGTGTCGGTGCCGAGCGACAGCGGCACGAGGCCCGCAGCCACGGCGGTCGCCGATCCCGAGCTCGATCCGCCGGGAATGAGATCCTCGCGGATCGCGTTTCTGGGAATGCCGTAGGGCGAGCGCACGCCGACGAGGCCGGTCGCGAACTGGTCGAGATTGGTCTTGCCGATGATGATGGCGCCGGCCGCGCGCAAGCGCGCGACCGCGGTCGAGTCATGGGTCGGCGTATACGAGAAGGCCGGGCAGGCGGCCGTGGTGGGAAAACCCAGCGCGTCGATGTTGTCCTTCACCGCGACGGGCACGCCATAGAGCGGCAGCGCGGCGGCGTCCTGTTGCGCGGCGAGCTTCTCGGCTTCCGCGATCGCGTCCTTCTCCTCGCGCAGGCTGATGAACATGGCGGGATCGTTGTGGTCGCGGATGCGCCGATAGGTCCGCGCGATCGTCTCGGCCGGTGTGATCTTGCCCGCGCGATGCGCGGCGACGATTGCGGCTACCGTCTCAGGCTGGTCGGCCCCCATAACGACGAAAACTCCGTAAAAAACTCCGGCGACAAATCTTCACCTGCTCTGAAGCAAGCGATGTGCCATTGTGTACAATATCTGTACAGATCGCGCGATCCGGATATCGCCGTCAGATCATATGCTTACGCGAAGGAGCGACAAGCGGCGATGGTGCGGGGGTAAGGCTCTCACGCGTGCATCTGCTCAAACTTTGAGCACGAACTGCCGGCGCCCGGTCAGGTGAAGCCCGCGAGAATCTCCAGCAGTTTTTCCCGGTTCTCCCGGCCGATCTTCTCCTCCACATGCCGCTCGTGCTCGGCCGCGAGCCGCTTGAATTTTGTCAGCGACGTCTCGCCCTGCGCAGTCAGATGCAGCGCATGGGAGCGGCGGTCGGACTTTGACTTGATCCGCTTGACCAGTTTCCTGCGCTCAAGGCTGTCGAGCAGATGCACCAGCCGTGCGCGCTCGATGCCGAGGCGGTTGGCGACCGCCATCTGGGTCAGGCCCGGATTGGCGCCGATCACGGTCATGACCGAATACTGGGTGGGCTTGATGTCCACTGACGCGAGCGTCCGGACAAAATCCTGAAAGATCCAGATCTGGAAGCGCCGCACCGCATAGCCGGCGTGCCCGACCAGCGCATCGAGGCCGATCCCGTCCGCGTCGTTTGGGCGCGCCTTGCCGTCGCTCGCCCGCTTGCGGGCCAGGGGTATCGGCGTTTCCCTTCGCGGTGCGCTGGCTGTCACTCTCTATCTCCGGCGTCGCAGCACTTGTAGCGCGTGACGGCAGGCATTGAAACATTGTTGTTGACGACAACAATTGCTGTGCTCAACATTATGGCCAAAGCAGCCCGGAACGAGACTGCAGCCGATCCCGCCACGGGCGGGCGAGGAGGACCCCATGACCATGGCCGCCGCACGCGGTGACGCATCCAGCCTGTTCGCAACGCCAAAAACCGTCGCAGAGCATCGCGCCGACGGCAGCATCGTGCTGCGTTCGAGCGAACCCTTGCGCGGCAGCGCGCGCTGCATCGGCGACTGGCTGGAGCATTGGGCGCGGCAGTCACCGGACAAGATTTTTCTCGCCGAGCGCGCCGGTGCCGAAGCGGCGTGGACGACGGTCACCTACGCGCAGGCGCTCCAGCAGGTGCGCTCCGCCGCTGCCTGGATTCTGGCGCAGGGGCTGAGCGCGCAGCGCCCGCTCGTCATCCTCTCCGACAACGGCGTCGATCACGCGCTGTTCGCGCTCGCCGCCCAGCATGCCGGCGTGCCCTCGGCCGCGATCTCGCCGGCCTATTCGCTGATGTCCAGGGATTTTGACAAGCTCAAGAGCATGATCGCGCTGCTCGAGCCCGGCGCGATCTACGTCACTGCGACAAAACCGTTTGCGGCGGCGCTGGCCGCAATCAAGTCGCTGCACAACGCGGTCATCGTCAGCGGCAATGCGACTGATGAGAATGCGCTGGCCTTCAGCGCCATCACCGCAACGCCTGAATCGCCCGATGTCGCAAAAGCCTTCGCCGCGGTGACATCAGATACGATCGCAAAATTCCTGTTCACCTCGGGGTCGACAGGCACGCCCAAGGCCGTGATCAATACCCAGCGCATGCTGACCTCGAGCCAGCAGGCCAAGGCGCAGACCTGGACCTTTTTGGAGCAGGCCAGCGACGATCTCGTGATCCTGGACTGGCTGCCCTGGAGCCACACCTTTGGCGCCAACCACAATTTCAACCTCGTGCTGCGCAACGGCGGCTCGCTCTATGTCGATGGCGGCAAGCCGGCACCGGGCCTGTTCGCGACATCGCTTGCGAACCTCAAAAGCGTGATGCCGACGGTCTATTTCAACGTGCCGCGCGGCTTTGACATGCTGATCGCGGCCTTGCGCAGCGACGAGGAACTGCGCCGTCGCTTCTTCGGCGAGGTCAAGTTCGCCTTCTATGCCGGCGCGGCGCTGCCGCAGAATCTGTGGGACGCGCTCGAAGAGCTCTCGGTGAAAACCGTCGGCCGCGCGCTGCCGATGGTCTCGGCCTGGGGCTCGACCGAAACCTCGCCGCTGGCGACCGACTGCCATTTCCTCGCCGAGCGTTCCGGCAATATCGGCGTGCCGATTCCCGGCACCGAGCTGAAGCTCGTGACGTCCGGCGACAAGCTGGAGGTGCGCGTGCGCGGTCCCAACGTCACGCCCGGCTATTGGAAGGCGCCCGAGCTGACGAAGCAGGCGTTTGACGAAGAGGGATTTTACCTGATCGGCGACGCCGTCAAATTCGCTGATGAAAAACGTCCCGAGCGCGGCCTGTTCTTCGACGGCCGCGTCGCCGAAGATTTCAAACTCAACTCGGGCACCTGGGTCAGCGTCGGCACGCTGCGCGTCGCCGGCATCGCAGCGCTCGCGCCACTGGCGCAGGACATCGTCGTGTCCGGCCATGGCGGCGATGAGGTGCGCTTTCTCGTGTTCCCCAACATCCCCGCCTGCCGCGCCCATGCCGGTCTCGGCGAGAGCGCCGGCGTCGGCGAGGTGATCGGCCACGACAAGGTCAGAAGCGCCATCGCGGAAGGGCTCGCAAAACTGAAAGCGCAAGGCAGCAACTCCTCCGGCCATGCCACGCGCGCTCTGCTGCTCGCCGAGCCGCCGTCGGTCGACGGCGGCGAGATCACCGACAAGGGCTACATCAACCAGCGCGCCGTGCTGACGCGCCGAGCGGACGCGGTGGCGCGGCTCAACGACGATGCCTCGGCGGAGTGGATCGGCTGTAGTTAGGCGCGCTCAATTGCTTCTCTTACCCTCCAGGGGAGGGTAACGAGACCGCCGCCTCCTCCCACGGCAAGGGAAGAAGGGAAGAATTCGCTCGTTCAGGCTGCTTGTCAAAATGGGGAATTGGAGTAATAATTATAAAATATAACTAACTAGGGAGGCCGCCGTGAGGTCTGGCTTGGTATCGGCAGTCGCGCTGGCTGCTCTTTTGGGATCAACGGCATTGGCCCGCGCCGATGGCGAGGCCTGCTCGCCGGTCACATCAGCTTCGCTCGCCATCTCCGGCGTCGAGATCACGGGATCAAAGACGCAGGAAGCGGCGAACGGCCTGCCCAAGCATTGCATCGTGACGGGGCTCGCCAACCGGCGCACCGGTGCAGATGGAAAGTCCTACGCCATCCAGTTCGAGGTGCGATTGCCGGCGGAGTGGAACGGACGCTTCCTGCACCAGGTGAACGGCGGCAATGACGGTGTCGTCGTGCCTGCGCTGGGTGACAAGCCAGACGGCTTTGCCTCGGGCGGGACGGTGCCGCTGGCGCGCGGCTTTGCCGTGCTGTCGTCCGACAGCGGGCATTCCGGCTCCGATCCCGCGAACAAGTCGCTGGGCCTGACCGCGGGCGCAGCCTTCGGCCTCGATCCGCAGGCGCGGCGTGATTATGGCTACGCGGCCGACATGACGCTGGCGCCGGTCGGCAAGACCATCATCGCCCTGCATTACGGCCGCAAGCCTGATCGCTCCTACATGGCCGGCTGCTCGAACGGCGGACGCCATGCCATGGTCGCGGCCTCGCGCATGCCCGAGAACTATGATGGCTTCCTGGTCGGCAATCCCGGCTTCGACCTGCCGCGCGCGGCGATCCAGCATGCCTGGGACGTGCAGGCCTTTCTCAAGGCCGATCCCGATCTGCGCAAATCAATCACCAAGGAGGACGCGCAACTCGTCGCCTCCCGCATCACCGAGGCCTGCGACGCGCTCGACGGTGTCAAGGACGGCCTGACTGCGAATCTCGCTGCTTGTCAGAAGGCGTTCGACCTCAAGAGCCTGACCTGTGCACCCGGTCAGACCAATGCGTGCCTGCCTGAACCCAAGGTGGACGCGCTGAAGACGAGCCTGGCCGGGCCGAAGAATTCGAAGGGCGAGGCGCTCTATTCCGACTGGCCGCTCGACGGCGGCATCGGCACCGGCAACTGGCGCGCCTGGAAGGTCGAGAGCCCGGTCGCGCCCTGGAACAATTATCCGATCATCGCCACGATGGGCGCGGCGTCGCTGAACTACATCTTCTCGACGCCGCCTGTCGTCGTGGAAGGGAGCAACGACAAGCTGATCGATGCCCTGAAGGCGTATGATTTCGACAAGGACGCGCCAAAAATCTTCGCCAAGGATGGCACGTTCACGGAGTCGGCGATGGACTTCATGACGCCGCCTGACGTCGACGATCCCAAGCTTGCAGGGCTGCAAAAGACTGGCGGCAAGATGCTGATCTATCACGGCCAGGCCGATCCCGTGTTCTCGGCAAACGACACCATCCGCTGGTACGGCCGGCTGGACAAGAACCTGCAAGGAGGTGCAGACGGCGTCGCGCGCCTGTTCACGATTCCCGGCGAAACTCACTGCGGTGGCGGCGTGGCGCTCGACAAGTTCGACGCGCTGACCGCGCTGACCGACTGGGTGGAGAAGGGCAAGGCACCCGAGCGGATCATCGTCTCCGCCAATCCCGCAAACAAGGAAGTCCCGGCGACGTGGAGCCCCAACCGCACGCGGCCGCTGTGTCCGTATCCGAGTTACGCTGCCTATTCGGGGCAGGGCGACAGCGAGGACGCCGCGAATTTCGTCTGCAAGGCGCCGTAGCGCGGCGGAGCCAATCATTCATCTCGTGCCCCGGACGCAGCGCAGCGCGTAGCGGTGCGATGCAGAGCCGGGGCCCAGGCCGCTGGGTCCCGGCTCTGCGTCGCGTCATTTCATGCCGCGCCGCGTCCGGGACACGAGAGCTTGCATCGCAAGATACGCCAACAGTCCTGCCGCAATATAGCTCCGAGATTTTTGTTGCCTAAGCAACTAATCTGTGCGAATGCCTCCATACGAAAACGACGGCCACAACAACTGCCGCATCTGTTCAGGGAGGACTTATGTTCGGCAGGAGAGGTGCCGCCGGCAAACGCCGGCGCTTGCCCAGTGAAAGCGATAGGAAGCACGCCGGACGCGTCGCGTCAGTCGTAGCTGCTGTCCGTCACCGCGCCGAGATTTTCGTGCATCCGGCGCAGCAGGCCGATCAGCACCTCCTGCTCGTCCTTGCTCAGGCACGACAGCAGCCGCCGCTCGCGCTCGAAGGCGGCGGCGATCACCTTGTCATGGGTGACGCGGCCCTTCGCGGTCAGCGAGATCGAGTGGGTACGGCCGTCCTTGGGATCGCTGCGGATCGCGATCAGCCCGCGCTTTTCCATGGCCGCCAGCGTCCGGCTCACCGGTCCCTTGTCGAAGCCGATGACGTGACAGATGCGCGCGGCCGGAATGCCGGGCTCGATCGCCAGCAGCGCAATGATCCGCCATTCCGTGACGTTGACGCCGAACGCGGGTTGATAGAACGCGTTCGCGCTCTTGGACAGTTTGTTGGCGATGAAGGTGATCAAGGCCGGCACGTAGCGGTCGAGGTCGAGCATCGGCCCCGTCTCGGCGGTCGCTTGCTTGTGTCGGGCTTTGGTCGAGGGCGGGGTCATATCGGATGTCGGGCTCGCAGAGTGCCCGCAGACCTAAAGGCAAGCGCTCGCCTTTCACAAGTTCAAAATGAGGGAGGACTCCCATGACAGCATCCGGCTCACCGGCGTCGTCGGCCATCCCGCATCTCGACGTCGATCCTTTCGCGATGGAGTTTTTCGCCGATCCCTATCCCACGCATGAGCGGCTGCGGGAGGCGGGTCCCGTCGTCTATCTCGACAAATGGAACGTCTATGGCGTGGCGCGCTATGCCGAGGTCCATGCCGTGCTCAACGATCCCGCGACCTTCTGCTCCAGCCGAGGCGTCGGCCTCAGCGACTTCAAGAAGGAGACGCCCTGGCGGCCGCCGAGCCTGATCCTGGAAGCCGATCCGCCCGCGCACACCCGCACCCGCGCGGTGCTGGCAAAAGTGCTCTCGCCGACCGCGATGAAGCAGGTGCGTGACCGCTTTGCCGCGGCCGCCGAGGAACGGGTCGATGCGCTGCTCGACATGAAGAGCTTTGACGCAATCGCGGATCTCGCCGAAGCCTATCCGCTCTCGATCTTTCCCGATGCGCTCGGGCTGAAGCCGGAGGGACGTGAGCATCTCATTCCCTATGCCAGCGTCGTGTTCAACGCTTTCGGTCCGCCCAACCAGTTGCGCCAGGAGGCGATCGAGCGCTCGGCGCCGCACCAGGCCTATGTCGCCGCGCAATGCCAGCGCGAGAATCTCAGGCACGGTGGTTTTGGCGCCTGCATCCACGCCCGGGTCGACGAAGGTGAGATCACCGCGACCGAGGCGCCGCTGCTGGTGCGCTCGCTGCTCTCGGCCGGTCTCGACACCACCGTCAACGGCATCGGCGCCGCAATCTATTGCCTCGCGCGCTTTCCGGATCAGTGGCAGGCCCTGCGCAAGGATACGACGCTCGCGCGCAACGCCTTCGAGGAGGCTGTGCGCTTCGAAAGCCCGGTGCAGACCTTCTTCCGCACCACGACGCGTGACGTCGAACTCGGCGGCGCCAAAATCGGCGAGGGCGAAAAGGTGCTGATGTTCCTCGCCGCCGCCAACCGCGATCCGCGCCGCTGGGACAAGCCCGACAGCTACGACATCACCCGCCGCACCTCCGGGCATGTCGGCTTCGGCTCCGGCATCCACATGTGCGTCGGCCAGCTCGTCGCGCGCCTCGAAGGCGAGGTGATGCTCTCGGCGCTGGCGCGGCGCATCGCAAAAATCGAGATCACGGGCGAGCCAAAGCGCCGCTTCAACAACACACTGCGCGGGCTCGACAGCCTGCCGGTATCAATCACCCCGGCCTGACGAGGATCTTGATGCCAGCCATTACTTTCATCCATTCCGACGGCAGGAGCGACCGCGTTGACGTCAGCGACGGCGAAAGCGCGATGCAGGCGGCGACCCGCCAGGGCCTCGATGGCATCCTGGCCGAATGCGGCGGCAACGCGATGTGCGCGACCTGCCATGTCTATGTCGACGACGGTTGGCTTTCACGCCTGCCTGCGATGGCCGGCGACGAGGACGCGCTGCTCGATGGCGCGGCCGCCGAACGGCGGCCGGCGAGCCGGCTGTCCTGCCAGATCAAGGTTACGCCCGAGCTCGACGGGCTCGTGCTGCGCCTGCCGGAACGGCAGGTCTGAATTCTCTGAACACGCTGCCGGCAACGACCGGCGGCGAGGCAACAAGGTGAGGAGGGAACGATGAAGCATTTGAAGTGGACGCTTGCGCTGGTCGCGAGTCTTGCGGCGGGCGCGGCGAGGGCCGAGATCTCGGACAATGTCGTGCGCGTCGGCGTGCTCAACGACATCTCCGGCATCTTTCAGGACACCAACGGCATGGGCTCGGTCGAAGCCGCGCGCATGGCTGCGGAAGATTTCAACGGCGGCGGCAAAGGCATCAAGGTCGAGATCGTCTATGCCGATCACCAGAACAAGGCGGATGTCGGCAACGCCATTGCGCGCAAATGGCTCGACGTCGAAGGCGTCGATGCCATCGTCGACGTGCCGAACTCGGCGGTCGGCCTTTCCATCAACACGCTGTTGCGCGACAGCCGCATGACGTTCCTGGCGTCGTCGACCGCAAGCTCCGATCTCACCGGCAAGGCCTGCTCGCCCAACACCATCCAGTGGGTCAACGACACCTGGGCGACCGGCAACACCACGGCGGCCGCGATGGTCGCGCGCGGCGGCAAGGACTGGTATTTCCTCACGGTCGATTTCGCGCTCGGCAAGGGCATCGAGACCGAAGCGCAGAAATACATCGAGGCCCACGGCGGCAAGGTGATTGGCTCGTCAAAACATCCGCTCGGTACCTCCGACTTCGCTTCCTTCCTGTTGCAGGCGCAAGGCTCGAAGGCGCAGGTGATCGGCCTTGCCAATGCCGGCGGCGACACCATCAACGCCGTGAAGCAGGCCGCCGAATTTGGTGTCACGCAAGGCGGCCAGAAGCTCGTCGCCTTCCTGCTGTTCATCAACGACGTCCACGGCATGGGATTGAAGGTCGCGCAGGGCCTCCAGCTCATGGAGGCCTTCTACTGGGACATGAACGACGACACCCGCGCCTTCGCAAAGCGCTTTGCCGCGCGGCCCGGCATGAACGGCAAGATGCCGAGCGGCAACCAGGCCGGGGTCTACGCCTCCACGCTCGCTTATCTCAATGCCGTCGCCGCCACCGGCAGCGACAATGCCAAGGATGTCGTGCCGGAGATGAAGAAGTTCAAAGGACAGGACAAGCTGTTCGGCGACACAACCATCCGCCAGGACGGCCGCGTCGTGCATCCGATGTACCTGTTCGAGGTGAAGAAGCCGGACGAGGCGAAGTATCCGTATGATTATTACAAATTGGTCTCGACGATTCCGGCGGACCAGGCGTTCCGGCCCCTGGCGGAAGGTGGATGTTCGCTGGTGAAGTGAGGCGCGGTGACCCTCCCCTGGAGGGCGAGGGTCAATCGCGCGAAGCGCGAGCGGGGTGGGGTGATCTCTCCACCCGGACACTGTTCAACGTGGAGAGACCGTCACCCCACCCCGTCACGCAATCTCGCTTTGCTCGATCGCGTGCCGACCCTCCCCCTCCAGGGTAGGGCTATCGCATGTGAAAAAAAGAGCAAGCACCGTCGGCACTTGCGACGATGCATCGCTTGAACGATGCAACGTCCCTTCGCTCTTCGATTCCGTTTTGTTCTCGATACGATTCCACTGCTTCTCCTGTGGCGCGAGCGCACGGTTGAGCCAAGCCGTGGGAGAGACTCAGGAATTTCCACATGCGATAGCCCTGCCCTCCAGGGGAGGGTGAAGCGTCATCTCACCCCTTCGCCACCACCGCCTTCGCGACATCCGCGATCCCGCGCGCCATCGATACGAACTCGCTCGGCATCATCACCAGCGTCATGGTGTTCTGCTCGGCGCCGACCTCGGTGATCATCTGCATGCGGCGCAGCTCCAGGCCGGCCGGATTCTGCATGATGACCTCGGCGGCCTTTCGCAGTTGCTCGGCGGCATCGAGCTCGGCCTCGGCCTTGATCAGGCGGGCGCGCTTTTCACGCAGCGCTTCTGCTTCCTGCGCCAGTGCGCGCTGCATGCTCGGCGGGATTTCGACGCTCTTCATCTGCACCAGCTCGACCTTGACGCCCCAGGGCTCGGTGGTCGCGTCGATCGATTTCTGCATGACGTCGGCAATGGTGTCCTGCGCTTTCAAAATCTCGTCCAGCGTATGCTGGCCGAGCACGGCGCGCAGCGTCGTCAATGAGACCTGCACGACGGCGTTGGAGACGGCTTTGACCTCGATCACCGCGAGCTCGGGATCGACGATGCGATACCAGACCACGGCATCGACCTTGATCGGCACGTTGTCGCGCGTGATGCCTTCCTGCTGCTCGACATTGGCGGTGATGGTGCGCAGGTCGAGCTTGGTCTGCCATTCGATGATGGGCCAGACGAGGTACAGGCCGGGACCGGCGGTGCGGTTGAACTTGCCGAGCCGGAACACGACGCTGCGTTCATATTGATTAACGACGCGGATGCTGCCGAGAAAATACGCGATCGCCGTAAGAACGATGATCGTTAAATATGGATGCGCGGCGACAAACTCCATGACGAACACGGATGCCTCCTGTTGTTCAATGCGCGGCGGATTAGGTGATGGGGGACGATGCTTTCAAGGACGTCGGCAAGGCGCCGTCAGGCAATATTTTTTGGCGTTAACCACTTGACGTTCGGTCCGTTAAGGCCGCGCAGCGGATGAAAGGAGCCTCCGCGAGTCGCGTGCCTGCGTAGCAACAGCCCGGTCCCATCGTCATTGCGAGCGCAGCGAGGCAATCCAGACTGCTCTCGCGGAGGGATTCTGGATTGCTTCGCTGCGCTCGCAATGACGGTGAGGAGAGAGTTTATCCCACCACCTTGCTGCTCCCCTGTGTGATCAGCCGCGCGGCGCGCTGGTCGCGGACGTAGATCCAGAGCCAGCTCAGCGCCACCGCCATGCGATGGCGCAGGCCGATCAGGAAGTAGATGTGGGCGATGCCCCAGATCCACCACGCGATCGTCCCGCGCAGCTTCACACGTCCGAAGTCGATCACCGCGAGACGCTTGCCGATCTGGGCGAGGCTCCCGGCATGCTTGTAGCGGAACGGCCCGGTCGCAGTCCCACGCAGCCGCGCCTTGATGGTCTCGGCGACGTGACGCCCCTGTTGCTTGGCCGCGGGCGCGATGCCGGGCACCGGCTTGCCCTCCCACGCGTTGATCGCGACGGTGTCGCCGATCGCAAAAATCTCAGGGTAGCCGGGAATGGTGAGATCGTCGGCCACCTGCACGCGACCGGCGCGGTCGGCCGGCGCGCCCAGCCATTCCGCGGCGGGTGAGGCGCGCACGCCGGCGGCCCAGATCATGGTCTTCGCATTCAGCCGCTGGCCGCCATAGACCACGCCTTCGCGATCGATCTCGGTAACGGCCTGGCCGAGCACGACCTCGACGCCGATCTTTTCCAGCGACTCTCTTGCATAAGCCGAGAGATCGTCGGCAAAGCCCGCGAGCACGCGCGGGCCCGCCTCGATCAGCACGACACGTGCCTTGCGCGTGTCGATGTTGCGGAAGTCGCCCGGCAGCGTGTGGTGCGCCATCTCCGCGATGGTGCCGGCCAGTTCCACGCCGGTCGGACCTGCGCCGACGATGACGAAGGTGAGCCGTGCCGCGCGCCGTGCCGGATCGGTTTCGCGCTCGGCGCGCTCGAAGGCCACCAGGATATGACGCCGCAGCGTGGTGGCGTCCTCCAGCGTCTTCAGGCCCGGCGCCCACTTTTCCCACTCGTCATGGCCGAAATAGGCGTGGCGCGCGCCGGTCGCCAGCACCAGCGTGTCGTAGGGCACTTCGCTGCCGTCTTCGAACTGCACCGCGCGCCTTTCAGCGTCGACGCCGCTCACGGTCGCAAACAGCGTCGTCACTTCCGGGCGGTCGCGCATGAGATAGCGGACCGGCCAGGCGATATCGCTGGTCGCAAGCGAAGCGGTCGCTACCTGGTAGAGCAGCGGCTGAAACAGATGATGGTTGCGGCGGTCGATCAGCGTGATCGCGACGGGGCTGCCTGCCAGCCGATAGGTCGTCTCCAGCCCGCCAAAACCGGCTCCGACGATAACGACGCGGTGGGGATTCGCAGTCATGGAAGCGGCCCTCGATTCGGCTCTATGCGGACACGCCTCATTTAAGTGCGGAGAGGGGGTCTTGGTCCAATAGCTGTCATCAATCGAGGAATAGGCATTGTGTATCGACGGACCGCGAAAAAGCGCCGCAGCCCGGCCTAAGTAAGTAGAACTATATTTCTTGCCATTAACGCTTGGTACGAATTATGGTGCAGGGATAGGCGCTGAGCCATTGACGGCTCACACAATTTCGCGCCCTAAACAGGTATCCGGAGGGGGGCCATCACCCACCTTCAGGGACCGATAAGAGGAACAATAGTGAGGAGGGGAGTGGTTATGAGGACGGCATTCTGGCTGGCGGGCGCGGCTGCGCTCGCGCTGGCAAGCCCGGCGGTTGCCGGCGACACCATCAAGATCGGCTTCGTCTCGACCTTCAGCGGCCCGACCGCTGTGATCGGCAACGACATGCGCAATTCGTTCGAGCTCGCGCTCGACCATCTTGGACGCAAGATGGGCGGCAAGCCGGTCGAGGTGATCTACGAGGACGACCAGCAGAAGCCCGATGTCGGCAAGCAGAAAACCGAAAAACTGATCCAGTCCGACAAGGTCGATTTCATCGCCGGCTATATCTGGTCCAACGTGCTGCTGGCTTCATTGAAGCCGGTGATCGATTCGAAGACGATGCTGGTCGTCGCCAATGCCGGCCCGTCGCAGCTCGCCGGCGAGCTCTGCTCGCCCTATGTGTTCTCGACCTCCTGGCAGAATGACCAGACGCCGCAGGCCATGGGTCAGTACATGAACCAGAAGGGCATCAAGAACGTGTTCCTGATCGGGCCGAACTACGCGGCTGGCAAGGACATGCTTGCGGGTGTGAAGAGCACCTTCAAGGGCGAGATCAAGGGCGAGGAATATACGGTCTGGCCGAGCCAGCTCGATTTCTCCGCCGAGCTCTCCAAGGCCCGCGCGTCCGGTGCCGAAGCGATCTTCGTGTTCTATCCGGGCGCAGCCGGCGTTCAGTTCCTCAATCAATACACCCAGGCCGGTCTCAAGCAGCAGATGCCGCTCTACACGGCCTTCACCATCGACGAATTGTCGTTGCCGCTCCAGAAGGAGAACGCGCTCGGCGTCCCCGGGGCGCAGCAATGGGTGAACGATCTGCCGAACGAGGAAAACAAGCGCTACGTCGCCGACTATCGCAAGAAATACACCGGCCTGCGCCCCACCTTCTACGGCGCGCAGTCCTATGACGCCGCCCAGCTCATCAACAGCGCCGTGGTCGCCGTCAACGGCGATACCAGCAAGAAGGACGCGATGAAGGCCGAAATGGAGAAGGCCAACTTCAAGTCGGTGCGCGGTTCGTTCAAGTACGGCAAGAACCACATCCCGATCCAAGACTTCTATCTGCAGGACGTGGTGAAGGACGCGGAGGGCCAGCTCTCGCTCAAGACCGTCGCCACCATCGTCAAGGACGACCAGGATCGCTTCCACGACAAGTGCCCGATGAAGTGATCGGCTAGGGCTCACTCCCAAAAACTCGTCATGCCCGGGCTTGTCCCGGGCATCCACGTCTTTGCTTCTCTTCCACAAGACCGTGGATGGCCGGGCATAGGCGAGCGGAAGCGACGCCGTCCTTCAGACGGCTATGCCCGGCCATGACGGACGCTCAGCATTCCGGCGACACCTCCGCCCCTCGACGAAGCCACCTCCACGGCCTACCTGTTAAGCCGTGCCGCCCCGCATCCTCACATTATCGGCCAAGCCGGCCGCGCTGTTGCCCGATCGCTTCCTGCGATGGTTCGCGGGCCGTGGTTGGTCGCCGCGCGAACATCAGATGGCGTTGCTGGAGAAGGCGCGCGAGGATCGTTCCGCGCTGCTGATCGCGCCAACCGGCGCCGGCAAGACGCTGGCGGGATTTTTGCCGACGCTGGTTGAGTTGTCGTCTCCCCGCAGCGCGGCAGCCGAAAAAGGCAACCTCATCTCCACCGGCCGCGCCGTGCAGCGCACCGGCGGCCTGCACACGCTCTACATCTCGCCCTTGAAGGCGCTCGCCGTCGATATCGCGCGCAACCTCGAGCGCCCTATCGCCGAGATGGGACTGCCGATCAAGGTCGAGACCCGCACCGGCGACACGCCGGTGTCGCGGCGCCAGCGCCAGCGCCGCTATCCGCCCGACGTTCTGCTCACCACGCCGGAGCAGCTCGCGCTGCTGCTCTCCTCCGATGACGGGCCGTTCCTGTTCTCCTCGCTGAAGCGGATCGTGCTCGACGAACTGCATGCGCTGGTCACATCCAAGCGCGGCGACCTGCTGTCGCTTGGGCTCGCGCGTCTGTGGCGGCTGGCACCGCAGATGCGCGCGATCGGCTTGTCGGCGACCGTCGCCGAGCCGGAGCAGCTCGCGCGTTTCCTGATGCCGCAACCTGACGGCCGGGCGCAATCGGCCGACATCGTGACTGCCGGCGGTGCCGCGCCGCCGGTCGTCGAGATGCTGGATACGCGCGAGCGCCTGCCGTGGTCGGGCCACTCCGCGCGCCACGCGATGAGCGAGATCTACGAGCTGATCAAGCAGAACAAGACCACGCTCGTCTTCGTCAACACCCGCAGCCAGGCCGAGATGCTGTTCCAGGATCTCTGGCGCATGAACGACGACGGCCTTGCCATCGCGCTGCATCACGGCTCGCTCGATGTCGCCCAGCGCCGTAAGGTCGAGGACGCGATGGCGGCGGGCCGGCTGCGCGGCGTGGTCTGCACCTCCTCGCTCGATCTCGGCGTCGACTGGGGTGACGTCGATCTCGTCATCAATATCGGCGCGCCAAAGGGCTCCTCGCGGCTGATGCAGCGGATCGGCCGCGCCAACCACCGCTTCGACGAAGCCTCGCGCGCGGTGCTGGTGCCAGCCAATCGCTTTGAGGTGCTGGAGTGCCGCGTCGCGATCGACGCGATCGCGGAGAATGCGCAGGACACGCCGCCCTTGCGAACCGGCGCGCTCGACGTGCTGGCGCAGCACGTGCTCGGCTGCGCCTGCGGCGAGCCGTTTCTCTCCGACGAGCTCTATCGCGAAGTGCGGACCGCTGCGCCTTACGCCGACCTTGCGCGCACCGACTTTGACGACGTCGTCGATTTCGTCGCCACCGGCGGCTACGCGCTCAAGACCTATGAGCGCTTCGCGCGCATCAAGCAGGACAAGCAGGGTCGCTGGCGCGTCGCCAATCCGCGCGTGCGCCAGAGCTATCGCCTCAATGTCGGGACCATCGTCGAGGACACGATGCTGAAAGTGCGGCTGGTGCGCTCGCGCTCCACGGGAACGGGCTCGACCGGCGCGATCGCGCGCGGCGGCCGTGTGCTCGGCGAGATCGAGGAAGGCTTTATCGAAGGCCTCAGCCCCGGCGACACCTTTGTATTCGGCGGCGAGGTCGTGCGCTACGAGGCGCTGGCCGAGGACCAGGTCTATGTCTCGCGCGCCCACGACAAGGACCCAAAGGTGCCGTCCTATATGGGCGGCAAATTTCCGCTCTCGACTTATCTGGCCGAGCGCGTGCGAAAATTGCTCGACGACGGGCGGGCGTGGCGCGGCTTGCCGGAGCAGGTGCGCGACTGGCTGTCGCTGCAAAAGGAGGTGTCGCATGTGCCCGGGGTGCGCGAGCTGCTGGTCGAGACGTTTCCGCGCGGCAACAAGCATTACCTGATCTGCTATCCCTTCGAAGGCCGGCTCGCGCACCAGACGCTCGGCATGCTCCTGACGCGCCGGCTGGAGCGCGCCCGCGCCCGGCCGCTCGGCTTCGTCGCCAATGAATATTCGGTCGCGATCTGGGGCTTGGGCGATGCCTCCTTCATGATCCGCAACGGAAAACTCGATCTCGACGCGCTGTTCAGCCCTGACATGCTCGGCGACGACCTCGAGGCGTGGCTTGCCGAATCCGCGCTGATGAAACGCACCTTTCGCAACTGCGCCATCATCTCCGGCCTGATAGAGCGCCGTTTCACCGGAGAGGAGAAGAGCAGGCGGCAGGTGCTGTTCTCGACCGATCTGGTCTACGACGTCCTGCGCAAGCACCAGGCCGATCACGTCCTGCTGCGCGCCGCGCGTGCCGATGCCGCCACCGGGCTGCTCGACCTGCGCCGTTTGGGGGACATGCTCGCCCGCATCCAGGGCCGAATCACCCATAGGGAACTCGATCACGTCTCCCCGCTCGCCGTCCCCGCGCTGCTGGAAATCGGCCGCGAGTCAGTCTATGGCGAAGCATCCGACGAGTTGTTGGCGGAAGCCGCCGAGGAACTCGTGCGGGAGGCGATGGGATAAGCGGTAGGAATGTGACGGCAGGCGCATTGGTTTCGGGGGACGATGACGACATGCGCGTGTCCAGGGTCACCGTTTCGGACGTAACATTTGCCGCCGATCTCGCCGGCGCGCTGTTTTGGGAAGAAGAACGCCTCCTCGTCGTCTCCGACCTGCATCTGGAAAAAGGCTCCAGCTTCGCCGCGCGCGGCGTGCTGCTGCCGCCGTTCGATACGGTGGCGACGCTCAATCGGCTCGCCGCCGTGATCGCCCGGCACGATCCGCGCGTCGTGATCGCGCTCGGCGATAGCTTTCACGACCGCACCGCGCATGAGCGTCTCTCGGACGACGATCGCGATGCGGTCACAGCCCTTCAGTCCGGTCGCGACTGGATCTGGATATCAGGCAATCACGATCCTGCGCCGCCGCGCGATCTCGGCGGTACCGTCGCTGATGAAGTCATGGTCGGCCCGATCACGTTCCGTCACGAGCCGACCGGTGCACAAGGCGAGATCGCCGGCCATCTGCATCCCAAAGCGCGCGTCTCGGCGCGCGGCCGCTCGATGGAGCGGCGCTGCTTTGCCTGTGACGGGATGCGCGCGATCATGCCCGCTTTCGGCGCCTATGCCGGCGGCCTCAGCATCCGCGACGCCGCCTTCGCAAAAATTTTCGGCGCAAGGCATTTTACGGCGCATCTGCTCGGCGACCGCCGTGTCCATGCGATCGCGGCGTCGCGGTGTTCGTGAACGCGCACGCTGCGTAGGGTGGGTTAGCCGAAGGCGTAACCCACCTCTTTTCCTTCCGCGTCGGCAGAAGTGGTGGGTTACGCCCTGCGAATTGCGCTTTGCGCAATCGCAAGGCTAACCCACCCTACGAAGTCACGCCGCCTTCGCCTGCACCGTATCGCAAAACTCCGCGAGCCGATCCGCAAGCCGCAGGGTTGCCGGGCTCGCGCCGGGCGCGGCCATCAGCGCCACTTCCGTCTTGTTGATCGGCGCAAAGCCGTCCTTCGCGGTCAGCACACGGTGATCGGCCTGGATCGCCATCTCCGACAAGATGCTCAGGCCCATGCCGGCGGCAACTGCGGCCTGGATGCCCGACAGGCTCGATGACGTGTAGGCCATGTGCCAGGGCCGGCCGGCGCTTTCCAGCGCATGGATGGCACCGGTGCGATAGAGGCAGCCGGACGGAAAGCCGATCAGCGGCACCGAGGATGCGCCGGCAGCGACCGGATGGCTTTTGCTGGTGACCCAGTGCACGCGCTCGGGCCACACCGCGATGGCGCCCTTCTCGCCAGCCTCGCGCTTGAACAGCGCAAGATCGAGCTCGCCGCGTTCGAGGTCGCGCTTCAGATACATGCTCTGGTCGGCGCGCACATCGAGCCGCAGGCCGGGATGCGAACGCGAGAACGCGCCGAGCAGCTTTGCCAAACGGTAGGCGGCAAAATCCTCGGGAATGCCGAGCCTGACAGCGCCTTCGCTGCCCGGCTGTTGCAGCACGTCGCGCGCCTCCTCCGCGAGCGACAGCAGCCGCCGCGCGTAGGAGAGCAGGCGCTCGCCGGCCTCGGTCGGGCGCACGTCCTTGCCGTCCCGGTGCAGCAGCACCTGGCCGACATCCTCCTCCAGCCGCTTGATCTGCTGGCTGACGGTCGACTGCGTGCGGTGGACGCGCTCGCCGGCGCGGGTGAAGCCGCCGGCATCGACCACCGAGACGAAGCTGCGCAAAAGCTCCAGATCGAGCATGGCGGCCTCCATTTGAAAATCAACTGATCGGAAGTTAATCATTTAATTTCCAAATGGCAAGGCGCGCTCCTAGATCGAGGGTCTGGAGAATGCCCATGTCGCTCACGTCATCGATCTCGGTTCCCCGTACCCGTTTCAACCCGCTGCCGCTGTACATCGGCCTGTTCTGCCTGCTCTGGAGCTACGCCTTCGTCGCCGGCAAGATCGGCGTCACCCATTGCCCGCCGCTGATCCTGCTCGCCGCGCGCTTTTCGCTCGCCGGCATTTTGATCCTCGGCATCTCCGCGTTCCAGCGCGATGGCTGGGCCAAGTCTCTTAAAATGAGCTGGCGGGACGCCGCGATGTTTGCTGTGCTCGGCATTGCCAACAACGCGCTTTATCTCGGGCTCGGCTACACCGGCCTGCAATCGGTCTCCGCGGGTCTCGGCGGATTGATCGTATCGGCCAATCCCGTATTCACGGCGGCGCTGGCCGCGCTGTTCCTCGGCGAAGGCATGACCTGGCGCAAGGCGAGCGGTCTTCTTCTCGGTGTCGTCGGCGTCACCTTCATCGTCTGGCACCGCCTGTCGGTCGGCACGGACAGCTTTCACGGCATCGTGTTCACGCTGGCGTCGCTCGCCTCGATCGTTGCAGGCACCATTTTGTTCAAGCTGTTCGCGCCGAAGGGTTCGTTGTGGCTCGGCAACGGCATCCAGAATCTCGCCGCCGGCATTGTGCTGACGCCTATTGCGCTGACCTTTGCCGACGTCCACGCGATCCAGTTCACATCAGGCCTGATCGGTGCGTTCGCGTTCCTGGTGCTGGGCGGTTCGATCCTCGCTTATCTGCTCTGGTTCCATCTCCTGAAAGTGTGCGGCGCCACGGTTGCGAGCAGCTATCACTTTCTGATGCCGCCACTCGGCATGCTGTTCGCCTTCCTCGTGCTCGGCGAGCACATCGAGGCGCGCGACCTGCTCGGGATCATTCCGGTCGCGCTCGGCATCTACCTCGTGACGCGGCCGGCGGCGAAGTCGTAATCTCCGCTGTCATGCCCCGGCTTGACCGGGGCATCCAGTACGCCGCGGCAGTTGTTGTAAGAGCGAGGTGCTTAACGTCGGCCTCTGGAATACTGGATCGCCCGGTCAAGCCGGGCGATGACGAGAGGAGAGAGTGTAGCGCCTACGCTCCCGCCTCAATCCTTCCGAAACACGATCGACGCCATCCAGCCCGTCATCAGCGCCATCGCGGCCGTCACCAGGCCGTAGACAAAGCCGTTCTGCCGCGCGCTTGTCGCGACGAACTGTTCGAAGCCGACCTTGACGATCTCGAACGCGGTTTCGGTCTTGGTCACGAATACGCCGTTGGAAAACAGCTTGATCTCGACCTGATAGGTGCCGATCGGCACCTCGGCCGGCAGCGGGATCCCGGTGCGGAACAGCGTCGGCGTCAAGAACGTCACCGCGGCGCCGTCCTCGCGGTAGAGCCCGTGCTGGGTGCGTAGCCGGATGAAGGCGGAGCGGAACGCATCGTTCGGCACCACGTCGGCATAATCGCCGCTGACGCGTTGGGTCAGCAGCACGTTGTTGAGCCCGACCTGCTGGCGCCGCGCGATCTCGGGCGAGGTGATCTCCTCGAACGGACGGTTGGCGAACAGCGCGAGATAAGTCGGCACCTGCAGGAACTGCCGGTAGTCGGTGTTGATCCAGATCCCGAAGGTGCGCTCCTTGCGCCGCGTCACCATGTCGGCGCGCGGGCCGATCACGGTCACGACGAGATCGTAGGCGGTGCGGTCGGCCGGCGTCGACGAATCCTTCTCGACCGAGCCGAACAGCACCAGCTCCTCGCCGGAATAGTTCGGCGTCACCGTCACGCGGTGGTTGGAAACCGAGACGATCAGCCGTTCGGCGCGCGCGGCGGTGCCGAGCGAGAGCACGAGGCAGGCAGCGATCAGCGTGCGCTTCATCATCCGCTCACCCCGGTCTCGCGGACGGTGAAGAGCTCCTCGGGGCGGATCACGAGCTCGATCGCGAAGCGGATGCCGACGCAGAGGATCAAAAACCCCAGCAGCAGGCGCAACTGCTCGCCGCGGATTCTTTGGCCCGCGCGTGCGCCGAACTGCGCGCCGGTGACGCCACCGATCATCAGGATCAGCGCCAGCACGGCGTCGACCAGATGATTGGTCACCGCATGCAGCATGGTCGCAAACAGCATAGTGACCAGCGTCAGGATCATCGACGTGCCGATGACGGTCGAAGTCGGCACGCGCAGCATGTAGATCATGACCGGGACCAGGATGAAGGCGCCGCCGATACCCATGATGGCGCCGATGAAGCCGATCACGAGCCCGACGACCACGATCGGGATCACCGAGAGATAGATCTTTGACCGCTTGAATCGCATCTTCAACGGCAAAGCGTGGATCCAGTAATGGGTGCGGCGGGGCGCGATCGCGCCGCGCCGCGTCCGCATCATCGCGCGCAGGCCTTCCCAGAACATCAGGCCGCCGACCGTGGAGAGCAGCACGACATAGGAGAGCGCGATCATCAGGTCGAGCTGACCGAGCGCGCGGAGCTGCGTAAAGGTCCAGACGCCGAGCGCCGTTCCAGTCGTGCCGCCGCATAACAGCACGGTCGCGAGTGCCGGATCGATGGCGCGCCGCCGCCAATAGGAGATCGCGCCGGAGAAGGACGAGGCCGCGATGTGGCTGGCGACGGATGCGACCGCCACTGCCGGCGTGATGCCGATGAAGATCAGGAGCGGCGTCATCAGGAAGCCGCCGCCGATCCCGAACATGCCGGAGACGAAGCCGACCGCGGCGCCCATGGCGAGCACCAGGAGGATGTTGACCGGAATATCAGCGACGGGAAGATAGAGCTGCATTCGTTCGGGTTCCGGCGAGGCGGAGCATGATCCGGACCCGGAGGGCCGCGTTAGCGCAAAGTGTGACGCGGTTTTCCGAAGAGATCATGCTCAAACGAGATTGCGGAATGCTCGCGGAAGGCGGAACGATTGCCGCGTCCCTGCATAGCGGAATTTGCCCGCGGACGGGACCATGAATTCGCACCGAGCGAGCGTTTTTCACCGCGTCCCGATCACGATTGCGCCCGTGGTGAAGAATT
The DNA here is from genome assembly GCF_024758505.1 of Bradyrhizobium arachidis. Classification (NCBI taxonomy): domain Bacteria; kingdom Pseudomonadati; phylum Pseudomonadota; class Alphaproteobacteria; order Hyphomicrobiales; family Nitrobacteraceae; genus Bradyrhizobium; species Bradyrhizobium arachidis. Next base: position 8,984,569 of record NZ_CP077970.1, on the reverse strand, counting down.
GAGATTAATGCGCGCCGCCGATCGGGTCCGTGATGAGTCTCATGGTCACGGCTTGTTTGGGATCGAGCCAGCGCACCTCGCGCGTTTCCGACATCGCTTCGACGACCGAGGAGGAGACGCCCATCCGCGTCATGTAGCCGAGCACCATGCCGGCGACGCGCTGGGTGTCGGCGACGGGATCGCTTCCCGGTGCCGCGTTGACGAAGCGATGGACCCCGAGCGCCGATCCCTCCACGCCGTAGCGCACCTTGCCGCCGGCAAAAGCGAGCACGCAGGCGCTGGCGCAATAGGCCGCACGCACGCGACCCGCGCTATCTGCGACGCCGACGGCAGTGTCGAGCCCGCGCGCGCGGATCGCCTCGCCCATGATGACGGCCTGGGCGAGATTGCCGCCCGGCGAGGACAACAGGATGAGGTCGCCGTGCCCGAGTTTTGCCTCGTCGATGCGGTCGCGCAGCCAGCTTGCGGCTGCCGGCCCGATCTCGCCGGTGACGGCGAGCGCGCGCCGACTGCCGGCGCCGCCGCCGAGATTGACATTGGGAATGACGGTCGCGCTCAGATGCGGCGAAAAATACTGGTCCTTCCAGTAGGCCCAGGCTTCCGGCCGCGAGGTGTCGCGATAGGCGCGGATCAGCGTGCCCGAAGCGAGCAGCGCGAAGAGCAGCAGCGACCAGAACAGCCGTCCGCGCTTCGGCAGATGCAGCAGCGGTTTTGCCTCGACGCGCGGGGGCGCGTGCGGCGGCGCGACGGGCTCCGCACGCGGTGGCGCGACCCGCGGGCCGGTCGGCGAGCTTCGGAAGGAGTTGTCGTCCTCCCCGCGATCATTCTCGGACACGTCACCCTCTTGCTGTGCAAAGCCGTGCACCATTCTACACGGCTTTAGCAGCGAGACGTACGAAGATGCAACCGCAGGTATTGTAGTGGCGTATCGCCGCGCCACGATTCACAGCTTCGTAGGGTGGGGTTAGCCGAAGGCGTAACCCACCACGTCTGTCACCGCGTCGCCAGAAGAGGTGGGTTACGCCGAGCGGATTGCGCTTCGCGCAATCCGCGGGGCTAACCCACCCTACGAAGCTAACTCGAACTCAATGATGAGTTTTGTCGCGCAGCGATTAATGCGCCGCGGACGCCGAGCGCTTGGTCGCGACCGGCTTTGGCGCGGGTTTTGTGCTCGCCTGCGCGGGGGCGCCGTCCCAGCCGCCGGCCGGCGTTGCGACGTTGACGGCGTCGTCGGGCTGCGGCTCGGCGCTAAAAGTCTGGATCGCGAGTTTTGCGGCGGCGAGCGACTGCGGGTCGAGGCGCTTGGCAACGTCGTCGCGCTTGCCTGACGCGTCCGAGTCGCCCTGGGCGGCAGCCAGGCTGAACCATTTGTAGGATTCGGCGAGGTTCTGTTCGACGCCGATGCCGCGGGCATAGAGGATGCCGAGGTTGAACTGGCTGTCGGCGACGCCGCGATCGGCCGCTTTCCGGAACCACTGTGCCGCGCTCTTGTAGTTTGCGCCGCGCCCGCCGCCATCGGCGTCGAGCACCGCGAGATTGTGCATCGCCTTGGCGTTGCCGCGCTCGGCGGCCTGGGTGTAGTAGCGCCGCGCAATGTCGGCGTCCTTCTTCACGCCCAGGCCCTTCTCATAGAGCGTCCCGAGGCGGAAGGTGGCCGGCACCACGCCGGCCTGCGCCGCGCGGTCGTACCATTTGGCGGCTTCGTCGTAGTTGCTCGCGATGCCCTTGCCTTCGGCAAAGCGCAGCCCGATCTCGTAGGCGGCGGTGGCGTCGCCCTTCATCGCGGCCGCGCGCAGCGCCGGTCCGCCGATGCCGTCGGGCAGGCGCTCGGTCGGCGGCACCTGGACCTGGCCGAGCTTGGCGCGCGAGGGCGTCGTCGTCGGGATCGCGCCGGTGATGTCGCTGGCGGCAGGCTGAGGGGGCGCAGCAGCCGCAGGCGCGGACGGGACCGCGACCTGCGCGCTCGAATCGCTGCTCGCGGGTGGCGGGTTGTTGAGCGATTGCCGGCCGAGCGGCGTCGGCGACGTCATCGACGGCGTGATCTGCTCGGGTGCCGAAGGTCTTGCGGCGGGCTCAGCGGGCGCCTGCATCTGCGGCGCGGGCGCACCGGACGAATTCTCCATCGGAGGCAGCGGCGGCGCCGTGCTGCCGCCCTCCAAAAGGTTCATCGCCATCTTGAAGGTGCCGAGCACGATCACGACCACGCTCGCGCCGACCAGCAGCGAGCGGATCTTTGACGTGATCGTGGACGGTCCGTCCTTGCCCTTGTCCTTGCCGGCTGCAGCAGTGGCCTTGGCCGCTCGGCCCTGCTTCTCGGGAGGCTGTGCCGCGGCGGCCTGCGCCGCACGGCGGGCGGCGGCGATGAAGCTCGACGAGGACACCGGCTCCTTCGGAGCCGAGGGAATTTCGCTGATCGCGTTCTCGGACGCGGCAATGCGCTCCGAGGGCGTGGCGGGCCGTCCGCCCGGACGCGTGCCCGGCTCAAGCGGATGATCCGGCGGCAGCTCGGGCGCGATCGCAGCACGCGCGGGTGCGGTGTGCGGCTCCAGAATTTCGCTGATCGCGCGCGGCGGAAGCGGCGGCGCCACCGGCATCGGCGGAGGCGGCGGAGCGGCCGGCGTTGCGGCGTGGAATTCGCGCGGCGCGGCGACGAAGGCGCCCTGTGCCGCGCCTTGTGCCACGGCGGGGTTCGGCAGCTCCGGCTTCAGATCGGGTTTTGGATCGTACTTTGGCTGCTGCTGCGTCATCGCAGCCCGCGCCATCGGCGGCTGCTCGAGCGGCATCGACGGCGCGAAGGCATGCGGCTGCGGCGCGGGGGCTGCCGGCGGCGCGGCACGAACCGCGCGCAGATCGCCCTCGATCATCGCGAGGCGATCGACGACATGGCCGAGCGTGTTGTGCACGGCCTCGAACGAGTCCTGGGTCGAACGGTTGGTCTCGGACTGGCTGAAGCGGATGTCGGAGAGCTCGCGCTTGACCAGGTCCACGATGCCGGAGTCCGGCTGCGGCGCGGCGGTGCGGCTTTCGGCGAGCGCCGCATAGGTCGCCTGCTGGCGTTCGAGATGCCGCAGGATGTCGTGCAGCCCGTCCTCGACGCGGCTCAAATTTCCGGAGTGCGGGTCGGAGGCGGCTTCGATCCGCTCCAGCAGATACGAGACGCGCTGTTCGAGATGGGCAAAGGTCGATGCGGAATCGTTGCCGACCTGCATGCGGTCAAAGCGGTCGGACAGCGCACGGATCGCAATTTCCAGATGCTCGGTGCTCTGGCTCGGCTCCGGACGCTCGCGCGATTCCAGCGCCGCGGTCAGCGCCGCGATGCGCTGTTCGAGGATCGCAAAATTGTCGCTGTTGCCGTTGTGGTTCGAGGCGCGGCCGATCTGGTCGACCTTGGACGACAGGAGCTGCACGTCGTCGGCAAGCCGCGCCAGCGCTTCGTTCGAGGCGACGTTGGAGACGATGGCGCGCAACGCGGAGATCGCGCCTTCGAGTTGCTGCACCGTCGAGGGATCGTCATTGGCGCGCAGGATCAAATCGAGCTTGGCGCCGAGATTGCGGATCGCCTCGTCATAGCCGGTGAGCTGCTCGGCCGGCGTCAACGTGCGCAGCACGTGCTTGATCTCGGAGAGCGCGTTCTCGATGCCTGATAGCACCTGGCCATCCGTGCCGGTGGAGCGGGTCTCGTCGATGCGCCGATGCAGCGAGCGGATCTCGTTCTCGATCGACTCGATCGCGCGGCGCGGCATCGCCTCGGTGATGGCGTGGCGGATCTCCGACAGCTCGCTGCGGAACGCGGCGATCGACTGCTCGATGTGATCGGGACGCTGCAGCGACTCGATCTGGCTCGTGATCTTGATCAGGTGCCGTTCGAGCGCAGAAAAATCCGGTCCCGGCGGCGGTGGCGGCGGGGCAGGGGCGTGGGTCGGCGCAGGGTTGTGGGCGGGCTGAGGCGAATAGGCAGCCGGAGGCGGCGCCAAGGGGGCTGCCAAGGGGGCTGCCATGTGCGCTGCCGTCGGCGCGATCGAGGGCGCCGCGCGCGGTGGCATCTGCCGCGGCACAAAACCTTCGAGCTCGTTCTGCCGTGCCGCGATCTCGGCAACTGCAACGTCAAGCGAAGCGGGGCTGAGCGGCGGGGAATTGCGATAGACCTGCGCGGCGGCGCGCTCGACGGCTTCAGCCTGGCGCTGGCGCGTCTCGACCGGCGCGGGACGCGCGGGTCCTTGCGGCTTGGCGATTTGCGACAGCCGCGCATCGAGCCGCGAGATCGCGTCGTTCAACTGGCGCGCAACGCCCTGCTCGCGCGAGACGTCGGCGCGCGGGGCGGCGGGTTTTGAAATGTGTTCGATCTGCCGGGTGATCGCATCGAGCCGCTGATGGATGTCGGCGACGTCGCGGCTTTCCTGGCTGGGAAGCGGCTGCTGATATTGTTGCTGATAGTTTTGCTGATAGTTTTGCTGAAGGTTTTCCTGGGGCGCGCGAAAATTCGGCGGCGCGGTGTCGCCGAGCGTGGAGTTCAGCCAATCGTTGAGTGACATGCCGGCGCGGCGCGCAGCGGCCTCGGCCCGCTCCCTGACGGATGGATCGATGCCGTCAACACTCCACGATACGCGCGAATTCATGACTCTGTCCGGTTCCGACTTCGGCACCCCACCCGGCGCCTGCAGCCTTCCCACGCGTCCCGGTTGTAAAGACAATCCAAAACGGCGCAGCTCGTCTGCCTCGAAAACCGACTTTTGTCCGTTACGGTAAATAACGGGTTAAGGAATGCGACGGCGGTGTCCTAAAGTTGGCGCGGGGAACCTGGGTAACATCTCCCGGCGTCATGCCCGGGCTTGTCCCGGGCATCCATGTTCTTGCCAAGGGCACTGTCATTCCGGGGCGATGCAAAGCATCGAACCCGGAATCTCGAGATTCCACATTGCGCAATTGCGCAATGTGGTTCGCGCTAGCGCGCGCCCCGGAATGACGGTGCGAAAGGAAGGTCGTGGATGGCCGGGACAAGCCCGGCCATGACGATGTGGCGGCAAACAGCCTCACCCCTTCTCCCGCTTCCCATCCTCCAGCGGCACCACGGTGCCGTGGCCGGTCAGCCCCGACAGCGCGTCGATCGCCTCTTCGCACCATTCCGCCACCATCTGTTCGTGGCGTGACCCGAGCTTGAGCAGCAGGAGATTGCCGATGTCGGCGGCCTCGCTCGCGGTGCCGTCGGGAAAACGCTTCTTCAAAATGCGCTCGTAGCGTTCGGAGCGGTCGCGGTGGTGCTCCAGGCGGGCCATCAGATCGGCCCTGACAGGCTCGAGGTCGACGCTGTCGAGCGCGTGGAAGCGGACCAGCAGGTCGTCCTTGTTGGAGGCCGGCGTGCTCGGACGCGCGGCCCAGTGCCGCAGCGCTGTTCGGCCCTCATTGGTGAGCGTATATACGAGCTTGTTGGGCTTGCCGGTCTGGACGACCTCGCGGCCCTGGATGTAGCCGCGGTCGCGCAGTTTTGAGAGCTCGCGATAAATCTGCTGATGGTCGGCCTTCCAGAAGAAGCCGATCGAGGAATCGAAGGTCTTTGCCAGCTCGTAGCCCGTCATCGGACGTTCCGTCAGGCATGCGAGAATCGCGTCGCCCAGCGCCATGAGACCGGCTCCCTAAAACTATCCGACCAATTCACTTGACTTTATGCACATCGGCGCATATGCGTCAATGTGCATATGACGGTGAGGCCTTAGACCCGCCGGCGTCGGCCTGCGCGCTACTGTGCATGGGGTTGTTTTCAAGCTTTGCCTGAGGAGGCACCCTGACCATGACCGGCCTCGACAAATGGTACGGCTACATGAAGTCTCATGATCGCACAGCGCTCTGGGACCTGCTTCATCCCGATGCCGTGTTCGAAAGTCCCGTCGTCCACACCCCGCAGCGCGGGCGCGACATCACCTTCAAATATCTGGCGAGCGCCGAGAAGGTCCTGGGCGGCCCTAGCTTCACCTATGTCGGCGAGTGGCGAAGCGCCAACGGCGCCGTGCTCGAGTTCAAGACCATGATCGACGGCATCGAGATCAACGGCGTCGACATCATCAGCTTCGATACTGAGGGCCGCGTCACGCATTTCAAGGTGATGGTGCGTCCGCTCAAGGCCATCAACATGCTGCACCGTCTGATGGCGGAGCAACTCGCCGCACAGTGACGCCATTAACACCTGCCCTGAGGTTGCAGAAGAAGGTAAGCTCGCCAGGAGCGCTGCGCCGCAGGTCATTCCAGGATACCGCAAGAGATACCTCCAACACCTGAAGGCCCCGTGCCGGGAGAACGCCATGCCGATCTATAAAGCCCCCGTTGAAGACGTGAACTTCCTGTTCAACGACGTCTTCCAGATCGACCGCTACGACAATCTGCCCGGCTTCACCGACGCCTCCAGCGACGTGCGCGACGCGATCTTGGGCGAAGCGGCAAAACTCGCCGAAGAGGTGCTCCAGCCGCTCAACCGCGTCGGCGACCTCGAAGGCTGCAAGCGCGCCGATGACGGCAGCGTCACCACGCCGAAGGGTTTCAAGGACGCTTTCAAGCAGGTTGCCGAAGGCGGCTGGCTCGGCCTGTCAGCGCCGACCGAATATGGCGGGCAGGGCCTGCCGGTGACGCTGTCGCAGGCGGTCAACGAATTCCAGATCTCCGCCAACATGGCGTTCTCGATGTATGGCGGTCTCACCATGGGTGCGACCGCGGCGCTGATCGTTCATGGCTCGCCCGAGCAGAAGAAGACCTACGTGCCGAAGATGGTGGCGGGCGAATGGACCGGCACCATGAATCTGACCGAGCCGCATTGCGGCACCGATCTCGGCCTCTTGCGCACCAAGGCGGTGCGCCAGGCCGATGGCAGCTTCAAGATCACGGGCACCAAGATCTTCATCTCCGCCGGCGAGCATGATCTCGCCCCCAACATCATCCACCTCGTGCTCGCCCGCATCGAGGGTGCGCCCGCCGGCATCAAGGGCGTCTCGCTCTTCGTGGTGCCGAAGAATCTGGTCAATGCCGATGGCAGCGTCGGCGCGCGCAACGGCGTCACCTGCGGCTCGATCGAGCACAAGATGGGCATCCACGGCAACTCGACCTGTGTGATGAACTACGACAACGCCACCGGCTGGCTGATCGGCGAAGAGAACAAGGGCATGCAGGGCATGTTCGTGATGATGAACGAGGCCCGCCTCGGCGTCGCCGTGCAGGGTCTCGCGCAGTCCGAAGTCGCCTATCAGAACGCCGTCGCCTATGCCCGCGAGCGTCTGCAGGGCCGTGCGCTGACCGGCGCCAAGGCGCCCGACAAGGCCGCCGACCCGATCATCGTGCATCCGGACGTGCGCCGCACGCTGCTCACCATCCGCGCCTTCAACGAGGCCGCGCGTGCCTTCGTGGTGTGGACCGCGCTGAAGAGCGACGTCGCCCACCGCTCCGAGGATCCCAAGGACCGTCAGGCCGCCGACGACCACATGGGCCTGATGACGCCGGTGCTGAAGGGTTATCTGACCGAGATCGGTTTTGCCAACGCGGTGCAGGCCCAGCAGATGTTCGGCGGCCACGGCTACATCGCCGAGCACGGCATGGAGCAGTTCGTGCGCGATGCGCGCATCGCCATGATCTACGAGGGCGCCAACGGCATCCAGGCGCTGGACCTCGTCGGCCGCAAGCTGCCGCGCGACGGCGGCCGCGCCATCATGTCGTTCTTCGGCGAGGTCATGGGCTTTGCCAAGGAGAATGGCGGCGACGAGGCGATGAAGCCCTTCGTCACCGCGCTTTCGGCCTCGCTCGGCCACCTCCAGCAGGCCACCACCTGGCTGATGCAGAACGCGATGATGAAGCCCGACAATGCCGGTGCGGCGGCGACCGACTACATGCATTTGTTCGGCCTCGTCGCGCTCGGCTACATGTGGGCGAAGATGGCCAAGGTGACGCAGGCCAAGATTGCCGAGGGCGGCTCGACGCCCTATCTCTCGACCAAGCTCGTCACCGGCCGCTTCTTCATGGAGCGGATGCTGCCGGAAACGGCGCTGCATCTGGCGCGCATCCAGACCGGCTGCGCCACCACCATGGAATTGCCGGCGGAAGCGTTCTGAGGACCTTGTCGATGGCGGCAGCGGACGCGATCGTTGCGGAGTTTCGCGCCTTCGGCGCGGGACTTCGCCGCGACAAGTTCTGTGTGCGATCTGCCCTCGACATCATCGATCGCTGCGAGACGTCAGGCGTCGGCATCCTCGGCATCGAGGGCTTCTACCTGACCGACACGACAACCATTCCCCAGCTCGACCACATCCTGGATCTGAGCGCGGGCATGATGGCTTACGACGTCGCACGGCAGTTCCTTTGCAACAGTGAGGGTCTGCCGCTGTTCTACGAATTCACGTTTCACGGATGATACGACCGCGCGGCGGTTGTCACGAATAGCTGCAATCAGGAGGCTCACATGGCAGATGCCTATATCTACGACCACGTTAGAACCCCGCGCGGCCGCGGCAAGGCCGACGGCGCGCTGCACGAGGTGACAGCGCTCGCGCTCGCCACCGTGCCGCTGAAGGCGCTCAAGGAGCGCAACAATCTGCCGGAGGATTCCGTCGATGACGTCGTGCTCGGCGTGGTCGATCCGGTCGGCGAAGCCGGCTCCGACATCGCGCGCTTCGCAGCGCTGAAGGCGGGCCTCGGCGAGGCTGTCCCCGGCGTGCAGATCAGCCGCTTCTGCGCCTCCGGCCTCGATGCCGTGAACTTTGCCGCCGCCCAGGTCATGAGCGGCCAGCATGAGCTCGTGATCGGCGGCGGTGCCGAGTCCATGAGCCGTGTCGGCATCGGTGCCTCCGGCGGCGCCTGGCCGATGGATCCCTCGATGGCGGTGCCGGCCTACTTCATGCCGCAGGGCGTCTCGGCCGATCTGATCGCCACCAAATACGGTTTTTCGCGCGATGACGTCGATGCCTATGCGGTGCAGAGCCAGCAGCGCGCGGGCAAGGCCTGGGACGAAGGCCGCTTCAACAAGTCGGTCGTGCCGGTGAAGGACATCAACGGCCTCACGCTCCTCGCCAAGGACGAGCACATGCGTCCGACGACGACGATGCAGTCGCTCGCGCAGCTGCAGCCGTCGTTCACGATGATGGCGCAGATGGGCGGCTTCGACGGCGTCGCGATCCAGTCGCATCCGGAGATCGAGCGCGTCAATTACGTGCACCACGCCGGCAATTCGTCGGGTATCGTCGACGGCTCCGGCGCCGTGCTGCTCGGCAGCAAGGAAGCCGGCAGCAAGTACGGCCTCAAGCCGCGTGCAAAAATCCGCGCCTTTGCCAACATCGGCTCGGAGCCCGCGATGATGCTGACGGGTCCGGTCGACGTCACCGAAAAGCTGTTCGCACGCTCCGGCATGAAGAAGTCGGACATCGACCTGTTCGAGCTCAACGAGGCCTTTGCCTCCGTCGTGCTGCGCTACATCCAGGCTTTCGACATCGACAACGCCAAGATCAACGTCAATGGCGGCGCGATCGCGCTCGGCCATCCGCTCGGTGCCACCGGCGCGATGATCTTGGGCACCGTGCTCGACGAGCTCGAGCGCACCAACAAGTCCACCGCGCTGGTGACGTTGTGCATCGGCGGCGGCATGGGCACCGCAACCATCATCGAGCGCGTGTAAGGCTGAGGGAGCAACCAACATGACTTACAAGAACTTCAAGGTTGAGACCGACGCCGACGGCATCGCGCTCGTCACCTGGGACATTCCGGGCCGTTCGATGAACGTGCTCGACGAGACCTCGACCAACGAGCTCGAGGCGATCGTGAAGGCGACCACCGCGGATGCGGCGGTGAAGGGCGTCGTCATCACCTCGGCCAAGGACGCGTTCTGCGCCGGTGCCGACCTGTCCATGCTCGAGGGCATGAACCAGGCCTACGCAAAGGTCCTCAAGGAGCAGGGCGAGACGGCTGCGAACCAGATGCTGTTCGACCAGAGCCGGCGCTTCTCGCTGGTGCTGCGTAGCATCGAGACGTCGGGCAAGCCGTGGGCGGCCGCGATCAACGGCCTCGCACTCGGCGGCGGTTTTGAGATCACGCTGTGCTGCCACTATCGCGTGGCGGCCGAAAATCCCAAGACCAGACTCGGCCTGCCCGAGGTCAAGGTCGGCCTGTTCCCCGGCGCCGGTGGCACGCAGCGCGTACCGCGTCTGGTGCCGCCGCAGGACGCGATGACGATCCTGCTCAAGGGCGACCCGGTCACGCTCGACAAGGCCAAGCAGCTCAATTTGATCCACGCCATCGTGCCGGCGGCGGATCTCATCAAGGCGGCGAAGGACTGGATCAAGGGCGGCGGCAAGGCCGTCGCGCCCTGGGACGAGAAGGGTTTCAAGCTGCCCGGTGGCCCCGTGTTCTCCAAGGCCGGCATGATGATGTTCCCGGCCGGCAACGCGATCTATCGCCGCGAGACTTACGACAATTATCCGGCCGCACGCGCGATCATGAGCTGCGTCTATGAGGGCCTCCAACTGCCGATCGACGCCGCGCTGCGCGTGGAGTCGCGTTACTTCACCTCGGTGCTCCGTTCGAAGGAAGCCGCTGCAATGATCCGCAGCCTGTTCCTGTCGATGCAGGAGCTGAACAAGGGCGCGCGCCGTCCGAAGGACGTAGCCCCGACGAAGGTGAAGAAGATCGCCGTGATCGGCGCCGGCTTCATGGGTGCAAGCGTCGGCTACGTCTCGGCCCGCGCCGGGCTCGACGTGGTCCTGATCGACCGCGACCAGGAAAGCGCCGACAAGGGCAAGGCGCATGCGCAGAAGGTGATCGAAGAGCAGATCAAGAAGGGCCGCGCCAAGCCCACCGACGCTGAAGCGCTGCTGTCGCGCATCACCGCGACCGCCGACTATGCTGCCCTGAAGGACGTCGATCTCGTCATCGAGGCCGTGTTCGAGGACCGCAAGGTCAAGGCGGATACCTTCGCCAAGGCGCAGGAGTATCTCAAGCCGGAGGTGGTGTTCGCCTCGAACACCTCGACCCTGCCGATCACCTCGCTCGCCGAAGGCTTCAAGGACCAGGGCAAGTTCGTCGGCATCCACTTCTTCTCGCCGGTCGAGAAGATGATGCTGGTCGAGATCATCCTCGGCAAGAACACCGGCGACCTCGCGCTCGCGACCGCGCTGGATTACGTGCGGCAGATCGGCAAGACGCCGATCGTCGTGAACGACAGCCGCGGCTTCTTCGCCAACCGCTGCGTCGGGCGTTACGTCGCCGAAGGCAACGAGATGTTCCTCGAAGGCGTGCCGCCGGCGATGATCGAGAATTGCGCCAAGATGGCCGGCATGCCGGTTGGCCCGCTCTCGCTGTCGGATGAAGTCGCGCTCGACCTCGGCCTCAAGATCATGAAGGCGACGGAAGCCGATCTCGGCCCCAACGCCATCAACCCCGATCAGAAGAAGCTGATGGTGGAGATGGTCGAGAAGCAGGGCCGCCTGGGCCGCAAGAACAGCAAAGGCTTCTACGACTATCCCGAGAAGGGCAAGGGGCAGAAGAGCCTGTGGCCGGGGCTGTCAGCGCTGCAGCCGAAGCAGCTCGACCCCGACACGCTCGATGTCGAGGAGCTGAAGCAGCGCTTCCTGGTGGTGCAGGCGGTGGAAGCCGCGCGCACGGTCGAGGACAACGTCATCACCGACCCGCGCGAGGCGGACGTCGGCTCGATCCTCGGCTTCGGCTTCGCGCCGTTCACCGGCGGCACGCTGTCCTACATCGACTTCATGGGCACGAAGAAGTTCGTCGAGCTCTGCCACAGACTGGAAGCCAAGTACGGCTCCCGCTTCACCCCGCCAAAGCTTCTTGTGGAGATGGCGGCCAAGGGCGAAACCTTCTACGGCCGTTTTGCGCCGAAGAAGGCGGCGTAAAAATCAACTGTCGTCCCGGACAAGCTCACGGCAACGCGCGAGCGTTGCTGTGAGCGCCGATCCGGGACCCCCGCGCGAGTGCGTAGCGCTCGTCGCGATAATCACGGGATTGAGTTTGGCGCAGACTCGGAGTTACCAGCTCGCGCCACAACTTCTCCCTGGATGGACCGCATCCAAACAAAAGGCCGGATCGTCGATCCGGCCTTTGGCTTGTTCGGCTTGCAGTGGCGTTACTTCGCCTGCGCGAGGCCTTCCCGCTTCAGGGCTTCCTGCACCTGCGGCCGCGCGGCGACGCGGGCCATGTAGGCGGCAAGATGCGGCATCGCCGAGAGGTCGAACTTCATCCGCTCGCCCCAGGTCAGCATGGTGAAGAGATAGCCGTCGGCGACCGTGAACTGCTTGCCCATGAGGTAGTCGCGGCCCGCGAGCTGGCTGTCGATATATTTCAGCTTGCCCATGACGCGGTCCTTGAAGAACGCTTTCGCATCGTCGTTCAGCGCCGGGGCGAACAACGGACCAAAGCTCTTGTGCACCTCCGAGGTCAGGAAGTTCAGCCACTCCAGCAGCTTGTAGCGCTCGGAACTGCCGTGCGCAGGGGCCAGCGCTTTTGCAGCGGCCTGGTCGGCGATCATCTGGACAATGACCGGCCCTTCGGTCACGATCTCACCGCTATCGAGGCCCAGCGCGGGGACTTGGCCCTTGGGATTCACCTTCAGATAGTCTTCACCGTTTTCGAGCTTCTTGGCGCGGATATCGACCTTGACGAGGTCATAGGGCAGGCCCGCTTCCAGAAGCGCGATGTGGGGGGACAGCGAGCATGCGCCGGGCGAATAGTAGAGTTTCATGGAATTTTCTCCTGCCGGTGGTTGGTGGCGGCAAAGGAATGACTACATGCACTTGCATGAAATAGTCAAGATTGATGCAGATGCATCAAGTGCGGTAGAGTGAGCATACGACTGAGAACGGGACCATGAAACGCAAACCATCGACCGAGGCGACCTCCGCCTGGATCCGCCTGATGCGGGTGCAGAGCCGGGTGCTCGGCTGTGTCGAGCAGGACCTGAAAAAGGCCGGCTTTCCCCCGCTGGCCTGGTACGACGCGCTGCTGGAACTGTCGCGCGCGCCGACGGGTGAGTTGCGGCCGGTGGAACTCGAGCGGCAGATGCTGATCCCGCAATATTCGACCTCGCGGCTGATCGACCGTCTGGTCGACGAGGGCCTGGCCGCCCGGCGCGAATGCAAGATCGACAAGCGCGGCCAGTTCGTCGAGATCACCGAGGCCGGCCGCGAGTTGCAAAAGCGGATGTGGAGCGCCTATTCCGCCGCGATCGAGAAGCATGTCGGCTCGAAACTGTCCGATGCGGACGCCGTGAAGCTCAGCGCTCTGCTCGACCGTCTGGGTTGCTCCTGCGGCGAGATGAAGCTGCCCGTCAGCGAAAGCACGACGGCGCGATGATCCCGCATCACACCACATCGTCCGCGACCCCCTGGGTTCGCGGGCTTCACTGTCACCTCGCGCATTCGGTCGAAGCGCTTTTGATTAGAGTTTGATATGGCGCGAGACCAGATCGATATGACGCCGCTGCAATCGCGCGACGAACTCGTCGCGTGGTTCGAGGAGGGCTGCAAGCCGCGCAGCGAATTCCGCATCGGCACCGAGCACGAGAAGACGCCGTTCACGCTCGACGGCCTCCGCCCGGTGCCCTATGAGGGTGCGCGCGGCATCGGCGCGCTGCTCGACGGCATGAAGCTCCTGCTCGGCTGGGAGCCGATCATGGAGAAGGGCAACATCATCGGCCTCTACGACGTCACCGGCGGCGGTGCGATCTCGCTCGAGCCGGGCGGACAGTTCGAGCTGTCGGGCGCACCGGTCGAGACCGTGCACCAGACCCAGAGCGAGTTGATGGCGCATTTGGCGCAGGTGCGCGAGATCGCAACGCCGCTCGGCATCGGCTTCCTCGGGCTCGGCATGACGCCGTCCTGGTCGCGCGCCGAGATTCCGGTGATGCCCAAGGGGCGCTACAAGATCATGTCGAACTACATGCCGAAGGTCGGCAAGTACGGCATCGACATGATGTACCGGACCTGTACCGTGCAGACCAATCTCGACTTCTCTTCGGAAGCCGACATGGTCAAGAAGCTGCGCGTCTCGCTGGCGCTGCAGCCGGTCGGCACCGCGCTGTTCGCCAATTCTCCCTTCACCGAAGGCAAGCAAAACGGCTTCCTTTCCTTCCGCTCCGAGATCTGGCGCGACACCGACAATGCGCGCGCGGGCATGCTGCCCTGGGCGTTCGAGGACGGCATGGGCTTTGAGCGCTATGTCGACTACGCGCTCGACGTTCCCATGTACTTCGTCAAGCGCGGCGACGACTACATCGACGTCTCAGGCTCGTCCTTCCGCGCCTTCTTCGAGGGCCGCAACAATTCCCTTCCCGGCGAACGGCCGACGCTGTCGGACTGGGCCAATCATCTCTCGACGATCTTTCCCGAGGTGCGGCTCAAGCGCTATCTCGAGATGCGCGGCTCGGATGGTGGCCCCTGGGGCCGGCTGCCGGCGCTGCCCGCCTTCTGGGTCGGGCTGCTGTACGACGACACCTCGCTCGACGCCGCCTGGGACCTGGTCAAGCACTGGAGCGCGCATGAGCGCCAGGCGCTGCGCGACGATGTGCCGCGCTTCGGCTTCAAGGCGCGCATCAAGGACCGTTATCTGTTCGAGATCGCCAAGGAATGCCTGATGCTGGCCCATGCCGGCTTGCGGCGCCGCGGGCGGATCGATCATCTCGGCCGCGACGAGACCCGCCACCTCGAACCGCTCGACCGCATCATCGATTCCGGGCGGACGCCGGCCGAAGAGCTGCTGGAGAAATTCAACGGGCCCTGGAAGGGTTCGGTGGAACCGGCCTATGCGGAATACGCGTTCTAGAGCGTATTCAAGCGAAGTGGACGGCGGTTCGCGCCGAGGCACGCGTCAAGCCAGGAGTCCAGAGCCCCGTCCGGATTCCATCGGAAAAAGGCTCTAGTTCAATCGTCCCATTGCGCCCTTTGCGCCGTTCATCGCCCATACAGGTTTGCGGCGATCAAATGACCGGCTGCAAAAAGGGTAACGCGTTCAATAACTCGAAAGCTGTTCTGATGGGGAAGTGCCGCCTGCCGGGGGCCTTCATGGCAAAGGTTTTGGCATGCGCGATGCTGCTTACGGCCGCGCTTGCGCCGCCGCTTGCCCAGGCGCAGACGGCGTTCGACCGCCCGGGCGGCGACTATTTCAACACACCGGTGGTCTCCGGCGACCCAGAGGATTGCGCGCTGCTCTGCGAGCGCGACCGCAAATGCCGGGCCTGGAGCTTTAGCTATCCCGACGTCGAGGGCGGCAAGGCGGTGTGCTGGCTGAAGAACACCGTGCCGCCGCGCGTTCCCGAAAGCTGCTGCATCTCCGGTGTGCGCGGCGCCGGTGTCGTCGAGCCGCGTGTCGAAGGCGTCGAGTCTTCGATCGACCGGCCCGGCGGAGACTTGCGCAATTTCGCGCTGAAGCCTGATGAGGGCGAGGACGCCTGCAAGGCCGCCTGCGTCGCCGACAACAAATGCCGCGCCTTCACCTATGCACGGCCCGGCTATACCACCCGCGAAGCGCGCTGCTTCCTGAAGAAAGAAATCAAGCCGCCGCGACGGAAGGCGGGGTTCATCTCGGGCGTGGTTCGGTGACGTGCGAAGCACGTCATTCCGGGGCGATGCGTTAGCATCGAACCCGGAATCTCGAGATTCCGGGTCTGGTGCTTCGCACCATCCCGGAACAACGGAATTGGTTATGTCTCCTCCGCCGCAATCACCGTGAGCTCCGGCCACAGCGCCTTCCAGCGCGAGGCCTTCACATCGTAATTCGCCGCGGAAAAGTTCGGACCCGGATTGGGCCGCGCGATCAGGTGAGCGACATCGTCAAAGCCATGCGGCGCGTAGACGTCGTAACCGTCGCCTGTCCTTCTGATGCCGATTTGCGTGTTCTGCGTGAGGAAGCGATCGATGCCGTCGGTCGAGCAGGTCAGCGGCGGGTAGGGCAGGCCGTGCTTCGCCGGATACCAGAGATGCACGCGCGCCTGGTTGCGTGCTTCGACCTTGATCGAGAGATGCGCGAGCCGCTGGTGCAAGAGGCGGATCACCGCATCCTCTGCCTCCCATGAGGTGTCAGGATCGAAATAGAACACGTCATAGTCGGCGATGCCGTGATCGACCGCGCGGTCCGTGAGCACGTTCCACGCGCTCTGCACCAGGCAGCCGGAGACGAGCCACGCATCGGGCAGCGCGAGTTCCTGCAATGCGTCGATGATGGCGACGTTGTTCGGGTTCTGGAGCGCGAGAGCGATGAATTCGTCGCGGGTCATCGGGAATCGTAGGGTGGGCAAAGGCGCTCTTGCGCCGTGCCCACCATCTCTCCAGGATCGAGACGAAAGCGGTGGGCACGCTTCGCTTTGCCCACCCAACGATTCACGCGCTTGGCCGCTCACTTCACCGCGGTGAAGAACCGCGCCACGCGAAAACCGGACAGCCAGGTCCACACCGGCTGGCTGCGCATGCCGAGGTCCCAGGAGCCGAGCACGGC
This sequence comes from Bradyrhizobium arachidis, assembly GCF_024758505.1. NCBI lineage: Bacteria > Pseudomonadati > Pseudomonadota > Alphaproteobacteria > Hyphomicrobiales > Nitrobacteraceae > Bradyrhizobium > Bradyrhizobium arachidis. The sequence goes on along the minus strand of NZ_CP077970.1, from coordinate 8,968,108 downwards.
ATCGGCGCGGCCGACGAGATTGTCGATCGGCAGCAGGCCGACGCCGCCGGAGCGCAGCGGCACGCGGCTGTCGGCGGAGTTGTCTCTGTTGTCGCCGAGCACGAACAGATGGCCAGCCGGCACCGTCACTTCCGGCGTGTTGTCGAGCGGGCCATTGTCGCGCATCTTGAAGATGAGATGCGACACGCCGTTCGGCAGCGTCTCGATATAGCGGTAGGCGGGTTCGCTGCCGCCATTGTCGTCCTCGGCCTGTCCGACGCCGTCAGGCTTCAGTTCGCAGGGACGGTCGTTGACGAAGAGCTGGCCCTGCCGGATCTGGATGCGGTCGCCCGGCAATCCGACCACGCGCTTGACCCAGGCTTGCGAGCGGTCGCCGGGCCAGCGGAACACCACGACGTCACCCTGCTTCGGCGTTTCGGCGAAGACGCGGCCGGTTTCCGGCAAATTGATCTGGATCGGCAGCGACGAGGTGCCGTAGCCATAAGGGAATTTCGATGCGAGCAGTGCATCGCCGATCAACAGCGTCGGCTCCATCGAGCCCGACGGCACGTAGAACGGCTCGGCCAGCGCGCCCTTGGCGATGAACACGGCTGCGACGATGCCCGCGAGCTGCACGAGCTGGCCGCGCCAGCCGCTGCCCTTGGGCTTCGCGCTTGCTACCTTCTCAACGCTCATGCGCCGGTGCCTCCAACCGTGATGCGCTCCATCAGCAGCGACGGCTGGCCGACGCCGACGGGAACGCCCTGTCCGTTCTTGCCGCACGTGCCGATGCCGGTATCGAGCGCGAGATCGTTGCCGATCATGCGGATGCGATGCAGGTCGGTCGGCCCGTTGCCGATCAGCATGGCGCCCTTCAGCGGCGCGCCGATCTTTCCGTTCTCGATCTTGTAGGCCTCGGTGCACTGGAAGACGTACTTGCCCGAGGTGATGTCGACCTGGCCGCCGCCGAAATTCGCGGCGAACACGCCGTTCTTCACCGAGGCGATGATCTCGCCCGGCTCGCGGTCGCCGGCCAGCATGTAGGTGTTGGTCATGCGCGGCATCGGCACATGGGCATAGCCCTGGCGGCGCCCGTTGCCGGTCGGCTTCATGTTCATCAGCCGGGCGTTCTGGCGGTCCTGCATGTAGCCGACCAGAATGCCGTCCTCGATCAGCACGGTGCGGTTGGTCGGCGTGCCCTCGTCGTCGATCGAGAGCGAACCACGGCGCGAGGCAATGGTGCCGTCGTCGACCACCGTGACGCCCTTGGCGGCGACCTGCTGGCCCATCAGGCCTGCGAACGCCGAGGTCTTCTTGCGGTTGAAGTCGCCCTCGAGGCCGTGCCCGACGGCCTCATGCAGCATCACGCCGGGCCAGCCTGCGCCCAGCACCACGTCCATCTCGCCGGCGGGCGCCGGCACGGATTCCAGATTCACCAGCGCCTCGCGCAGCGCGCCGTCGGCGGCGTCGCGCCAGTTCCTGGTCTCGATGAATTCGGCGTAGCCGGCACGGCCGCCATAGCCCTTGCTGCCGCTCTCCTGCCGGTCGCCTTGCCCTGCGACGACGGACACGTTCACACGCACCAGCGGGCGGATGTCACGATAGCTCTCGCCGTCGGGACGCAGGATCTCGACGACCTGCCAGGTTGCGCCGAGGCTCACGCTGACCTGCCGCACCCGCGGATCCTTGTCGCGCAGATACGCGTCGATCTCGGCGAGCAGCTTCACCTTGGCCTCGAAGCCGGGCGCGTCCAGCGGATTGTCGTCGGCATAGAGCCGCACATTGGTGTGCGGCGGCGGCGCGGCAAAGCTGCCGGAGTAACCGCCGCGCACGGCGGCAACCGCGTCGGCCGCGCGGATCAGCGCCGGCAGCGACACGTCGGAGGAATGCGCATAGCCGACCGCATCGTCCTTGACGGCGCGCAGGCCAAAGCCTTGCGAGGTGTCATAGGTCGCCTGCTTCAGCCGGCCATTGTCGAACATCAGCGCTTCGGTCTGGCTGTATTCGAGGAACAGTTCGCCATCGTCGGCGCCGGCAAGCCCGCGCGCGACTTCATGGCGGACCTTGTCGCGGTCGAGATTGGCGCGCTCGAGCAGGGAGGTGGTGGCAGGATTGGTCATCATGCGTCCGTTGTCGGGGATGTCTTGAGCAAGATCTTGGGCAAGATAATGGTTTCGGATGCGTTCGGCGAGGGGCCGTCCAAACACATTACGGAAACGACATGATTGAAATCATTGTGATATCCGAAGCGCATATCGAAAGCTTCCACCGCACGCTGGATGCGGTCGCGCGGGAAAAGCGTTATCCGGCCTTCCTGGAAGCGCCGCCCTTGGAAGCGATGCGCAGCTTCGTCCTCGACATGATCGCCCATGGGCATCCGCAATTCGTCGCTCTTTCAGGCGGTGACGTGGTCGGCTGGTGCGATGTCAGGCGCCATCCGCGCCCGATCTATGCCCATGCCGGCATCCTCGGTATGGGCCTTTTGCAGCCATTTCGGGGCCAGGGGGGGGTCGGAACGCGATTGATCCGGACGACACTCGACGCCGCGCAGGCCGCCGGCATGACGCGGGTCGAACTCTCGGTGCGCGAAAACAATCTGAACGCGATCGCGCTCTACAAGAGCGTCGGCTTTGCCGTCGAGGGATTGTCGCGCAACGCGGTCAGGATCGATGGCGTCTATGAGAGCGTGATCCAGATGGCGGTGCTGTTCTAGGAAGGGGTGTTGCATCTCCCTCGGTCGCCGCTCGACTTAATCCGGTTTTCACGTTTTCGAACTATATGCGCTCATCCGGTCCGGCCGGCCGCGCGAGATTGCAGCAATGTGGAAGCCCGCGTTACCCCTGCTCGAATTCTGGGACCTATATCACGGCCTGATCATCGGCTTTGCCGCGCTGGGCGCGGTCTTGCTTTTCAACCAGTGGATCTATCGCCGCCGCTGGCAATCCTATCCGAGCCTTGACGAATATCTCGCAGCCCATCCGGGCTGTCGCACCGCGGATGGTGTCGTCTGCAACGCGTGCCGTCGCAAGGCGTTGGTCGCGCCGGTGCCGAGCATGGGCCGCATCTATCGCTGTGGCTGGTGCGACAGCGAGCTCTATCGCATCGACCGGGCGTGAGGCGGAGCATAGATACCGCGAGCGAAAATCCATCACCGTCATCCTGAGGCGCCGGAGCGTAGCGTAGGCCTCGAAGGGCGACGGCCCGGCTACCAGCTCGGCCGTGCATCCTTCGAGGCTCCCCATGCGGCGCGTTGCGCCCCATGGCTCGCACCTCAGGATGACGGAACTAGCAGTGTCGATGTAGAGAAAAGGCCCTACGGCAGCTTGTCATAGCCGTCGCCAAGCCCGTTGAGGCTGAGCGGGAAGCCGATGCCTTCTTCGGGCGTCTCGAAGATGATGAAGGTCGCGGTCTTGGCGCTGCGGAGCTGGCCGAGCAGCTTGTCGTCCATCACCACCTCGGCGACGCAGCCATTGGGCAGGCAGCGCACGAAGCCGGCGCGGCCGACGTCCTGGTTGTCGAGCTTGAGGCCGAGGCCGGAGGGCAACAGCACGCCCAGCGGCGCGACCACCCGCATCAGGCGGCTCTTCTGGTCGGCGGTCTTGAGCACGATCACGGTCAGGCCGGCGTTCGAGCGGTCCTCGGCGACAACGCTCTGGATCAGGGCGCATTGCTCGGCCTGGGCGCCCGGCGGGGTGTCGCAGCGGATCTGCCAGTCGCCGTGCACCGAGCGCACCGCCCCTTGCGCGTGGGCAAGGCCGGGCAGGGCGAGGAGGACAAAAGCGGCCAGAAGGGCAGCCAGCGCATTCCAGCGTCGCACCTCAAATTCCCTGAGTTTCGAGAGCTCCATCTGGCTCAATCCCTGTGATCGCCTTGCAGGTCTGGCAAATTGTCCGCTCGCCTGGGTCGTTTCGGTCGAACTATCGGAACTGATACGGGAAATGACGGCGTCTTGAAGGCGATTCGCAAGCAAATATCGCGCCGCGCGCCCCGCCTCCGCCCGCACGAATCAGGTTTCGGCCGACCAGCTCGCTTGTGCCTACAGCGGGCAATCCTGCTGTCAAGCCGCGGCGCCGCCGGGAACGGTATTTTTGTCTGATGTTACTGGGAAATATCTTGCGTGTGATGGCTGACAGACCGGGCTCAAGACTGCATTGCGATAGATCAAGAATTATGGTTTGAGAGGCTGATTTCGGCGTTCTAGCGATCTGGCCCAGATGCCTCTTAGAGGTATTCTTGCAGGCGGTTTGTCAGAGGGCGGGTCGGACAAGCATTCCCTGACAATGGGCGGATGCATTGGGGTAATTCTTGAGGGGAGCGCGAACGGCATGAGGATGTCGATGGGCCGGAACTTGCTGGGATTGGCCGTGGCGGGCTTGATGCTGGCCGCAGGCGGCGCGGCAACCGCCGGTGAGCTGGGACAGCCGTCGCCGTGGGAGTGGACGCTCCAGCCGTCCGCCTCGCCGGTGATGGACAACATCGTCTGGTTCCACAATTTCCTGTTCGTGCTCATCACGCTCATCACGCTGTTCGTGCTGGCGCTGCTGGTGATCGTGGTGGTGAAATTCAACGCCAAGGCCAATCCGGTGCCCTCGCGCACCACGCACAACACGCTGATCGAGGTGGCCTGGACGCTGATCCCGGTGCTGATCCTGGTCGGCATCTCGGTGCCATCGTTCCGCCTTTTGTTCCTTCAGCTGGACGTGCCGAAGGCGGACATCACCGTCAAGGCCACCGGCAAGCAGTGGTACTGGTCCTACGCCTATCCCGACAACGGCAAGTTCGAGTTCGACTCGCTGATGGCGCAGGACAAGCAGCCGCGCCTGCTCGGCGTCGACAACGAGATGGTCGTGCCGGTGAACAAGGTGATTCGCGTCCAGACCACCGGCGCCGACGTGATTCACGCCTTCGCGTTGCCGGCCTTCGGCGTCAAGATCGACGCCATTCCCGGCCGCCTGAACGAGACCTGGTTCAAGGCCACCAAGACCGGCATGTTCTACGGCCAGTGCTCGGAACTGTGCGGCAAGGACCATGCCTTCATGCCGATCGCGATTCGCGTGGTCAGCGACCAGGAGTTCGCCTCCTGGGTCGAGGCGGCGAAGAAGAAATATGCGAGCGGCGGCACGAGCACCTACGCTTCGGCCGCGGGTCCGACGCAGTAAGCGCGGGACCTTAGGGGAATAAGGGCGGGACCCTCAAGGTTCGACCCAAGGGGTCGAACCGGAACGGGTCCGAACGGGACGCAAGGCAGGATTTGAAAATGGCAACGAGTGCAGCGACACACAGCGATCACGCCCATGATGATCACGCGCATGACCATCCGACCGGATGGCGGCGCTACGTCTATTCGACGAACCACAAGGACATCGGCACGATGTACCTGGTGTTCGCGGTCATCGCCGGCATCATCGGTGCCGCGATGTCGGTTGCGATCCGCGCCGAGCTGATGATCCCGGGCGTGCAGATCTTCCACGAGACGCACACCTACAACGTCTTCGTGACCAGCCACGGCCTGATCATGATCTTCTTCATGGTCATGCCCGCGATGATCGGCGGCTTCGGCAACTGGTTCGTGCCGCTGATGATCGGCGCGCCCGACATGGCGTTCCCGCGCATGAACAACATCTCGTTCTGGCTGTTGCCTGCCTCCTTTGCGCTGCTGCTGCTCTCGACCTTCGTCGAGGGCGAGCCGGGCGCCAACGGCGTCGGCGCCGGCTGGACCATCTACGCGCCGCTGTCGACCTCGGGTCATCCGGGCCCGGCCGTCGACTTCGCGATCCTGTCGCTGCATCTTGCCGGTGCCTCGTCGATCCTGGGCGCGATCAACTTCATCACCACGATCTTCAACATGCGCGCGCCGGGCATGACCCTGCACAAGATGCCGCTGTTCGTGTGGTCGATCCTTGTGACGGTGTTCCTGCTGCTGCTGTCGCTGCCGGTGCTCGCCGGCGCGATCACCATGCTGCTCACCGACCGCAATTTCGGCACCACCTTCTTCGCGGCCGACGGCGGCGGCGACCCCGTGCTGTTCCAGCACCTGTTCTGGTTCTTCGGTCACCCCGAGGTGTACATCCTGATCTTGCCCGGCTTCGGCATGATCAGCCAGATCGTGTCGACCTTCTCGCGCAAGCCCGTGTTCGGCTATCTCGGCATGGCCTACGCCATGGTCGCGATCGGCGGCATCGGTTTTGTGGTGTGGGCGCACCACATGTACACGGTCGGCATGTCCTCGGCGACGCAGGCTTACTTCGTGGCGGCGACCATGGTGATCGCAGTCCCGACCGGCGTAAAAATCTTCTCGTGGATCGCCACCATGTGGGGCGGCTCGATCGAATTCCGCGCCCCGATGATCTGGGCCGTGGGCTTCATCTTCCTGTTCACGGTCGGTGGCGTCACCGGCGTCGTGCTGGCGAATGCCGGCGTCGACCGCGTGCTGCAGGAGACCTATTACGTCGTCGCCCACTTCCACTACGTGCTGTCGCTCGGCGCCGTGTTCGCGATCTTCGCCGGCTGGTACTACTGGTTCCCGAAGATGACGGGCTACATGTACAACGAGACGCTGGCCAAGGCGCACTTCTGGATCACCTTCATCGGCGTCAACCTGGTGTTCTTCCCGCAGCACTTCCTCGGCCTGTCGGGCATGCCCCGCCGCTACGTCGACTATCCGGACGCGTTCGCGGGCTGGAACTACGTCTCGTCGGTCGGCTCCTATATCTCCGGCTTCGGCGTGCTGGTCTTCCTGTACTGCGTGATCGACGCCTTCGTGAAGAAGGTTCCGGCTCCGAACAATCCGTGGGGTGCGGGTGCGACCACGCTGGAATGGACGCTGTCCTCGCCGCCGCCCTTCCACCAGTTCGAAGTGCTGCCGCGCGTGCAGTAAGCAACATCTGCCGCGGCGCCTCACGGGGCGCCGCCGCTCTATCCCGAAGCGAGTAACTTGACGTGTCGGTCCTCGATCATAACGCCATCGCCGCCGGTCCCCGGATCTCCGAGGCTGATGTTTCCGATTACATTGCGCTGTTGAAGCCGCGCGTGATGTCGCTCGTGATCTTCACGGCGCTGGTCGGGATGGTGATGGCGCCGGGCCACTTCCATCCCGTGCTGGCGTTCACCTCGCTGCTCTGCATCGCGGTCGGCGCCGGTGCGTCCGGCGCGCTGAACATGGCGCTCGAGGGCGACATCGATGCCAAGATGTCGCGCACCGCGAACCGGCCGATCCCGCGCGGCCGCATCACCAAGGCCGAAGCCATGACGTTCGGCATGACGCTGGCGTTCTTCTCGGTGATGACGCTCGGCATCCTCGTCAACTGGATCGCAGGCGCGCTACTCGCCTTCACCATCTTCTTCTATGTCGTGATCTACACGATGCTCCTGAAGCGCTGGACCGCCCAGAACATCGTGATCGGCGGCGCCGCCGGTGCGCTGCCGCCGGTGGTGGCCTGGGCCGCCGTAACAGGCTCGGTCGCGGTCGAGCCGCTGCTCCTGTTCGCCATCATCTTCTTCTGGACGCCGCCGCACTTCTGGGCGCTGGCGCTGTTCCGCTCCGACGACTATGCGCGCGCCGGCATTCCGATGCTGCCCAACGTCGCCGGTCCGGACGCCACGCGTCTGCAGATTTTGCTCTACACCATCGTGCTGATTGCGGTCGCCGCCGCGCCCTGGGCGCTCGGTTATTTCGATCTCGTCTACGGCGTTACCTCGCTGGTCCTCGGCGCCGGCATGCTGGTGTTCGCGATCGAGGTTTTCATCCGCCGCGAGCGCAGCCAGTCGTTGCGCGCGACCCGCAAATTGTTTGCTTTCTCTATCCTTTATCTGTTTGCGCTGTTTGCGACCCTGCTCGCCGAGGTCGTGTTCCGGGCGCTTGCTCCGATGGTAGGGGGCGCATGATCAAGGCATGGCCGACAAACCCGAGCCAGATGGAATCGTCCTCACCGAGGCGCAGAAGAAGAGCCGCCGTCAGCGTTCGATCGCGATCGCGCTCGCACTCGGCGTGCTCGTGCTGCTGTTCTTCGCCGTCACCATGGTCAAGGGACCGGCGGTGCTAGTCCGGCCGATGTAAACGAGAGAGATGGATCAGAAACCGACCATAGCGCAGGACGTGAGCCCGAAGCCGGCAAGGCTCGGCCGCGACACGCTGGTCGCCTCGATCTGCGGCCTCGTCGTCGCGCTGATGGTCGGCGCATCCTATGCGGCCGTGCCGTTCTACAACTGGTTCTGCCGCGCCACCGGCTTCAACGGCACGACGCAGGTCGCGACGTCCGCGCCCGCGACTGGGCCGCTCGCGCGAAAAATCGCGGTGCGCTTCGATGCCAATGTCGGGCCGGGCCTGCCCTGGAAGTTCGAGCCGGAGCAGACCGAGATCGAGGTCAATGTCGGCCAGGTCGTGACCGTCTACTACACCGTGACCAACCAGGCGGCGCGCACCACCGCAGGCCAGGCGGCCTACAACGTCGCGCCGCTGACGGTCGGATCCTATTTCCAGAAGATCAACTGCTTCTGCTTCACCGAGCAGACCATGGCGCCCGGCGAGAAGCGGGAGATGCCCGTGGTGTTCTATGTCGATCCGTCGCTCACTGAGGATCACGACAATGACGGGCTCGGCACGATCACGCTTTCCTATACGTTCTATCCCGTGCGCGATCCGGTGGTGAAGCCGCTCGCCTCGGGCGAGGACGACAGACGCAAGGGTAATCTTTGATCGCCGGGATCGCTTGAGATCAAGGTGATTGGAATTCGAGGGGACAAGTGCCTCACAGGCACGGGCTAAGGAGACTGACCGCAATGGCAACCGCGCACGGCAAGCAACACGATTACCACCTGGTCGATCCCTCTCCGTGGCCGGCCGTCGGCTCGCTGTCGGCCTTCGTCATGGCGCTCGGCGCCATCGCCTGGATGCACCACATGTTCAAGGGTGCGCCGATCCTGTTCGGCATCGGCACCATCGGCGTGCTCTACACCATGGCGAGCTGGTGGGCCGACGTGATCAAGGAAGCCCAGTACAAGGGCGACCACACCCGCGTCGTGCAGCTCCATCACCGCTACGGCATGATCCTGTTCATCGCCTCCGAGGTGATGTTCTTCGTTGCCTGGTTCTGGGCCTATTTCAACGCCGCGCTGTTCCCGGCCGACGCCGTCCATGCCACCCGTGACGCCGTCTTCGGCTGCGGCCTCGGCACCCAGGCCGGCGCCTGCGCCGTGCCGGGCACCTGGCCGCCGAAGGGTATCGAGACCTTCGACCCCTGGCACCTGCCGCTGCTCAACACGCTGATCCTGCTCACGTCAGGCACTACGGTGACCTGGGCGCATCACGCGCTGCTGGAGAACGATCGTCAGGGTCTCAAGTACGGCCTGATCCTCACGGTCCTGCTCGGCGCCGCCTTCACCTGCGTGCAGGCCTTTGAGTACGCCCACGCCGCGTTCTCCTTCGCCGGCAACGTCTACGGCGCGACCTTCTTCATGGCGACCGGCTTCCACGGCTTCCACGTGCTGGTCGGTACTGTGTTCCTGATCGTGTGCCTGGCGCGCGCTTATGCCGGCCACTTCACGCCCAAGCAGCATCTCGGCTTCGAATTCGCCGCCTGGTACTGGCACTTCGTCGACGTGGTGTGGCTGTTCCTGTTCCTCTGCATCTACGTGTGGGGCCGCGGCGCCGAGACCATGGCGCACGGCGCGCACTAAGTCCGGAGCGATCATGCTAATAAGGGGCGGCCGCAATGGCCGCCCCTTTCGTTTAGAAGGAGAGGGGAAGGAGCGTGTATGACCGACTATCCTCCCACCACCGTCCTGCAGAGCGCGATGCGCGGGCTCGCCTGCAAATGCCCGCGCTGCGGCCAGGGCAAGATGTATGCGGGCTTCCTGACGCTGGCGCCGTCCTGCGACCGCTGCGGCCTCGACTACGCCTTCATCGACACCGGTGACGGGCCTGCGATCTTCATCATCATGCTGGCCGGGGCGATCGTGGTGGCCTGCGCGCTCATCGTCGAGGTCAAGTACCAGCCGCCGTTCTGGCTGCATGCGGCGCTCTGGCTGCCGCTCATTCTCGCAACCACGCTGTTGCCGCTGCGCGCGATGAAGTCGCTGCTGATCGCGCTGCAATTCCATCACAAGGCGGCGCCGGGCCAATTGATCGACCGCCCGAAATGAACACTGACGCGCCGCGCAAGCCGGCCGTTGCCGGCTTTGCCCTGTTCACGCTCGTGGTGATGGCAGCCTTCATTGCGCTCGGCGTCTGGCAGTTGCAGCGCCGCACCGCCAAGCACGAGCTGATCGCGGCGCTCACCGAACGCCTTGCGGCGCCGCCCGTCGCGCTGCCGCCGCCTGCGCAGTGGAGCACGCTGAACGCGGGAACGGACGAGTTTCGCCGCGTCACGTTCACCGCGACCTATGCACCGCTGCCGGACGCGATGGTCTACAGCTCCGGCTCCGCCGTGCGCAAGGATGCCGCCTCGCCCGGCACCTGGGCCTTTTTGCCCGCGCGACTGCCTGATGGTGCGATGGTCGTGATCGATGTCGGCTTCGTCGAGAACACGATGCAGGACCGCGCCGTGCAGGACCGCGCCGCGAAGAAGCTCGTCACCGGCGAGCCGGTGACGCTGACCGGCTACCTCCGTTTTCCGGAGGCGCCGGGCGCGCTCACGCCCGCCGAGAACCGCACCACGCGGCTCTGGTTCGTGCGCGATCAGCACCTGATGGCGAGCGCACTGGGCTGGGGTACGGTCGCGCCATTCTATGTCGACCTCGAGCAGCCGGCGCCGCTGAACGGCATCCCGCGACCCGGGCCGCTCGACGTGCATCTGAAGGACGACCATCTGCAATACGCCATCACCTGGTTCTCGCTGGCGGGCGCCGTGCTGATCGCGTTCGGCGTCTGGGTGAGGGGGCGGCGGCGGGCCTGAGGCGGTTCCCAGAGTTTCCGTCCCGATAGAATCGGAACGGAAACTCCGGATACTTGTTTTGACGCGTTTTCTTCACGCGAACCGGTATCCACTTCGCTTGAAAACGCTATAGCCCCGGAATTGTCCGGTCTTCCCATTCAGTCCAGTTTCACGGCTATTGGCCTAAGGCACGATCGCATTTGCGCGGGGCGCACAGTAGGGTTGAGCACGTGAACGATATCGACCAGATGGGCATCGTCGTGGACTGGCTGGACGCCTGCCGCAAGGGCGACCTCACCACGCTGCTCGATCTCTACGCCGACGATGCGGAGCTGGAATGCCAGTGCGCCGGCGCGCATGTCTACCACGGCCGCAATGAGATCGGTGCCTATTGGGAGCCGAAGATCGGTGCCTTCTCCTTCACCGGCGTCGGCCTCGAGGACATCAGCCCCGCGCCGCAAGGGATCGAGCTCGAATATTCCGTCGCCGGCTCCTTGCGCATTCGCGCGCTGTTCGGCTTTGGCGACGACGGCAAGATCGTTCATACGCTTTGCGAGCCTGCGCGGCAGAATCCGGTCGATTGCTGCGCGTGCTAAAGCGTTTTCGAGCGAAGTGGATACCGGTTCGCGTCAAGAAAACGCGTCAAATTAGAATCTAGAGCCCCGTTCCGATGACATCGGAACGGGGCTCTAGTTCGCAACCGCTGCAACAATCCGCAGGATTGCGCTGTCACCTTAGGTCAATTCTAACGGAGGTGGCAGGATTCGCTCTTTCCATTTGTTCCCGACGCGCTATCAGTCGAGCAAAGAGGGCGCGCAATGCAAGACAACGCCAAGCCTGCGACCAGGGTATTGATCGTCGACGACCATCCCGTGGTGCTATCCGGTTGCCGGACTCTCCTCGCCGTCGACCAGTCGATCCGCATCGACGAGGCGGTCGACGCCAAGTCCGGTCACCGCGCCTATATCAGCAAACGTCCCGACGTCACCGTGATCGACATCGGCCTGCCCGATGTCTCCGGCTTCGAGCTGATGCGCCGCATCCGCAAGGACGATCCGGCCGCCAAGATCATCATGTTCAGCATGAACGACGATCCGGCTTTCGTGGTTCGCGCCGTCGAGCTCGGCGCGCAGGGCTACGTGTCCAAGGGCGACGATCCCAAGATCCTGTTGAAGGCGGTGCGCAAGGTCGTCGCCGGCGACAACTTCATCTCGCCGCAGCTTGCCGAAGCCGTGACGTTCTCGGGCGCTGCGATCAAGGCCAATCCGGCCTCGCAGATGACGCCGCGCGAATTGGAGATTTTGCGTCTGCTCGGCCGCGGCGACAAGATCGTCGAGGTCGCCGAGGCGCTCGGCATTTCCTACAAGACGGTCGCCAACACCACCTCGCTGTTGAAGCAGAAGCTCGGCGCCAAGAACCACTCCGACCTGATCCGCATTGCGGTTGCGATCGGACTGGATTGAGCGCGTCCTGAAGCGCGATGAAATCGGGTTGCATTGTCATCGCGCTTTAATTCTTTGTTTGGGCATGATCTCCGCGCAAACGCGTTCCGCGTTTGTCGCGAGGGAAAACCGCTGCACACTTTTCCGGATCATGCCCTTGCACCGGGAAAACTTGGAACAATCGTCGGTGCACGCGGTTTTTTGCACTTGACGATCCCACAGCGGCCGACGATAGCTCACCGCCTGCGATTTGACGGGGGGCGACCCGGACGAGGGATAAAGTAGGTCTGCACAAATTAACGACAGACCCTTCCAGGAGAGGGCTGCGGCAACCCCGCAGCCCTTTTTCTTGGGCCCAGGGTTCTTGGGCCCAGGGGCGACGCCGAAGCGGTTTCCCGATGCTGCAAAACGCTTTATGGTGCCGCCTAGTCTGTGACGCTTGAGACAAGTAACTTCATTAAAATCAAAGGTTTAGGCTTCAACTTAGGATTTGGGGCCGACCTTTGGAGGGCGGTTTGACGCGATATCTTTCGACCCGGGGCGAGGCCCCCGAGCTTGGCTTCTGCGACGTGATGCTGACCGGGCTTGCCCGCGACGGCGGCCTCTACGTGCCCGTCACCTGGCCGCAGCTCTCGCACGAGGCCATCGCAAAATTCTTCGGCCGTCCCTATTGGGAGGTCGCGGTCGACGTTATCCGCCCGTTCGCCGCTGGCGAGATTTCGGATGCCGAGCTTGGCCGCATGGCGAATGAAGCCTACGCCACTTTCCGCCATCCCGCTGTCGTGCCGCTGCGCCAGATGTCGCCGCACCAGTTCGTGCTCGAGCTGTTCCACGGCCCGACGCTGGCGTTCAAGGACGTCGCGATGCAGCTCATCTCGCGGCTGATGGATCACGTGCTCGCCAAGCGCGGCCAGCGCACCACCATCGTGGTTGCGACCTCGGGCGACACCGGCGGCGCCGCGGTCGAGGCTTTCGCGGGGCTGGAGAATGTCGATCTCATCGTGCTGTTTCCGGACGGCCGCATCTCCGACGTGCAGCGTCGCATGATGACGACGACGGGTGCTGCCAACGTGCATGCGCTCGCGATCGAAGGCACCTTTGACGATTGTCAGGCCATCGTGAAGGGGATGTTCAACCATCACCGCTTCCGCGACCAGGTCGCGCTATCAGGCGTCAACTCGATCAACTGGGCGCGCATCGTCGCGCAGGTCGTCTACTACTTCACCTCGGCCGTCGCCGTCGGCGCGCCGGCGCGGCAGGTCGACTTCACCGTGCCCACGGGCAATTTCGGCGACATCTTTGCGGGCTACGTCGCCAAGCGCATGGGCCTGCCGGTACGGACCTTGCGCATCGCCGCCAACGTCAACGACATCCTGGCGCGCACGCTCAAGACCGGCATCTACGAGGTGCGCGAGGTGCACGCCACGGCGTCGCCCTCGATGGACATCCAGATCTCCTCGAACTTCGAACGGCTGCTGTTCGAGGCGGGCAAGCGCGATGCGGGTGGCGTGCGCCGCCTGATGGATTCGCTGAAGCAGTCGGGCCGTTTCGTGCTGCCGGACGCAACGCTCGCGGCGGTGCGCGAGGAGTTCGACGCGGGACGCGCGGATGAGACCGAGACCTCGGCTGCGATCCGCGCCGCCTGGCGCGAGGCCGGCGAGCTCGTCGATCCCCACACCGCGGTGGCGCTGGCGGTGGCCGACCGCGACTCGACGGACACGGGGGTGCCCAACATCGTGCTGTCCACCGCGCATCCGGCGAAATTCCCCGACGCGGTCGAGGCGGCCTGCGGCGTGCGGCCGCAACTTCCCGCCTGGCTCGACGGATTGATGACCAAATCCGAACACATGAAGGTGATGAAAAACGACCAGGCTGAGGTCGAGCGGTTTGTGCTGTCGGTCAGCCGCGCCGCGAAACAGGGAGTCGCCGGATGAGCGTCGAGATCTCCAAGCTTGCGTCCGGCCTCACCATCGTCACCGACAACATGCCGCACGTCGAGACCGCCGCGCTCGGGGTCTGGGCCGGCGTCGGCGGGCGCGACGAGAAGCCGAACGAGCACGGCATCTCGCATCTGCTGGAGCACATGGCGTTCAAGGGCACGACGCGGCGTTCCTCGCGCGAAATCGTCGAGGAGATCGAGGCCGTCGGCGGTGACCTCAACGCCGGCACCTCGACCGAGACGACGTCCTATTATGCGCGGGTGATGAAGGCCGACGTGCCGCTGGCGCTCGACGTGCTCTCCGACATCCTCGCCAATCCGGCCTTCGAGCCGGACGAACTCGAGCGCGAGAAGAACGTCATCGTGCAGGAGATCGGCGCGGCGCAGGACACGCCCGACGACGTCGTGTTCGAGCATCTCAACGAGCTCTGCTACCCCGACCAGCCGATGGGCCGCTCGCTGCTCGGCACCGCCAAGACGCTGCGCGGCTTCAACCGCGACATGCTGCGCGGCTACCTGTCGACCCATTATCGTGGACCCGACATGGTGGTGGCCGCGGCCGGCGCGGTCGATCACAAGCAGGTGGTCGCCGAGGTCGAGAGGCGGTTTTCAAGCTTTGAAGGGACGCCCGGACCGAAGCCGCAGACAGCACAGTTCGGCAAGGGCGGTGCGAAGGTGGTGCACCGCGAGCTCGAGCAGGCGCATCTGACGCTGGCGCTGGAAGGCGTGCCGCAGACCGATCTGTCGCTGTTCTCGCTCCAGGTCTTCACCAACATCCTCGGCGGCGGAATGTCGTCGCGGCTGTTCCAGGAGGTGCGGGAGAAGCGGGGGCTCTGCTACTCGATCTACAGCTTCCATGCGCCCTATAGCGATACCGGTTTCTTCGGGCTCTATACCGGCACCGATCCCGCCGATGCGCCCGAGATGATGGAAGTCGTGGTCGACATCATCAATGATTCGGTGGAGACCCTGACCGAGGCCGAGATCGCGCGGGCCAAGGCGCAGATGAAGGCCGGCCTGTTGATGGCGCTGGAGAGCTGCTCCTCGCGCGCCGAGCAGCTTGCGCGGCATGTGCTGGCCTATGGCCGGCCGCAGACGGTCCAGGAATTGGTGGACCGAATCGATGGGGTCAGCGTTGAATCAACCCGCAACGCGGCGCGGGCGCTGTTATCGCGGAGCCGCCCTGCGGTGGTTGCATTGGGTAGCGGAAGGGGTCTGGACACGGCGGTGTCTTTTGCGGAAGGATTGACCAGGGCGCGAGCCAAGGCGCGGTTGCACTAGCACCTGACCTCGCGGGCTGACGCGCCCCGGGAAGCATCACATGGCCCTCTTTCGCCTGCCATCCAGTGGACCCGCCGCCCTCGCTCCACGCGGCAATGGCCTCCTGCTGCGCGCGCCGCAGATGTCGGATTTCCTGCAATGGGCACATTTGCGTGAAGCAAGTCGCGACTACCTGACGCCTTGGGAGCCGATCTGGCCCTCGGACGATCTGACTCGCTCGGGCTTCCGGCGGCGACTGCGCCGGTACACCGAGGATATCGCGGCCGACCGCTCCTATCCCTTCCTGATCTTCCGGGAACTGGACGGCGCGATGGTGGGCGGCATCACGCTCGCCAACGTCCGCCGCGGCATCGTCCAGGCCGGCACGATCGGGTACTGGGTCGGGCAGCCCCATGCCCATCGCGGCTACATGACCGCGGCGCTGCGGGTACTGCTGCCGACCCTGTTTGGCGAGCTCAATCTGCACCGGGTCGAGGCCGCCTGCATCCCCACCAATTTGCCGTCGATCCGGGTGCTGGAGAAGTGCGGCTTCTCCCGCGAAGGCCTGGCGCGGCGCTATCTCTGCATCAACGGGGTCTGGCAGGACCATCTGCTGTTCGGCCTGCTGCACGAGGATTTTCGCGGCTAACCAAGCCGAAAGTCTGGCTGTGGCCGCCTGTTTGCTGCCTTGGGTTCGCCGATTTTGACGATATAACCCGCGCTAGAGCGTTTTCGAGCGAAGTGGATACCGGTTCGCGTAAAGAAAACGCGTCAAAACAAGAGTCTAACCGGCAACTCGCCGGGGAGTGTCATGGAGTACAGGGCTTTCATGCGGAAAGAGCTTCGATCATCGCTGGGGATGCCAAGGCGAGGTCTCGTGATCGCGCTGGCCGCCTCGGTTGCGCTGGCCGCGGCCTCACCGGCCGCCGCCCAGTCGCTGACCGACCGTTTCAAGAGCCTGTTCGGCGGCAAGTCGGATGAACCGGCCCAGACGGCGCCCGCGCCCAACCAGCCCACTGAGGCGCCTGAGGTCGATTGTCCCCAGGTCACGGTGCGTTCCGGCGCGTCCACTTATGCGGTCGCGGCAGCGGGCAAGCAGGCGGTCGGCAACGACGTGCGCTACCAGGCCTCCATCACCAAGATGGCCCGCGAATGCATTCGCAACGGCGGCGAGATCACGGCCCGGGTCGGCATTCAGGGGCGCGTCGTCGCAGGTCCCGCAGGCGCCCCGTCGTCGGTCGAGGTTCCCTTGCGCATCGCCGTGGTTCAGGGCGGCGTCGGCGAGAAGGTGATTGCCTCCAAGGCCTACCGGACGACGGTCGAGATGTCCGAAGACGGCAGCGTCCCCTTCACCTTCGTCGCCGAGGATCTGGTCTATCCGCTGCCGTCCCCCGCGGTCGCCGACAACTACATCTTCTATGTCGGCTTCGACCCGCAGGCGCTGGCGGGATCGAAGGCGCCGGCGAAGAAGAAGAAGTAGCATCACTTGCAGCAAGCGAGGCGCTCTTACCCTCCCCTGGAGGGGGAGGGTCGGCTCACATTGAGCGCAGCGAAAATGTGAGCCGGGGTGGGGTGACGGTCCCTCCGCGTCGCGCATTCCCTGTGTTGAGAGATCACCCCACCCCGCTCGCGCTCCGCGCGATCGACCCTCCCCCTCCAGGGGAGGGTAAGAGAGGGCCCCAACCGCGTCGCCGGGCGATGACACCGAGCGCGGGTCAACAAAAAAGCCGGCGCTCATCGCGCCGGCTTTTTGATTGTCGAGGAAGCGTCCCTTAGTTCAGCTTCTGCCGAACCTCGGTGATGCCCTTGGCGAGCAAATCGTCGGCGACCTGGCCCTTGACCGACTGCGACAGGATCGTGGAAGCGGCCTGGACGGCGGCTTCGGCGGCTGCAGCGCGGACGTCGGCGAGTGCCTGGGCCTCGGCGAGCGCGATCTTGCTCTCCGCGGTCTTGGTCCTGCGGGCGACGAAATCTTCCATCTTCGCCTTGGCTTCAGTCGCGATACGCTCGGCTTCGGACTTGGCGTTGGCGATGATGTCGGCGGCCTCACGCTCGGCGCTGGCGCTGCGCGCCTTGTAGTCGGCGAGCACCTTGGCGGCCTCGTCTTTCAGACGCACGGCGTCATCGAGCTCCGCCTTGATGCGGGCGGCGCGATGATCGAGCGCGGTCATCGCCGACTTGAAGACCCCGAGATAGCCGAACACGACCATCAGGATCACGAAGGCGACGGCGACCCAGGTTTCAGGATCGAAGAACATATCGACTAACCCTTCAAGGACGCATCAACGGCGGCATTGACCGAGGCCGCATCCGGAACGACGCCGGTGAGCCGCTGCACGATGGTGCCTGCCGCATCGGCCGCGATGCCGCGGACGTTGCTCATGGCGGCGGCGCGGGTCGAGGCGATAGTCTTCTCCGCCTCGGCGAGCTTGGCCGCCAACTGCTCTTCCAGGGTCTTGCGCTCGGCTTCCGCCTGCGCATTCGCCTTGTCGCGGGATTCGTTGCCGATCGCCTGCGCCCGCGAACGCGCCGAAGCGAGCTCGCCTTCATAGGCTTTCAGCGCCGCTTCGGACTGATCCTTCAGCTTCTGCGCTTCGGCGAGGTCACCCTCGATCTTGTTCTGACGTGCCTCGATCGCACCGCCGACCTTCGGCAGAGCGAGCTTGGACACGATCACGTAAAGCAGGACGAAGAAGATCGCGAGCGACACCAGCTGCGAAGCAAAGGTGCTGCTCTCGAACGGCGGAAAGCCGCCGCTGTGATGACCGCCATCGGCTTCAGTGTGGGCTTTGGCCGTCTGGCCTTTTGCCCCGCCATGACTCTCGGCCATGGAGTACTCCTGTTGCTGTCACGCGCCGCTTCGGATGAAGCGGCGCGAAGGAAGTCGTCTCAGAAAACGAACAGCAGAAGCAGCGCGATCAGCAGCGAGAAAATGCCGAGCGCTTCGGTCACGGCGAAGCCGAAGATCAGGTTGCCGAACTGGCCCTGAGCAGCCGACGGGTTGCGGACGGCTGCGGCAAGGTAGTTGCCGAAGATCACGCCCACGCCGACGCCCGCGCCGCCCATGCCGATGCACGCGATGCCCGCGCCGATAAGTTTTGCTGCTGCCGGATCCATTTTAGACTCCTTGGAAGAAAGATAGGGTTGTGGGTGGAAATTCCCCGGACCGCCTAGTGTCCGGGATGAAGGGCGTCGTTGAGGTAGATGCAGGTCAGGATCGCAAACACATAGGCTTGCAGGAACGCGACCAGAATCTCGAGAGCGTACAGGGCGATCGTGAGCGCCAGCGGCAGCACGCCGCCGACCCAGCCGATGGCGCCGAGCGAGAAGCCCAGCATGGCGACGAAGCCCGCGAACACTTTCAGCGCGATGTGGCCGGCCAGCATGTTGGCGAACAGACGAATGCTGTGCGAGACCGGCCGCAGGAAGAACGACAGGACCTCGATGAACATGACCAGCGGCAGGATGTAGCCGGGAACGCCGTGAGGAACGAAGATGCTGAAGAATTTCAAGCCGTTCTTGTAGACGCCGTAGATCAGCACGGTGAAGAAGACCAGCAGCGCCAGCCCTACGGTGACGATGATATGGCTCGAGATCGTGAAAGTGTAGGGGATGATGCCGACCAGGTTCGAGACGCAGATGAACATGAACAGCGAGAAGATCAGCGGGAAGAACTTCATGCCTTCCGCGCCGGCGGTCGAACGGATCGTCGAAGCGACGAACTCGTAGGAGATTTCGGCGACCGACTGGAGGCGTCCCGGAATGAGCTGGCTGCCGCTCGCCAGCATCAGGAGCGAGATGATCGCCACGGCGATCAGCATGTAGAGCGATGAATTGGTGAAGGCGATCGTTTGATTGCCGATATGGCCGATCGTGAAGAGAGGCTCGATGTTGAACTGGTGGATCGGATCGATTTTCATCGGCGCGGCATCTCTTGGTCTGCCGGGCGAGCCGGCGGGTCTCGGTCTGCCGGCCGGGCCGGCTTGTACCGGTGGGGCCGGTACGAAATCTCATCTGGCCGGTTACGAGCCGCCGCGCCTACCTTGACCCGCGCCGGCCGACCTCACCACGTTCACGACGCCGGCCACGAAGCCCAGCAGCAGGAACACAATGAATCCGAAAGGCGACGTCGACAGCAAACGGTCGAAACCCCAGCCAATCCCCGCTCCGACAGCGACACCGGCGACCAACTCCGACGAAAGCCGGAAACCCAGCGCCATCGCCGAAGCTCTGGCTGCCGCATCTCCACTTTCACCTGCGGGTTGCTCCGTCTTCTCCCGGCGGTCGCGTAAATCCGACAGCCGCTGATCAAGACGTCCGAGCCTTGCGGAAAGCGCAGCTTCCTCGGGCGATTTACCGCCATTTCCATTCTCGCCGTGTCCCGTGCCCTGTGCCATGCAACGAAGACCCGAAACGCGCGCGGTTGAATGGAAATTAGGCCCGCCACCCTCAAAAGCCGCGCGGACCATACTGATGGCACCTAGCCAAGTCAAGCCAAGTCAAGATTGCGTCGCAATCGTCTATATCATTGATTTACTTGAGGATATTCAAAGATTTGTCGACGCTGCGCACAGCGTGGCGCCGCACCGCAGCAGCTCCTGTGGGCAACGCACGGTCAGAAGCGGATTTCGTCGCTCATCGCAGGTCGCAGGGAACGCGCCTCATGCGCGACCTGCGGGTGCGGTTTTGCGCGGATGGAGGCCTTTCCGAGCCGTGCGCGCGTCTGGCGGCGGGTGTAGGATCGGCACAACCCAAGCGATGTTCGCGACGGAGCCGGTGCGATGAGACCAGCGACATCATTCCCGAAATCAATGATCGCGATCGCAGCTGTTGCCGCGGCGCTGGCACTGGGCGGCGGCCTCGTCACCGCGCAATCCGCGCCTGACGGCGAGAACGGCCGCTTCACCATGACGCCGACGCCGGAGGGCGTGCTCCGGCTCGATACCCGCACCGGAACGGTGTCGACCTGCAGCAAGAACGGCACAGGCTGGGCCTGTTACGCGGTGCCCGACGAACGCACCGCGCTCGACGCCGAGATCGGACGGCTGCAGGCCGAGAACGAGAAGCTGAAGGCGCAACTGGCGGCCGGGCCCACGGTATCAGGCAAGATCGAGGACGCGCTGCCGAAATCGGACTCGCTGAAAAAGGGCGAGCCGAAAGTTGCGGAGGGCGAACGCAAGATCGAGATTCCGCTGCCGAGCGACCAGGATGTCGATCGCGTGATGTCGTTGCTCGAGCGCGCCTGGCGGCGGTTGATCGAGATGGCCATCCGCGTGCAGAAGGACGTCTCGGGAAGGATTTGAGAGTTTGAATGACACCTGAGAAGCACCTGACCCGTTCGGCGGCGTCGACCGTGCAAGTCACGTCTATCAGTACCTCTCTGCTCACAGCGCCGACGCCCGGCCGTGGCTTCGTTGATCTCACCGCCGAAGTCGCGAAGTTCATCAAGGATGTTCATGCACGCGACGGCGCGCTGACGCTGTTCATCCGCCACACCTCGGCCTCGCTGACGATCCAGGAAAATGCCGATCCGTCCGTGCTGGTCGATCTCACCACTGCGTTGTCGCGGCTGGCGCCGGAGAATGCGCCCTGGACGCATGACACGGAAGGACCTGACGACATGCCGGCGCACGTCAAGACCATGCTGACTGCGACGTCGCTCCATGTGCCGGTGCTGGGCGGTGCGCTCGCGCTCGGCACCTGGCAGGCGATCTATCTCATCGAGCATCGCAGCCGTCCGCATCGTCGCGAAATCGTGCTGCAATTCATCGGAGAGACGCGCTGACAAAACAAAACCGGCCGCGGAATCCGCGGCCGGTTCGTTTGGTTGATTGGTGCCGTCGATCAGGTCGCCTTGATGTCGACGTCCTTGGTCTCGGGCAGGAACAGGAAGCCGATCACGACCGTGATGGACGCGAAGATGATCGGGTACCAGAGACCTGCATAGATGTCGCCGGTCGAGGCCACGATCGCGAACGCGGTCGCGGGCAAGAGGCCGCCGAACCAGCCGTTGCCGATGTGGTAGGGCAGCGACATCGAGGTGTAGCGGATGCGGGTCGGGAACAGTTCGACCAGCATCGCGGCGATCGGGCCGTACACCATGGTCACATAGACGACCAGGACGAACAGCAGCCCGATGATCGCGGCCACCTGCGGACGGAAGATGTCGAGCGGATGCGCCATCTTCACGATGCCGGCGTCGCCCGCCTTGGGATAGCCGGCCGCCTGCACCGCCGCGGTGATCGCGGGGTTGCCGTCCTTGGCGTTCGCGTAGGCCACTTCCTTGCCGTTGACCATGACCTTCACGCCGGAGCCGGCCGGACCTGCGGTCGTCGCGTACTTGACCGACGACTGGGACAGGAAGGCGCGGGCGGTGTCGCAAGGCGCGGTGAAGACGCGGGTGCCGACCGGGTTGAACAGATCGCCGCAGCCTCCGGGATCGGCCACAACCTCGACCTTCGCGCTCTCGATCGCCTTTTCCAGCGCCGGGTTGGCGTTGGTGGTGATCATCTTGAAGATCGGGAAGAAGGTCAGCGCCGCGATCAGGCAGCCGCCGAGGATGATCGGCTTGCGGCCGATCTTGTCGGACAGCGCGCCGAACACGATGAAGAAGCCGGTGCCGAGCAGCAGCGACCAGGCGATCAAGAGGTTGGCGGTGTAGCCGTCGACCTTCAGGATCGATTGCAGGAAGAACAGCGCGTAGAACTGGCCGGTGTACCAGACCACGCCCTGGCCCATCACGCCGCCGAGCAGCGCGAGCAGGACGAGCTTGCCGTTCTGCCAGTTGCCGAAGGCTTCGGTCAGCGGCGCCTTCGAGCCCTTACCTTCGTCCTTCATCTTCTGGAAGATCGGCGATTCGTTCAGCCGCAGCCGGATCCAGACCGAGATGCCGAGCAGCAGCACCGAGACCAGGAACGGAATGCGCCAGCCCCACGCCGCGAAGTCGGCCTCGCCGAGCGCCGAGCGGGTGAACAGGATCACCAGCAGCGACAGGAACAGGCCGAGCGTCGCGGTGGTCTGGATGAAGGAGGTGTAGTAGCCGCGCTTGCCGTTCGGCGCGTGCTCCGCGACGTAGGTCGCGGCACCGCCATACTCGCCGCCGAGGGCGAGACCCTGGGCGAGGCGCAGCGCGATCAGGATGATCGGGGCCGCGATGCCGATGGTCGCCGCGTTCGGCAGGAGGCCGACGATGAAGGTCGACAGACCCATGATCAGGATGGTGACGAGGAAGGTGTATTTGCGGCCGACGATGTCGCCGACGCGGCCGAACACGATGGCGCCGAAGGGGCGCACCAGGAAGCCCGCGGCGAAGGCCAGCAGCGCGAAGATGTCACGGGTGGCCGGCGGATAGGCCGAGAAGAATTGTGCGCCGATGATGCCGGCGAGCGATCCGTAGAGGTAGAAATCGTACCATTCGAACACGGTACCGAGCGAGGAGGCGAGAATGACGAACCGTTCGTCCTTCGTCATCCCTCCTGCGCCAGCTTGGGACACAGCCATTGTCGACATGTTGAGTTCGCTCCCCGAAAATTCGTTGCTATCTCCCGGACGACCGGACGTGCCGGATCACCCTGGGCCTTGCGCTAAAGTAACATCGTCGTGAAACCTCCCCCAATACGACTTTCGGCCTTGCGCACTGACGTGCACCTGACGACCGGCCGTTCGATACCGTGCGGCAAAGCGGAGGTTTCGGATTAACCCCTTTGCAGCAAAGGGATAATGTGTACTTGCATGCCAGCGCCGGTCGGGGAAGAATTGGGTAAGCCCCCGGTGTGGTTGTCCCCACGTTGTCCACTCGGGCGTAACGACAGCAAGAGACGATGAACGCTCCCTCAACCCACCTTGTCATTGCCGATGATCATCCGCTGTTCCGCGACGCGTTGCGGCAGGCGGTGGCCGGCGTCCTGACCTCGGCCAAGATCGACGAGGCGGGATCGTTCGAGGATCTGACCAGGCTCCTGGAGCAGAACTCGGAAGTCGATTTGATCCTGCTCGATCTCTCGATGCCCGGAATCTCCGGTTTTTCCGGCCTGATCTATTTGCGGGCGCAATATCCGGCGATCCCGGTGGTCATCGTCTCCGCCTCCGACGACAGCGCCACCATCCGCCGCTCGCTGGATTTCGGCGCCTCGGGTTTCATTCCAAAACGGTTCGGCGTCGAGACCCTGCGCGACGCCATCCTCAAGGTGATGGAGGGCGATGTCTGGGTGCCCGCAGATACCGACCTGTCGGCGCCGGCGGATCCCGACATGTCGCGCCTGCGCGACCGGCTGGTGACGCTCACCCCGCAACAGGTGCGGGTGCTGATGATGCTGTCGGAGGGACTGCTCAATAAGCAGATCGCCTACGAGCTCGGCGTCTCCGAGGCGACCATCAAGGCCCACGTCTCCGCCATCCTGCAAAAGCTCGGGGTGGAAAGCCGCACCCAGGCCGTGATTGCCGCAGCCAAGATCGCCGGCAGCCAATGGAAGCAGGGCACGCCAACGGGGTGATCCCGTCCGTCGGCTCTTGCTAGGTCAGCAGCGTCATCTTGGAGTTCATACCCTGTCTTTGCCGCACGGAAGCCAGTGCGGCGGCGGCCCTGCTCGCAACGGTGATGGACGCCCAATCGCGTGCGGAGACCAGATTCCTTGGAGCCATCCAGGAGCCACCCACGCAGAGGACATTTGTCAGCTCCAGATATCGAGGCGCGCTTTGCCGAGTTATGCCGCCCGTGGGACAGAATTTGAGTTGCGGCAAGGGCGAGGCAAGTGAGGAAAGAAAATCAACGCCCCCGACCGACTCGGCAGGAAAGAATTTTGCAAACTGAAAGTTGCGTTCGATCAGGCCCAGTGCCTCGGATGCGCTCGAGACGCCCGGTAAGAGCGGGATCTCGCTCGTCTCCGCAGCGTCAAGCAGGCGATTGGTGTAACCTGGCGAAACGGCGAAACGCGCGCCGGCCCGCCTCGCTGCCTCGAGCTGCGTGGGTTCGATGATCGTTCCCGCGCCGACCTCGACGGTCTCGACCTCACTTGTAATCGCGCGGATCGAGTCGAGAGCTGCAGCCGTGCGAAGTGTGACTTCAATGACAGACAAGCCGCCGGCCGCCAGCGCACGTGCCAGAGGGATCGCATCCGAAGCAGTATCAAGAGAAATTACGGGAATGACCGGCGTCTTCGAGAGAGTTTCGCGCAGGCCTCGCTGCACGGTCATGTCGCCACTCCCTGAAAGATGCTTGCGCCATTGTCGGCACGACCAACGCGGTCGCGAAAAATTGCGAATAGCTCTCGTCCGACTCCGCTTTGTACGATGGACGAATCGAAACGCATCGGCTCCCGCGCCCTCCATTCTGCGGGATCGACGAGAACTTCGAGTCGGCCTGCAATGGCGTCAACTCTGATGAGGTCGCCATCGCATATTTTGGCGATTGTGCCCCCTTCGGCCGCTTCCGGCGTGACGTGAATGGCAGCCGGCACCTTGCCAGAGGCGCCCGAAAGCCTGCCGTCGGTCACGAGGGCGACTTTGAGACCACGATCCTGCAACACGCCGAGTGGGGGCATCAGCTTGTGCAACTCCGGCATTCCGTTGGCTCTCGGTCCCTGGAAGCGCATGACGATGACGAGATCGCTCGTGAGTTCTCCCGCCGCAAAGGCTTTCTGCAACTCTTCCTGGGAATGGAAGACGCGGGCAGGCGCTTCGATCACATGCCGTTGTGGCGCAACGGCTGATGTCTTGATGATGGCCGTCCCGATGTCGCCATTCAGGACTTTCAGCCCACCTGTCTTTTGAAAGGGCTCGGAAGCGCCTCGCAGCACGGAAGAATCACCGCTGGCCTGCGCTCCTTCATGCCAAGTTAGCGTTCCCTCGGAGCCGAGCTTCGGCTCGCTCAGGTATGCCGCCAGGCCATCGCCCGCGACTGTGGTGACGTTTGCGTGCAAGAGGCCGGCTCCGAGCAGTTCCCGGATCAGGAAGCTCATGCCGCCGGCGGCATGGAAATGGTTCACGTCTGCAGAACCGTTGGGATAGATCCGGGCCAAAAGCGGGCTGACCTCGGCGAGGTCAGCGAAATCGTCCCAGGTAAGAGTGAGGCCGGCCGCCGCGGCCATGGCAACCAGATGCAGCGTCAGATTGGTCGAACCGCCAGTGGCGTGCAGCCCCACGATGCCGTTGACGAAAGCGCGCTCGTCGAGCACGCGCCCGATCGGGGTGTACTGATTGCCGAGCGAGGTCATGTCCAATGCTCGCTCGGTCGCTGCGCAAGTGAGCGCATCGCGCAACGGCGTGTTCGGGTTCACGAAAGATGCGCCCGGCAGCTGAACGCCCATGATCTCCATCAGCATCTGGTTGGTGTTGGCCGTCCCGTAAAACGTGCACGTCCCCGCGCCGTGGTAGGCTTGCGCTTCCGCTTCCAGCAGAGCTTCGCGACCGAGCTTTCCTTCCGCGTAGGCCTGGCGGATTTTCGCTTTTTCGTTGTTGGCCAGGCCCGAGGTCATCGGCCCCGACGGAATGAAGACCGCGGGCAAATGCCCGAACGAGAGCGCGCCGATAACGAGGCCCGGCACGATCTTGTCGCAAATGCCGAGAAATACGGCGGCATCGAAGGTTTGATGCGACAGCGCGATCGCCGTGGACAAGGCGATGACCTCGCGCGAGAACAGCGAGAGCTCCATTCCCGCTTCGCCTTGTGTGATGCCGTCGCACATCGCCGGCACGCCGCCTGCGACCTGGGCAACACCCCCCGCTGCACGCGCGCTCTGTCGGATGAGTTCAGGGAAACGCTCGTAGGGCTGATGCGCCGAGAGCATATCGTTGTAGGCCGTGACAATTCCGAGGCTGGGAACGTGGCCATCCTGCATCAGCTTCTTGTCGTGCCCTCCGCAAGCAGCGAAGGCGTGGGCCTGGTTGGCGCATCCCAGTCGCCGCCGCACCGGCGTGCTCGCCGCGTTCGCAATGCGGTCGAGATAGCGTGCTCTTCTGTCGCCACTGCGCCGAGCGATGCGATCCGTCACTTCGGCGACGCGCGCATTGACCCTTGCTTCGATCGTCATACAGGCCTCCTGTTCGCGGATTGAGCATCGACTAAGCGCTGCTCCGTGGTCACGGGCCGTCCTCCATCCATGTTCGGCTGTCGCGTTCGATCAGCGCGACGGCGGCGGAGGGGCCCCAGCTGCCGGCAACATAGGGGCGCGGGATTTCATTCATCTGGCTCCACGCCTGACGGATCGGGTCGATCCAGCGCCATGCCGCCTCGACTTCATCCCGGCGCATGAACAAGGTCGCGTCTCCGCGGACCACATCCATCAACAGTCGTTCGTAAGCGTCCGGTACCGAGACGTCGAATGCTTCCGCAAAGCTCATGTCGAGCGGGACATATTGCAGCCGCATGCCGCCCGGCCCGGGCTCCTTGATCATGAGCCAGAGCTTGATTCCCTCGTCCGGCTGCAGGCGGATCACAAGCCGTGTCTGCACGGCCTTTCCCGAATTCGAATTGAAGATCGAATGCGGAACTTTCCTGAAGGTCACGACGATCTCGGAACTGCGTTGCTGCAACCGCTTTCCGGTGCGCAGGTAGAAGGGAACGCCGGTCCAGCGCCAGTTCGCAACGGCCGCCTTGAGCGCAACGAAAGTCTCGGTCGAGCTTGGGCGATCGGTGATTTCTTCCGCATAACCCGGAACCGCGATGCCGTCGCATGCGCCGGCGCGGTATTGGCCCGGCACGGTCAGGAATGCCGCGTTTGTTTCGTCGATCCGTTCGAGCGATTTCAGGATCTTGAGCTTCTCGTCGCGCACGGCGTCGGCTTCGAGCGAATGTGGCGGCTCCATCGCCACCAGGCAGAGCAGCTGCAAGAGATGGTTCTGCACCATGTCGCGCAGGGCGCCGGACTTGTCGTAGTAGGGGCCGCGCTCCTCCACGCCGATCGATTCGGCGACCGTAATCTGTACGTGGTCGATGTGAGCGGCATTCCACAGCGGCTCGAACAATGCGTTGGCGAACCGCAACGCCATCAAATTCTGCACCGTCTCCTTGCCGAGATAGTGATCGATCCGATAGACGCGTTCCTCCGGAAAGATCATGCCGACGGTTTGATTGAGGCGGATTGCGGACTCGAGATCCTTGCCGATCGGCTTCTCGATGACGATGCGGGAATCGCCTGTTGAAAGACCGTAGCGACCCAGCCTTTCGCAGATCGGTCCGAACAGATGCGGTGCCGTCGCCAGATAGTGGACCTGAACACGTTCGGCGTAGGCCGACAGGGCGGCTGCGAGTTCGGTCCACCCATTCTCGCCTTCTGCATCGGCAGCCATGTAGGAGATGCGGGCGAGGAAGCGATCGAGTTCGGGTCCCGTGGTTTCCGATTCCGGCACATGTTTCGTGACCGCCGCGCGCACCATGGCGAGGAAGTCATCCCGCGACATCGCACCGCGTGCGACGCCGAAAATAGTCGCTTCATCTGGTAGCTGGCCCGCAAAATCGCGTCGAAACAGCGCCGGCAACAGCTTGCGGCACGCCAGATCGCCCGTCGCTCCGAAGACGGTCAGGACGAAGGGAGCCACGGGAATCACGCGGCTTGTCATGAGCGAGCCTTTCTCAATTCGATCCCGTCCGATGGGCCGCGTTGCGTCCGTCACTCTGTCAAGCATGGCAAGGCTCCGTACTCGGCTCCGTACTCGCATCGATGTCGGCGGCGGTCGGCAGGTCGGCACCATCGCGGGAAACCGTGATGGCGGCGGCGGCCGTTGCGTAAGCGAGCAACTCGCGGATTGCGGACAGGTCGAGCGCGGCGATGGCCTCGGGATGCAGCCTGCCGGTCTTCGCAAGCTGCGCAAGCAGCGCGGCGTGGAATGTGTCGCCCGCGCCCACAGTGTCGCGCACGACCACGGGACGACCGGGCACCGAAACGCTGCCAGCGGCGGAAAAGGCGGTTGCTCCCTTCGCTCCCTCGGTCACCACCACCAGGCGCGCGCCGCACTTCAGCCAGTAAGCGGCCGCATCGGCAATCGAGAAGCGACCGCCCCACGCAATGCGAACATCCTCGTCGCTCGCCTTGATCATCGTGGCCATCAGGTAGAAGCGTTCCGCGGCGACGGCCCAGCTTTGCATATCGCTGACGACGGTTGGACGGACGTTCGCATCGACGCTAATGACGCGGCGACCATGCTCGCGTCGGGCGAGCGCGGCAAATGTGGTGCCGACCGGCTCGACCGCCATCGAATAAGAGCCGAAGGTCAGAGCCTGAATATCGTCCGGCAGCGCGCTGGGAAGGTGGGCAAGCCCAAGCGAACGGTCTGCCGCACCGTCGCCATGGAAAGCGTAATTCGGTTCACCGTCGTCGGTCGTCGCCACGATCGAAATCGTCGACGGGCGGTCGGTGCGCACGAGGAAGCCATCATCCACGCCTTCGCAAGCCAGCCTGTCCGCGAGGAACGCGCCGAAGTGATCGTGCGAGATGCCGCTCAGGAAGGCCGTTCGAACGCCAAGCCGGGCGAGACCAATGGCGACATTGAAGGGAGAGCCACCGGCAACGGCACGGGCCGACATTTCCGACCGGCCGGGCCTCGTCACGAACAGATCGATCAGGGCTTCGCCACAGACAAGAATCACGATGCGTCACCCCCGTTCATCGCGACAAGCCTCGAGACCGCCAGGCACGCGCGGGAGGAACGATCCGCGCCAGGCACGATGATGCGCTCGGAGTGGTCAGCCATGTCGTCGACCATGCTCATTCCTTGAAGAGTACGTCGTGATCGCGAGCGAATTCCGCGAGCAACGGCAAGGCCGCACCACCGATCGCGCGTGCATCACGCCCGATCGAGCCTTCCAACACCACGGCGTCGGTGAGGCCCTGCCGGTCCATGCGGGCCCAATGTTCATTTGTGCGCTCGACGAGGCGACGGCGCACATCGAGCGGAAAGGCTCCGTCGATGATGATGGCTTCAAAGTCGATCACGGCCAGCAACGCGGCGATGGCCTGGGCCAGGGCCTCGGCTGCTGCCGTAACCCACGCATCGAGCGGGTCCTCGAAGCTCGACCAGTCGTCGGGCGAGAGCCAGATATCAGTGCCGGGTCGACCGGCGGCGATCAGTCGGCGCTCGAGCTGATAGATGGAGGCGGTGCGGATCAACTGCTGGAGGCTTGTCTCTCCGGTGTCTTCCCGTCGCATGATCGGCATGGAGCCGAGCGCGCCGGCATTGCCGCTGCGACCCGGGAAGAGGCTGCCGTTCAGAACGATGCCGCCGCCGATGAAGGCGCCAATGTAGAAGTAGGCGAAATCCCGGTACGCTGCGCCGGCACCGAAGGTGAGTTCGGCCGCGCATGCCGAAGTCGCGTCGTTGCAGACGTGCACCGGCCAAGGGCCGAAGCGGCGCGAGAGTTCAGCGGCGACGTTGAAATCACGCCACTTGCCGAGCACGCCGGGCGGCGTTTGCAGATCGGCTTCCCAGTTCCACAGCTCAAATGGCATCGCAACGCCAAGGCCGCTGATCCTGCCGTGCTGGGCTTCTGGCAATTCGGCGAGAAGATCCGGCATCTCGCGTTCCGCAAATGCCATGATCTCTTCGGGCACCGGGAACGAATAGATCGCGCGGCGTCTGGCCCGGATGCCGGCGGTGAAGTCCATCAACACGAGATCGGAGCTGCGCCGGCCGATCATCAGACCGAGACCAAAAGCGCCGTCTGGGTTGAGCGAGTAGGGGACAGAGGGCTGCCCGATCCGGCCTCGCTGCGGTTCGCCGGCAAGGAGCAGCCCGTCGGCTTCCAGCCGATTGATGATCACGGTCGTGGTTTGAGTCGACAGGCCGGTGAGGCGCGCGATCTCGACTTTGGCGAGACTGCGATGGCGCCGGATGAGGGAGAGGATCAGGCGCTCGTTATACAGTCTCACGCCCGTCTGGGTGGTGCCGCGGCTTCCGCCCGGCAACGCCGTCGGCGGGCTAACCGCTCCAACCGGTGCTGTTTCTTCCATCCTCGGCTCCGCAAGCGCCTTGGTCATTTGCCCAGCAAGTTCGCTTCCCAAGGCGGTCGATCACTACAATGAACGCAGTCGAGGGTGGGTGTCAATTAATAAGTCGGGATGATTTATTTATTGACAGGGCCGTTCTCGTCCTCTTAGGATCGTCCAACACGCGGACGAACCGCGCAGGCAACAAATGCTCCAGGAGGGAATACATGCGTCAGTCATTCGGACTATTCGCAGCACTCGCGCTGACTTTGGGCGCCACGAGCGCTTTCGCCGCCGACAAGCCGATCGTCGGGCTCATCACCAAGACCAACACCAATCCGTTCTTCGTGAAGATGAAGGCTGGCGCCGAGGAGGCGGCCAAGGCCAATGATGTCGAGCTGCGATCCTTCGCCGGAAAGGTCGACGGTGACAATGAAGGCCAGGTGGCGGCCATCGAGAACCTGATCGCCGCCGGTGCCAAAGGCATCCTGATCACACCGAACGACTCCCGCGCCATCGTTCCGGCCGTCGAGAAGGCACGGGCCGCGGGCATTTTGGTCATTGCCCTCGATACCCCGCTCGATCCGGCGAATGCGGCGGACGCGACGTTTGCCACCGACAATTTCCTGGCGGGTCAATTGATCGGCCAGTGGGCCGCCAAGACGCTGGGCGCCAAGGCGGCATCGGCGAAGATCGCGCTACTGGACCTGAACGTGAACCAGATCTCGGTCGATGTCGCCCGCGATCAGGGTTTTCTGAAAGGCTTTGGCATCGATCTCGGCAACCCCGCCAAGATCGGCGACGAGAAGGATGCGCGCATCGTTGGCCATGATGTGACCCTCGGCAGCGAGGAGGGCGGCCGCAAGGCGATGGAGAACTTGCTGCAGAAGGATCCCGGCATCTCGCTCGTCTATACCATCAACGAGCCTGCGGCAGCCGGAGCCTACGAGGCCCTGCGCTCGGTCGGTCGCGACAAGGACGTGCTGATCGTTTCGGTCGACGGCGGTTGCCCCGGCGTGCGCAACGTGAAGGACGGCGTCATCGGTGCCACCTCCATGCAGTTCCCGTTGCTGATGGCGGCGAAAGGCGTCGAGGCGGTGAAGGCGTTCGCGTCCGGCGGCGGCAAGCCGAAGGCGTCGCCGGGCCTGGACTTCGTCAACACCGGTGTCGAGCTCGTCACCGACAAGCCGGCCGGCGAGATGCCGTCGATCGACAGCGCCGCCGCCTTGAAGAAGTGCTGGGGCTGATCTCACGCTTGACTTGTAGCCGCTGGCAAGGACTGGCGCCCGCGATCCGGGCGCCAGAGAAAGCCGGGAACGCTTGCCCCCAGATTGGATGGGCAGCTCTCTGCATGTAACGAGGAAAACGGCCATGACCGATATCGGCAGTAGCCGCCCCGCTGCCCAGGCCTTCGAGCTCGTGCTCGACAAGGGCGAGAGCCGCGTGGCCGAGTTCGAGGTCCGTGCAAGATCGCCGCTGCAGAAGCTTCAGCACTTCCTGCACGCCAATCCGACGGCGGTGCCGGCGATTGTGCTCCTGCTCAGCGTTGCGGCGTTCGGCTTCACCGTCGGCTCGCGCTTTCTCTCGACGTTCAACCTGTCGCTGATCATCCAGCAGGTCACGATCATCGGCGTGATCGGGGCGGCGCAGACGCTGATCGTGATCACCGCCGGCATCGATCTGTCGGTTGGGGCGATCATGGTGCTGTGCTCCATCATCATGGGCAAGCTTGCGGTCACCCTGGGACTGCCAGCCCCAATCGCGCTCCTTGTCGGCGTCGCGGCGGGTGCCGGCTGCGGCGTGCTCAATGGTGCGCTCGTGACCCGGCTCAAGCTGCCACCCTTTATCGTCACGCTCGGGACATGGTCGATCTTTTTCGCGCTCAATCTCTGGTATTCGGCGTCCGAGACCATCCGCTCGCAGGAGGTCGCGAAAATCGCCCCGTTGCTGCAGGCATTGGGAACGCCGGTGAACGTCCTTGGCGCTCGTTTCACCTACGGCTCCTTCTTCATGCTCGGGCTCGTCGCATTGATCTGGTTCGTGCTCAATCGCACAGCCTTCGGGCGCCATCTCTATGCGGTCGGCGACGATCCCGATGCGGCGCGGCTTTCCGGCATCCGAACCGACCGCATCCTCTTCAGCGTCTATGTGATCGCCGGCGTGATTTGCGCGCTCGGTGCCTGGACGTTGATCGGGCGCATTGGTTCGATCAGCCCGCAGGCCGGCCAGACGGCCAATCTGGACAGCATCACGGCGGTGGTCGTCGGTGGTGCCAGCCTGTTCGGCGGGCGCGGTTCGATTATCGGCACGCTGATCGGCGCCCTCATCGTCGGCGTATTCCGCAACGGGCTCGCTCTGTCCGATGTCGACGTGCTCTGGCAGGAATTCGCCGTCGGCTGGCTGATCATCATCGCTGTGGCGCTCGATCAATGGATTCGCAAGGTGTCGGCATGAGCACAGGACCGAACGCAAGACCGCTTCTACAGGCGCGCGGTTTGAACAAGCGCTATGGCCGTGTGACGGCGCTTGATAACGCCGATTTCGATCTCTATCCGGGCGAGATCCTGGCCGTGATCGGGGACAATGGGGCGGGAAAGTCCTCGCTCATTCGTGCGCTGTCGGGAGCACTTGTTCCCGACTCGGGCGAGATCAGACTCGATGACAGGCCAGTCGCGTTCCGCTCGCCGCTCGACGCGCAGGCCGCGGGCATTGAAACCGTCCATCAGACGCTTGCGCTGTCTCCGAGCCTTTCGATCGCCGACAACATGTTTCTCGGTCGTGAATTACGCAGGGCGGGTCCGCTTGGCACGGTCTGCCGCATGCTCGATCGCAAGGGCATGCAGCGTATCGCCCGCGAGAAGCTTACCGAGCTTGGTCTCATGACCGTGCAAAGCATCAATCAGCGCGTCGAGACACTATCGGGCGGTCAGCGCCAGGGCGTAGCGGTAGCAAGGGCTGCGGCCTTCGGCTCGCGCGTCGTGATCATGGACGAGCCGACTGCGGCGCTCGGCGTCAAGGAATCGCGTCGCGTGCTCGAATTGATCCTCGATGTGCGACGGCGCGGCGTTTCGGTCGTCCTGATCAGCCACAACATGCCGCACGTATTCGAGATCGCCGATCGCATCCATATCCATCGGCTTGGTCGGCGGCTCACCGTAATTGATCCCAAAGCTTATACGATGTCGGATGCGGTGGCCTTCATGACTGGCGCGCGGGTACCGATCGAAGTTGCCGCGTGACGGCAGTCTGCACGCTGATTCCGGTTCAAGCGTGCAATGTTTCAGCTTGAATCGTCACCGGCGCGCTTTAGCCCCTTGTTCGAGCACGATCTTTTCGGAATATCGCGACACACCCTTCCGGATCGCGTTCTACTGTGCATGGGGTTGTTTCGACGCTTACGTTCCGGAGGCCCGCATCAACGCCTGCAATTGCGCGCGCTGGATCTTGCCGGCGGCGCCGCGCGGGATCGCAGCGACCGGAAACAGGCGAACCGTGCCACCGATGCCCCGACGACGAAGGATGTGCTGGAGCGCTTCCGCATCGGCATCCTTGCAATCGACCGTCGCGATCCAGATTTCCGGGGCAGTGGCGGATTCGACCAGGAGCGCGGCGGCGTCAGCAGCGTCCCACTCCAGCCGTACCAGATGCTCGATCTCGTAGACCGGCGAGATCGCGCGCGTAGCTGACGAGGCAAAGTCGGCGGGCTTGATGTCGGAGGTTCGGCCGATGACGAAGACTTCGCCCTCGGCCGTGACCCAGCCGACGTCGCCATGATCGGTCCAGAGGTCGTCGCGGCGGTCCGGAGACGGCTTGACGCGCGCCTTGACGATCCCCATCTCGCCGGGCGCGCAAGCGTGTCCGTCCTCCCCAAAGGCGGCCATCTCGAATCCGGGCAGCACGAGACCGATCAGGCCGGGATTGTCGAGCACCTTGCTGGCGGGGGCCTCCGCCAGCACGCCAAGCTCCGACGTGCCGTAGCGGCACATGATGGTCTTGCAGAGATGGACGGCGGCGCCTTCCAGCAGCGCGCGCGTCGGGATGCCGCCGGCCACGACAGTCGTGCGCAGGCTTTTGAGATGGGCGCCGGTCTTCCTGGCCACGCGCACCAGCGCGACGAGCTGCTCGGTTGCCGCGTAGAGCATGTCGATGCCGAACAGCTCGATCATGCGGATCGCCTGGTAGGGCGAGGACGCAAAGCAGAGCGTCTTGCGGCTTGCGAGCACGCCGCAGGCGATCCTGAAGCCGAACACCGAGCTCAGGCCCGGCATGCACAGGACGAGGCCGCAGTTGGAGAAGCCGACCGTCGAGCAGATCGAGCGGCCGAGCGCACCGACCGAGTGATCGAGGATCTTTGGGGCAGCGGTCGAGCCCGAGGTGAGGCTGTGGCGGCAAATCCGCGCCTCGCCTGCGAACGGAGCCGGCAGCGGATGACGGGTCGAGGTCGCCTCTAGCGCGAACCACTCTTCGGTGACCTCGATGAACACGGCACCGAATCCAAGAACCGCACGTGCCGCGTTATCACCGAGAATGGCCGCATAACGCAGGCCAGTATCCCTATGCGAGACTTCGATCGAGACGGCGCAGATGCCGACGCGAAACAGCGCGAGGCTCACTGCCATGTGACGGATCGGATTCTCGATGCAGACGGCGACCAGCGCGTCCGGCGCAAGATTTAGCCCCGCGATGCGCTCCGCGCAGGAGGCGATGGCGTCGCCGAGCATCCCATAGGTGATGACGCGGTCCTCCATCAGCATGGCGGAGGCTTCCGGCTGCGCGCGGGTGGCGTAGAGGATGTGGTCGAACCAGTCGTGCATCGCGTCAGCGTCCGATTGTATCAGGCGTCTTGATAGCCTGATTATCAGGCGCCTAGAATTTGCGATTGACGCCGAGGCGCGCGATGTTGGCGGTGAGGTCGGTCCGGGTACTCAGGGCCTGGCTGTAGCCGAAGCCGCCGAGGTCCGCGATGCGGCCGCTGGCGGTGATGCTGCCGAAGTTGAGATAGAGCCACTCCGCTTTCACGGACCAGTTGTTGGCTAGGGCATATTCGGCGCCAACGCCGACCGTATAGCCGACCTTGATGGCAGATCCGTTCCAGCTCCCGGCGGCGCCGGAAAACGGTAGGAAGAAGGTGTTGGTGTCGATGTAGGTGGTGGTGGTGTCGACCCGCGTCACGGCCAAACCGCCGGTGCCGTAGACCAAAAGGTTCGGCACGACGGTCACGCCGAGCCGGCCTCGGAAGGTAAAGAGCCAGTCCGTGCTGGCCGAATTGGTGACCGTGAACGGGGTGCCTTTCCAGCTTTGGTCCAGAACGCCGCTGACTTGCCGGGACCCTTGCAGCCGGAACACGCCGAGGTCGCCCTCCAGACCGGCCACGACGTTCGAGACTTGCCAGTTGTAACCGGCCTGCCATCCGCCCGTGAAGCCGCTGGCGTTGAACGAGCCGGTGCCGGCTGCAGCGACGAGATCCCCGTCGCCGGGGAAGCCAGTGTTGCAGAGGTAGGAGAACGTGCCGGGCGGGGTGAAGCCGGGGACGTTGCAGTCGACGGTTGTGCTGTTGCCGAACC
Source organism: Bradyrhizobium arachidis (assembly GCF_024758505.1). Lineage (NCBI taxonomy): Bacteria > Pseudomonadati > Pseudomonadota > Alphaproteobacteria > Hyphomicrobiales > Nitrobacteraceae > Bradyrhizobium > Bradyrhizobium arachidis. The sequence continues at coordinate 8,932,135 of NZ_CP077970.1, read as the reverse complement.
GGCCCCAGGCGCCGCCGGCGTTCAGGCCTACGTAAAAACCGGTCCAGGTGTAGGGCACGGGGGCAGGAGGGGCAGCCAGCGCGGGGCTCGCGAGGACGACCGGAAGAACGGCCGCGCTGCCCAACCAATGCATCTTCATTCCAGTTTTTCCCCGACAGCCCGAACGGGCGCCCCAGCGCGAAGCACGTTATGCACACAATAATACATTGGGTTCCATCTCGATAGTTCCCCGTTTCGGGGCGATGCCACTCAGCCTCTGATTGCCGGGATCGTGTGACCATTGTGCCGCACTGCTGTGAACTGGAGTTCACATCAACGGCTCTGCCTTGGCCTATTCCGCCGCCACCATCTGCTGGGTACGCCATTGCCCGAGCAGGGCGCGCAGCGAAGCCGGCTTTAACGGCTTGTTAAGGACTGCGATCTTCTCCTCCCGCGCTGCCACCTGGACGGCCGGGCTGCGGTCGGCGGTGATCAGGATCGCCGGGATCGTGTCGCCGAACTTGCGGCGGATGTCGCGGATGGCCGCGATGCCGTTGCCGCGGTCGAGATGGTAGTCGACCAGCAGGCCGGTGACGGGGCGCCCGGCGGCCTCGATGGCCGATATCGCGGATTCGGGGTCGGCGACCGCGATCACCTCGGCGTCCCAGGCCTTCAGCAGCGTGCGCATGCCGTCGAGGATGGCCGCGTCGTTCTCGATGCAGACGATCAGCGCGCCCGCGATCGGCGTGCGCGCCAGCGGCGTCGCACTCGTCACCGCCGCGGTATGGGTGACGGCGGCCGCGGTCGGGACGGTGACCGAAAATACCGAGCCGCCGCTTGCATTGGCGTCGATGGCGATGCCGTGGTTGAGCACGCGCGCCAGCCGTTCGACGATCGAGAGCCCGAGCCCGAGGCCGCGCGCGATCCGCGCGCCCTGCTCGAGGCGGTGAAATTCCTTGAAGATCTCGGCGCGCTTCACCACGGGAATGCCGACGCCGGTGTCGTAGACGCAGATCTTCAGCGACTCGCCGCGGCGGCGGCAGCCGACCAGCACGCGTCCGCGCGGCGTGTATTTGATCGCGTTCGAGATCAGGTTCTGCAACAGCCGCCGCAGCAGCAGGCGGTCAGAGCGCACCGCCAGCGAGCACGGCATGAAGCTCAGCCGCAAGCCCTTGGCGCGCGCGATCGGCGCGAATTCGATCTCCAGCGAGCGCATGAGGTCGCCGACCTTGAAGCTGGTGGTCGACGTCGTCATCGCGCCGGCGTCGAGCCGCGAAATGTCCAGGAGCGCGCCGAGGATCTCCTCGATCGCCTGCAGGGATTCGTCGATGTTCTCGACCAGCCGCGTCTCCTCGCCGCCGCCCTGGCGCTCGACGAGGCTCGTGACGTAGAGCCGCGCGGCGTTCAGCGGCTGGAGGATGTCGTGGCTCGCGGCAGCGAGGAAGCGCGTCTTGGAGATGTTGGCATCTTCAGCGGTGCTCTTGGCGTGCGCCAGCTCCGAGTTCAGGCGGGTCAATTCCTCGGTGCGGTCGCGCACGCGCTTTTCCAGCGTTGCGTTGGCGCGCTCCAGCGCTTCGGCAGCTTCGAACGACGGCGTGACGTCGGTGAAGGTGATGACGAAACCGCCGCCCCGCATGCGGTTGGTCAGCACTTCGATCACCATGTGCCGGTCGGGCAGGCGTTCGAGATAGGGCTCGCTCTCGGTCGTGTAGGCGGCGAGCCGCCGCTCCACGGCCGCATCGTGCTCGGCCGCGTCAGTCGGGCCGTGGATGTCCATGATCTCCAGGATCTCACGCAGCGGCGTGCCGAACTGCACGAGATGCATGGGCACGCCGAGGATGTCGCCGAACTGCCGGTTCGAGCAGATGAGCTGAAGATCGTCGTCGAATACGGCGATGCCCTGGCGCACGTGGTTGAGCGCGGTTTGCAGCATCTCGCGGTTGAAATGGAGCGCCGCATGGGAATCGTCGAGCAGTTTTAGCGCGGCCCTCGCAGACACCGTCCGCTTGCGCAGCAAGAGCGACATCACGAGCCGCGATGAGGCCGCGCCGATCGACGAGGCGATCAGGTGCTCGGCGTGCTGCAGCAGCTCGAAATCCGCGGGCGCCGTGGATTCGAGCCGTGCATTGCGGCGCGCCGCAAAAGCTTCGAACGAATGGCGCGCGCGGTCGGGGCCGAGATATTGCGCCACCGTGCTCTGGATGTCGTGCACCGTGACGGTGGTGCGCCAGCGGCGGAACGAGGGCGTGCTCGGCGCCAGCGTGTTGGGCACGAACAAATCGGCCTGCACCAGCTCGATCGAGGTCGGCGCGCGCGCCAGCGACAGCACGACATAGGTAAGGATGTTGAGCGACAGCGACCAGGCGACGCCATGCAGCAGCGGCGGCAGATCGGCGCCGAACAGCGCCTGCGGCCGCAATGCCTCGATGCCGAACGGCCCGTGTTGGAGCAGGAGGATGCCGGCCGTCGAACCATCGAGGAAGCTCGGCAGGAACAGCGTGTACAGCCACACCGCGAAGCCGACCAGCATGCCGCCGATGGCGCCGCGCGCGGTCGCGCGCCGCCACAGCAGTCCGCCGAAGAACGACGGCGCAAGCTGGGCGATCGCGGCAAAGGACAACAGGCCGATGGCCGCGAGCTGGGTGTTGCCGAGCGCGCGATAGTAGAAATAGGCCATCACCATGATGGCGAAGATCGCAAACCGCCGCGATCGCAGCAGGAAGTCGCCAAAGTCCTTGCCGCCGGCCCGTCCCTCGGGCCGGCGTTGCAGCACCAGGGGCACCACGAGGTCGTTGGAGACCATGATCGACAGCGCGACGCACTCTACGATCACCATCGCGGTCGCGGCCGACAGGCCGCCGACGAAGATCGCGACGCTGAACAGCTCGTTGCCGGCCTCCATCGGCAACGCCAGCACGTACATGTCGGGATCGACGGCCCCGAACGGGAAGGTCACGAGGCCGGCGAGGGCGATCGGAATCACGAACAGGTTGATGGCGACGAGATAGAGCGGGAACAGCCAGCGGGCACGGCCGACCTCGGCGTCCGACGAGTTCTCCACCACACTGACATGGAACTGCCGCGGCAGCAGCATGATCGCGCAGAACGACAGCAGCGTCATGGTGAGGAAGTTGCCGATCGAAGGCGAATAGTTGATCGCGCGCACGGCTTCCGGCGTCTTCATGGCGCGCTCGATCAGCTCGTGAGGCGAGAACATCCAGAAGGTGACGAAGGCGCCGGCGGCGAGAAAGGCGACGAGCTTGACGATGGATTCGGTCGCAACTGCGAGCATCAGGCCGTGCTGATGCTCGGTAGCGTCGGAATGTCTGGTGCCGAACAGCACGGCGAAGGCCGCCATCGTCAACGTCACCATCAGCGCCATGTCACCGAGGATCGGGATGTGCGAGAAGGCCTGATCCTCGCTCAGGATCGTTTCGAGCGAGGAGGCGACGGCTTTGAGCTGGAGCGCGATATAGGGCACCGAGCCGATGATCGCGATCATCGCCACGGTCGCCGCCACCGCCTGGCTCTTGCCGTAGCGCGCGCCGATGAAGTCGGCGATCGAGGTGATGTTCTGCGCCTTTGCGAGCTGGATGACCCGGCGCAGCACGCCGATGCCGAGCCCGATCATCAGGACCGGCCCGACATAGATCGCGAGGAAGTCGGTCGCGGTACGGGTGGCGAAGCCGACCGAGCCGAAGAAGGTCCAGGACGTGCAGTAGATCGCGAGCGACAGCGGGTAGATCAGGCCGGAGGCGCGGCCGGGCCTGGCCGGCGAGCGGCGGTCGCCGTGGCTCGCCACCAGGAACAGGAAGCCGATATAGCCAAAGGCGGCTACGATCACGCCCCAGTCATGGAGCATTGCGGCGGGCTCTCCTCAGGGAGCGCGTGGTCCGCGCCCGTCTCATTTTCCGCAGCAAATCTAGCGCGTTGGCGCGCGCCAAGCGACAGCCATTTTCCGCGCAAGTTGAGGAACTGGCATTGTCGTTAAGCAAGCTGCGAACTTACCCTCCCCTGGAGGGGGAGGGTCGCTGCGCATGCAGCGAAGCGGAATGCGTAGCGGGGTGGGGTGACAGTCTCTCCGCGTCGAATACTGTCCGAGTTGAGAGATCACCCCACCCCGGCTCATATTTCGCTGCGCTCAATCTGAACCGACCCTCCCCCTCCAGGGGAGGGTAAGAGACCTACTCCGCCGCTAGCGACTTCTGCTTGAGCGGCAGGCCGAGGCGGTCCCAGACCTGGAGCAGGGCTTCGGCGAGCTGATCGATCAGGCCGTCGTCGTGATAGGGCGAGGGCGTGATGCGCAGCCGCTCGGTGCCCTTGGCAACCGTCGGGTAGTTGATCGGCTGGATGTAGATGCCGTGCTCTTCGAGCAAGAGGTCGGAGGCCTGCTTGCACTTCTCGGGATCGCCGACGAACAGCGGTACGATGTGGGTGTCGTTCGACATCACCGGGAGGCCGGCGGCATTGAGGATCGCCTTGACGCGGGCGGCGCGGTCCTGGTGGCGCTCGCGCTCCCAGCTCGAAGCCTTCAGGTGCTTGATTGCGGCGGTTGCGGCCGAGCAGATCGCCGGCGGCAGCGCTGTCGTGAAGATGAAGCCCGGCGCGTAGGAGCGCACTGCGTCGATGAGCTGGCCGTTGCCGGCGATATAGCCGCCGAGGCAACCGAACGCCTTTGCCAGCGTGCCTTCGAGGACGTCGATGCGGTGCATGACGCCGTCACGCTCGGCGATGCCGCCGCCGCGCGGACCGTACATGCCGACCGCGTGGACTTCGTCGACATAGGTCATCGCACCGTATTTGTCGGCGAGGTCGCAGATTTTTGCGAGCGGCGCGACGTCGCCGTCCATGGAATAGAGGCTCTCGCAGGCGATCAGTTTGGGACGGTTGGGACCGGCGGCCTTCAGCTGCGCTTCGAGATCGGCGAGATCGTTGTGGCGGAATACGACGCGCTCGGCGCCCGACTGCCGGATGCCCTCGATCATCGAATTGTGGTTCAGCTCGTCCGACAGGATCAGGCAGTTCGGAATCAGTTTTGCGATGGTCGCAATGCCGGTCTGGTTCGAGACGTAGCCCGAGGTGAACAGCAGCGCGGCTTCCTTGCCGTGGAGGTCGGCGAGCTCGGCCTCGAGCTGCACCAGCGGATGATGGGTGCCGGCGATGTTGCGCGTGCCGCCTGCGCCGGTGCCGACGCGGGTCGCGGTCTCGACCATGGCGCCGACCACCTTCGGGTGCTGACCCATGCCCAGATAGTCGTTGGAGCACCAGATCACGACGTCGCGCTTGCCCTTCGGCGAGTGCCAGATCGCATGCGGGAACCGGCCGGCCGTGCGCTCCAGGTCGGCGAACACGCGATAGCGGCGCTCGGCATGGAGACGATCGAGAGCGGTATCGAAAAACTGGTTGTAATTCATCGGTGTACCCAGTGCGGAACCTGACCGGCGTGGCGGATCATTCTTAGAGCTTTTCCAGCTCTAATGTCTATGCGCTATCCCATATTTGGGCGTGCGCTGCATTTGGGCAAAATGCCCTATCCGGGTGTGGCGCAGATTGATCCCGATCAACCTTTTGAGGCGGGCCCAAAGGTTGGCTCCCTCGCCCCGCTCCTGTCCGCCGAAGCCTTGGCGAAGGCGGATGCGGGCGAGGCGAAGTCGGCCTTCACGTCGTCCTGAACTGCAGCACGCCGTCCTTGGTCGCAGCCGTCAGCCGTCCCTCGACCAGCATGTAATTGACATGGGCGACCAGCTCGCCGGCGGCAAAGCCCATCTGGTGCTCGTCCAGCACGTGCTTGTGGAATACGACCGGCACCAGATCCTTCGAGGTCTGCGGCACCTCGCGGCAGGCCTCGGCAATCAGCCGGCAGCGGTCCTCGTGGTGATCGGCGAGCTGCTTGATGCGGGTCTTCAAGCCGTAGAACGGCACGCCATGGCCGGGCAGCACCAGCACGTCATAGGGCAGCGTCGTGGTCAGGCTCGCGAGCGAGGCCAGATATTCGCCGAGCGAGTTCTGCTCGGGCTCGACCGCCCAGACGCTGACGTTCGGCGAGATCTTGCTCAGCACCTGGTCGGCGGACAGGAACAGCTTGTCGTCGGCGCAATACAGCATCACCTGGTCGAGCGCATGCCCGCCGCCGGTGATCACCTTGAAGCGGCGCGGGCCGATCACGACGTCGTCGCCATGCGAGATGCGGTGATAGGACGGCGGCAGCACCGACACGCGCTTCAGATAATCCTGGCCGCGGCCGAGCAGCTTTTCGGTGAGCGACTCGTCCATGCCGTGACGGCGGAAGAACAGCCGCTGCGCGTTGCGGCGCTCTTCGGTGCCGCGGTTCTGGTGATAGACCGATTGCAGATACTCGACCTGCGACATCTGCAGCGGGCAGTTGAACCGCTCGACGACCCAGCCGGCGAGGCCGACATGATCGGGGTGGGAATGCGTCACGATCAGGCGCGAGATATGGACGCCCTTCAGCGGCCCGTCGAACAGCTTTGTCCAGGCCTCGATCGTCTCCTCATTGCCGAAGCCGGAGTCGATCATCGCATAGCCGTCGCCGTCGGCGAGCAGGTAGATGTTCACGTGGTTGAGGCGGAACGGCAGCTTGAGCCGCACCCACAGCACGCCGGGCCGTACCTCGACGACCTCTTCGGGGTCGGGGTGCTGTTCCCAGGGATAACGCAGCGCCTCGGCCGAGGACTGCACGGTGTCGGTTTTCGAATTCATCTTCTATCGGTACCCGCAGAGGGGACGGGACGCCAGCCGAAAAACGGGCCGTACGATCCCCCGCATAGCCGTCATTCCGCGGCGCGCGATAAGCGCGAACCTCAGATGCGCAGTTGCGATCGGGGAATCCCGAGATTGTTGGGCGGGATTCCGGGTTCGGTGCTGGCGCACCGCCCCGGAATGACGGTGGTCAGGCCGCCCGGATGTTGTTGAGGAACGCGTCGATCTCCGAGCGCAGCACGTCGGCCTCGCGGCGGAGCGCGTCGGAGGCGGTCAGCACTTCGGTGGCCGCAGCGCCCGCTTCCGCTGACGCGGTGGAGACGCCGACGATGTTGCTGGAGACCTCGCTGGTGCCGCCAGCGGCATGCTGGATGTTGCGGGCGATCTCGCGGGTGGCCGCGCCCTGCTGCTCGACCGCAGCCGCAATCGCCGTCGTCACGTTGTTGATCTCGCCGATGGTCTGGCCGATGCCACGGATGGCGCCGACCGCCGAGGTCGTGACCTGCTGCATGCTGGCGATCTGGGTGCGGATCTCTTCCGTCGCCTTGGCGGTCTGGCTCGCGAGGCTCTTCACCTCGGAGGCGACCACCGCGAAGCCGCGGCCGGCTTCGCCGGCGCGCGCCGCTTCGATGGTGGCGTTGAGCGCGAGCAGATTGGTCTGCGAGGCGATGGTCTGGATGAGATCGACTACGACGCTGATGCGGCTCGCACTGTCGGCAAGACCCTGCACGGTGGCGTCCGTCGCACCGGCCTCATTGACCGCCTTCTTGGCGATCTCGGCCGAGGTGACGACCTGACGGCTGATCTCGGCGATCGAGGACGACAATTGCTCGGTACCGGCCGACACGGTCTGCACGTTGACCGAGGTCTCCTCGGCGGCCGAGGCAACCGCGTTCACCAGCGCGTTGGACTGGTCGGCGGTCGTGGACATGCTCTGCGCGGTCGACTGCATCGAGTTGGCCGATTGCGACAGGCTGTCGAGCGCGCCGCGCACCGTGCCTTCGAACGAGGAGATCTGGGCTTCCATGCGCGAGGCGCGTTCGGCCTTGGCGACGCGGTCCTTGTCCTGCTCGCCCGACAGCGCGCGCGCCTCGATCATGCTCTCGCGGAATACTTGCAGCGTATCCGCCATCGCGCCGATCTCGTCATGCTGCTTGGAGCGGAAGATCTCGGTGTCGAGATCGCCGGCGGACAGCACCTGCATCGAGCGCTGCAGGCCGCTGATGCGGCGCAGGATGTTGCGTCCGACATAGAGCCAGACGAACAGCACCGAGCCGACCAGCGTCAACGCGCCGAGGCCCACCATCACGGTGGTGGCGAGCGAAATCTCCTGCCGCGCCTCGAAGGTCGAGGCATTGGTTTCCTTCTGCACGCCGTCGACGAGCTGCTGCACGCTGATACCGAGGCCGACATTGAGCTTGCGCGCCTCGTCCAGAATGGTCTGGCCGTAGTCGATCGCGTCGAGCTCCTTTTCGCGCAGGCTGAACACGCCGGTCTTGCCGGTGCCGAGCGCGAGTAGCTTGTCGGCTGAATCGCGCAGCATCTTCATGCCCTGCGTTTCGGGCAGCAGGTCGAGGTTGGAGCGCAGGCGACCCTGCGCGGTCTTGAAGCCCTTCTGGATGTCGTCGAGCTTGTCGGTGGTGTTCGCAGACAGCGCCGCGCTCATCTCGGCGGCCGCGAGGTTGCCGCTGGCGACGACATTGCCGAGCTGGCCGACGGTCTGCGCCGCGTCGCTGGCGTCGCTGCTGGAGACATCGGCCGACGCGAGAATGGCGTTGACCTGGGTCTGTGCGTTCAGCATCGCGGGGCTGGCGGCGCCGACGAAATCGTTCTGCGCCTTGCGCAGCGCATCGTATTGCTTGTCGTGCAGGGCCGCGATCTCCAGCCGCTCGCGCGCGGCCTTGGCGAGGCTCTGTGCCGCCTCGTTGATCGCCTTCATGGTCTCGCTGAGGCCGGAGACGACGGTCTTGTCGGCGCCGAGCTCGATGATCTCGCCGAGCTTCTGCTGGGTCTGCTGCTGCAATTCCTGGAGCTTCTTGGTGCGCTCGTTCAGCGCTTCCTCGGTGGGGGCTGCGAGCAGGGCCGGGCCCTGCGCGGCGAGGCTTGCACTCAGCGCCGACAATTGCAGGCTCGCGGCGAGCCGCGGAATGTCGCGTCCGCTCAGATCGACCATGCGGCCGCCGAGATTTTGCAGCACGAGGCTGGCGCCGGCCGAGATCACGAGCCCCATGGCGGCGATGACCGCGAAAGCCGCGAACAGGCTGCCTCTGACGCCCCACTTCGGCAGCGAGATGCGAGGAAGCCTGAATTTGCCTATGCTCAAGCGGATAGCCATCTGAATTTCCCCCAACGCCCTACTTTTGATTGCGGGCGGCAGTATCGGGGCAGCCAGTTAAAAAATCGCAAGTGGTGCAATCGCTTGCGCTTTCCATACGGCGAAAAAAGAAGGGCCGGCAAAGCTGCCGGCCCTTCGTCGCGCGATGGATCGTGGTTAGCGCTCAATAACGGGCGACGACCGGGCCGCCCCAGTTGAAGCGGTAGTTGACGCCCGCCTTCACGGTGTGGTCGTCGGTGGTGAAGCTGCCGGCCGGCACCATGGCGAGCGGCGCGATGAAGTTGGCCTTGCCGAAATTGTAGTACTGGTACTCCGCCTTGGCCGACCAGTTCGGGGCGAACATGTATTCGATGCCGGCGCCAACAGTGTAGCCGTCGCGGTGGTTGCCGTTGATGGCGAAGGGCACGCCGACGCCGCCGAGCGTCACATTCTCGTTGTTGTCCGAATAGGCGTAGCCGCCCTTCACATAGAGCAGGCCGGGACCCCAGGTGTAGCCGACGCGGCCGGTGATCGAGCCGAGGCCGCGCTGGTTGTTGGTGTAGACGTAGCCGCCGGGGAACACCGCGCCGACGCTGCCGGAGAGCCAGGAATACTGGCCTTCGACGCCGACCACCCAGTTCGGGTTGAACTGCCAGTCGGCGCCGACCTGCAAGCCACCGAGGAAACGGCCATTGCCGTTGTTGCCGGTGGTCAGGCCGCTGAAATTGCTGTCGCTCGAGAAGGCGCCGCCGAGATGCGCACCGAGATAGAAGCCGGTCCAGTTGTAGAGCGGCGCGGCATAAGCGGGCGCAGGCTGCTGCTTGTAATAGGAACGGTTGCCGAGGTCGGCACCGAGGGCGGGGGCGGCCGCGCTCAAGGCGAGCAGCGCAACGGTCGCGAACAGAATCTTCTTCATCGTCTTTACTCCAACACTCAAAACCCGGCAGGCGCGCCACTGGCGCCGTCGTTGGTTACGCAGATAGCGGGCTTTCGACTAAAATGCTGTCACTCGCGTGGCACAATGAATGGCGACCTAACTTATTGGCCGGTAAATGATTTTTGTGCCTAACAGCGGGTAAAGAAAGGCTGAAGGAAGGGTTAAAAATCGCAGGTGCTGGCCGCTGGCGTGCAAGCCCCCGTTAACCAAGTCGTCGTCGCACTTCCTCGCGCATCTGCTCGCGAAACTCGGCGCGGCGTGCGGGCCGGTCCTTCTCGTGGACGGTATGACGGTCGAACACGTTGAAACTGTCCATGATCGGATAGCGCTCGCTCGCCATCGCGAGCACGCGGAGCACCTTGGTCGCCGCTGCGGTCGTGCCCTTCACCTCCCAGCGCCGGATCGTGTCCGCGCCGCCGGTGGCCGGCAATCCGCACAGCTTCGCCATGTCGGCGGCCGTCAGCTTCTTGCCGATCGCGTCGGAGAGGTCGGCGCGCAGTTGCTTCAGTTCAGGTCCGGTCATGTCGCCTCAATGCGCGAAGTCGATGAGGTGAATGACTAGCGCTGATTCGGGGCCATCCGAAGACAGCGCCGCGGCCCGCGCGAGCGCGGCACATTTGCGCATGTCGGGCGTTATAAAGCCGTTCGATCAATGCATGGCCAGTGCAATGGAGCCGCGTCAGCGAAAGGATCAGTCATGACAAGCACAAGACTCGCCATTGCTGCATTTGTCGCCCTCGGGCTGGCGGTAGCGCCCTTCGCAGCTGAAGCGAAGAAGTACAGGTCCAGCCGGCATTACAGCACGAGCGTGCCGTCCCCGACCATCGGGAGCGCCGGAGTGTCGGCGGCGCAGCCCAGGACTTACGGGAGTTCCGGACAGACGGTCGGGACGGTCACAGCGCCCTCGGTCGGAACATACAATTGGCCGTCGGTCGGCGTGACCAACGCGGTTCCGACCTGGAGCAACACCAATCCTCCGGCCAGATAGACGGCGCTATTCTTGTATACGCTGCGGCGGACCGCGTTATGCCGCCGGCGCGCGCACTTTTTGTCCGGGCACTGCAGAGATCCAGCTCGGGCGCGTAGCTGTGTTCAGGCGCGGCGGCGACGCCGCCAAATTTGATCCGGATCAAAGCGAAAGCGCCGTTTTTGCGATCCGATGGCAACAGGGGCAATCGAAGGCGCGTGCTCCGGTACGATCAAACCGAGAGACGGCCCTCGATGGATATCCTGTCCACCACGACCTTCATCGATGACGTCGGCGAGGTCGCGCCCGAGCCCAGCGAGCCGCTGCGCGTCGAAGATGCCGCAGCTCATTGCGAACGCCTGCTGCGCGACGCCGGCCTGCGGCCGACCCGCCAGCGCCTGGCGCTGGGGCAGCTCCTGTTCCTGAACCGCCATCGTCACGTGTCGGCGGAGACGTTGTTCGAGGAAGCGGCCGCGGCGAACATGCGGCTGTCGCTCGCAACCGTCTACAACACGCTCAACCAGTTCACCGAGGCCGGCCTGTTGCGCCGGATTTCTGCCGACGGCTCAAAGTCGTTCTTCGATACCGACACCAGCGTTCATCCCCATTTCTATCTCGAAGGCGAGGACGTGCTGGTCGACATCTCGCAGGATCTGATCTTCAGGCAGATGCCTCAGGCGCTGCCGGGCCACGAGATCTCCAGGCTCGACGTCATCGTGCACATCCGGCGGAAGAAGCCGTAGCCTGACGGCCTGACGTCGGGGCGAGTTCCGCCGCGCCATGCCTGGCCGCGGTCGACAATCCGTGATCCCGATCGCCCCCCTTGTGCCGCGATGGCCCTTCAATTCGCATTCCGACTTCAGCTAACATCGTGGGCGTCGCACAGGGAGTGAAGACATGCCCCGATACCGGCTACGTATCAACGAAGGCGTGCTGTCCGTGGAGTCCGATGCCGACAAGCCGCTGCTCTATGTGCTGCGCGGCCTCGGCCTGACGGCGACCAAGTTCGGCTGCGGTCTCGGCCAATGCGGCGCGTGCACGGTTCTGGCCGACGGCACGGCCGTGCAGTCCTGCCAGATGACGGTCGCCGATGCGCAAGACAAGTCCATCACGACGCTCGAGGGACTGGGAACCGCTGCAAAACCGCATCCGCTTCAGGCGGCCTTCATCGCGCACCAGGTGCCGCAATGTGGCTATTGCACCAGCGGGATGATCATGAGTGCGGCTGCCCTGCTGGAGAAAAACCGGAAACCAAGTGAAAGCGAGATACGCTCGGCGCTGGAGCTCAATCTCTGCCGCTGCGGCTCGCATACCAGGGTCGTGAGCGCGGTCATGGCGGCGTCGGGACAGCGAGGCTGAGATGAGTGCATCATTGGATCGGGTTCAACTTTCCCGCCGTGCGATCCTCAAGGGCGGCGCGCTGACCGTCGGATTTGCACTGACGTTGACACCAAGTGCAGCCTTCGCGCAGGCTGCTGGCAGCTTGTCGCGCCGCACCGACGCCACGCAGGTCGACGCCTATCTCGCCGTGAACGCAGACGGCACCGTGACGCTGTATTGCGGCAAGGTCGATCTCGGTCAGGGACTTCGCATCGCCATCCCCCAGATCGCGGCCGAGGAGCTCGGCATCGGCGTCGACAGGATCAAATATATCGAGGGCGACACGGCGCTGACGCCAAACCAGGGGCGGACGGCGGGCTCGAGCGGCATCCAGCGCGGCGGCATGCAGATCCGGCAAGCCGCAGCGACCGCGCGCAAGGCGCTGGTCGACCTCGCCGCGCAACGCCTGAACCTGAAGCCGGACGAACTGATCGCCGCAGACGGCGAGGTTCGGCCGAGGGCTGGCGGCGCAGGGATTGGTTTTGCGGCTCTGCTCGAGGGGCGCAAGTTCGATCTCAAGCTCGACCCCAACGCCCCGCTCAAGGATTTCAGGAGTTACACGATCGTCGGCAAGCCGCTGCCGCGCCCCGACGTCGCCGCCAAATGCCTGGGAACGGCGACCTACGTTCATGACCTCACCCTGCCGGAGATGCTGCATGCGCGCGTGATCCGGCCACCCGCAATCGGCGCCACGCTTGTCTCAGTCGACGAGGACTCGATCAAGGATCTCGCCGGGGTGAAGGTGGTCAGGATCAAGGATTTTCTGGCCGTTGTGGCCGATGACGAGTGGACCTCGGTCCGCGCCGCGCGCAGCTTGCGCGCGCAATGGAGCGAGGCGTCGAGCTTGCCGGACCAGAACCGGCTCACGCAATCGCTGCGCGAAGCTCCGGGCGCCACGGCGGAGACCCTCGTCGCCAAGGGCGCGCCAGCATCGGCGCAGTCGCCGGACACGAAGACGCTGGCCGCCAGCTATTTCTGGCCGATGCAGAGCCACGCCTCGCTCGGGCCCTCCTGCGCGGTCGCCGACGTACACGCTGATGAGGCGACGATCTGGACGGCATCGCAGGGCATGCACGACAACCGTGTCACGTATGCCCGCTTCCTCGGCCTGCCGCTGGACAAGGTGCGGCTGATCTATCTGGAAGGCTCCGGCTGCTACGGCATGAACGGCCACGAGGACGCGGCCGCCGATGCTGCGATCCTGTCGCGGGCGGTGGGGCGGCCCGTGCGCGTGCAATGGTCGCGCGCCGATGAGCTCGGCTGGGACCCCAAGGGGCCGCCGCAATTGCTCGATCTCGCGGGTAGCGTGGACACCGAAGGCCGGATCCTGGACTGGCGCACCGAAATGTGGATTCCGCAGACCACCAAGGGCCTGCTCAATATCCCGCTTTTGGGACCGCAGGCGGCCGGGCTCGACAATGTCGTCGGCCTCAACACCGGGTTGATCTCGCAGAACGGCGACCCGCCCTATGAGGCCGGCCAGATGCAGGTCGTCGTGCATTGGCTGAAGGAGACGCCGCTTCGGCCTGCGCCGCTGCGCTCGCCCGGCAAGCCTGCCAATTGTTTTGCCGTCGAGAGTTTTATGGACGAGCTGGCCGCCGCGGCCCGGCTCGATCCGATCGCGTTTCGTCTGCGCGGTCTGAAGAACCCGCGCGGCGTCGAGCTGATCAAGCGGCTGGCAGCGATGATGAAATGGGAGACCCGGCCGTCGCCGGGCGCGGACACCGCCGCGGCGATCACCCGCGGCCGTGGCGTGTCCTATATCCACTACAAGCATAGCGAGACGCTGGTTGCGATGGGCATGGAAGTCGCGGTCGAGCAGGCGAGCGGCAAAATCCAGGTCGAGCGTGTGTTCTGCGTCCATGATTGCGGACAGGTCATCAATCCCGATGGCGTGCGCTCCCAGGTCGAGGGCAGCATCCTGCAAACCATCAGCCGCGTGCTGATGGAGGAGGTGAAGTTCGACCGCGCGCGCGTGACGAGCGTCGACTGGGCCGGTTATCCGATTCTGAGATTCTCGGATGTCCCCCAGATCGAGATTCAACTGGTCGATCGTCCGAGCGAACCGCCGCTCGGTGCGGGCGAAGCTGCCTGCGCGGCGGTCGGCGCCGCGCTCGCCAACGCCGTCTTTGATGCAACCGGCCTGCGGCTGCGGACCGTTCCGTTCACGCCGGAGCGGGTGAAGGCGGCCCAGAGCGGCAAGGCTTGATCGCCTGCCGCGGGGTTAGCCTGACGCGGCGTGAATCCGCCGCGACTGCTCCTCGTAGGTCGCCGCTTCCGATGCTGCCAGCAGTTCGAGCTGCACCGCGACGTGCTTGTGATAAGGCGTGCCGGCGATCGGATCGCGGTTGCCGCTTTCGGTGAGCGCGTTGATGCGCGGTCCGTTGTTCAGGCGCTCGCCATTGGCAGTCGGGTAGGTCTGGCCATAGCCGTGGGGAAGCGCGAGCTGGCCGTCGCGCATGGAATCGTCCCGCTTGGCGCGGGCGACGATGCGGCCGACAGGCGAGCGGACCGCGATCCAGTCGCCGTCGCTGGCGCCGAGCGTTGCGAGGTCGTTCGCGTTGATGAGAAGCGCGCCGTCCGGATCGTCGCGCCGCCAGGCCGGATCGCGAAAGATCTGGTTGGCGTTGAACATGCGGCGCTGACCGGCCGCGAGCACGAAGGGATAGTCGTGCCCGGGGCGCGCGCTTGCCGGATCGAGCTTTTCAAGCCATTCCAGCATCGGCGCGATCGCGAGCCGTACCTTGCGGTCGGGATGGGCGAGCAGCGTCCACACCTCGTTATAGTCATGCTCGGTGATCACAGTGCCGTGGCGCGCGCCGACGATGGCATCGAACAGCGCGTCGCCAAGTGCCACGTCCGGCACCTCCGGCCCAACTTTCAGCGCGCGCCGCACCGCCTGCGGCGAGCGCTTTGCGCAGGCGAGCGACGCCATCCACAGCGGGGCTGCCGCTGCCGTGCCATCGGGCAGTGTCGCGCCCAGCGTATGATAGAGCACGAGCGCGCCGAGGCTCGCGAGCTGCGGGTTGGCGCCCATGAAGGCGCGGAATTCGCCGGCAAAGGCGGCCCGGGAGTCGAACGCGGCCTCGCGCAATGGCGCCAGCGCATTGTCGCCGGGCAACAGGCCGAGCGCGCGCGCCAGCCGCGTGTAGATCTCGGGTTCGGGCAGGGTGCCTTCGAGCGGCGCCACCACGCCGGCCCGGACGTGGAAGACATTCGCCGGGAATTCGAAATTGAACAGCGTGAACTCGGTCTTCTCATATTGTGAGGAGGCCGGCAGCACGTAATGCGCAAGCTGCGCGGTCTCGGTCATGGCGACGTCGACCACGACCACGAGATCGAGCGCGCGCAGCGCAAGCTCGACCGCGGCCGTGTTGGCAGCCGTATTCGCCGGATTGGATGAATCGATCCATGCCGCGCGCAGGCGATCGGGATGGTCGGCCAGCACGGCGTCGCAGAACAGATTTGGCGGCAGCAAGCCTCCGATCACTTCGGTGTCCGTGGCGGCAAAGCGTTGGTTCGGCGAATTGCCCCAGAGAGGTTGCAGCCAGCTATGGAGCTGGTTGGTGCCCTTCCGGCCAAAGCTGCCGGTCAGCATGATCAAAAGCTTTTCCAGGTAGGAGTTGAGCGTCGAATGCACGCCCTGCTGGATGCCGAGCTCGACCCGCACGGTCATGGCTTTGGCCGCGACGATCATGTGCGCGCAGCGCTCGATCTGGTCGAGCGGAACGTCCGCGGCATCGGCCCATTGCGCGACGGGAATCTTCAGCAGCGCGTCGCGTACCTCGTCATAGCCGACGGTATGGGCTGCGATGAAGTCGTGGTCGATCGCCTCGCGTCGGACCAGCGTCGCCAAAATCGCGCCGAGCAGAAAGGCGTCGGCGCCGGGCCGCACAGCGAGATGCAGATCGGCCATCTCGGCCGTCTCCGAACGGCGCGGATCGATCACGATCATCTTGCGCGCCGGATCCTTCCGGATCTGGTTGAGGTGATCGCGCGCGTTGGGAAAACCGTGCGCGACCCAGGGATTGGCACCGATCACGAACAGGAGGTCGCAGTGATGGACGTCCTCGGCGGTGTGGCAGGTCTGGCTGCCGAACATGTGGCCATTGACCCAGAAGTCGCCGGTCTTCTCCTGCGCCAGCGCATTGAAGACGTGGCGCGAGCCGAGCGCGCGCAGCAGCGCGTTGGCGTAGGCGCCGCCGGCATGGTTGCCCTGGCCGCCGCCGCCATAGAGCGCGATACTCTTGCCGCCGTGGCGCTCGACCAGGTCGCGCAGCCTGGCGGCGATCTCCGTAATCGCGGTGTCCCAGTCGATCTCGTCAAAACCGCCGTCGGCGCGACGGCGCAGCGGCGCGGTCAGCCGGTCACGGTGATGGGCGTAGAACGGGATGCGCGAGGCCTTGTTGCAGAGATAACCCTGCGATCTCGGATGCTCGCGGTCGCCGCGCACCTTTGTGATGCGGCCGTCGTCGACCCGGACCTCGATGCCGCAATTGATGTAGCAGAGATTGCAGGCGGTCTTGCGCCATTCGGAATTTTGCATCGGCATCTCTCCCGGGATCGTCTTGGCTGGCGCCACGTTATATGATGACCGTAATATCTACAAGCGGCCCGTAACGGGACACGCAACGGTGATGGCGCTGCGTCGTCCGGCGTGCCAGACTGGTTCCGATCGCCAAAAACAGTTTTGAAATCAGATCGGTGGAATCATGACTGAACAGCCTTTTCCCGGCCCCGCCTTGCGCCCGGTGCGCCTCGAACTCGGCGCGCAGACGATTGCAGGTTTCGAAAGCCCGGGCGCCGGCCGTTCAATCCTGCTGATCCACGGCAATTCGTCGTCCTCGCACATCTGGCAGAAGCAGTTGCAGGGCCCGCTCGGCAACAAATATCGGGTGATCGCGATCGATCTCCCCGGCCATGGTGCCTCGTCGCCGCCGCCCAATCCGGAGCAGGACTATTCCGGCCGCGGCTATGCGGCGCTCATCGCGAACGTCGCCCGCGAGCTCGGCCTGAAGGATGCGATTGTCGTCGGCTGGAGCCTTGGCGGCCACGCGGTGTTGAATGCGGCTGCGTCACTGCCCGGGGCCGCCGGCCTGATGATCTTTGGCACGCCGCCGATCGGCGCCGGGCCGGAAGGCTTTGCCGGCTTCAAGGGCCTGTCGGCAACCGTCTTCACGCCGCAGCCGAGCGAGGAGCAGATCAGGGAATGGGTGCTGTCGGCCTTCGCGCCCGGCTATGCGCCGATTCCGCCTTTTGTCGAGGCGGACTTTCGCCGGACCGATGGCAATGCGCGCGGCTACCTCGGGGCGAATGCGCAGGCAGGCCGCCTGGCCAACGAGGTCGAGATCGTGCGCAACCTGAAAATTCCGCTCGCGATCGTGCAGGGCGCCGAGGAGCAGATCGTCGACCTCGGCTATCTCCAGCGCCTTCCGGCCCCGACGCTGTGGCGCGGCGCGGTGCAAGTGATCGACGGCGCCGGCCACGCCGCGCAATGGGAGAAGGCGGAGGCCTTCAGCATGCTGCTCGACGAGTTCGCGGGAAGTGTTTGAGCTTACCGTCCAGGGGAGGGTAAGAAAAATTACCCAAGCCCCGCGCGCCGAAATCCTTCCAGATAGTGCTCGCGGTCGGCATCTCTGTTCCACGGTAGTTGGGTCGCGATCCAGGCGAGCGAGATGTTGGGCTGGGTGCGGCGCAGTTCGGAAAGCGCCGTCTCGGCAAGTGGCCTGTTGCCGCTCATCCCGGCCGACACCGCCAGCACGCGATAGGCGCCAGTGAGATCGCCGCGGTGACGGATGGCCTCGCGCGCGAGCGCGATGGCCTCGACATAGTTGCGCTCGGTGAAGCGGGCATAGCCGGCAATGCCGTAGTAGATCGCAAGCGAGGGATCACGCGGGCTGAGCCGGATCGCCCGCTGCGCCGCCTCGTAGGACTCGCCACTTCGGCCGGCATAGGACAGCGCCAGCGCGTAGTAACCTTGCGCCAGCGAAAAGTTCGGATTGAGCGCGAGCGCCTGCTCGAACTCGGACAACGCGTCGTCCAGTCGCCGGGTCGAGAAATAGACGCTGC
Organism: Bradyrhizobium arachidis; assembly: GCF_024758505.1. Classification (NCBI taxonomy): domain Bacteria; kingdom Pseudomonadati; phylum Pseudomonadota; class Alphaproteobacteria; order Hyphomicrobiales; family Nitrobacteraceae; genus Bradyrhizobium; species Bradyrhizobium arachidis. Next base: position 8,913,769 of record NZ_CP077970.1, on the reverse strand, counting down.
CGAGCGCGGTGTGCGCCCAAGGGTCTTCGTGGTCGCTTCTGACCGCCGCGAGCGCCGCGCGTTCCGCGATCGGCACCGCCGTGGCGCGCTCCGACCAGCCGAGATGCACGCCAAACATGTGGCTCGCCGCCATCAGCGATAGCGCCTGGCCGTAATTGGGATCGATCGCGATCGCCCGTTCGAGCAGCACCTGCGCCACCTGATGATCCTGCCGTGTGATGCGCCAGTAATGCGATAGCGCGCGCATCAACAGGTCCCACGCATCCAGGCTCGCCGGTTGCTTGCGCCGGGCGCGAAAGTTTTCCGCCGCGTAGATCTGCGGTTCGATTGCCGCGACGATGGCGTTGGTGATCTCGTCCTGGACCGCGAAGACGTCGCCGAGCTCGCGGTCGTAATGTTCGGCCCAGATGTGGCTGCCGGTGGCGGCGTCGTTGAGCTGAGCCGTGATGCGGACGCGGTCGCCGGCCTTGCGCACGCTGCCTTCGACGACGTAGCCGACGCCGAGCTCGTCGGCGATCTGCCTTATATGGATGGCGCGTCCCTTGTAGGTGAAGGACGAGTTGCGCGCGATCACCAGGAACCAGCGCACCTTGGACAGCGCGGTGAGGATGTCCTCGCTGATCCCGTCGCAAAAATATTCCTGCTCGGGATCATCGCTCATGTTCTCGAAAGCGAGCACGGCAATCGCGGGCCGATCCGGCGCCGCGCGTGGTGCGGCCGGTGCAATCTCGGTCGGTGTCGTCGCGGCCTGGCCGACGACTTCGCCGACGAAGCGGAACCCCTTCCGCGGGACGGTCCTGATCAGCCGCTGCGCCTCACCATCGTCCCCGAGCGCCTTCCGCGCTGCATTGATCCGGCTGTTCAGCGCGGAGTCCGAGACGATGCGGTCGGCCCAAACGTGGGCAATCAGGTCATCCTTGCTGACGACCCGCTCGCGCTGCTCGACGAGATAGACCAGGAGATCGAACACCTGCGGCTGCAATGGAACCGCCGCGCCGTCGCAGCTCAACTCGCGAAGGTCGCTGTCGAGCGTATGATTTTCAAAGCGAAATCGCATTTTCCCGTCGTCTCAAGCAAAAATCACTGTCGTCTCAGGCGAAAATCAATCGTCCGCAAAAGCATTGGTACGTCCGATGCGGCAGGGTGCAGCGACCTAACGAGTGCCGATTTCTCGGCGCAACGGAGCTGTCTATGACCCAAGTTCATTCCATCGGCCCCGAAGTTGCGGGCTCCAGAATATTCAAGTTCTTCGCATTTCTGTACGGAATTGCGGCCTATCTCATTTTTCTCGTGACCGTCCTCTACGCCATCGGCTTCGTGATGGGCCTGGTGGTGCCGAAGAGCATCGATACCGGTGCGGATACGTCGGCGGTCGAGGCTGTTGTCATCAATCTGCTCCTCATGGCCCTGTTTGCAGTTCAACACAGCGTGATGGCGCGGCAGCGTTTCAAGGCCTGGTGGACGCAATACGTCCCAAAACCCGTCGAGCGCAGCACCTATGTGCTGTTCGCGAGCCTGTCGCTGCTGCTGTTGTTCTGGCAGTGGCGGCCGATGCCCGCCATCGTGTGGAACGTCGAGGATCCCGATCTCGCCGTGACCGTCGTCACGCTGTCGTTCGCCGGCTGGGTGCTGGCGTTCACCAGCACCTTCATGATCAATCACTTTGAATTGTTCGGCCTGCATCAGGTGACCAATCATCTCATCGACAAGGAGGCCTCGCCACCGCGCTTCCGCACGCCGCTGTTCTACAAATTCGTCCGCCATCCCCTCTATCTCGGCTTCATCATCGCGTTCTGGGCGGCGCCGACCATGACCGTGGGCCATCTGCTGTTCGCAGCCGTGACCACGATCTACATCCTGCTCGGCATTGCCCTGGAGGAGCGGGATCTCATCGACCTCTTCGGCGACGAGTACCGGCAATACAAACAACGCGTCGCGATGCTTATTCCCTGGCGCCGATCGATTTGAAATCAATCCGGATGAAGGAGAAGAAAATGAAACATACCGGCAAATGTTTTTGCGGCGGTGTCGCGATCGAGGTCACGGGATCGCCGGAAGCGATGGGCTATTGCCACTGCAGCTCGTGCCGTTCGTGGTCCGGCGGCCCGGTGAACGCGTTCAGCCTTTGGAAGCCGGAGGCGGTGCGCGTCACCGCCGGCGGCGATCATGTCGAGACGTTTTCGAAGACGCCGCTCAGCCAGCGAAAGTTCTGCCGGAAATGCGGCGGTCATCTCATGACCGTTCATCCGCCGCTCGATCTCATCGACGTCTTCACCGCCACGATTCCGTCGCTCGCCTTCGCGCCCGCCGTTCACGTCAACTATGCGGAGACGGTGTTGCCGATGCGCGACGGCTTGCCAAAGCTGAAAGATTTTCCCGCCGAGTTCGGCGGCAGCGGCGAAATGGTGCCGGAGTAGGTGGCTCTTACCCTCCCCTTGAGGGGGAGGGGCGCTACGCATGAGCGAAGCGAAATGCGTAGCGGGGTGGGGTGACAGTCTCTCCACGCCGAGCACTGCCCGGGTTGAGAGATCACCCCACCCCGCTCGCGCTGCGCGCGATCGACCCTCCCCCTCCAGGGGAGGGTGGCATCGTCAGTGGCGGTGTAAGTCTCTCGCTTCCTACTCCAGCCCCGCGCGCCGCAGTCCATCGAGATAATGCTCCCGATCCGCCGCATGCTTCATTGGCAGCTCGTTGGTGATCCAGGCGAGCGTGACGTTGGGCTGGGCGCGGTGCAATCCTTCGAGTGCTGACGCGGCGAGCGCGCGCTGTCCGGACATACCGGCGGACGCCGTCAGCACGCGGTGGGCGCCGACGAAGTCGCCGCGCTGGCGCAGCGACTCGCGCGCGAGCTGAATAGCCTCGTCATAGTTGCGGCCGATGAACTGGGCATAGGCGGCAATGCCGTAATAGATCGCCGAGAACGGATCGCGCGGGCTAAGCCGCAGCGCACGGCGCGCGGCCGCATCGCCGTCCTGCCAGCGGCCGGAATAGCACAGCGCCACGCCATAGAAGGCCTGCGCCATCGCAAAGTTCGGATTGAGGCGCAGCCCCAACTCGAACTCTGCAATCGCATCGTCGAAGCGGCGCTGGAACAGATGGGTGTAGCCGAGCCCGTGATGGGCCCAGGCATCCTCGCCGTCGGCTTCGACGGCCGCGAGCGCCGCGCGCTCGGCAACGGGCACCGCCGCGCCCATGCCGGCCCAGCCCATATGCGCGCCAAAAATGTGGCTGGTCGCGAGCAGGCCGAGCGCCTTGCCGTAATGCGGATCGATCGCGATCGCCTTCTCCAGCAGCGCTTGCGCTGCAAAGTTGTCCTCGCGGGTGATGCGCCAGAAATGCGACAGCGCGCGCATCACGAGATCCCAGGCATCCAGGCTGCCCGGCGGCTTCTGTTGCGCGCGAAAACTCTCCGCGGCGTAGAGCTGCGGCTCGATCGCCGCGACGATCGCCTCGGTGATCTCGTCCTGCACGGCGAAGACGTCGGCGAGGCTGCGGTCGTAGCGCTCGGCCCAGAGATGGCTGCCGGTGGAGACGTCGTTGAGCTGGGCGGAGATGCGGACCTGGCTGCCGCTCCGCCGCACGCTGCCTTCAAGCACGTAGCGCACGCCGAGCTCGCGTGCGATCTCGCTGAGGTGCGCCGCGCGTCCCTTGTAGATGAAGGACGAGTTGCGCGCGATGACGAAGAACCAGCGCAGCTTCGACAGCGCGGTGATGATGTCCTCGCTGATGCCGTCGGAAAAATAATCCTGCTCGCGGTCCCCGCTCATGTTGGTGAAAGGCAGCACCGCGATCGCCGGCCGGTCCGGCAGCGGCAACGAGACCTGCGCGTCCTTCTCCAGGACAAGCGCGGGTTCCCCGGCCACCGCATGGCCGGGCCGCAGCTCGATGTCGCCGACGAAGCGGAACCCTTTTCGCGCGATGGTGCGGATCAGGGCCTGGTTCGCGCCGCTGTCGCCGACCGCCTTGCGCGCGGCATTGATCCGGCTGGTGAGCGTCGATTCCGAGACCGAGCGCCCGTGCCAGATCTTGTCGATCAGCTCCTCCTTGGTCACCACCCGGTCGCGATTTTTCATCAGGTGGACGACGAGGTCGAACACCTGCGGCTCCACTGAAACAGGAGCGTGGCTCCGGCTCAGCTCGCGCCTGTCGGTGTCAAGTAGATGATCCCCAAACAGAAATTGCACTGGGAACTCTGGCCTCACGAGAAAATCAAGCGAATGAAAAGACAAAATGAAAATGGCGGTCGAGTCTTTGAGTCCACCGAGGGGCATCCTTGGTTCATTGCGACGGAAGGATGCCTGCTATGCCATTTGCTGATGGGAATACAACTTCTGAGAGAAATCGGCGGCTTCATGAGAGGCTGCTCGAGGCCATGCATCAGTCGCGCCAGCGCCAGGCCACCTCCATCCTGTCTGCGCATGCGAACCTGCTCGCCAGCCAGGGTCCGGCCGAGCGGCTGCACGTGACGCGGCCGGCACGGGATCCGCACGCCGCGGAGCCATGGCAACCCGGCGCGCTGCTCGGCACGCTCGCGGTGCTCCTGATCCTGGCCCATGCGATCTGCGCGGTCATGATCGTCGATCACGCGCTGGCGCACGCCCCGGAATCGATCGCGATCAGCCCAAGCGACTGATCGCCGCGCGCCTCACGCCGGCCACGCCTGTCCGCCGCCATCGATGCGCAGCACCTGGCCCGAGACGAATGCCCCCATGGGACCGGCGAAGAACTCGACGACGCGCGCGACCTCGTCGACGGTCGCGATGCGGTCGAGCGTGCCGGCCTCGACCATGCGGTCCGGATCGACCGCGCGGGTGCCGAGGAAGCGGCCGGTGCGGGTGTCGCCCGGCGCGATGCAGTTCACCGCGATGTCGTAGGGGCGGAGCTGGTCGGCGAGGCAGCGCGTGTAATGCGTCACGCCCGCCTTTGCCACCGCATAGATCGAGCCGTTGGTGCGGCCCTTGAAGGCAGCGACCGAGCCGAGCGTGACGATGCGCCCGCGCCGCCGCTCCATCATGCCGCGCGCCACCGCCTGGCAGGTCAAAATCGTCGAGAGCAGGTTGCGCTCCAGCACGGCGCGGACGTCGGCTTCCTTGATGTTGACGGCATCGTTCGGATCGGGCTTGCCGCCGGCGGCCGCGATATCGCCGCCGGCATTGTGCACGAGGATATCGATCGGGCCGAGCGCGCTTTCGGTCTCCGCAATCACGCGCGAGATGTCGTCGGCCCTGGTGAGGTCGCCGAGCACGCGCCGGGTGCGCACGCCAAACGCTGCGCCGATCTCGGCGGCAACCGCGGTGAGCGTGGTGCCCTCGCCATACTCCGCCGGACCATTTTCGCGCATGCCATGGATTGCGACGTCGGCGCCGAGTGCGGCAAGCCTTTCCGCAAAGGCGCGACCGAGCCCGCGACCCGCACCCGTCACCAGCGCCACCTGGCCGGCCAATATCTTCGTCCCGTCATGCGATGCCATGATCTTCTCCCGTGAACTTGGCGCAGTCTGCCGCGAGGCTGCGGCTGGTCGCAAGGGGGCGCGATCCAGCGCAATTTGTCACGGCAGCCTTGCAGGCAAATTTGACGCGTGAGACGGCGGCCGTCTTCATGCTAGAGGTGACTCAGATGGGGTCCCATCGTCCAGCCACTTCAATCCAGCGCGGAAGCAACAACAGGGAGAATCCGTTGGCCTATTCGAACACGCAGCTTTTCATCGGCGGCAAATGGCGCCCGGCCCAATCGGGCAAGGTCATCGAAGTTCTCAATCCCGCCACCGAAGAGGTGATCGGCACCGTCGCCCATGCCGGCAAGGCCGACCTCGACGAGGCGCTGGCGGCCGCCGCCGCGGGCTTCAAGACCTGGCGCAACGTTGCGCCGTTCGAGCGCTGCCGCATCATGCGCAAGGCCGCCGCGATCATGCGCGAGCGCAATGACGAGATCGCCCCGCTGCTGACCATGGAGCAGGGCAAGACGCTGGCGGAAGCCAAGATGGAAGCGATGGCCGCCGCCGACGTCATCGAATGGTTCGCCGAGGAAGCCAAGCGCGCCTATGGCCGCCTGATCCCGGCGCGTGGCCCCGGCATCTACCAGCTTGCGATGAAGGAGCCGGTCGGCCCGGTCGCGGCGTTCACCCCTTGGAACTTCCCGATCAACCAGGTGGTACGAAAACTCTCGGCCGCGCTCGGCGCCGGCTGCTCGATCATCGTCAAGGCGCCGGAAGAAACGCCGGCCTCGCCCGCGCAGCTCATCCGCGCCTTCGCCGACGCAGGCGTGCCCGACGGCGTGATCAACTTGGTCTATGGCGTGCCGGCAGAGATCTCCGAATATCTCATCCCGCATCCGGTGATCCGCAAGATCTCTTTCACCGGCTCGACCAATGTCGGCAAGCAGCTCAACGCGCTCGCCGGCCTGCACATGAAGCGCGCCACCATGGAGCTCGGCGGCCACGCGCCGGCGATCGTGTTCAAGGACGCCGACGTCACCTCGGCCGCGAAGATTCTGGCGGCGGCGAAATATCGCAACGCCGGTCAGGTCTGCATCTCGCCGACCCGCATGCTGGTGCAGGACGACGTGTTCAAGGAGTTCGTCGACAAGTTCGTCGACGGCGCCAAGGCGTTCAAGGTCGGCAACGGCCTCGATCCCGAGTCCAAGATGGGCTCGCTCGCCAATCCGCGCCGCGTCACCGCGATCGAAGGCATGGTGCAGGATGCCGTCGGCAAGGGTGCCAAGCTCGAGACCGGGGGCAAACGCGTCGGCAACAAGGGCTATTTCTTCGAGCCGACCGTGGTCAGCGACGTCCCGAAGGACGCGCGCGCCATGAACGAGGAGCCGTTCGGCCCGCTGGCGCTGATCTCGCGCTTCTCGAGCTTCGATGAAGTGGTGGAAGAAGCCAACCGCCTGCCTTTTGGTCTGGCCTCCTACGCCTTTACCAGCTCGACCAAGACCGCAACCGCGATCGGCTCGGCCGTGGAGGCCGGCATGATGTCGATCAACAGCTTTGGTCTCGCTCTGCCCGAAGTGCCGTTCGGCGGCATCAAGGATTCCGGCTACGGCTCGGAAGGCGGCACCGAGGCGATGGAAGGGTACTTCAACACCAAGTTCATCACGCAGACCGGTGTGTGATCTGAACGAGACGGACGCGGCGGCGCATCGGAAAGGTGCGCAGCCGCGGCTCGTGGGATAGGTGGAGCGCAGCCAATATTCTCCGGCGCGTCGATCGCACCGAAGTCGATCTGCTTCAATCGACCTACATTCCCCAGTTCGAATAGCGGTTGTTGTACGAACCAGTCTCGCTATCAAATTGTGTTTGGCGGTGGCTCGGGAGCCTTGGCGGTGCGTAGGCAAAACCCGGAACGGTGCGTAACTTCACACCTTGGTTGGCGGGAGCAACGGCATGCCGTCGGTGTGACTGAGACGCCGTAGCGGCGTGGGCGGATGCATACACCGCGATCAAGAGGCTCAAGGCCAAAAAAGAGCGCATCGTAATCTCCCTCTGATCGACCTGCTGGGAACTTACAAAGGGTTCAGGCACCGGCGCTTGCATTGCCTTATGGATATGACAGCGCAGGTTCGTTGAAATTCCCCACGACCAGCAAATTGAACGCTGAATGTTGCCGAGGGGATCGTTGGAAGACGAGCGGGCCATGGGTGCCGGCCGGCACCCATTCTTCCCTGCGCCCTCTTTCCAAGAAGAGGGTCACGGAATCGAGCACAACTCGGGCAGCTGATGCCGCGATGCTTGCTGATGCATGTGTGTGAGGATGGTGCTGCCGGACCAGCCCCGGCCAACAAGGTATCAGCCGGGGCCCGCTGCGGTTAGACGTTACGAGCGTGTCCTGTCGCCATTCAGTTACAAGAAGTCACGGGGTGGTGTTGCCCGTTGAAAGGGCCGACAAATATCTTCTGTCCCTTCTTGCATTGTACGCGGCATTCGTCGGCCGCTGCTGTGCACTTCTTCACGTTCCTGTCACCGTCTGCGGGAGGGCCGCTGGATATACACGTCACCCTCCACTGGCTGCAGCTATCGGCAAAGGCTGATGTTCCCCCGACAGGAATCGATAGGGCAGCGACGACGAATATGGTCAGATGAAGTCTCATTTTTCCTCCAGCCTTGTTCAGAATGCGCGGATTGGCAGTCGAAGGCTCTCGATCACCCCGCCCACGGTGATGTTCACCGTTGAGAGGAATGGCACGTCGTTTGTTAAGCTCTCGCAAACTGGCGAGCCAAGATCAGCACATGCTTCCTCGTGGCGCCCTTCGACGTCCCTGTCATCCGCTTGATGTCGTGCTCGGGCGCAAGGTTCTTCGTTGTCGGGCCGCTGTCAGCAAGGCGGGACAGTTCGTTGCAGTCCGCCGCTCCGTTGAGCCGTGGTATGGCCGACCTGAACGAGGGGGCGGAATCGAGCACAACTCGGGCATCTCGTGCCACGAGACTGCTGATGCATGTGTTTGAGGCTGGTGCTGCCGGACAGGATTGAACTGTCGACCTCTCCCTTACCAAGGGAGTGCTCTACCACTGAGCTACGGCAGCAAACGCTGGTCGAGAATCGGCCGCCACGAGGGGCCTACCAAGCGGGCTGTTCTGTGCCACAAGCCCCCCTCATGTGCAAGCTTGCCGGCCCCGGTAAACCGATAAAATCGGGCCGGTCCCGGGCTCAAACGGGTCATTTCGCCCCGAAACGCTTCCCTTTGGCCCGATTTGGTTCCCTAACGACGATTAGCCAAGTGGTCAGTTGGCGATCATCCGGAATTCGCCCCAATCTGGCAGCTTGATCGCGTCGAACCCCTTGAGCTGTCGTCCTGCGATGGCATCCTGTCGGTGACCCCCACGAGATATGATCTGACAATGACTGATGGGACCGACAAAGCCGCGCCAGGCCGCCGCGACACGAAGCAGGATCGCCTCGCATCGGCGCTGCGCGAAAACCTGAAGCGGCGGAAGGCGCAGGCGCGCGAGCGCAGCAAGCCGGCCGAGCCCTCGCACCATGACGAAGCCGCCCCACATCAGGGGATCGCCGAGAAGACCGGCGACTAGTTTTGGAATGAGTGGGAGTGACCATGGCGCAGGACGGCGAACCGCAACCGACCGATAGAGACGCGCTGATCTCGCGGTTCTCGCGCCCCGAGCAGACCTTCCCGACGCTCAACGAGACCGAAATCGCGCGCCTGCGCCAGTTCGGCGAGATACGCAGTTACAAGAGCGGTGATCTCCTGTTCGAAACCGGCAAGCGAGGTCCGGGCATGTTCGTCGTGCTCTCGGGCCATGTCTCGATTACCCAGCGCGACGGCCTCGGGCATGTCACGCCGGTCATCGATCAGGGCCCCGGCCAATTCCTCGCCGAGCTCGGTCAGCTCTCAGGTCGGCCGGCACTGGTCGACGGTCATGCCGATGGCGATGTCGAGACATTGTTGATCCCGCCGGACCGGCTGCGTGCGCTGCTGGTCGCCGAAGCCGAGCTCGGCGAGCGCATCATGCGCGCGCTGATCTTGCGCCGGGTCAGCCTGATCCAAGGCGGCATCGGCGGCCCCGTGCTGATCGGCCCGCCGCATTCCGCAGGCGTCGTGCGCCTCCAGGGTTTCCTTACCCGCAACGGCCAGCCGCATCATCTGCTCGATCCCGAAGGCGAGCACGATGCCGCCGAGATCATCGCGCGCTATTCGCCAAAACCTGAGGACTGGCCGCTGGTCGTCACGGCCGGCGGCACCGTGCTGCGCAATCCCAGCGAGACCGAGCTTGGCCGCGCCATCGGCATGATCGGCGGTCCGCGGAACGATCGCATCTATGATGTCGCGATCGTCGGCTGCGGACCGGCGGGCCTTGCGACCGCGGTGTATGCGGCCTCCGAAGGACTGTCGGTCGCCGTGCTCGATATCCGCGCCTTCGGCGGCCAGGCCGGCGCCAGTGCGCGGATCGAGAACTATCTGGGCTTTCCGACCGGCATCTCCGGCCAGGCGCTGGCGGGCCGCGCCTTCACCCAGGCGCAAAAGTTTGGTGCCGACGTCATGATCCCGATGACGGTGAAGTCGCTGGACTGTTCACTCCGCGGCGGGACGTTTTCGCTGGCGCTCGACGGCGGCGATCTCTTGCGTTCGCGTTCGGTGGTGGTCGCCAGCGGCGCGCGCTATCGCCGGCCCGAGATCGAGAATCTCGACAAGTTCGAGGGCCGTGGCGTCTGGTATTGGGCCTCGCCCGTCGAGGCGCGGCTGTGTGCTGGCGAAGAGGTCGCACTCGTCGGCGCCGGCAATTCGGCGGGGCAGGCGGCCGTCTTCCTCTCCGGCCACGCCAGGAAGGTGCTCATGGTCATCCGTGGCGGCGGGCTCGGGGCCAGCATGTCGCGCTATCTCATTGAGCGCATCGAAGCGACGCCGAACATCGAACTGCTGTTCAACACCGAGGTGGTCGCGCTCGAGGGCGACGAGGCCTCCCTGTTGCGGCGGATCCGCTGGCGCAGCCGGCTCTCGCCGGAAGAGGACAGCGCCGACATCCGCAACCTCTTCTTGTTCGTCGGCGCCGATCCCGCCACCAACTGGCTCGATGGCTGCGGTGTCACGCTCGATCGCGGCGGTTTTGTCGTCACCGGCGCGCAGTCCGAGCAGAATCAGGGTCGGCTCGTTGCTCCGCTCGAAACGTCCGTGCCCGGCGTCTACGCCGTCGGCGATGTGCGCTCCGGCTCGGTCAAGCGCGTCGGCGGTGCCATCGGCGAGGGCGCGCAGGTCGTGGCGTCCCTGCACGGCTATCTCGGCGACGCCGCAAAACCGGCGCTTTAGCGCGCAAACAAGCAGTCAAGGATAAGACAAGCAAAGGGCAAGCGCGATGTGACTTGCCATCTCCTCGGGTAATGCGGACTATCGACTTACCGAGCGGTCTAACAATAGAACGAATTCTCAACGGGAGGACTAAATGGCTGAAGTCGTCGTGCTCTACAAGACGCCCAAGGATGCTGCCGCTTTCGACAAATACTACGCCGAGACCCACATTCCGCTTGCGAAGAAGATTCCGGGCCTGAAGAAATATGCGGTCAGCAAGGGACCGGTCGCCTCGCCCGCTGGACCTTCCGGAGTCCATCTCGTCGCCATTCTCACCTTCGACAGCGTTGCCGACATTCAGGCGGGCTTTGCCAGCGAAGCGGGCAAGGCAGCAGGCGGCGACGTGCCGAAGTTCGCGAGCGGCGGCGCCGACCTGCTCATCTTCGACACCAAGGAAGTTTGATCCGTCCAGGATCGATTCGACTTTCGTCGAAGGCTTGCTGTCTGATGTGACAGCAATGCAAAAAATACGCGCATGCGTTTGCCGTCGCGAACGGCGAACGCATGGCTCGCCCTATGCGTGTGGCAACATCGCATGGTGCAATCCAATGAGGGCCGTAATACCATTCGCTCCTATCTCAACGGGGAGAGTGTCATGGTCCTGGGATTGAGCCTGCCTGCGTTCACATTGGTCCATGTCGTCATCAGCCTGATCGCCATCGTCGCCGGCCTCATCGTGATGTTCGGCATGCTCGGCTCGAAGTCGGCGCCGGGACTGACCGCGATCTTCCTGCTCTTCACCATCCTCACCAGCGTCACCGGCTTCCTGTTTCCGTTCAAGGAGCTGTTGCCGTCGCACATGGTCGGCATCCTCTCGCTGGTGCTGCTCGCGATCGCCTGCATCGCGCTCTATGTGATGAAGCTGTCGGGCGTCTGGCGTCCCATCTATGTGGTGACGGCGCTGGTGTCGCTCTATCTCAACGTCTTCGTGCTGATCACCCAGTCCTTCCTGAAGATCCCGGCGCTGGCCGCGCTCGCGCCGGCGGTGCCGCCGGCGCCGCCATCGGGTCCGGTATTCGCGGTCGCGCAGGGCGTCGCGCTGATCTTCTTCGTGGTCGTGATCATCGGCACCTGGCGCCGCTTCAGGCCGATGGCATTCGCCTGAGCCAACCCCGTCATTCCGGGGCGATGCGGAGCATCGAACCCGGAATCTCGCAAAACAATCTCCGGATTCCGGGTTCGCGCTAACGCGCGCCCCGGAATGACTTCAGAGAACAAGAAGGAGCCTTCCATGCCCACCATCACCACCAAGGACGGCGTCGAGATCTTCTACAAGGACTGGGGCAAGGGCCAGCCGATCGTGTTCAGTCACGGCTGGCCGCTGTCGTCGGACGATTGGGACGCGCAGATGCTGTTCTTCCTCAACAACGGCTATCGCGTCATCGCCCATGACCGCCGTGGCCACGGCCGCTCGACACAGGTCGCTGATGGCCACGACATGGATCACTATGCCGACGATCTCGCCGCGGTCACCGCGCATCTCGATTTGAAGAACGCCATCCATGTCGGCCATTCCACCGGCGGCGGCGAGGTCGTGCACTACATCGCGCGCCATGGCGAGAGCCGGGTGGCGAAGGCCGCGATCATTGCCGCCGTACCGCCTTTGATGGTGCAGACGGCGGCCAACCCGGGCGGCCTGCCCAAGAGCGTGTTCGACGATTTCCAGGCGCAGGTCGCGGCCAACCGTTCCGGCTTCTACCGCGACATAGCCGCGGGTCCGTTCTACGGCTACAACCGGCCCGGCGCAAAGCCGTCGGAGGCGGTGATCCAGAACTGGTGGCGCCAGGGCATGATGGGCGGCGCGAAGGCGCATTACGACGGCATCGTCGCCTTCTCGCAAACCGACTTCACCGAGGATTTGAAGAAGATCAACGTGCCGGTATTGGTGATGCACGGCGACGATGACCAGATCGTGCCTTACGCCGATTCCGCGCCGCTGTCGGCAAAGCTCCTCAAGAACGGCACGCTAAAGACCTACAAGGGCTTTCCGCACGGCATGCCGACCACGGAAGCGCCGACCATCAACGCCGACCTGCTGGCGTTCTTCAGGGGCTGAGCATGCTTCCTTCCTTCTCCCCTTGTGGGAGAAGGTGGCGCGCGTAGCGCGACGGATGAGGGGTTGCATCCGCGAGCAAAACTGCGAGAGATTGACTCGCGGATAGAGACCCCTCACCCGGCTTCGCGTTTCCGCGAAGCCACCCTCTCCCACAAGGGGAGAGGGTGCATCTTCATCGAGGCTGCCGATGCAAGTCATCATCTTCGGCGCGACCGGCATGGTCGGGCAGGGCGTGCTGCGCGAATGCTTGATCGATCCCGACGTCGCGCGCGTGCTGGTGATCGGCCGCAGCCCGACCGGGCAGCGCCACGCCAAGCTCACCGAGATCGTCCACGACAACTTCCTCGACTATTCGGCGATCGAGGCGCAGCTTACAGGCTACGACGCCTGCTTCTTCTGTCTCGGCGTTTCCTCGATCGGCATGGACGAGGAGCGCTACCGTCGTCTGACCTACGACATCACCATGGCTGCGGCGAAGACGCTCGCGCGGCTCAATCCGCAGATGACCTTCGTCTACGTCACGGGCACCGGCACCGATACGACCGAGCAGGGCCGTGTGATGTGGGCACGCGTGAAAGGCAAGACCGAGAACGATCTGGCAAAACTGCCGTTCAAGGCCGCCTACATGTTCCGCCCCGGCGCCATCCAGCCGCTCCATGGCGCGCGCTCGAAGACCGGCTGGGTGAACGCGTTCTATGTCGCGACCGCGCCGCTGCTGTCGCTCACGCATCGCCTCGCGCCGCGCCTGATGACTACGACCGAGAAGGTGGGCCGCGCCATGATCGGTGTCGCCCGGAACGGCTATTCCAGCACTGTCCTGGAGAACGAGGATATCAATAGATTCTAGCCGGCCGGCTCGATAGCCTAGAGCATGATCCGGAAAAGTGTGCAGCGGTTTTCCCTCGCGACAAACGCGGAACGCGTTTGCGCGGAGATCATGCTCAAACAAGGAGCTAAAGCGCGATGACGATTCAACCTGAATTCATCGCGCTTTAGCCGTGGCGACGCGGTGGAACGGGCCCACGGCTCGCGACGTTAGAGGTCGGCCATGGCTCCCCAGCTCAAATTGATGGCGCTCGACGCCGACGACCTCGCGGTGATCTCGACCCATGTGCAGGACGCGCGGGTGCAGACATCGGACATCATCTGGCGGCAGGGCGAGAAGCGGCTGGTGGTCGGCCTCAACCGGCTCGACTGGGAGCAGACGCTTCAAGGCGAGACGGAGCCGCGCCGGCTGGTCTCAGCGCTCCGCTTCGACCGCGTGCTCGCCTGCAAATCGCGCAACATCGACCTCGCCACGCCTGACAAGGTGCTGGACCTTGTCGGCATCGAATTCCACGCCCATGACGTGCCCGGCGGCAGCGCGCTGTTGCTGTTCGCCCATGGCGGCGCCATCCGGCTCGATGTCGAATGCCTGGAATGCGAGCTGACCGACCTCGGGACGGACGATCTCGGGACCGGGGAGGTGGGGCAGGCGGATGTCGACAGGTAAGGGGGCGAGGCAGCGCCACATCCTCCGCTGTCGTCCTGGCGAAAGCCAGGACCCTTAACCACAGGATTGAATGAGGCGGCAGGACGGGGCCACATCTCGTTTCAATAACAAAGACTTGGGGTAATGGGTCCTGGCTTTCGCCAGGACGACGTCAAGCTGGGTTGACGCCGGATGCCCGCCGCGCCATTGAGCAGGGGGCCGCGCCGTCCCGAAGGCGCCCCTGACACGCCGGAACGACACGCCAAAATGCCCATTCGCCTCGACCGCAGCAGCGCCGATTTTGACACGCGATTTGCGGCCTTCCTCGCCGCCAAGCGCGAGGTTTCGGCCGATGTCGAGGCCGCTGCACGCGCCATCGTCGACGACGTGGCCAAGCGCGGCGACACCGCCCTGATCGAGGCGACGAAGAAGTTCGACCGGCTCTCGCTCGATGCCGCCTCCTTGCGCGTCTCGGCCGACGAGATCGACGCCGCGGTGAAGGCTTGCGATAGCGCGACGCTGGACGCGCTCAAGCTCGCCCGCGACCGCATCGAGACCTATCACGCCAGGCAGTTGCCCAAGGACGAGCGCTTCACCGACCCGCTCGGTGTCGAGCTCGGCTGGCGCTACACGGCGATCGAATCGGCCGGCCTCTACGTGCCCGGCGGCACCGCGGCCTATCCGTCCTCGGTGCTGATGAATGCGGTGCCCGCCAAGGTCGCCGGCGTTGCGCGCCTCGTGATGGTGGTGCCGTCGCCCGACGGCAAGCTCAACCCGCTGGTGCTGGCGGCAGCAAAGCTCGGCGGCGTCACCGAGATCTATCGCGTCGGCGGCGCGCAGGCGGTGGCCGCGCTCGCCCATGGCACCGCGACGATCGCGCCGGTGGCAAAGATCGTCGGCCCCGGCAATGCCTATGTCGCCGCCGCAAAGCGGCTGGTGTTCGGCAAGGTCGGCATCGACATGATCGCCGGTCCGTCCGAGGTGCTGGTCATCGCCGACGACACCGGCAATGCCGACTGGATCGCCGCCGACCTCCTGGCGCAGGCCGAGCACGATGCGAGCGCGCAGTCGATTTTGATCACGGACTCGGCCCGGCTCGCCGCCGATGTCGAGGCCGCGGTCACGGCGCAGTTGACGACGCTGCCGCGCGCGGCGATCGCCAGCGCCTCGTGGAATGATTTTGGCGCCGTCATCATGGTGAAGAACCTGGCCGAGGCCATTCCGCTCGCGGACGCCATCGCCGCCGAGCATCTCGAGATCATGACCAGCGACCCGGATGCGCTTGCCGGCAAAATCCGCAACGCCGGCGCGGTCTTCCTCGGCGCGCATACGCCGGAAGCGATCGGCGACTATGTCGGCGGCTCCAACCACGTGCTGCCGACCGCGCGCTCGGCGCGGTTCTCCTCGGGGCTCTCCGTGCACGACTTCATGAAGCGCACCTCGATCCTGAAATGCGGTCCCGACCAGTTGCGCGCGCTGGGTCCTGCTGCGATGATTCTCGGCAAGGCGGAGGGGCTGGACGCCCATTCGCGCTCGGTTGGATTGCGCCTCAATCTGTCATGAACAAGCCGCCCGAACAGGACGACTCGAACAATCGCATCGTCGGCGTCACGCTCGACGAGGAATCGATCGGCCGCTCCGGGCCCGACATCGAGCACGAGCGCGCGATCGCGATCTACGATTTGATCGAGCAGAACCTGTTCGCGCCGGAAGGCGCAGGGGCCGCGGGGCCGTTCACGCTGCATATCGGCATCACCGGCAACCGCCTGATGTTCGACATCCGCCGCGAGGACGGCACGCCCGTGGTCGCTCATCTGTTGTCGCTGACGCCGTTCCGGCGAATCGTGAAGGACTATTTCATGATCTGCGACAGCTACTATCAGGCGATCCGGACCGCGACGCCGGACAAGATCGAGGCCATCGACATGGGCCGCCGCGGCATCCATGACGAGGGATCGCGCACGCTGCAGGAGCGGTTGAAGGGCAAGGTGCGGGTCGATTTCGAGACCTCGCGCCGGCTGTTCACGCTCATTACTGTCCTCCATTGGAAAGGCTGATCACGGATGGCTGCGCCCCCACGCGCACGCAATCCGCAGTCGGTGCTGTTTGCCTGTGCGATGAACAGCGTGCGCTCGCCGATGGCCGAGAGCCTGTTGAAGCACATGTTTCCGCAAGGCCTCTATGTGAAGTCGGCCGGCGTCAGGAAGGGCGAGCAGGATCCCTTCGCGATTGCCGTGATGGCCGAGCTCGGCCAGGACATCTCCACCCACAAGCCGACCACCTTCGACGAGCTCGAGGATTGGGAGGGGCTGAATTTCGACCTCATCATCACGCTGTCGCCGGAGGCCCATCACAAGGCGCTGGATCTGACCCGGACGCTCGCCGCCGACGTCGAATACTGGCCGATGCACGACCCGACCGGCACCGAAGGCAACCGTGAGCAGAAGCTCGCCGCCTATCGCGAGGTCTGCGACCAGCTCCTGATGCGCATCCGCCGCCGCTTCGCGAAGGTGGGCGCGGCGAGCGGGTGACGTAACACCCACGTCACAGACGGCGGGCACACGCTTGTGCAGGCCTCGAATCAGTTAACTCCGCCCCGGGTTCCCGGGTTGTGAAAGCAGCCCCCTTCCGATAGGTTCCGCGCGCAAATTCACCCCCTGCTTCGTCCTCCCAAAATCTCCTGATGCTCGGCCGCCCCAAATTCGTTCTTGCCTCCGGTTCGCCACGGCGCCTGTCGCTGCTCAACCAGGCCGGCATCGAGCCCGATGCCTTGCGGCCGGCCGACGTCGACGAGACGCCGAAGCGGGGCGAGCTGCCGCGCGCCTGCGCCAACCGCCTGGCCCGCGCCAAGGCCGATGCGGCGCTCAAATCGGTGCAGCTCGACGACGAGCTGCGCGGCGCCTTCATCCTCTCCGCCGACACGGTCGTGGCGGTCGGCCGCCGCATCCTGCCCAAGGCCAATCTGGTGGACGAGGCTGCGCAGTGCCTGCGGCTGCTCTCGGGCCGCAACCACCGCGTCTACACCGCGATCACCCTGGTGACGCCGCGCGAGGCCTTTCGCCAGCGCCTGGTCGAGACGAGGGTGCGCTTCAAGCGCCTCTCCGAGGACGACATCCAGGCCTATATCGGCTCCGGCGAATGGCGCGGCAAAGCCGGCGGCTATGCCGTGCAGGGCATCGCCGGCTCCTTCGTGGTCAAGATGGTCGGCTCCTACAGCAACGTCGTCGGCCTGCCGCTCTACGAGACCACGACGCTGCTCGGCGGCGAGGGCTTCCCGATCCGCTTCGGCTGGCTCAACGCCGCCGGCATCTGAGCGCGGACCCGCGTCCGCGCCAAAGCATCGAAACAACCCCATGCACAGTAGACCGGCCCCGCAGGCCCCAGGCCGGGACGCCTGCGCGTCCGCGCCAGGAACCCGTTTGCCGACAGGCCCCTGGACGCCGTCACCTCGTGTAAGCTGCCGCCATCATGGACGACCACGTCAAAAAACCTGCCGGCCCGCTCAAAACCTGCCCGATCTGCGGCAAGCCGGCCGAGCACGCCACCCGCCCGTTCTGCTCCTCGCGCTGCCGCGACGTCGACCTGAACCGCTGGCTGAAAGGCGGCTACGTCATCCCGGGTCGTGAGAACCACGATGACGACGTAGAATAATCAATAATATCAATTGTTTAAACTATCGCCCGGCGCCGGCGGCGACAGTCGCGCCAGCACCGCCGACCGTTGTTCACAGCCGGGCCGTGCCCGGCGAAGCCTCCTGGCGAAGCCGGGTGGACAGGCCGCCTTCAGCCCACTATAAACCGCCCGCTCGATGGGCCTTGCGCCCTCTCGTCGGGTACGCCCAGGTAGCTCAGTTGGTAGAGCATGCGACTGAAAATCGCAGTGTCGGTGGTTCGATTCCGCCCCTGGGCACCACGGCTCTTCTAAGAGCCTGATATCCAAAGCAATTCAGCAAATTCAACGGCTTAGCGCTACGCGTTTGGTACAGAACGGTGGTACAATGCCGCTTGCGATGTCACGTCCATGGAAGCACCCGAAAACCGGGATCTATCAACTCCGAAAAGCTGTACCGGACGATCTCCGCCAGCTTGTCGGCAAACGCGAGGAGAAGGTCAGCCTTCAGACCCGCGATCCAGCCGAAGCAAAGGTGCGACATGCCAAGGCACTCGCCGAGCTCGAGGCTCGATGGGCCAATCTGCGCGCGGGACCAAAATTTCTGACTGAGCGTGAAGCTCACCAACTAGCTATTGTCTCGTATGATCGCTGGTTGGAGCAATACAGGGACAATCCGAGTCAACAGACCAGTTGGGATATCGGCGTTGGCGATCGGCCCTTTGGCCATCCGCCGACCAGGGAAGAGAATGACGCCGCTCTTGCGCAGTCCTTAGATTTCTCCGCTCCCGAGCCGGACTCGTACAAGATCGCAAGAATGGAGCAGGCCTGTCTAGAAGCCGCAGATGGCTACCTTAGCGCTCGCGGGCTATCTGACGATTGGCAAAATCGACAGACAATGGCGCGCGCAATTGGGGCTGCCATACAGCGCGCAAGCCTCGTGCTCGCCAGGCTGACCAAAGGAGAAACCCTTCCGGAATTTCCTTTTCCGAACTTCTCTGTGTTGCCCGGTTCGGCAACCCCGCGCGCGCCACAACGCGCAGTCTCCTTCCAGGATCTTCTCGATGGTTGGAAGGCGGAGCGACGGCCAGCCGCATTCGCCATTTGCAACAATCTCCAGCTGGTGTGCGTTTCCTGTCGATCGAGCCGCTCATTGGCCGTATCGGCAAACTCGATCTCGCCGGTATCGATTGGGTCATTGTGGGTGGGGAAAGCGGGCCTCGAGCGCGCCCCATGAACGCCGATTGGGTTCGGGAGATTCGCGATCAATGCATCGACAACTCGGTCGCATTCTTTTTCAAGCAATGGGGCGGGATCAGGCCAAAATCCGGCGGTCGCGACCTCGACGACGTGCAGTGGAGTCAATTCCCAATTGTGTGACCCTGCAATCCTGTGAGGCGCATAAACTACTGCAGCATTGATACCGTTGCCAGCGCGGCGCGCTGTTTCTTTGCGATGGCAATAGTGACCGCGGCCTGCACGTTGTAGCCGACGACGCCTGAGCCGCGGCCGCTCGTTGCCATCGAGCGGTTGTCGGGATCAGTAAGAGAGATTTGCTGATCGGGCGAAGCGAGCATCTGCTTCTCGTAGACAGCAAGCCTGCCCATTTCCTCCTTCAGCTTTGTCAGCTTCTCGGAGAGCCTCGTCACCTTCGCTGCCAACGCCTCCATCGGCTCCTGCCGGTCGGTCGTGTCAAGTTAGCTCAGATAGCGCGCAACGCTCTCCTCCAACTGGGCACGCCGCCGTTCCACCTTCGCCCGCGTGAAGTTCTTGTCACGGTTGTTCACGGCCTTGAACTTGCTGCCATCGATGGCGACGCTCGCCGTCGCGAGAAGGCCCATCTCACGGCAGAGTTCGACGAAACGCGCACATACCTTGCGCAGCGCCAGGCCATTGTCTTTGCGGAAGTCCGCCATCGTCTTGTGATCAGGAGCGAGCCGACCCAGCAGCCACATGACCTCGACATTGCGTCCGGCCTCGCGTTCCAGCCGCCGGCTTGACTGCACCAGGTTCAGATAGCCATAGATGTACAGCTTCAGGAGAACCGAGGGACGGTATGACGGCGGCCCGGTCCCCGCCGGCTCCACCCCCTCAAAGTCCATCTCAGCCAAATCGAGCGTATCGACAAATACGTCGATCACGCGAACAGGGTTGCTCTCGTCAATGAAATCATCGAGGCATTCGGGCAATAGCGTCCACTGCGCACGATCCGCCGGCTCAACGAAGCGCCTCATCAGCTTCCCCCGCAGAATCACCGGAGAATCGTAGCAACCAGCGGCGTTTTCACACAGCCAGGGTCAAAAAGCGTCGGTTATGCCCCGACGACGTCTGTTTTACGCTTAGCAGGGTCAACGCGAGCATCGAGGTTCGACGCTACGGGCTACGTGGGACGTGGATGACCTGGACTTGATTACCGAGGGAATTCGCCAGGCCTTCCAGGTTCTGCGGCCGCACCTCGATCAAGCCATGCCGCGGAGCATCGATATCGGCGATCAGGAGGAAGGCAAACGAAACGATCAGCGGCAGCACGAACACCAGCCCTCCGCCGGCCTTGCCGCTTCGCGACCGATAGCCCATCAGCGCGTTAGAACAAAGCGCGATGATCGCCATGAGAAACCACGCGGCAATGGGGATTCGGTTCAAGAATGCCGCCTGCGTATAGCCTTGCGAGTTGATCACGTCATTCATGCCGGAAAGCGCCAGCGCCTCCACCGGAGTTGGCTGTGCTGCCAACGAAGCGCGGACTGCAGACCAGAGATCGCTCTGCAATCGAGTTGTCCGCTCGTCGATCCGCATGCGCTGATCGTCGTCCTTGTTGAGGTAGAATTGGATTCGTAGGCGGGTGTACTCGGCGAGTAGCTTGCGGACGTTTTCGGCATCCGCTGATGGCAGAAAGTCGGCGCGTAAAAGTTCGGTTCCGATGGCGTTGGCTTCCGCCTCCTCGAAATTCTTGCGTTGGTCATAGCGACTGATCGCCATGGAAAAACTGAAGCCAATGATCAGCCCGAGTAGGGTCAAGGCGGCCGATAGGATGATGCCGAGATGTTCGTTCTTTTCATCGTCGGAATCCGGATAACGCCTGCGTAACCAGGAGCCTGCTACCGCGACGAGCGATAGCGCCACGAAGAAAACCACGAACAAGAGCAAGGGGTAGTGTGTTAGATTTTCCATATACGTGCCCGTCGATCAATCAAGCGCTGATCATGCCCGTGCGAATTACGTAAGCCGGTTGCTGTGCGGCCGTTTCCGTGCCCTAGCCGTCAAAGCCGAAAATGATGCCAACCGAGCTGTTCAAGAACGTCTGCTCGGCCGCGAAAGCAGCCGGTGGATACGGCATGAGCGGCGCAGTCAACCAATCGTCGCCTCAGTGTCGGTCGATGCTACCGCTTCAGTCGTGCACGGAGATCGTCGATAACACGAGTTAGCTCGCGGTCATTTGGAGTGGCGCGCGAGAGCTGCTCGGCGTATTCGAGGGCGGCGCCGATATCTCCGGCATCGCGGCTGAACGTTATGAGGGCCAACAAGGTGTCTCGATCGCCTGGATGCCTCGTGAGGTTCTCCTTCAAGACATTTGTCGAGTCACCGATGTGGCCCGACGAATGCAGCGCCACGGCATACACGTAGGCATAGCGCGACCTGTCAGGTTCGAGCTCGCTTGCTGTGCGAAATTCGCTCAGCGCATCATTCAGCCGTTTCTGCCTTGTAAGAGTGAGACCCAGAGCATGGTGCAAACCGCCGTCTCGCCGTGAAGACGTGATCGCTGTTCTCAGTACGCTTTCTCCCTCGGCATCCCGGCCAAGTTGCCGGTATAGGTCCGCCAGATTGATGGCCGCGGGCGAGTATTGGGGGCTGAGCCGCAAGGCTGCCTTGTACTCGCTCTCTGCATCAGCTGTCAGCCTGCGCGACGCATAGAAGTTTCCAAGCGTCGAGCGGGCTTCGGGTCGGTCCGCATTGAGGCGTTGCGCCGCAACGAACTCGGCCGCCGCCCGCTCAAATGGTGCGCGGCCAGGGGCGGGCAGGTTTGCAGGAGGCACGGCGGCCAAAACGGACATCGCCCTGATACGTACGCCGCGGCTTGGATCGGAAAGAAGCGACGAGACAAGCGGCCAGATCCGTTCGCCCGGAAGGCCGTCGAGCATGCCAAGCGCTGCGACACGGACCATTGGATCGGGATCGGCCAATCCTTTGCGGGCGAGCTCAATATTCGCAGGCGAGACCCGCGAATGAAGTTCGCTTAGCGCGCTTGCACGCGCGATTGCCGACGCTGTGGGACTCGCCGCCACCACAGCCAGTAGCGTGGTGGCGTCGGCACGATCGGCCCAGGACGCCTGGAATGCCTCGGCGTAATTCTGAAAACCCTTTCGGACTGACCCGTGCCAGCGCTCGATCGCGTCGGCCGCCCATTGTGCGGATTGGTCGGCATGACAATCGTTGCAGGCATTGGGGGTGCCAAGCTTCACGGAAAGATCCGGCCTGGGAATTCGAAGGCTGTGGTCGTGTCGCTTGTCAACCACCATGTAGGTGCTGGCAGGCATATGGCATGATGCGCAGGCCACTGCCGGCGTTACCCCTTCGTGGCGATTGTGTGAGGCAACTTCATATTTGTCGGAAGCGTGGCATTGCAGGCAAACGCCATCGCCTGGAGCGCGGAGCTTCGCGGCATGGGGTTCATGGCAATCGCTGCACGTGACCCCGGCCTGGAACATCTTGCTCTGCTTGAACGGGCCGTAATTGTACACCTCGTCTCGCATCTGACCGTCCGCATAATACAGGCCACGAGCAAGGAGGGAGACGGCGTGCGTATCGGACAAGGGTTGTCCGGGCACCCAGTCTTCCGAGAATTCGCCGCGTCGCGCGTGGCACAGCCCGCAGGTCTCGACCTCTCTGCGTGGTAATGCAGCCGCGATGCTGTGTTGCGGATTGCCGGTCTTCGGATCGGGGTGCCAAGCGACGCCGTCACGCTCATTCAGCAAGACGGCCAGTCCCTTGCGCGGGTCATCATCTTTTCCAAACCAGCTCCGCTGGCTGTGCGCCCAATTGATGTGGCGGGAGCCCTTGCCGTGGCACGCCTCACAGCCCACGCTGATTTCCGTCCACGTCGTGTGAAAACTGTCATTGGTCGCGTCGTAGTTCTTCTGCACGCCCGTTGAATGACACTCCGCGCACATGAAGTTCCAGTTTTGATTGAGCTTGGTCCAGTGCAGCACGTCGTCGTGTTTGATCTCTTCATTGGGATAGAGATGAAACCAGCGTTGGCCGCCCTGGTCCTTCGGCCGGCTATCCCAGGCGATTGAAAGCGCTTGGATCCGGCCGTCCGGGAATTCGCTCAGATATTGCTGCAGGGGATAGATGCCGAATGTGTATTTCACCTCGAAGGTCGCAAGCTTGCCGTCGGGGCCGTCGGTCTCAACGAAGAACTTGCTGTCCTTCTTAAAAAAGCGGGAGTGGACGCCGAAATAGTCGAAACTGTTATCATCGAAATTGCCGAGCACGGAAGCGGCTGTCGCGTGTTGCATGGCATGCTTGTGCTGGGAATCTTTCCACAGTGCGGTTTCGGCTTGGTGGCACCCGGCGCAGGCGTCGCTGCCGACAAAGGCCATGGCAGGGGCGGCGCCGCCGCTGCGAAGAGCTTTGGGCAGGAGGAATCCTTCCTTGGTGGTTAACAGCAAGGTCAGGCCACCTGCGAGGGCCGCGACTGTCGCCAGCACCGCTACGCGCGCCGCCGACTTCCACGAACGGCGGGACGGGGTGTGGGCACCGTCGGGGCGGACGCCTGTCGAAAGTTCAGCTGATCTCGACGTAGAAGGGCGGTTAGAAGACTTATCGGTCTTGCCGGCTCTGATCCTTTTGCGCGCCACGAACTGTTACCCGCTGTATGGCTGGGAAACGCCCAGAGTCCCCATGTCTGAGAGCCGTATTAGCCCTCGACGATCGGCTTCTGACAATGCAGATCGTCGACTGAAGTTGGAGCGAAGCTCCAAGATTGGCTATGCAGTTTCGGCAAAAGGGCATTTCGCTCGGCAGTCGGGCGGGGCTCAGCCAGCCGCCGGCCGGCGCTTGGCACTAGTTCTTATTCCGATTCTTGCTCGCGCCTCTTACGGTTTTGATGACATTGTCGCCGGATCGGTCATCTGCATACAGGTCAGCATAGCTGCCTGTCCCGCCAATCGTCCCTTCGGCCGCGCAGCGGTCACGAATGGAAGCGGAATAAATTTGACCAAATGTATGATCCGGCCGCGCGTTGCAAGAGATTTTGTCAACCTGTCAGATGCGGTCTTGCATCAATGTATCCGGCCTCTGATTGAAGCGAGCTGTGCTCCGGGCCATCATGGATATCAGCGCGCATTCGAGCTGATTAGCGGACAGGCCTCGAACGGCCCATTCGGGTCACCAGTGTTCGCATGCGCCGGGACGATCTTCCATCATCGTCTCATCCAACTCGCAGACCTCGGCGGGTAAGGGATGTTGGTTACGTCATCTCGATAGCTCCTCACTTCGCGCTGTTCCTTTGTTACTGCCTGGCGGTCCTTCCTTCGTCCCGGCCTGCGCGCGCAGAGGCGCCGCGCGCAAGGGGCCGTCAAGGCCGACCGTGATGCTGTGCTGAAGTCGCTACGCTGCCAGGCTGCGCCTTGACGCCCCGAGCGCGGCACGAGGATCGGCCATGTCAGGACGCCGTCTCCTCAGTCTTGACGCACTCAAACGCGCATCCCGTGGGTGGCGAGGTTGCCAGTCGTGCTTGCAGCGAGCCGGAGCGACAAAACTTGCGTCACCGAAATAGGCGAGAGGCGTTGCTCGCGAAATTGCGGAGATTGATGCCGGTGTCGCTGCCATGGCGCAGAACCTACGCAAGCTCGCAAAGCTAATCCCGCTGCTCAGGCTTCAGCCCGCTTAGACACGGTCAACCCACCGTGCGACAACTCGTCCAACCTGGATCATAACTTCGCGGACTTCTTCAACATAATCGGCGCAAGGACATTCGGCCGCACCTGCACGGCTCAGAAGGATGAGCAGACTCCGATCGACGAGGCAGACCCGCGAGCCCTTTCGAGTGATGAGACTCTAGGGCGATGAGAAAGGAGTGCGGCTGTGCGACAATGACAGGCGCAGCTGTGGCGTCCCAGACACAGTCCTCCAAGAAACAACCGAAGATAGGGCGACTTGCCGATTCTGCATAGACGGTTGTGCCGAGCTGATTGAGTATTCGCGTGCTGACTCTCTTAACGGGTTTGGGGCCAAGGCTAATTGGGGCGGCGGATGCAGTACGTTCGATCGGGCCGGGGCCGTAGTTTTTCCGGGCGGTTTGGTATTGGGACGTTGGCCGCGCTACTCGCGCTTTCCCCTCAAATCGCTTGTGCAGATGAAGGCGGCGTCAGCTTCTGGGTGCCGGGCCTCTATGGCAGCCTCGCAGCCGTGCCCCAGCAGGCACCAGGATGGTCGGCGACCACCATTTATTGGCATGACTCGGTCTCTGCTGGCGGCGACGTGGCGCGCGCCCGCCAGATCACGATCGGCAATATCCCAGCGAATGTCACGGCCACCGCGAACGCCAGTGTTCATGCCAATCTGGATGTCGGCTTCTTGATCGCAAACTACGCCTTTGAAACGCCCGTGTTCGGCGGTCAGGCCTCTGCCGGCTTCCTTGCAGCCTACGGCGCCAATAGCACATCGCTAGCGGGGACCCTCACAGGAACGGTGACGACACCCGGCGGCACATTTCCCTTCTCGCGTTCCGACAGCATCAATAGCTCGATCATGGGGTTCGGTGATGTGTACCCGCAGTTCACGCTGAAGTGGAACGCCGGCGTAAACAACTACATGACCTACATTACCGGTGACATCCCGGTAGGGGCTTACGACTCAGCCCGTCTTGCCAACATAGGGATCGGGCATTGGGCGATCGATGCCGGCGGCGGCTACACTTATTTTGACCAAAAGACAGGGCGCGAAGCTTCGGCGGTGCTCGGATTCACATACAACTTCAAAAATCCCGCCACTCAATATCAGAATGGCGTCGACATGCACCTCGACTGGGGCGCGTCTCAATTCCTGACCAAGCAGTGGCAGGTCGGCCTCGTGGGTTACCTTTATCAGGAGATCGGCTGCGACAGCGGCTCCGGCGATCGCGTCGGGTGCTTCCGGTCGCGGGTGCAGGGCATCGGACCGCAGGTCGGTTACATTTTTCCGGTTGGAGACATGCAGGGGTATCTCAACCTGAAGGCTTACGGCGAATTCGCCAACGCAAATCGGCCAGACGGCTGGAACGTCTGGCTGACGTTCAATCTTTCGCCCCCGGCGGCAACACCGCCGACATCCTCAAGGCCGAGGTTCACGAAATAGAAGTACGGTGCCAATCATGACTCTTGCGATTGCTGCGCGATAGCGTCGGTGAGGACGCGGCCGGCCGGGGTGCTGCGTTACCGCGCAGGATTGGAAGAGATTTACGTTTCGGGTGACTAGGGCGCGTACTCTCATAAATTTCGGCCGTGTCCGCTTCGCTCCGATAACGACCATTGTTGTGCAACCGCAGCACAATGGCGTGATGGGCCAGACCAATCGTCGTGCTCGTTTGCATGGATAGCTCCTCCAGATCGTGGGAGCCCTAGCTGCCCCCCAATCCATGGCACTCGCGTGCCCGGTGCAGGAGCCGTCACAGCATCAGAAGCGGACTTCCCTCAAATGAATTGGGTTGCATTATCTTCCGCACGCTCAGTTCATCTTCACGAGGTCGCCCGGCTTCCAGCTGTTGTCGAAGGCGGCTTCGGTCGGGCCATAGAGACGGAGGATGGCGAAATACCCCTTGCCCGGCACCGTCGCGAGCCTGGCGTCTGCGGCAGCGAGCGATGACGGGCGATTGAGAAAGTCTCCAGGATTG
Source organism: Bradyrhizobium arachidis (assembly GCF_024758505.1). NCBI lineage: Bacteria > Pseudomonadati > Pseudomonadota > Alphaproteobacteria > Hyphomicrobiales > Nitrobacteraceae > Bradyrhizobium > Bradyrhizobium arachidis. The sequence goes on along the minus strand of NZ_CP077970.1, from coordinate 8,886,964 downwards.
TCGGCGGGTCGCTGCAGGGTGCACGACGGCGACTCTCCGAAGAGCATGCGGTAGGCAACGGAAAAGCGTCCAAGTTCCCAAAAGCCGTGGTCGGAAACAATTTTTGTCACGGTTGTCCTGGACGGATCCGAACGTACGACTGCCCTCCGCGCGAGACGCATTCGGCGCAAGGCAAGATAGCGGATTGGTCCCATGCCGAGATGTCTTCGCAGGAGGCGCGAAGTGTTCGCTCCGCGACGCCGATCGCTGCGCAAATTTCGGTGAGATAAAGCGGCCTGTCCGGGTTTATCTCCAAAAATTCTTCAAAACGCGATGATGGCGCCGTGACGAACGGAGCGCGAGGTGGGCTCCACGGAGGGGCTTTCGGCAAGGCACTTCACCATGACATGAATGAGCTCATTCTCTAGCGCGCGACATATTTCCGGAAGCTGCAGAATATTCGGAATGTCGTGGGCGAGCTGCCCGATGCTCTGGTACCTGTTTGCGCAGCGCTGAGCTTACATAGTGAAACGGAAACCGGTCTTGCTGATCCTGCCGGAATGCGACCCATTTCGATCTCGCGTGCCCGCGCCACGTAACTGGCTTTAACGATCCGTCGGCGTGCCGGACGGTTTTTCAAACTGCAGATGTCGAGCTATTTCCGACAGTGCGGGGGAACTTTCATGCCGAGATTACACAAATCGGTATGGGCCGCCTTTTGATACACGGAGTTCATATATCGCTGCCGGAGGTAAATACTGTCGCGGTCAAGCACGGCCGTATATCGATCGGCTTTCTTATCGGACCTAACTCGGCACCACTCCTTCATTGTGGCTATGAAGTCTTGCCCGGTGACATCGTCGTGAACAGGTCCGAGGTCGTACATCAACGATCTGAGGCTTCGTTCTCCCTCCAAAAACAAAAAGTCCCATTTGGTCGGACGAAAATGGGTCGTCGAGAGGAGTGGGCAAAGGGCAATGTGATCGCGGGCCATTTGAATGGTCTACTCTAACCGCCGCGAGGCCACGTGATCAATCCTGGGTTGTTTGACGTGGATCAATGCATGGAATGTGACATGGCGAGGCGCTGATGATTTCGGGCGACCTCAGCTGTTATCCGCCGGCTCATCAGGATGATGCCGGAAGAGGCATGAGCAGCCCATAGAGTTGATTGCGGAAATAGGGAGATTGAAGACTCGTAGTCCGCTGTAGGCCCGAGTCGACATTGCGGCCGGCTTGGTCGTGGTCGATGACTTGATTGGGTTGCGGAGGCGCGAGGCGGGCTCGTTGGCGAGAACCTCCCAAGGCGGCTGCAAGTCTTGCCGGGACCAACATCGTCTATGCCCCGAGCACACGAAAGCTGTTGGGCAATTTGTTCGAATTGCGAGATATCCTAGAGCTGCCGCAACTTAGGCGAAGCGTTAGATAGCCCACGCAAAGGCGTTTGGGCCGTCGTCGCTTCGCCCGTCTCTCGCTTGTTCCTCTTGTCACGAATTTCACCGCAAAGCGGCTTGACGAAATTAACACCTCGTCTTGCGTACAGGAGGGCGTGGGGAGGCCTATTTTGGAACATTAGATCGAGAGGTTGGCTTTGTCTGAAACAAGCATGAAGAAGATTTCAGCATGCCCCGGTTGGCTAGGGTTGACCGAGGACCGTTGGAAGTTCGTCTTTTTGCCGGAAAGAGCCGAGGTCGTCCGCAACATATTCGAATTGGCGATCGGAGGAATGGGTAGCTACGCAATAGCAAACCACCTCAATAGAGAGAAAATTCCATCATTCGGCCCATCTCAGACTTGGGACCATACCACTATCGACAGCATGCTGAGAAATCGAGCCACCTTTGGCGAGCGCCAGCCCAAGAGCTACGCTGGTGGGAGTAAGAAAGGCGTGCCCGTCGGCCATCCAGTCGCTAACTACTACCCAGCCGCAATAGACGAAGCGACCTTCAATGCTGCTCAAGCAGCTCGACGTCAAAATCTAATCTCGGGCCGGGGTCGTAAAGGAAACAACATTGCGAATATCTTTAGTAAACTAGCGACTTGCGCGTATTGTGGTAGCGAGATCAAATTTGACAGCCATGCTAAGAGCCTCTTCTGCTCGAGAGTAATCAACGACGATGGATGCACCCGTACAGCTTGGTCGTACCTTGACTTTGAACTGAACGTTCTCGGTTTCTTGGCGCATCCAGCATTGGCGGAGAAACTGAACCTTAAACAACAAGAGATCATGTCCGACCTTGTTGGCCTCATTATGCAGCGCTCGGACGAAAAGGTTTACAGTGCCAGGTTCAACATCACCCTGCTCCTCAAGGAAATCATCTCGGAACTGAGCATTTCAAGCGCCGGTTCAGAACCGCAACAAAGACTCCCCGACGCCCTAATTGGCCGTGATATCTCTGGAAGGTTTTTTGAAATCCGACTCTGGGATGGACCTCTGTATAGGGGGATCTCGGTTGGATAAAGTCCAAGCGCAAAGGTTCGTTTGATTCCAATCGCGAACCGCCACGCGGCTATTTCTGCCTTTGAGACGGTAGGCAATGTAGATCTTCCTGCGGCTTTAGCGCCCTGACCGTAAGCGGTTTCGGCAGTGTGATCCCGATTCACGCTCACTCGCGTTCCTAGCGCAGCCGGGCGTTGAATGGTGGATTCACTTAAGTGGCTAGGTCAGAAGGCTTTCTACGTGTACGGGGTTGGCCGTTTGTAAGAAAGGACGGTCGAACTCCTTTGCTGGCGATAATTGCTAAGCATTCCAATGCGTTGGGTCGGCTTAGCTTGATCAAGCTGTCGTGATATTTGTGCAACAATCGCCCAAAAACGCGCCGTTCTCGTCCCAATTGGGGCACTCAGTGATTGATTGATCGCAACTGTTCGTTTCATATCGTGAGTGCGACGGAGGGGGGCATCCCAAGGTCGTCCCGTTTTAGGTGGTTCGCTTAAGTCCCTCGCGTTCAGCGGGTGTGTCCGAAGGCGCGAAGCGGCTAAGCGGTTAGTTAAGGGACAAAGGAACCAACCTTAGGGTGTCGTCACCCAGCGGATCCGGAACCTTCCCTATAGAGCAAACTTGGAGGTTTAACATGAAGTTGGTTAAGAGCCTTTTGCTCGGTTCAGCGGCGGGTCTGATCGCCGTTGGCGGAGCGCAGGCAGCCGATCTCCCCGTAAAGGCCAAGGCGGTCGAATACGTGAAGATCTGCTCCCTGTACGGTGCCGGATTCTACTACATGCCGGGCACTGACACCTGCATCAAGTTCGGCGGCTATCTGCGTGCCGATAACTGGGTCCAGGGCGGCGACTACGGTTTCCGTCAAGGGGTGAACCAGGGTTCGAATAACCGTCTGACCAACTACTGGGGCTCCCGCGCCCGTATGGACTTCACCGTCGATACGCGCACGGCGACCGAGTATGGCGTGGTCCGTACCTACGCCGATATGGTCTTCAGCTGGGATACGACAACGGTCAGCGGCAGCAGCCCGTCGATCTTCTCGACCGGTTCGGCCTCGCTCGGCCTCTACCATGCGTTCATCCAGTTCGCCGGCTTCACGTTCGGCCGTACGGTTTCGATCTTCGACGCTCCGTGGCAGAGCTATCCGGCTGGCGGTCCCGATACGCTTCCGGGCGGTTCGAACCACGTCACCGGTGTGAACCAGGTGACCTACACGGCTGACTTCGGTCAGGGCATCACCGGTTCGGTGTCGTTGCAGGATGAAACGACGTCGGCAGGCGGCGAGTCGAACCTCTTTAACACCTCATTTGGCGGGGCGACGCCTGCTGCTATCATTACTGCTTTCGGCACTGGGTTCTCGACTGGCGCCTACGGTGTCAACGCTTGGGGTGGAACGCGTGCTCCCGACATCGTCGGTCAGATCCGCGTTGACCAGGCTTGGGGTCTCGCCCAGTTGTCGGTTGTTGGGCATAACCTCCATCCCGCCTGGTACGGTACGACTGAGCTGACCGGTCATCCGTCCGACAAGTGGGGCTTCGCTGTCCAGGGCGCTTTGTCGATCAAGAACATCCCGACCGGTGCGGGCGACTCGATCAACATGCAGGCGGTCTACACGGACGGCGCGACTCGCTACAACTTCCAGAGCTTGTTCCCGCAAGCCTTCTTCATGTACGGCGGTACTGGCGTGCCTGGCGCCTACCAGAGCATAGGTATCGCTGCTCTTGCTGACGGCGTCTTCGGTACCGGTACCGGCATCGATACCGTCAAGACCTGGGGCTTCCGTGGCGGCTATACCCACAACTGGAGCCCGAACTGGGCGAGCGCCATCTATGGTGGCTATGGTCAGGTGAAGTACGGCGATGCGGGCAAGGCGATGATTTGCACCAACTTCGTCGCCGCATTTGGTGCCGCCACTGCGACCTGCAACCCGGACTTCAACTTCGGTGTGATCGGTGTCAACACCGTGTGGACCCCGGTCAAGGGCCTGGCCTTCACGGCTGACCTGAGCTACTCGCGTCTGGACCAGAAGTACTCGGGCACGATTGCGATCCCGGCGCTTGTTGCCCCCGCCAAGCCGGCAGCTGTGTACGAGCTGAAGGATCAGGACTCGCTCGCCCTGCTCCTCCGCGCTCAGCGCAACTTCTAAGATCGATCTCTCGACCGATCAGAGAACCCCGGCGGGCAACTGCCGGGGATTTCTTTTGCGCGCACGGCATCGCGCTGAGAAGCTTAGCTGGTGAAGTCGCCTTCGCCGGCTCAACGAAACGATAAGGGTAGGGGTTGGAGGTGCAGAGCCGAGGATGGCGAGGGCGAACTGCGACCGTCCATCTCATCGGCCTGCGTCCCGCACGCGCAGACCCCGTACACAGCTCAACTAGTTGCAGCCAGTCTAGGTTAGGCTCGCAGCTCTATCCGGCCTGGATAATCGGCGCGCCCAGAACGACGCGACCGCCGCTCACCCTTCACTTTGAAATATCAAGACAAATCAGCTCAACTGCCGCTCTCGTCGTACGACCGATTGTGACCACCAACAAAGGGGCCGGGCGTGATGCCTACGCTCGGGGTGTTCGCCGAGTTCGAGACCAGAGGCCGCATCACACGGTATCCTGCAGGATCACCGCTTCAGCAGTCCAAGTTTTCCTTGTAGAACTTGATCAGCTCGATCAGGTTCTCGATTCCGACGTCGGTGAACGCCTGAACACCGTCTTGTCGACGCCATAGACCCAGATGACCCCGTCCTCGATCTCCATTTCTATCGAGATGTCGCGCAGCCAATCTTCGTCTTCGCCAAGGTCTTCGCAACCTGGGTGATGGTGGTGACGTGATGGACCTTGTTGACGTGCGTAGCCGTCGTGCTTTACCTCGTGGATCCAGTCCGGCCCCGATGGGACCTGCTTGCCGGCTGTCGCCAGGCAAAGCTCGTACGCCATAGCATGGGGCGTAAGTTAATGATCCGGCGTCCTGGCGCGTGAAGAAGTGATACTGTCCTTCTGCCATTGCGGCCAACTGCCGTACAAATCCGCCAGATTGATCGTCGCGGGCGCGTATTGAGAGCTGAGCCGCAGGGCTACCATGTACCGTGGACCGGACTCGAACTTTCAGGCATGCTGGGGTTCATCTAATTTCGAAAATGCGGCCAGGTGTTATCGGAATGGGATCGAGCCGTATCACCTTTCAGCGCGAAGATGGGTGGTCCTGCTCGGTAGGAGCACGACCCGACGGATCTTCATTTTGCTTCGACGGCGCCATGCATTGCAGCCCACTCGCTGAGCCGCGAGCTCGTCGGGCGGGTGAGATATCTCTACAAGACAGCGGCTCGAGTGTTCGTGTCGACTGCTTCCGGTCGCAAGTGGTACACATCAGCATTAAGACCAGATTTGTTTTCCGGTCGGGCATGTGCAGGCTACTCAATTCCTAGAGCTTCAGTTTGCTGCCGAACATCGGCACGACGGCTGGATATACCGCGAGCGATGTTTCGCTATCGGCGCCGACGCCTTGCCATTACGGCCGTCAAGCCGTTTCCCAGAATCGGTCAGCGACGTGCGTCCGGTTCGACTGAACGCCATGGGTTAAAGGATGAAAGGCACTGGAGATTCTGAAAGAAGCCGTGGCGGAAAGCGGTGGACTCGAGACGACGAGACCCATCTACTCCTGCTGGCGTCCGAAGGTCGAACCGCCGCTGAAATCGCATCAATGATGAAGCGCAGCTACATCAGCGTACAACATAGGCTGCGGTCGCTAAGTGGGCGATCTGATACTGAAGTTGGTAGATCACAGGCCCGCTCGTTCGAGCGAAATCGGTTTCCGAATGGCGACCTGACCTGTGGCGCGCTATCCGTTCCAGGTCACCAAATGGTGCTCTCAGTATGGACAGCAATCAGGTACGATAGCGCTATTATTAAGCGAAACGAACCCTCGCGCCTGAGGCCCGAGGTTAAGTGTGTCATTGGAGCCATCATTAGAGAGACGATGATCTGTTCTGATCCAGACCATTCGCCGTCGTGGACAAGAATTGCGATCTCCCGGCTTCGAGCGAAAGACGTTGGCGTGGATTCAGGAGTAGTTCGCAATTTGATACGCGCGCTCTCGGCAAAGGGCTTCCTGGAAATTTTCGTCGGGTACATTGGCCCCAATGCGGCGCTCCAACTCGATCCCATTTCAGCTCGGTCCGGTCGATCGGTACTACTGCGAGCAGCCCAAAGGACCGTAGTTTTGTGCAAGAGCTTTGGGATAATGCATTCCAATCTTTATACAAATTTCCCTAGCCTTCGATCAGATCATTGATCGGCGTTGCAAAATTCGTAGTAGGCTTGGTTCGCGACCACTGATCACATGCTTGTCTTTTGCCTCGTCGGGGCGACACTTTGCTCACGGCTTCCGTCAGATCCGGCTCGCGACAAGAGCTATCATGAGGACAGTTCTCAACACCGTGCCTCATTCAGCAAGGCGGCTGCGTGCACAATTTTTGAATGAATTATTTCTTGAAAGTGTCAAGGGCTGCTATTGCTGCAATTCAACCTCCGGCAGTATCGTTTAGCATCGAAACCAGGACCAAAATGATCGAGAAGAAACTCGACAGAGCGCTCGACTGGCTGCACGATTGCTGGCTATCGACGTTCGTGACAGCTGATGGTTGAGGCTCCTTTTCCGCCGAGAACGCCGCCGTCACGCACTGACCGAAGTCAGCGGTGTAGGTGATTAGTTGACACCAGTGACCGTGCCACTGCCGCCGTCGAGAAGGTCGAAGTTGTTGCCGGAATAATGCGCGTCGAACTGCGACACGGCTTACCCATCGTGATCAGCGAACTGGATAAAGGCGTAGTACACGCCGAGCGAACCGGCCGAGGCGTTGCCGTTGGTGCATACAGCGGGGCGGCGAGGAGTACTTTCTCGCAAACTGGTTTGACGTATTCGGCGAGCTGCCTGAGGGTGTGACCTTAAGTCTAGCCTTAAGGTCATGTGGCGAATGCAGGTGAAGGTATTGGGCGTCGAACGTCGGCGTCGCTGGAGTTACGACGAGAAGGTTCGCCTCGTCGAGGAGACCATGCAGGCCGGCGAGACTGTTTGTGGGGTGGCGCGGCGGCGCTGCATCGGAGCGGTCGGTCCAGGAGGCATGGAATGCCTCGGCGTAATTCTGAAAACCCTTTCGGACTGGCCCGTGCCAGCGCTCGATCGCGTCGGCCGCCCATTGTGCGGATTGGTCGGCATGACAATCGTTGCAGGCATTGGGGGTGCCAAGCTTCACGGAAAGATCCGGCCTGGGAATTCGAAGGCTGTGGTCGTGTCGCTTGTCAACCACCATGTAGGTGCTGGCAGGCATATGGCATGATGCGCAGGCCACTGCCGGCGTTACCCCTTCGTGGCGATTGTGTGAGGCAACTTCATATTTGTCGGAAGCGTGGCATTGCAGGCAAACGCCATCGCCTGGAGCGCGGAGCTTCGCGGCATGGGGTTCATGGCAATCGCTGCACGTGACCCCGGCCTGGAACATCTTGCTCTGCTTGAACGGGCCGTAATTGTACACCTCGTCTCGCATCTGACCGTCCGCATAATACAGGCCACGAGCAAGGAGGGAGACGGCGTGCGTATCGGACAAGGGTTGTCCGGGCACCCAGTCTTCCGAGAATTCGCCGCGTCGCGCGTGGCACAGCCCGCAGGTCTCGACCTCTCTGCGTGGTAATGCAGCCGCGATGCTGTGTTGCGGATTGCCGGTCTTCGGATCGGGGTGCCAAGCGACGCCGTCACGCTCATTCAGCAAGACGGCCAGTCCCTTGCGCGGGTCATCATCTTTTCCAAACCAGCTCCGCTGGCTGTGCGCCCAATTGATGTGGCGGGAGCCCTTGCCGTGGCACGGCCGCGGCCTGGCGCCCGAAAGGTTGTCTTGCGTGCCGTTCGCTCGGCAGAAGCGCGATCCAGTCTACTCGATCGCGGTGGGCCCTCGTAATCGGCGAGCTTACTGACCGGACCGGCGCGGGCGATATTGTCACTTGGGGACGCCGATATTGCCTTCGGCAGGTGACGCTACGGCACCGGCTTCGGCAGGTAAACGCCAGTCCGTGGCAAGAGGAGACAAGGCAAAACGCAGAATATCGGGGACAAGATCGCCTTAGATTGCAGGCTCCCCTCCGCAATATTGCTAATCTTCCCAGGGGCATCGTTGCAGGGGCGCTTTCCGGTCCGACTGCACACGGGCGTGCGTTGCGAACCTGGGGGCGTCATGGGGCGGCGACTGTTTCTCGTTCTTATCTTGATCCTGGCTTTCACCCGGGTCGACGCGGGATGTATCGATCCCGCGACGCTCGCCCACTCCACGGTGAGCATCGTGCGGCAGTTCGATGACAACGAGCGCGAGGCGCCGCCCGGCGTGGTCGCTATAATGGGCACGGGCTGGTTCCTGTCTCCGACCTTGCTGGTCACGGTAGAACACGTTGCTGATGCCATGAACCTCTCGGACCAGAGCTGGAAGCAAGTCGAAATTCGAGAAGGGGAAATCAAGCGGTCGATTCCCGCCCGCATCCAGCGCCTCGCGGGTTCCTCTGCGGAAAGGATCGCCGTGCTCGAACTGCAGACGGAATTTTCCGGTGCGGAGAGCTTTCAGCTCCGGATGGAGCCGCTCGTCGCCGAGGAACCTGTTGTGAGCCTCGCCTATCCCGGCAACCGCCTGCGCGTCGCAGGCGGCCGATTCGTGCAATATGGCGATAGCGGAAAATTAGTGGGCACAGCGCTGCTCGAGCTGTACGACGGAGACGACCGCCTCGTGCTCGATCACGGTGCCTCGGGAGCTCCCGTAGTCGATTGTGCGGGGCGCGTGGTCGCGGTCGTCAGCAACATGTTCACGACGACCAAGCAGTTCTTTTCACGGACGATACGGATCTCGACGGCCTGGGGCAGTCCGAACGTCGTCTCCGTACCTATTCCGGTGCTCAAGGATATTTCGCGTGTCGAGTGAGGCGCGGGCGCTCCGTGCAAGGGCGCAGGCACGCGGTAGCCGCCTTACCCGGTTGATGCCTCGCTAACCCCGGAAGGGCGTTGTCAAAACCGCGTCATGTTCGCCGCCGGCGGATTTGGTGCTCTTACGAGGCTTGTTTTGTATTGCTCCACAGCCCTCAGCACCGGGCCGATCACCCACTCGTACATCTCTCCGATGTTGTGTTCTTCGTGCGGGTCCGCTTCGATGTTGAACACTTTGGGGTAGCCGTTCATCGGCGCTGCGCTCGCGCCGACACCTCCCAATATCGTGGCGCCGCCGGATCCGCTGCGGCCCGGCGCTACGTCGGCAAAATAGGCGCGGAACTGTTTCCAGCGCGCCGCAACGAGAGATGGACCAACGAAGGTCAGGAGATGTTCGCGCCGCCCGCTGTCGCTGCTCCCGAGCAGCAGCTCGCTCTGGTCGACGCCGTCGATCGGGCGATCATCCGGCACCTTGCCGCCAGCAAGCCGTGCGAAGGTCGGGAAGAAATCCATGATCGAAAACATGGCGTAGGATGATCGCGGCTTTATTCGCTCCGGCCAGCGTATGATGGCGGCAGTGCGGATCGCGCCTTCGCTGACATCGCCGAGCGCGCCGCGATAGGGGCCGGATGAGCCCATGTCCGGCATGTCGCCGCCGAAAGTGTGTGCGCCAGGGCCGTCGGGACCGTTGTCGGAGGCGAAGACCACGATTGTGTCGCGGACGAGACTGAGCTCGTCGAGAGCATCGAGCATCCGGCCAACGATGGCATCGCCTTCCATAAGGGAATCGCCGAACTGGCCGATGCGGGATCGGCCCTCGAACCGGGTCGACGGGAGGTTAGGGAAATGCGTCCGCGAGATCGGCAGATAGAGGAAGAACGGCTTGCCGACTGCCTTCTGGCGCCGCATGAAATCGACGCCGCGGTCGACCAGCTCCCAGTCGATCTCGCGCCGTACCTCCGCAGTGTAGGGCTTTACCGTTTTCAGTGGTTCCCCGCGCTTGGCCTCAACGATCTGCGGCACCCTGTCGAGCGGGATATCGAGTGTCTTGGTCTGGCGAGCCTGCTGGACCATCAGGAACGCGTCCCAGGTGACCGCTGGAGGGATGCCGTAGAATTCGTCGAAGCCCTTGTTCTGGGGCTGGCTGTAGGATTGCCCACCAAGATGCCATTTGCCGAAGATCGCTGTGGCGTAGCCTGCCTCGCGCAGCATCTCGGCCATGGTGATTTCCGTCGCCGGCAGGGAGATGGCTGTCCCCTCGACGGCGACCAGCGACAGACCAGAGCGAATGGAATAGCGTCCGGTCATCAAGGCGGCACGCGACGGGGTGCAGGCCGGTTCGACTAGGAACTGCGTCAGCCGCAAGCCTTCGGCGGCGAGCTGGTCAATGCGCGGTGTAGGAGCCCCGCGCAGCTCCCCGCCACCGTAAGCGCCGATGTCGCCATAGCCGATGTTGTCGGCAAGAATGAAGAGGATGTTCGGTTTCTGCTGTTGTGCTGATGCGGGTGCGACCGTCATGAAAGCGAGCGACGCCACCAAGCCGAACCAGATGTGCCAGCACCTATTCATCATCGATCTCCTGAAGAAGGGCCGATCGATCGGACCTCATGGCTTGCGGCCGCCTGCAAGCGTGGGCGCCATGGAGTATTTTCCGCGTCGATGACGTCGCTCAGTAGCAAGGCGGGTAAGGGGTAGTAGCCGCAGGCGGCGCCATAGGGATAGGCACGTTCTGCCGCCGCACCCACGGCGGCCGCACCGACCGCTGCGGCACCGTAGGCGGCCCCCCGGTACCAAGCGCCGCGAGCGACGTAGGGATGGTGCCAGACGCCAACTGCACCGACGCGATCGACACCAACGCGACCGACACCGACGGTTCCCACACGGTCGAAGTCGCCGCGGAAGCCGCCGGCGTGGAAGCCGCCGAAGCCGAAGCGGTCGATGAAGAGTGCCGCCGGCCCGTCGCCGCCGGCCAGCTCGCCTTCGAGCACATCCACATCGAAGGTCAGCCGGTCGCCCTCGAGCTTCGCCGTCTTCAGCACCACGACCGCATCGCGGATTTTCAAGCCGTCCGCGCTGAGCACCGAGACGGTGGCGTTCGGCGGATCCTTGGTAAAGCTCTCGGCGCTGTCATTGCTCGGCGACCATTCCGCCAGCAGGTCGGTCGTGAGCGAATGCCCGGCCGCCCGCACCGGGCGGTCCGCGAAGATGATCGAGTTGGGCGCAACGCCGGTGAGTGTCAGCTTACCGCCCTGCAGGCTGGCGCCGCGGGCGTTCATCACGATCAGCGACGGCACGATCTCCGGCTTGGCCTGGCCGATCGTCTTCTGCAGCGGCTGGTGCTCCGGCGTCGAAGGCGGCGTGGTCTGGGCTAGCGCGGGTGCCGCCTCGCACAGCAGGAGGGCGATGATCATGCAGCCGGTTCGATTCTTCAGCACGGTATGAGCAACTCCATACTTTCGCCGTCCAAACGCATGGGCAGCTTCACGGTCTCTCCAGGGGATTGCACGGAAAGCGCATTCATCGAGATTTCTGGAACAAGTGGCCGGTCCTTTCCGACCGGCCACTTCTTCTCTTGTTCTGCGATCGCGGCCTGACGTTCGCAGCTAGTCGCTGCGGCCGGCCGTCTTCATATTCCTGACTTGCCGCATGACCTGCTCCAGGTTGTAGCTGGCCGGGTCCTGCAGAGGCGGGAACTTGATGTAAGACTCGAGGTGCATCAACCAAAGCTGCTGGCCGATGGGCAGCAAGTTCCAGTCATAGACATAGGCGGTCGACGGAGAAGCAATCGCTCCGCCCATACCGAAGAGTGTCTTCTGTTGCGAACCCACCGAGGTCTCGAAGGGATCGCGCTTGATGTTGACGACCTGGGTCCAGGAGTAGGGTTGCACTCCCGAAACGAAGCCCGCGGGGTCGTCGGACACCATTGCGAAATACATCTTCCAGTTCTTGTAGCGAACCGCCGACGGCGTCGTGCTGGAGTAATACAGGAAGTGGTCGCGTGGCGACTTCTCAGATTTGCCGCTCAGGTAGTCGATCTGGTTGATGCCATCGAGCGTGGTCTTGACGATGCCGGGATACTCACCGGCCTCGATCCGTTGCTTCAGTGCGTCGCCTTTGGGCCCGCCGGCGATCTCGACGAGCGTCGGAAGCCAGTCAAGGGCGGAAAACATTTCGTTCTTGACCGTGCCGGGCTTGATGACGTCTGGCCACCGGATCACCATCGGGGCGCGCATGCCGCCCTCCCAGGTGCTCAGCTTGCCGCCCTTGAACGGCGTGACGCCGCCGTCCGGGAAGGTGATGGTCTCGGCGCCGTTATCGGTGGTGAAGACGACGATCGTGTTGTTCAGCTGGCCCATGTCTTCGAGCTTCTTGAGCACCACGCCGATGTTGTCGTCCATCTGCTTCATGCCGGCTTCATTGATGCCCCAGTCCTTGCCGCCGGGCTCGCCCACCATGGCCAGGTACTTGTCATTCAGCACGGTCGTGATGTGCATGCGCGCCGGATTGTACCAGACGAAGAATGGCTTGTTGGTGCGGCGAGGGTCGTTGCGATCGAGGAAGTCGACGACCTTGGCCGAGATTTCCTCGTCGATACCCTTCGATCGATCGAGCGTAAGCGGGCCCTCGTCCTTGCATGTCATGTTCTTGGCGGTGCCATCCGAGGACTTGCACGCGAGCATCGGACGCGGTGGCGTCAGGCAGACTGTGGTCTTGGGATCAACCGCGCCGGCAACCTCAGGTACGCCAGGAATCGGTGTGTTCTTGCATGGCGGGGCGACGGTCTGCTGGGTCGCGGTCTTGTTGATGTCAGGGAAGCTCACCCCCTGCATGGCATCGAGGTGATAGAGATAGCCCCAGTACTCTTGGAAACCATGCGCAGTTGGCAGCGAGTCGGTGTGATCGCCGAGATGATTCTTGCCGAACTCCCCGGTGTTGTAGCCGAGATCGAGCAGGAACCTGGCAAGCGACGGCGTCCCGGGCCGCAGATAGGATGGGCTGCCGGGGATTTCCGGCAAGGTCATGCCGACGCGAACCGGCTGCATGCCGGTGAGGAAGGCCGTACGCCCGGCCGTGCAGCTCTGCTCGGCGTAATAGTGCGTGAACATCGCGCCTTCGTTGCCGATGCGATCGATGTTGGGTGTCTCCCCGACCATCAATCCGCGGTGGTAGATGCTCGGCTGCATCCAGCCGATGTCGTCGCCCATGATGAAGAGGATGTTGGGCTTCTGTCCCTGCTGGGCGGAGGCAGGAATGCTCGCCAGTGTCGTGGCGGTACACAGCACGACAAGAGCGCCCCAGATTGTTCTGAACATACTCATGGTTGCCTTTCCTCGATGGCGACTGCCGAAAGCCCGGGCCGCAGCCTTCGCCCAACTCCACCCACCAACCGATTTGCCGACCCATGCAGGATCAGATTTCGGCAATCGGTCGGATGCCTCGCGAACAGGAAATTGGTTGAAACCTTCGGGAAGCGCTATGCGCTTTCGGCAGGTTCCGATTGCGGATCGCGGTGCAGCGTCATGGAAGGCGACTCACCGAAGGTGGTGCGATACGTCACCGCAAAGCGCCCAAGCTCCAGGAACTGATGGTCTCGGGCAACTTCCGCGACGGTGGCTATCGAAGGATCGGCACGTCGAAGGGCCGAACGAGCCTTGTTCAATCGTCGCAACAAGAGATATCGCGTGGGACTTACACCGAGGAATTTGGCGCAGCACAGCCGCAGTGTTCGCTCCGGCACGCCGATCTCGGCACAAAGTGCGGGCATGTTAAGCTTTTGATCAATGCGTTGCCTCAGCGTTTCTTCGAAGCGAGCCATGATAGCGGCGTGACGGTGCAGTGTTTGGTTGTCTCTTGCCTCATTGGCGGAAACGCAATTGATGATTGCGTGAAGCATTTCCTGCTCCAGCGCTCTTGTTACCTCGGGGCGCTCGATCAATCTCCGTTTGGCTTCCGCAAGATGGCAAGCCTCCTTAAAGAGACGCTGAAATCTTGTTACATCCGCGCGTGCAGGATGGAGTACTCTGCTTGGGTGCGGCGGTGCGATCTCTCGTCCCGTCAATGTTTTGCTGCAACGCTCGAATTGCTTGGTCGATAATGATGTGAAGCCCCATTGGCATGCGCCGTCGGATCGTTGATGTGTGCTCTCGCCGCGACCGTGCAAAAACATGTCGCCGTTTCGCAAAGTAAATCCATCAGAAATGAGAGATGCGGTACCGACCGGAAACGACAGGAACACCTGCTCGGGGGGCAGTGAGATATAGGCAATGCGCGGGAGGCTTTCGCAAGCCAGATAGACTTCCAGATGTTTCAATTTCAACCGTGTCAGCCGTGCGTTGAAATCTCCGGCACCCGTTATTGTGAGATTAATACGTGCATCACCGAATTCGGCGATGTAGCCATCGGGCTCGCTAAACGTGAGTGTACCGTTTTCTGCCATATGCCCCGTCCCGTCGGACCGGCGGACAGTTCGTGCGACCGGCTGATGCCAACCGAGGAGGCAGCATCAGGTAGTTGACCGTTTTCGACTATGCGGGTTCGGAAGTTCGGCTGTTCGTCGTGCCGTGTGCGAATATGCAATTCCGGCAGGCGGGTAGGCGATCTCGACCAGATGCCGCGATCAATAGAAAGACCGCCCGTCGGCGGTCTTTCAGGAACAGAAGATGGCCGAGTATTTACGGCCGTATGCCCATCTTGCGCAGCACTCACGATAGGCGTCCATCCCATAAGCTCGCCTTTCCGCAGTAGCACCGGAACTACCAACGGTTACACCGCTTGCCGCGGCATTGGCCTGCCTGAAGCATTCAGCGCGTGCGGCTCTGACATCCATCTTTGCTGCTTGTGCCGGTAGCGAGGTTGCAAGGACTGGAAGGAGTAACGCGATAGCGAAGAGCGTTCGCATACGAAGTATATTCGCCTCCTTGAAGGATACTGGGCCTAGCGTTGCCGGGCACGAACTGAGCGTTTCCCGATATTTGTCAGCCCGGCCGAGACAATGATATTCTGCGTTGCCAAGCCCGCTATGCAACACAATGGCAAGGCCGGCGACGCTCCGGCAATCAGAAGCGGGCACGGCTGCCTGCAGGGCAGCGAGGCGGCTCTGGCACTCTGTGCCAAGGCATTTCGTGGTAAGCCCACCGTGTCTGGTTCAAACGGGCCGCAAGTCAGTGGCCGCAAGCGATGATGGGGGATTGAAATAGACTTCCGGCCGCTCCGCGGGCCGCCGCAACGTACGCGATGGCGACTCTCCGAACAGCGTGCGGTAGGCAACCGAAAAGCGCCCGAGTTCCCAGAAGCCGTGGTCGGTAACGATCTGCGTGACTGATGCCTTGGATGGATCCGAACGCAGGAGCGTTCGCCGCACGAGGTGCATTCGGCGCAATGTGAGATAGCGAATTGGTCCCATGCCGAGATGCTCTTCGCAGGAGGCGCGAAGTGTTCGCTCCGCGACGCCGATCTCTGCGCAAATCTCGGGAAGATAGAGCGGCTGGTCGGGATGCGTTTCCAAAAATTCCTCAAACCGCGCGATGATCATGTCATGACGTCGGCTGCCGGCGGTCGGCTCTACGGCGGTGCCTTCAGCAAGGCAACTCACCATGATATGAATGAGCTCATTCTCTAAGCCCCGAAGCACCTCCGGCAGCTCCAGAATATGCGCTGCATCGTGAGCAAGCTGCGCGACGCTCTTGTGCAGTTTTAGTAGTCGGAGCGTCAGCGCATGGTTCGGGCGAATAATTCGCCTGTGCGGCGTTCTCGGCAGCTCACGACCGATTATTGTTTCTGCAGCAGCATCCAGATCATCAATCGGCAGAGACATCGCGCCAAAATGAAGGTTAGCGTCAGATCGTTGATGTGCGACGTCGAACCTGTTTACGATGATATCGCCGGGCGAGACTTCTTGGCCACAGTGCAGGAAAGGTGACGAATTGAGTTCGGTTAGAAAACCGATCGATGTACGGCCGGGCCTTACCGCAACAGTACTGACCTGTGGTAGGGATACATGAAATCGATGGATTAGAAGCCTGTTCATGCCGATCTGTGCAATCTGAGCATGAAAACGTCCCTTCGCTGTGGGAAGCAGTTCGACATCGGCAGTCCGAATAACGGCGTGGCACGCCGACGGATCGCTAATGCTGAAGACTCTACTCCACGGCACTTCTGTTCTTCCCCCAAAACAGAAACTACTATTTGGCCAGACAACCGGTGCTACGGCGATGAGCCTCAGGAAGCCTTAGCTTCGGATCGCAGACGCAGGGGACGAGGGTGGCACTAAATTACAGTTGTATTTTGGTGTTGTTATTACCGTAGATCAACGTACGGATTTTGACGCCGTGCTTTGACGTAGATCAATGGATGTTATGTTGCAGCGTGGAGCTAGCTAAATATCTTCAGTGGGATGCCAGTGGGCGACTCCGCTACTCACTGTTTTTGGAAAGGAAATATGACCTTCCAGTCGCGCTTCATGTCGACAACGGTCCAATGGTTGGTGGCCGCCAAATCAAGCGCGACATCGAGGCGCCCGAAATGCGAGTGCCGGTCGTAGGCATATTCTCGTTCAGCATCAGTATGATGGATGAGCACGCCGAACCGGACGCCGGCTGTTAACGTCGTCCACTGCAGCATTTCGAGATCGCCATCGGAGTTGCCAAAGGCAGCAATCGGACGGCGGCCGATGTACTCATTGATCCCGACCGGTTTGCCGTCTTTGTCGTCAATGAAATTGACGGCCGGGAGGCGGAATATCGTTGGTATGCCATCGCGCATGACGAATTTGGTCTTGATCGATGATCCGACCACTTGTTCGGGCGGTACCCCGTAGATCTTATCCGTCCAGGGCCGCATGAACTCGACGCCGCCTCCCGACACGATGAACGTCTTGAACCCGTTCGCGCGCAGGTAGGCCAGGAGTTCGAGCATTGGCTGGTACACCAGTTCAGTATAGAGCCGCTTGAAGCGCGGATCGCGCGCGGTGGCGAGCCAGTCCGTCACAATCGACGAAAATTCGCTCACGGTCATGCCCGCGTGGGTAGCCATGATGAGTTCGACGAGGCCAGGCTCACCGGACTCGGCCAGCGCCTTCATGTCGCCATCGAGAACCGCCTTGAAAGGCTGCTTGTCCTTCCACTCCGGATGCATGGGAGCGAGCGCCTTGACGCGGTCGAGCGCGAAGGCAAGCTGAACATACATGGGCTGCTCCACCCATAGCGTGCCGTCATTGTCGAATATGGCGATGCGATCGGACGCTGCGACGAAGTCGGAGCCGCCGTCTTCCGTGACGTGGCCGACGAATTCGATAATGGCCTGTTTTGCAGGTGTGTCGTTCCAGGAAGGCAGGGGATCGGTCTGCGCGAACGCGGGAAATGACCAGGCCACAACGATCGCGACTGCGACGGTGAGCATGTGAAAAGCCCGGCACTTCATTGTCCGACCTCCAGCAGAATCTTCCCGATCTCCACAAGCGGGCATTAGGAGCATGTTAAAGAAGCGACGCTTGCTGCCTATGCAAATCCGGCAGGCCTTACAGAGCAGCCGACACTCATCCTTGTTGTCTTTCAGGAGCCGTGTCAGCGACTTCAAGTCAGCAATGCGCTGAGCATAGGATGGCTCCGGCGCCGCCAGGTAAGCCGCACGCTGCTTGTCAAAGCAGGACTGAAATTCAGTGGGAATGTCGATCGAACGGGAATTGACAGGCACGTTCATGATGTTCCCTTTCTCTTGGTTTTTCGCGTGTCCTTCCAAGCGAAATATCGAGGGCGGGTGTGACTGTGACTGTATCAACTCCAAGTTAGTGCATGCTTGCGTTCGCATGAACGGAGCGGGGCCTTTCATCCATGATCCGCTTGATAGCGTGAGCGCAGCGGCCGCACCGGGCGCTGCATCCGAGGCAGGCATACACCTCGCTCATACGAGGCCGTTGCGCCTCTTCTACGACCACTGACCGCACCTGATGGTCGCTAAACACATTGCAAGAACAGACGATCATCGTCTTCTCCTAACCAATACCAATGGGTCGGATGAAGACCGCCACAAGCGCGGTGCTCCACCCAAGCACGATGGTTTCCATTCGGGTCATCTAGGCGTGGCCAAGAGGCGGCTCGCGGACCAGACGCCAACCGTGCGCGTTACGCATTTCAGCTCCTTCCGAGGCATCGCGAACGCCTGCTGCTGCGCCTCGAATGCGCTACCCACACGGGGGCAACCAGCACGTCGAACCTGGCGTTCATGCGGCCTCCTGTTTAGCTTCGGTCTGTAGGTCAGCTTCGGTGAAGCCATAGCCGCCGGGGCGCAGCGCCGAATGCTCGCGCTTGGAGTGGACCAGCGGGTAGAACATCTGCGTCGTCCAGCGCTCCGGGCCAAACAGGATGTCGTCCTGGAGGCCGACCTTGGCCGGATATTTGCGTGTGATATGCGCGGTGCCGAACAGCACGTCCCAGAAGAACAGCAGGTTGCCGAAGTTGCCCTTGTAGTGGCCGATGCCATCTTCGTTGGTGAGCGCGTGGTGCGCCTGGTGCGTGGCCGGCGTGGAGATGGTGCGCTCCAGCACCCACATGAGCGGATGCAGCGCGCGGATGCGGTACAGCGGCGCGTCCCACGCCCAGGCGCAGTGCGCGCCGAGGATGACCGCCAGCTTGATCACCAGGTACGCCGCATAGATCGGGCCGAAACCAAGATACACCGCCACGCCGCCGATCCACAGGCCCGGCATCATCAGGTAGTAGAAGAAGTTGTTGCGGTAGGTAATGCGCACGCTCATGTAGGCCGCGCTGTGGTGCGCGCGGTGCAGCGGCCACAGCAGCGGCGTGTGCGAGGCGCGGTGCCAGAGGTACTGCGTGAGGTCATCGCCGATCAGCAGCAGGCCGGCCATGGCCCACCACGGCAGGTTGGCCCAGGCGTTGTGCTCCGCGGGCATGAGCCAGTTGCACAGCGCGTTGCTGCCCAGCAGTGCGATCGGCTGGGTGACGGCGATCAGGCTGACGAACATCAGCACCTCCAGCCAGGTGTCGTTGGCTGTCGCGTGGTCTCGCACGGTGTTCTGGTAGCGCCGGGTGATGAACTCCATGGCGGCAAAGCCCAGGATGCAGGCGCCGATCAGAAGGTATTGCAGTTGCGAGCTCATGTGGGGTGTCTCCTCTCGCTCACATTTTTTAATAGTGAGGACGATTTTGGGGGTGCCATCGTAATGCGTCCAATGCATAATTCTCATCGTCTTGATGCATGGAGCGCAACACCATGGATTTGCACCGCCTGAGCCACGTCGTCGCCCTTGCCGACACCCTGCACTTCGCCCGCGCCGCCGAAGCCGTCCACCGGAGCCAGCCGGCCTTCAGCCGCAGCATCCAGGCCATCGAGAGCGACTTGGGTATCCGCCTGTTCGACCGCGACGTTGGTGATGTCCGCCCCACCCCGGCCGGCGAATTCGTCATCGAGCGGGCGCGCAAGCTGCTGTTCGAGGCACGTTGCCTGCAGCGCGACGTGGATCTTTACCGCGACAGTCAGCTCGGCGACGCGGCGTTCGGTGTAGGACCGTTGTTGACGGCCACCCTGATGCCACGCGCGCTTGTGGCGCTGCGCCGCCAGCACCCGCAGGTGACGCTGCGCATGGAGGTCGGCAACTCGGTGCAGTTGCTGGAGAGCCTGCGTACCGAGAACATCGAGTTCTTTGCCGCCGATGTGAGTGACATGCCCAAGGATGCCGCGCTGGACATCCAGCTGATCGGGGGGCAACCGGCCAACCTGTATGTGCGGGCAGGCCATCCGCTGGCTGGGCGCGAGCATACGCTGCAGGAAGTCTGGGCGTACGGACTTGCGGTACCTACGCTGCTGAGCCCCTCAACGGTTGAACTGGCCGCCCTGCTGGGCCTGCCTGAGGGCCAGGAGGCCACCATTGCGCTCGAGTGCGACAACTACGGCATGCTCAAGACAGTCGCGCTCACCACGGATACCGTTCTGGGTGCGACGGACGCGGCGGTACGGGAGGAACTGGAATCCGGCGCGCTCGTTCGGCTTGTCGTGCAGGGCTGGGTGTCGCCGCCGTCGAGCACGGGCATCGTCCGATTACGAGGGAGAACCTCGTCGCCAGCAGCCAAGGCAGCCATTGCAGCGATTGTGCGGGCCGCCGGCGAGATCAACGTGTAGGCGCCTTACATCACCCGACGCATGGTCCGGTGCGGAATACCGACCTCTTGAGGCGGTCAAATACCCGCTCATGATTGTTGACGAGTTCCAAGATACGAACACCGAAGAATGGGCCATGATCGCGCAACTCGGTCGTCATAGCAGACTAATCGCATTGGGTGACCCGAAACAGCGCATCTACGATTTCAAGGGCGCAGATCCGCGTCGGTTCGGAGAATTTATCGCTCAGTTCCGTCCAACAGAATTCGATTTTGTAGGCGAAATCGTCGTAGCGCGGGGACGGACATATTGGAGTTCGCCGACGCTATGATTGAGGGGGCATTTCGACCGGATCCGTATGCCGGTGTTTCGATCGCTAGGTATCCCGGCCAGAGCCTGCGTCCACTTAAGCAGGAAGTGCTGCGCAGTATTGGCCGCCTCAGGCGGGCGCCAGATTGGTCGCTTGCAATCCTTGTTCCTGCGAACAATCTTGCTGTGCAGGTTTTCGACTATATGGCTCGCGCAGATCACGGTCTCCCAGGGTATCCAGTAGAGATCTTAGTCTCGGCGGAGGGCCCATGCTCGCAGGCGCTCTAATAGCCCTCATGCTTGAACCCACGACTCCGACAGCGCATTTGCTGCTATTGGACGGTCTCGCCGAGTTTGAACTAGGGCGCTCTGAAAACGCTTCAGACGTAGCGATAAATAGGGCTTCGCGGCTTCGCGCGCTCGGTCAAGCGGTGCGGCGTCGCGGTGATGAAGGCTTCGGCGGTCGAGGCATCGGGTCCGATGTTCGAAAGTTGATCCAGAGCGTTGAGGGCTTAGCGCTTACAGGCGATCCCATGACTGATTGGCGTGCTGTTAGGGCAGCGTTTGCCGCTAGCCTACGGACGCAACTGCAGGCGGTTGCAAAGGAGGCCCGTCATATGCAGCTCTTAAGACGAGGCGCGCAGATCGAAAGCCGGTTCGCGGAAGCTTGGCGGAACTACGGTGTATATCGGGACGCTCGAGCGATGTTGAATGCGGCAGTCGTTGAAGACCAGTTTGCGGCTACGACGAGACCTCATCGCGGTGCGACCGTCATGACCATAGCCCGAGCTCGACGGCAGCATCATCAAGCAGGGCGCCGAGGCGTTCATGTCCGCGGAACGGGCGGGCAAGCCGGACGCCGTCCATGTCACGCCGGAAGACAAGAAGGTGATCGACGAGATGCTATTCCCCTATTGGAATGGCAAAGACTTCACCCCCACTTCGTGCACGCACTGCCCGAAGATTCGCGGTTGATTTCCTTCGGACCTGATCCAAACAACATCGGCGTCATGCAGACGAGGGCATTGGTCAGCCACGTCCACGATGCGGCCACTCCCAGAACTGGGTCATCGACTGGGGAAAGCTGATGGCGCGCGGCCGCAAGGGCATCCGAGAGGAGGCGCGGGCCCGGCTTGCGGCGCTCGAGCACCCGCGCGATCTGGTTCACAAGAGGCCGTTCTACGAGGCGGTCATCATCACGTGCGATGCACTCTCGATCTGGGCCCGACGCTACGCCAAGTTGGCGGGGGAGATGGCGGCGAAAGAAACTCGCTCGCAGCGCAAAGACGAACTGCGGCAGATCGCCGAGGCATGCGATTGGGCACCAGAGAACCCTGTGCGCACGTTCCACGAGGCGATCCAGGTGCAATGGTTCGCGCAGCTGTTCTCACGGCTCGAGGAAATGGTTGGCGGACAGATCTGCCAGGGCAGGTACGACCAGATCTTCTATCCCTACTACATGAATGACCTAACCAAGGGCCGGATCACGCCCGAGGCCGCAAAGGAGCTGTTCCAGTGCCTCTGGCTGAACATGATGCAGAGCGTGGAGTCCCAGATGTCTCCGTCGGCCGCGTCGGGGAGGGAGGGGTTCTCGCACCACGAGACGGTCACCATCGGTGGACAGACCGCGGAGGGCAGGGATGCCACGAACGAACTGTCCTATATCGTCCTCGAGTCGACGCGCCCGCTGAAATGCAGCTACCCGGAGCTTGCCGTGCGAATCTACGCCGGCACCCCGGACAAGTTCCTGCACGCCGTGGCCGACGCCATCAAGGACGGCAAGTGTTCTCCCAAGGTTATCAACGACGAGGTCGAGATCCCCTTCTTCCTGAGCCACGGCGTCGAGATGCGCGAGGCGCTGGACTACTCGGTGTCGGGATGCACCGAGTTGCGCCTGCCCAATCGCGAAACGATCGCTTGGGCGCATTTTTGCGGCTCGCGCCGGCCGGCCGGCAGCAATAATCCCAGTTGGTGAGCACGCCGTCTGACCGAGGCGGTGTGGCGTCCAAGCTGCTTTGCGATTGCTGCCGCACTCGTCTTTAGGTGCGCGAGTTCGATCAAGAGCTTGATCTCGTCCTCGGTCCAAACACGCGGTTTTGCTGGCTCAATCACCATCGCTCGCTCCGAGCATCGAACCTTGATCAATTGCAAGTGCGATTCGGGCGCTACGAAGGCGATGACAATAGGGCGGCGCACGACCTTTCACACCCGAGCCGAACGGGCATCGCTGGTAGCAACCGTTCGACCGTAGGGCATCGTGCCGCGCTTGGGCGTCCAATTGGCTACCCCCTGCGGCCCGCGCTCTCGCCAAGAAATGACGCAGTTCGACGAAATGTCCCGAGCTCTAGGATAGGTGGGGCAAGCCCACAAAGCTGACTGTTGCTGCCGATGAAAGAGGGGCGGCCAGCGTGCAACCCTGACCGCCCAAGAGTTGCTTGCGGCGCCCCATCTGCGCGTTACCAATGCCGTTATCGCCAATTGTGCAACCGATGGCAGAATCTCTCCCTTGGTCGTGCACGGCGAAACGAGAGCTCGAATTGATCTCGAAAGTGCTACCGCAACCCTCGCGAGACTGGATTTGCAGCTCAACAGGTGCGAGAACACGCGACGGCACGAGGGCTGGAATCGGATACAAATCGCGCAGAAATTCAGTAGCCTCGTCAAGTACTTAAGCCCTAAGCGGGATTCCGCCCCTGGGCACCATTTTCCCCACCAGGCAGAAAAATGCAGTGACCCTTGGCGCTCCAAGCGCCTGATCACGCGTGTGGCCCGAAAAAATCCTGGCGCAGTTTTCCCAACGGCGATGTAACCATTGGGACCCGGTTCCCACCCTCGCGAGAAAGCCAGCGCATGAGCACGACGTCGTCCACCATCATCTACACGCTGACCGATGAAGCTCCGGCACTGGCCACGGTCGCGTTCCTGCCCATCGTGCGCGCGTTCACGACAGCGGCCGGGATCGACGTCACCACCAGCGATATCTCGGTGGCGGCTCGAATCCTCGGTGAGTTTCCGGAGTTTCTGACCGATGCGCAGCGGGTGCCCGACAATCTTGCCGAACTGGGCCGGCTGACGCTGCTCCCCGGCACCAACATCATCAAGCTGCCCAATATCAGCGCTTCGGTGGCGCAGTTGATGGCGGCCATCAAGGAGCTGCAGGGCAAGGGCTACAATATCCCTGATTATCCCGAGAACCCCAAGTCGGACGAAGAGAAGGCGATCCGGGCGCGTTACGCCAAATGCGTCGGCAGCGCCGTCAATCCGGTGCTGCGCGAGGGCAATTCCGATCGCCGGGCACCGCTTGCGGTGAAGAACTACGCGCGCAAGAACCCGCACAGCATGGCCGAATGGAGCCAGGCCTCGCGCTCGCACGTCTCGCACATGCATCACGGCGACTTCTACCATGGCGAAAAATCCATGACGCTGGACAAGGCGCGCGACGTGAAGATGGAGCTGATCACCAAGAGCGGCAAGACGATCGTCCTCAAGCCCAAGGTGTCGCTTCAGGACCGCGAGGTGATCGACTCGATGTTCATGAGCAAGAAGGCGCTGCTGGAATTCTACGAGCAGCAGATCGAGGACGCCCACAAGACCGGCGTGATGTTCTCGCTGCACGTGAAGGCCACCATGATGAAGGTGTCGCATCCCATCGTGTTCGGCCACTGCGTGAAGATCTACTACCGCGACGCCTTCGAAAAGCACGGCGAGCTGTTCGACGAGCTGGGTGTGAACGTCAACAACGGCATGGTCGACCTCTACAACAAGATCGCGACCCTGCCGCAGAGCAAGCAGGACGAGATCAAGCGCGACCTGCATGCCTGCCACGAGCACCGTCCCGAGCTCGCCATGGTCGACTCGGCCAAGGGCATCACCAATTTCCACTCACCCAACGACATCATCGTCGATGCATCCATGCCCGCCATGATCCGCAACGGCGGCAAGATGTGGGGCGCAGACGGCCGCCTGAAGGACGTCAAGGCGGTGATGCCGGAAAGCACGTTTGCCCGCATCTACCAGGAGATGATCAATTTCTGTAAGTGGCACGGGGCGTTCGACCCGAAGACTATGGGCACCGTGCCCAACATCGGCCTGATGGCGCAGCAGGCCGAGGAATACGGCTCGCACGACAAGACCTTTGAAATCCCCGAAGACGGCGTGGCCAACATCACCGATCTCGCCACCGGCGAGGTGCTGTTGAGCGAGAGCGTCGAACAAGGCGACATCTGGCGGATGTGCCAGGTCAAGGATGCCGCGATCCGGGACTGGGTCAAGCTCGCCGTGACGCGCGCCCGCAACTCCGGCATGCCGGTGCTGTTCTGGCTCGACCCGTACCGCCCGCACGAGGCGCAGCTCATCACCAAGGTCAAGATGTACCTGCATGAGCACGACACCACCGGCCTCGACATCCAGATCATGAGTCAGGTGCGCGCCATGCGCTACACGCTGGAGCGCGTCATCCGGGGCCAGGACACCATCAGCGCCACCGGCAACATCCTCCGCGACTACCTGACCGACCTGTTCCCGATCATGGAGCTGGGCACCTCGGCCAAGATGCTGTCCATCGTGCCGCTGATGGCCGGCGGCGGCATGTATGAAACCGGCGCCGGCGGCTCGGCGCCCAAGCATGTGCAGCAACTGGTGGAGGAGAACCATTTGCGCTGGGATTCGCTCGGCGAGTTTCTGGCGCTCGCCGTCTCGCTGGAAGACCTCGGCCTGAAGACGCGCAACCCGCAAGCCAAGCTGCTCGCCAAGACGCTGGATGCCGCCACCGGCAAGCTTCTCGACAACAGGAAGTCGCCCTCGCCGAAGACCGGCGAGCTCGACAACCGCGGCAGCCAGTTCTAC
Source organism: Bradyrhizobium arachidis (assembly GCF_024758505.1). NCBI lineage: Bacteria > Pseudomonadati > Pseudomonadota > Alphaproteobacteria > Hyphomicrobiales > Nitrobacteraceae > Bradyrhizobium > Bradyrhizobium arachidis. The sequence continues at coordinate 8,861,329 of NZ_CP077970.1, read as the reverse complement.
CTCGCGATGTACTGGGCCCAGGAGCTAGCGGCTCAGACCGAGGACCCCGCTTTGCAGGCGCGGTTCAAGCCGCTTGCCGATGCACTGGCTGGGAATGAGGAGAAGATCGTTGCCGAGCTCGCTTCCGTGCAGGGCGTACCTGCTGACATCGGCGGCTACTACCTGCCCGACTCCAGGAAGCGCGAAGCCATCATGCGCCCGAGCGCGACGCTCAACGCGGCGCTGGCGCAGTTGGGAGGGTGATAGGCGGGGTGGTCTTATGGTTGGACGGGGAGATTGCGGTGCGCTGAATGTAGGCTCGATCTGACAGGCCGTCGATCGAGTAAGTTAAGTGCACTGGCGCCGTGATCTAGCTCTCAGCCCACCATAAGCCGCCCGCTCGATGGGCCTTGCGCCCTCTCGTCGGGTACGCCCAGGTAGCTCAGTTGGTAGAGCATGCGACAGAAAATCGCAGTGTCGTAGTGCGATTCCACCCCTGGGCACCATTCCTGAACAGATTTGCGAACCCGGGTTCGCGGTGAACGTGCCCATTCTGGTTGAAAGAGAAGCCGGACCGGATTCGACATGAATCGGTCTGCGATGGTCCGTTGATCTGAATCAAGACTGGCAAAGCTGGCGCGAGCAAGCCCTTACACTGGGATTGGTCGTGTAGCGGAGAAAACCTATGAAACGGATGCGAACGCTTGCCGTTGCAGCTGCAACCTTGATCAGCGCGACGTTGCTTTCATTCGGCTGGTCCGAGCAGGGCGGCGTCTCGCTGTTTGTCGAGAGCGCCCAGGCGCGGGTCGGTCGCCCGCTTACTCCTGTCAGCGTTGCGGGTGTTGCGCGTCGACAGACGCGACGCGCGGTCGTTGGCGGAGCTGCCGTAGGTGCGGCGGCTGCCGGCACGGCCTGCGTGCGCGTGCTGGTCAACGGCGCTTACGTCTGCCGTTGAGATCTTCGCTGGTCCGGGCCGCCGGCGCGCGCGTACATGCCGCTCCGCCGTCTCGGCTTGGCGGGCAGCGGGGCTGTCGTCCTGAGCCCAATGAGACTGCGAAACCCTGTCGGCCAAGCGGCGCGCCGCGATACCGTGCCACTCGCGGGGTCGACATGGGTCATGGTGGGTGGAGATGACCTGCGTCGCGAACGGAGGCTGACGTGGACACGGTCGATATCATATATCGGTTCAATCCCCGAGAAACCGCGATCAGGTCGTCACCGTCGGATAGCAGCGCAGCTCTGCTCCGGCTGGAGCACGGCAACAAGGGTTTCGCCGCTCTTGTCGACCATGTGAAAGATCAAATCGGAACACAGCAGATCATCCCGGTCGATCCACGCGATTTGGGCTTGGTGGCGGGCGGTCCCCAGACGGCGAAGCAACGTCCTTTCGCTGCCGTACTCGGCTGCTCGGATGCACGCGTGCCCATCGAACTGATTTTTGGCGAAGGTCCGAACGATCTTTTTGTGATCCGCGTGGCGGGCAACGGTCTGGGCACAGAGGTGCTCGGGAGCCTTAAATATGCAGTGGAAAATCTCGGTGGCAGTCTGAAGCTTATCGTGGTGCTGGGTCACAGCGGGTGTGGCGCTCTAACGACAGCAGTCGACATGTTCTTGAACCCTGGCGATTACCTGCCGCTCGCCGCCCAGCATTCGTTGCGCAGTATTCTCGACCGTCTGCTTCTTGTAGTGCAAACCTCTGCAAAAAGGCTGCTCGCCGCGTTCGGCCCTGACGTGGTCCTCAGTCCAGGATACCGAAAAGCCCTAACCGAGGCTTCGATCGTCACCAATGCAGCGCTGGCAGCTTACTCGATACAACAGGAGTTCGGGGGCACCGCTCCAGCCGATTTGCATACCGCTTACGGCGTTTATCTTCTGGAGACTCGCGAGGTGTGGGCACCGCGTCTCGGCGACATGGACGGGATCGGGTTGGCAGCGGCGCCTCACAACCTCGCTGGATTTGTCGAGCTTGGTGAGGCGATCGTCCAATCGCGCCGGATAGCGTCACTTATCAATCCGGAAAATTGACGGAGCAACACCGGTTCGTCCTGAGCAGCTGAAGAACGCTGCGTGGCACCAAATGACGGCGTGGGCACTCTTGCGGTCCCGCCGCTTCCGACGCCCACATCAGATGGCGAATTGGCGCCCGATCTCCACGACACTGTCCCTTGGCAGGTGAAAATACTCGATCGCCTCGCTTGAATTGCGCAACAGGAACGAGAATATCCGCTCGACGAGGCGTGGCAGTCCCTTGCCGTCGTCGCGCGACACGACTGTCTCGCGGCCGATGAAGTAGGTGACGTTGCTGGGATCCACCGGATAGCCCCGGTGGTGAGCACGTTGCAAGAGGGCTGGGAGGTCCGGCTGCTCCATGAAGCCGAAATGAGCGTGGACCCGCCACACCTGCGGGGCGATTTCGCGCACTTCCGTACGGTGATCGTCGGCCACGTAGGGAATCAGTTCGCTGATGACGTTAACGATCACGATCGAATCGTGCAGCGATCGGATATGTCTGAGGTGCCAGACCACGATCGGCGGGACATCCCGCGTAAGGCGCGCTACGAACACGGCCGTGCCGGGCACACGCGGAACCGCGCCGCTGTTGATTCTTGTCACGATGTCACCGATCGGAATCTGCATTTCATCAGCCTGTTTCTGCACCGCGTCGTTGCCGGACTGCCAGATCAGCATCACGCAACAGATGAACGCGCCGAGCAGCAGCGGCACCCAGCCACCCTGCGCGATCTTGAGTGCATTGGCGGACATGAATCCGGCGTCAACCGTGGCAAACCCTATCGCGATCAGGATTACTGCAGGCAGCGGCCAGCCCCAGATTTCGCGCATCGCAGCGGACAGAAGAACGGTGGTCGCCAGCATCGTTGTCGAGACTGCGATCCCATAGGCGGCAGCGAGATTGCTTGAGCTTCCGAAGCTGATTGCGAGGCCGAGCGTCACGACCATGAGCAGCCAGTTCACTCCCGGCAGATAGATCTGGCCATGACCCGCGGCGGAGGTCTGGATGATCTGCAGTCGCGGCAACAGGCCTAGCTGGATTGCCTGGCGCGTCATCGAGAAGGCTCCGGTGATGACGGCCTGGCTGGCGATGACCGTTGCAGCCGTTGCCAGTATCACCAGCGGCAGCACCAGCGGCTCCGGGCAGAGGTGATAGAAGATGTTTCCCTCGACCGGTGCACCGGCCAGCACGTATGCCGCCTGCCCCGCATAGTTCAGGATCAGCGCCGGGAAAACCAGGCACGACCAGGCGAGTCGGATCGGTGCCCTGCCGAAATGGCCAAGGTCGGCATACAGTGCCTCCGCCCCGGTAACGCAAAGAAATACGCCACCGACCACCAGCAAGGTGGTGATGCCACCGCCCGAAAACAGATAGCGCAGTCCTACTGCCGGGTTCAGCGCCCACAAGACTTCGGGATGCTGCACGATGCCTCTCAGGCCGAGCAGCGAGATTGTCGCGAACCAGATCAACATGACCGGCCCCAGCAGCCGGCCGATGCGCTCGGTGCCCTGCTGCTGCGCCGCGAACAGCGCGACCAGGACAACGACGGTTGCCGGCAGCACATAGCGCTCCAGATGAGGTGCTACGATGTTGAGTCCCTCGAGCGCCGACATGACCGAGATGGCCGGTGTGATCGCGGCATCGCCATACACCAGCGCCGCTCCGAACAGGCCGATCATCACGAGGGATTTCCGCTGTGCGTAAGTTCTGCGCAGAAGTGCCATCAGTGCGAGAATGCCGCCTTCGCCGCCATTGTCCAAACGCAGCGCGATGGTGACATATTTCAGTGAGGTGACGATGATCAGCGTCCACAGGATCAGCGACAGCGCACCGAGAATGGCTGCGGGCTCCGGGCGCTCGGTGCCCGTCACGTCAAGCACGGTCTTTAGCGTGTAGAGTGGACTGGTGCCGATATCGCCGAACACCACTCCAAGCGCGGCCAAACTCAATCCGGGCACGCTGGAATGGATTGGAGCGGGGTGAGGTGCCTCAATCGCTGAGTGGGCCATGGTGGTGGTTCCCCCGCACAACTGCCTAGTGTGATGCGCCCGCTTTGTTCGTTGGAGTCGTTGAGATAGATCAAGCTCGGGCTGCGCCGTCTGAAGAGGACCCACCTACCGGTCGCGCGGCGGCCGCGCTGCGGACTCAAAACTGTGCCGGTGATCTCCCACCACCTTGAACGCTCGGGCGCGTCGTTGACGACAAGCCTGCTCGCAGGTGTCATCGCCACTGGCGTTACCCGGATCAGCTACCGCCACACCGCCAAGCCAAATTGGCGAACCCGCGTCCCGCCCTGCATTTCCTATGCTTCTGACGGGTCGGAGACGTCGCCGAGCTTTTGGACCGTGACCTTAACCGACATGCCCAGGTAGTCCCCGGCTTCGCCAAACCACGAGCCTGCCAAGGGAATTGCCTGGCCTGGATGGCGGGCAATCGCCACCGGGATCAAATCATAACCGGCATTGATGCGATTGGTCGGGTCGTAGTTCATCCAGCCGGCACCGGGGAGAAACACCTGTAGCCAGGCGTGCGTTGCACCGGAGCCGGCCATTCCCACCTGGCCACCATCAAGCGCGGCATCGTAGAGGTAGCCGCTGACGAAGCGGGACCCAAAGCCGAGCCGGCGCAACGCCTCAATCATCAGCCAGGCATAATCCCGGCAAGTGCCCGACTTCGACTGCAGCGTTTCACCGGGAGACTGAGTGCCCTCCGCCTCCCTGGCGTTGTACCGAAATGTATCGCGGAACGCGTCCAGCATCCGCAGCAGCACATCGCTCGTTCGATTGCTGGCGATGAAGCTCTTGGCCCAGGCGGCGACACTCGCATCGGGATCCTCGGTGTGAGGACGGATATAAAGGAGCAGGTCAGTCCACTCCTCAAGGGAATATTGAACCGGGATTTCCTCCGCCCGACGTTCCAGCGGAAAATTCTCAACGCCCTTTGCGCCAAAATGGATTCCCTTGAACCGGAACGCAAAACTCAGCTCCTTGCCGGGTTCGCTGAATTCCATCGTCGTTACGTTGTTCGAGAGGGCATCGCTTGTCCATCGAATCCTGGATGGAGGATTGGTTCTTACCGACCAGTCGATGAGGCGCCCTTGCGCGGCAGGTCTTGGCAAGAACATCGCCTTATGTGTGCCAAACGTAACCGGGTTCGCATATTTGTAGGTGGTGATGTGTTCAATCTCGAAAAGAACCGCCATTGTTTCCCCCGTGGCAAGGTTGTCAGACGTTGATCTCAGCAATGCTGAGCCACTGTCTCAATGATCGGAAACGTTGCGGAAGGTGCGGTTTTCTCCCCGCGGCCCGATCGCCCAAAGCGACCGGGGAAGCACAAGAAGCTCTCGATCGTGCTGAGCCGGGATTCCCCGGATGAACTCGAAGCCTGAGTTGGATAGTAGCGAGTTTTGGGGCTGGCCGGTAGATGCGATCCGGACAGCGGCGGGTCGCGACCATCCGGGCGAGGAGCGGTATTTTCGGCTCCGAACTATTCGTCATTTGTCGACGTTGGGCGCAGCCCTCCTGCCAAATGCACGTCCTTGGGCAGTCCTCCGCGCTGGCTCGGGCCGGGGTTCCGGCAGCAGTTCTGCGATCAGCCGCAACATCTCCTGGACACTTGCCGGGGGAAGGCGATGCTGCGACCATGGCTGAGGAGGCGCCGACCTTGGCGACCAGCCTTTTGATCGACTCCGGCGTCGCCAGCATGGGAGGTTGACGCATGCCGCTCTGCGGTGCCAGCCGGGTGACCGGGGGATGATTTTGTTCGATCTCCTCGATTGCTTCAGGCGTTGGCTAATTTTCACTGTCGCTGCGACCGTCCTGGCGGCTGTAAGAGCGGAAGCCCAGGACGCTGAGCCAAGGCAGTACTCGAACACGCCCATCGGGCTCAATTTTCTGATCGCGGGTTACATCTACGCGCAAGGTAAGCTGGCATTTGACCCGCAATTGCCGATTGCCGACGCACAATTCCACTCCAATACCGGCGCCTTGGCTTACGTGCGCTCGTTCGATTTCCTGGGTTACTCCGCCAAGTTCGATGTGATCGTCCCTTATTCCGAATTTTCCGCGCGGGCGCATGCGCAGGGCCTGCAACGGGAGCGCGACATGACGGGATTTGGCGATCCGCGATTTCGCGTTTCAGTGAACCTGCTTGGTGCTCCAGCCCTGTCGTTGAAGGAATTCGCAAGCTACAAGCAAGACCTCATCGTCGGCGTCAGCCTTCAGGTGTCGGCCCCGTTGGGGCAGTATGATGACACCAAGTTGCTCAATCTCGGCAACAATCGCTGGTCGTTCACGCCCGAACTCGGCATTTCCAAGGCCTGGGGCCGATGGACTTTCGAGGTTGCGCCAAGCGTGACGTTTTTCACGGTCAATCCCGACTTCTTCGATGGAAGGAGGTTCGAACAGGCGCCGCTGTACCTACTCCGGACAAGTCTCATTCACAATTTTGATTCCGGCGCATGGATTTCACTGGACGGCATCTACTTCAAGGGCCTCCGCACCACCGTGAACGGCAACAGGGGCGACAACGAACAGGAGAACGCGCGTGCGGGCTTTACTATCGGGCTACCGATCGATCGTCAGAATTCGATCAAGCTCAACGCCGGTACGGGTATCTACACCAGAACGGGCAGCCAGTTCAGCAACGTCGCGATCGCGTGGCAGTATCGATGGGGAGCCGGCTATTGAGCGCACATGGCGGGTGATCGCGATTCAGGCAGACGTCCTTACGCCTCGGACCGCGCCAGAGGCGTTCGATGATCACGTTTTCCATCCTCGTCGTTTGACCTAGATCAAGCGCTGATTGTGGCGATTGGCTTTGCTTCCAGTGAATGGAGGCGCCGATGCCGGACCCTGTCGATGCCATAATGGCCGCCATTCACTCGGCCTTTGACAGCTACCCGAAAGAAGGCGATCCAGAGTGGCGAAGCCCCAGCTGGATCACGCCGGAGGAATGCGCGCACCTCACGAAGACAATATTGCGGGAATTGGAAGCGAAGGGCTTCCAAATCGTGAAGAAAACCTGAGGTCATGAAATGCTGAGGTCTTCCGAAGTCGGTACTTTCCTGGCGCCGCTTCTCGTCATTTCAGGGGTGACGGCGAGCGACGTGAAGCTGCAGCACAACAGGAACAACACGACTATGGCTTGGGTGTTCAGGCATGACGCGCAGCGGATGATATCGCCATCTCGCTGCCGCCTCACCTTGCAGCTGATTGTCTAAGGTAGTCCCGGAAAGGAACGGGCATGAGATACGGTACGCTGGTCCTAATTCTCGGATTGTCCGTCGGGCATGCGGAAGCTCAGGCGGCGCAGTGCTCGTCCTACTATATCTCCGAGATCAATCTCGTATCGACGGTCGACGCTGTGCCTGGCAATGTTCAGACATTCGTTGGATTCGGACTTTCGAAGGAAGAGTCCGAAAAGAACGCTATTGGAGCATGCTCGCACGTCAGATTCGACATGGAGACATGCCTGGATTCGGATCGCGCCTCGGGGCTCAACACTGCTTCTGATTCCACCAATAGCGCGCTTCATCTCAAATACAGGAAGGCGGTCAAGCGCATCACGGGTTGTAGCTAGTTGGAGGACGCGACGATGCCGATGTGTCAGTCGCCAAGAATCACTGAAGTAAGAATCACTGAAGTCTTGCTTCGCACAAGCGAAACTGCGGCGAACGACAATGTCCCGGCAACAACACCATCGCGTGCGTCGAAAAGGACCCTCGAAATGATGAGGTCGACGCTTCTGCTGACCGGTTACCGAGCCATCCGGCGGATCCTGGCGTTCGAGCGAGACCACCTCCGGAAGAAGTTCCGACCGGGGAAATGAAGGCAGCACTTAGAGGCGTTGTCACCTCCGCTCTTGCACACCTTCCGCTCGTCTTGCTGATGCTGCCGAGCTTGTCCTTGCCCCCAACCTTCGACTACATCTCGCAGCTCTGTGACAGGCATTTCGAGGATGACCTGTGGCAGGCAGAGGAATGAACCGTCAGTTTCCGACGGCCTACAAACTGAAGGCGATCAAACGTGTTGAGCGAGGCGAAGGCGTTCTGCCTGTGGCTCGTGAGCTTGGGATTTCGCGCAAGATCCTCCACGACTGGATCAAGGCGTGGAAGGCCCATGGGCCAGAGGGATTGAACCGCAAGCGGGGACCGAAGCCTGGTCCCCGAAAGCTCAAACCCCTGGCAACCTATGAGGACAAGCGTTCTGCGCTCACGCGCGCGAATGCCCGCATTGCCGAACTCGAACGGCTGGTGGGCCGCCAGCAGACTCGATTTTTTTGCGAAGACCCACGGCGCTGGCCCGCGCACAACGCGTTAGCACCGGGTCCGATCAAGACCGGCTTCGCAATGACGGAGCTCAGCCGGCTGCGCCGGCAAGGCGTAGATTCGGCACGCCGATGCCACGGACGCGGATCGGTGCGGCCAACTCTCCGCTGACATCGACAACGAAGCCGACATCATCGCGCCGCAGGCGGAATTCGATTGTCCGGCCTGCGTTGCGCCAATCTGCGGTTTCGCCATCGTCGACATAGACGAGGCCTGAGCCACCGTGGTCAGGCGCCCCGAACACCATCGCCGTCAGGCCGTTCGCGTCCTCGATCGGAACGATCGCGCCGGCGCGGGCAAAGACGGGGAGGCGGCCCAGGGGCGCTGCGACGGTGATGGTTTGCCCGCCCTCGAATGCCGTCCCGTCATGCCAGTCGTACCAGCCGCCGGGATGGGCGGGCAGATGGACTTTTCGCGTCGTCGCTCCCTCATCGAGCACGGGTGCGACGAGGAGATCGGGGCCGAGCATGAACGCGTCCTCGACGGTCGCTGCAATCGCGTCCGAGGCAAAATCCCAAAACAGCGGCCGCACCGGCGGCACGTCGTCGTGCGCCGCACGCCACATCTGCGTGTAGAGATAGGGGATGAGGCTGTGGCGAAGCTCGATGGCGGATCGAACTTGCGGGAGCACGCTCGCGTGCATCCAGGGGGTGTTGACGATGCCGCTCGCCTTCCAGGAATTCATCACCATGCGCGGCCACAGCGCGCAGAACTCGACGAAGCGGCAAAACAGTTCCGGGCCCGGCGACGGGCCGTGGAAGCCGCCGACGTCGTGGCCGATGTTGTAGAGCCCCGACAGGCTCATGTTCAGGCCCTGGGTCAGATTGTAGCGCAGCGTCTTCCAGGCGGTTTCGTTGTCGCCGCTCCAGGTCTGGCCGTAGCGTGCGATGCCGGCGCCGCCGGCGCGCGTGATCGTGTAGGGGCGCTTGCCGGGCGCCTGCGCGGCCTGGGTCTCGTAGGCGAGCTTGTGCATCAACAGCGCCTGTGCGGGTCTGGCCAGCGCCAATGGGTACGGCCGGCCATCGCCGTTGCAGACCGCATCCTCGTCCCAGATCTCGTATTCGTTGTTGTCGCTCCAGACCGACGTCACGCCGAAGGCGAGCAGCGCGTCGCGGATGCCGTTCGCCCACCACTGCCGTCCGTCCGGGTTGGTGAAGTCGACATGGAAGCCGAGGCCGTCCCAGAATTGCGCGACGGCCGGCTCGCCGGTCTCGCCGTCGGCGACCAGGATGCCGCGCGCTTTGGCTTCAGCGAGCCTTCGATGATCATCGAGCAGGCAGGGTTTCAGGTTGGTGACCGGCTGCATGCCGGCCGCCTTGAGTCGCGCCATCGTCGCTGCCGGATCGGGAAATTTGTCACGATTCCAGTGGAAGGCGTAGCGACGGTTGCCGATCGAGGTGTAGCCCGAGCCGAAGTGAAAGCTGTCGCAACGGATGCCGTGGCGCCTGCAATCCTCGATGAAGGCGGTGATGCGCCTGTCGGCATCGGGCGCGTCGGCGATGGTCATGGTCGTCATCGCGAAGCCGAGCGTCCAGCGCGGCGCAAAGGCCTGTCCGCCGGTCAGCCAGGAAAATCGGCGCGTGACCTCAGGCACCGTCGGTCCGGCGAGCACGTAATAGTCGAGGTCGCCATCCTCGGCGCGATAGAAGCGGAACAGGCCGTGATAGTTGTCGATGGTGCAGCCGAGGTCGACCGAGCCGAGCGCGAGATTGTCGTAGAAGATGCCGTGCGCGCCGCGCGCGCCGTCGACGATGACAAACGGCAGCATCTTGTAGAGCGGATCGGACAGCTCGGCGTCGAAGCCGCAGGGATCGACGGCATCGATCGCAAAACGCCGGCCGGTGCGATCGAGCGGACCGGTCTTGTCTCCGAGCCCGTAATGGCGTTCGCCCTCGTGCCGTTCCATCGCATGCAGCAACGCAGCGGTCTTGCGCGACAGGAGATAAGCCTGTGTTGGGCGGTCCTGCAGGAATGGCTGCTGCTCGCCGTCGCGGTACCAGGCGATGCCGAAGGGATCGAGCCGTATTTGAGCGCGCAGACCCGCAGCAGTGAGCGTGACGATGCCGCCATCCTCCGACACGGTCGTCGCCGGATTGGCAAAGCCGGAGATGTCGTCGCGTTGCCGGCCCTCGAACGGCGGCTCGGTGCGATCAGGGGCGATTGCCCAGCCGCGATCGAGCCGATAGCCTTCCGGCCGGCGCAGCGTGACGCGGCCGATGTCGCGCTCGAGGATGGCGACGCGCAAGCTCGCGAGCGGGGCCGCCGCCGGCCCGGTCGCGAGGTCGAAGAGCGCGGCGTTGCCGTCGAGACCGCGAAAGCGGCCGTGAGTCAGGGCTTTCATATGATCAGGCTCCGGGGACGGTCACGGCCGGGGCGAGAGCCGCGCCGGTTGCGTCGAAGATGTGCAAATGGTCGGTGGCGAAGCGGATCGCGACTGCATCGCCGCGGTCGAACCGCGACTGGCCGTCCTGGCGCAGCGTGATCTGCGGCAGGCCGGGAGCCGTGGCATAGATAAAGGTCTCGCCGCCAAGCTGCTCGACGAGATCGACGGTCGTGGCGAGCATGCCTGTGTCGGGTGCGATGTCGATATGTTCGGGGCGGATGCCGAGCGTCACGCGCGCGCCGGCGGTGAGGCCGGACGCGGCGCGGGGCAACGCGACCTCACGCTCGCCGACGGCGAGGCGCAGCGTGCCGTCGTCGGACAGCACGGTCGCGGGCAGGAAGTTCATGCGGGGCGAACCGATGAAGCCCGCAACGAAGGCGTTCGAGGGACGGTTGTAGAGCTCGAGCGGCGTGCCGACCTGCTCGATCCGGCCGGCGTTGAGCACCACGATCCGATCCGCAAGCGTCATGGCTTCGACCTGGTCGTGCGTCACATAGATCATCGTGCCGCCGATATTGGCATGCAGAGCGGCGAGCTCCTTGCGCGTCGCGACGCGCAGTTCAGCGTCGAGATTCGACAGCGGCTCGTCGAACAGAAAAATCTTCGGATCACGCACGATGGCCCGGCCGATGGCGACACGCTGGCGCTGGCCGCCGGAGAGCGCCTTGGGCTTGCGGTCGAGATAATCAGCCAGACGCAGCATAGCGGCGGCGCGGTCGACCCGCGCCTCGATCTCCGCCGGCTTCAGCCCCATGTTCTCGAGCGCAAAGCCCATGTTCTTGCGGACGCTCATATGCGGATAGAGCGCATAGGACTGGAACACCATGGCCAGCCCGCGCTCGGAGGCGGGCAGGTGGGTGACGCGTTCACCGTCGATATGGATCTCGCCGCTCGTTACGTTTTCGAGGCCGGCGATCACGCGCAGCAGCGTCGACTTTCCGCAGCCCGAGGGGCCGACGAAGACGACGAATTCGCCATCCTTCACCGCGAGGTCGATGCCGTGCAGCACGTCGATGCTGCCGAAGGATTTTCGCGCGCTCGTGAGTTTCAATTCAGCCATGGTCGATAGCCCAATCGGTCATTTCATTCCCGTCGAGCCGATGCCCGTCGTGATGAAGCGCTGCAGGAACACGAAGACGAGGGCGACGGGAGCGAGCGTCACGACCGTCATCGCAAGGAGGTAGTGCCACTGGGTCTGGAGCTCGCCCTGGAAGGCATTGAGCGCGATCTGGAGCGTGTAGACCTCGGTCTTGGTCAGGACCGCGAGCGGCCACAGGAATTCGTTCCAGCGCCACATGATCGAGAAGATCGCCAGAACCGCCAGCGCCGGCAGGGTCAGCGGCATGACGATGCGCCAATAGATCTGCCACTCGGAGGCCTTGTCCATGCGCGCCGCCTCGATCAGATCCTTCGGCAGCGTCAGCATGTATTGCCGGAGCAGGAACACGCCCGTCGGCGTCGCCGCACCCGGCAGGATCACGGCCCAGAGCGAGTTGGCGAGGCCGAACTCGGTCACGACAAGATAGACCGGCACCAGGATGATGGTCATCGGGATCATCAGCGTGCCGATCACCGCCAGCGTGGCCGCCTGCTTGCCGGGAAACGTGTAGATAGCGAGCGCATAGGCGGCCATGGAATTGATCAGCAGCGTGATCAGCGTGGCGACGACAGTCACGAATACCGAATTGAACAGGAAGCGCAGGAAGGCGAAGCGCTGCAGCGGCTCGGTGTAGTTCTCCGTCGCGAGCGCGACGCGGCGCACCGGCTCGCGCTTGTCGATCGCCACGCGGAACTGTTTTGAGGGATCGGCGGGATCGACCATCTGGGCGATGAGCCCGACGCGCCGGACCTGCGCCAGCTCGCGGACCGTGCCGTCGGGAAGCGTCGTGCGGAACAGCGGCAGCTTCTGCGGCTGGCCAGGCACCGTCACTTCGACCTGTGCGAAAGGCAGGAACGACGGCGGAAATTCCAGGAGCGCACTCTGGGTCTTGAACGATGACAGCACCAGCCACAGCACCGGGCCGAACATCAGCACGACGCCGAGCGCGAGATAGGCGTAGGCTGCGACGTCGGTCCAGTGCAGCGGCCGCCCTCGACCGTTGCGACGTTGACCAAGCAAAATCCCAAGGCGCATGGCGGCCACCTCAGATCTCTTTGCGCCGCGCGGCGGCGAATTGCAGGAGCGTCAGGACGAAAAGGACTGCGCCGAGCACGACGGACGCGGCGGCGGCGAGGCCGAAATTCTGCACCTGGCTGGCGAAGCCGGTCTCGTAGATGTACTGGACGACCATCAGCGTCGCGGTGCCGGGACCGCCGCCGGTCAGCACGAAGACCTCGTCGAAGGTCTGCGCGCCCTTGATGAGCGCGAGCACGATCACGACGATCATGTTCGGCCACAGCAGCGGCAGCGTGATGCGTGTCAGCACGCGCCAGCGCGGCGTGGCGTCCATCTCCGCCGCCTCGTAGAGATCGGCCGGGATGGCCTGAAGGCCGGCGAGCAGGATCAGTGTGTAGAAGCCCATATGCGCCCACACGGATACGAACACCGCCCAGAACATCGCCCAGCCGGGGTCGACGAAGAACAGGATTTTTTGACCGCCGAGCGTGGTGATGGCCGCGTTGAGCAGCCCGTCGCGCTGCAAAATCCATTTCCAGATCAGCGCGACGACCACGGGCGAGAGCAGGACCGGGAAGAAATAGACCGCACGGAAAAAGCCGCGCCCGCGGATCTTCATGTTGAGGACCAGCGCGGTGACGAGCGAGAACAGCACCATCGCCGTCACCTGAAACGCGACGAATTTTGCCGTATTGGCGACACCGCGCCAGAAGTGGTCTTCGCGGCATGTGGACGGATCGAGAAAGGAGCCGCAGTCGAACAGGTAGGCGAACTGGTCGCTGCCGACATAGGGACGCTCTGAGGGAAACAGGGCCGTGCCGCCGGTCACCGAGAACACGACGTTGATGCCGATCGGCAGGAACACGAACAGGCCGAAGAATACGAAGTTGGGCAGCAGGAACACATAGGCCATGCGCCGCGCGCCGATCAGGCGCTGCAGCCATCGCATCGGCGGATCGAACAGGCGTAGCGCGACGTCGAGCGGCAGGACCGCGACGCGCCGGACTTCCGCGAGCGCCGCCGCGGCGATGCCGGGCTGCGGCCTGGCGGCGGACGGAGTGTCCGACATCGCGGTGATCCCTGGACCCTGTGAACCCGTCGCCGTCACTTCTTGTTGCGCTCGGCGATCTGCTGCGCGACGTCGGCGGTGATGCGCTTTTCGGCGTCTTCGAGCGTCGTTTCGCCGGAGACCGCCTGCCCGAGCCGGCTGATGACGGCGTTGAAGATGATCCGGCTGTTGGTGTAGCCCTGGGTCTGGAAGGCGAGCGGCGAAATGCTGGCCGCGCTTGCGGTGAAGACCTTCAGTGCTGCGGCGGCTTCCGGGCTGGCCGTCGGATAGTCGATGCCTTTCTTCGCGAGCCCAAGGTGGCCGGGCACGAACAGCGCGCGCGAATAAAACTCCGCCAGCACCGGTTCGCTGGCGAGATAGTCCATCAGTCGCGCGACTTCCTTGGGATGCTTGGTCGTCTTGAAAGCCACGAGAGCGGCGCCGCCCGGCATGCTGCTGCACCCGCCGGGGCCGCAGGGATTGGGGACCGCGACCCAGTCGAAGGCGTTGTCCACGGTCTTGGCGAACTGGGCAGTCTGCCACGATCCGGACAGATACATCACGACCTGTGCGTTCTTGAATTCGTCGTTGGCGCCGCGATAGGCCGTGCCGGAGACCGAGCCCCACAGCTCCTTCGACATGACGCCGGACCTGTGCCAGTCGTAGATGAGCTGCGCCGCGCGCTTGAAGCCCTCGTCCACGACATCAGGCTCGCCGTTCGCGCCGAAGATCTTCGTGCCTTGCGACACGGCGAGCGCATAGAAGCGATGGCCCGAGCGGTCGAGCGCGAGCGGGAACGGTGCCTGCACCTTGCCCGCAACCTCCTTCACCGCTTTCGCCCAATCCTCCCAGGTCGACTTCTCGCTGGGCATCGCGACCCCGGCCTGCTCGAACAGGGTCTTGTTGACGAAGGGGCCGGTGACGGTGAGCTGGGTCATGAAGCCCGGAATGGCCTGCGTGTCTCCCGCAGGGCGCATCCATTCGAGGAAGGGGCCGAAATTCGTCTCCCAATAGCCGGGATCTTTGAGAAGGGGGCGCATGTCGAGCGCGTAGCGCGACAGGCCGCCCATATCGACGACACGCGCCATGTCGGGGCCCTGGCCGGAGGCCAGCTGCACGGGCAGATTCTCGTTGATCGCCTTGAAGGGCACCTGATCGAGAACGACGTCGATGTCCTTGTTCTGCTCGTGGAATCGCTTCAGCAGGTCAGCCATCACCTCGCCCTCGTTGCCGTCCGAGTACCAGGCCATTCGCAGCGTGGTCGTCTCGGCCGACGCTGGCCCGTTGAGTGCGGTGGCGGACAGAAGGGACAGCACAAGAGACGCGATAACGGGCTTGACGGCACGCATGATCATTTCCTCCACGCTCGCCGGCCCGGTCGGTCCGCGCGAGATTGGCGCCACGGGCCCGTTCTCCGACGGATCCTTTGGCGCAGGTGTTTCCTTCCAGATCGGCATCCCGTCGGATGCTGTTTTTCACGCGTTTGGGCGCAAGTTATCCACAGAAGCGGACAAAAGGCGGCAGGGCCGGCCGGGGCGCCCCCAACGGGTAAAACTATCTTGGCAAACGTTTGCCAAACTGTCAATCGTGGTTTAAATCGTCTTGTCGGGTCTCGGAAGAAGCCTCGACGGTGGCTATAGGTTGCAATCGGACCAACCCCATAGAGGCCGATGCCGGAAGACGTCTCACTTGCCACAGTCGCGGCCCGGGCCGGCGTCTCGGTTTCGACCGTATCGCGGATCGTCAACGGTGAGATGCGCCGCGCCTCCCCGGCGACGGTGGCGCGGGTGCTCGATGCGATCGAGGCGGTAGGCTACCGGCCAAATCCGGTGGGACGGGCGCTCAAGAGCGGACAAAGCCAGCTTGTGGCGATGATCGCGGCCAATCTCGACAATCCGGCCATGGCGACGATCGCAAGCTCCACTGAGGCCGCACTGCGCGAGGCCGGCTACGTCATGGTCCTCTGCGATACGCACGACCGACCCGACCTTCAGGACGAATATCTCTACGCGATGCGGGCCCAGATGGTGCGCGGCTATGTCCTCGTTGCGGCGGTCGCCAGCCCCGGCCTGAGCGAGCTTTCCGCGTCCGGCGCCCCGGCGGTCTTCGTGACCCGCCGCAATCCGACCGGCAACGGCCCGTTCGTTGGGATCGACGATCGTGCAGCCGGCGCTGCCGTCGCCGACCATTTTGCCGATCTCGGGCGGCGTGCCCCGGCTGTTGTCTTTCCGCGGCTGGGCTCGTCCGCATCGCGGGACCGCGTGTCGGGTTTTTTGGCCAGGCTGCGGGAGCGTGGCTGTTCCGACGACGCGATCATCCGGGCCGACGGCGCGGGACGATCGCATCTGCAAGTCGGCTACGACGCCGGCGCGCGAATTTTCGGCGGCAGCGACACGCCGGACGCCATTCTCTGCGTGAGCGACCAGATCGCCTATGGCGTCAACCGGCGCGCGCTCGAACGCGGCCTGAAAATCCCCGGCGATTGCGATCTGGTCAGCATCGACGGCACGCCTCTCAATCAGTGGGTCGCACCCTGGCTGAAGTCGATCGAAATCCCCTACGCCGTCTACGGGGCGGAGATCGTCGCGGGCCTGCAATTGATCTGGCGAGGCGAGGCTTTTGGCGAACGCCTGCTTCCCTACAGGTTCGGCTGACACGCGACGTTCACGGGATGTTGGCTTTGCATCCGCGGTTCGGATTTGCCTCGCTGGTCGCTCGTCCAGGAATGATATATGCTCTTCGCCATTGGGACGGTAAACGGCAGCTCGCCACCGGACTTTTCCGCGATGCCGGCCTTCTGATCGGATCTCGATCCCGCTCGCGATTTTTCGCTGACATAACGCTGAACGAACCCGTCGACGGCTGCCGCGTCCCCCTTCACATTGGGAGATGTGCCATGGCTGCAACGGACTGGCGTCTCGAAGGCGAATGGATCAAGAACTGCACTTGCGCGTTTGGCTGCCCCTGCGACTTCAACGCTCTGCCGACCCAGGGCTATTGCAAGGGCATGGTCGGCATGAGGATCACCAAGGGACATTTCGAGGGGACCAGGCTCGATGGGCTCTATTTCGCAGCCACCGTCGAATTCCCGGGAGCGCTGCACGAGGGCAACGGGAAGATGCAGCCCATCGTTGATGAGCGAGCAACGCCGGAACAGCGGCAGGCGCTGTTTGACATCTTCTCCGGCAAGCATTCCGCCGAGGGTACGCTGTTCCACATCCTCAGCCTGATCGTCACCACCATCCACGATCCCGTCTTTGCGCCGTTCGAATTTTCCTTCGACAAGGACGGGCGCGTCGCCAAGCTCGTCGTCAAGGGCGTGCTGGAGACGGAAGTCGAGCCGATCAAGAATCCGGTAACGGGTGCGCCGCATCGCATTCAGGTGGTCATGCCCGAGGGCTTCGAGCACCGGGCCGCCGAGGTCGCCTCTTGCAACATCCGCTCGACCGGCGCGATCAAGTTCGAAACGAAGGGCACGCACAGTTCGCTCGCCAAGGTGGTGCAGACGCCCGACGGCGTTGCCGCCTGATGCGCTGAATTCGCCGTTCCAACTTGCCGCGCTGTCAGCGAGGGGCTCATGACCGAGCCAGGCGTGCTCGAACAAGGCGTGCTCGAACAGGTGCTACGTCGCGATCGCCTGGTCGTTGCGGCTGGGCTTGTCGCGGTTGTGGCGCTCGCCTGGGCCTATCTCGCTGTTGGCGCCGGCATGGATACCGACATGATGGCCGACATGCCGGACATGGCGCCGATGCCATGGACGCCGCTCTACGCCGTGCTGCTGTTTGCGATGTGGTGGACGATGATGATCGCGATGATGGTGCCGAGCGCGGCGCCCACTGTCCTCTTGTACGCGACAGTCAAGCGCAGGCAGGAGACTGCGTCCGGCGCAGCGAGGGAGGTCTGGATCTTTCTCGCCGGCTATCTGCTGGCATGGGCCGGGTTCAGTCTCGTTGCGGTCCTGGCACAATGGGCGCTCGAACGTAGCGGGTTCTTGTCGATGGCGATGGCAAGCACGAGCGTCGTTCTGGGCGGCATTATTCTTCTGGCCGCGGGGCTCTATCAGTTCACGCCGCTCAAGACCGCCTGCCTTCGCTACTGTCAAAACCCGCTGCTGTTCCTGAGCAGGTACTGGCGGGTCGGCGGAAGCGGGGCGCTCCGCATGGGACTTCGCCACGGCAGCTACTGCGTCGGCTGCTGCTGGTTCCTGATGGCATTGCTGTTCGTCAGCGGCGTGATGAATCTGGCCTGGATCATCGCCATCGCACTCTATGTTGCCTGCGAGAAACTGCTTCCGTTCGGCCGCAGGCTCAGCCATGCGGCCGGAGCGACCCTCATCATAACAGGCGCGATTCTGCTCGCGCGGGCGGCGTGAGATACACGATGGAAGGTGCTGTGCCGCTTGCGGCGCTTCCTTCGATCCTGAGAGGAGGTGATTGCACGAATATACGAGCGCGGATTTCCTTTCGAATTTCATCGCGTGAAAACCACCTTCAATGTTGCAAGGAGTAGGTCCAATGGCATCCAATCTCGAGATCGCGAAGAAGGGCTATGAGCTTTTCCAGCAGGGCGACATTGCAACGCTGGTCAACGACATGATGACCGACGACTGCACCTGGATAACGCCAGGCCCCAGGGACAAATTGCCTTGGGCCGGTCGCTACAAGGGAAAGCAGGAGATTGCCGGCTTCTTTGCGAAGATCGCGGAGAATATCGACTTCAGCGAGTTTGCGC
Source organism: Bradyrhizobium arachidis (assembly GCF_024758505.1). Classification (NCBI taxonomy): domain Bacteria; kingdom Pseudomonadati; phylum Pseudomonadota; class Alphaproteobacteria; order Hyphomicrobiales; family Nitrobacteraceae; genus Bradyrhizobium; species Bradyrhizobium arachidis. The sequence continues at coordinate 8,842,733 of NZ_CP077970.1, read as the reverse complement.
CGCGCGAGATGATCGAGCAGGGCGACACCGTCGTTGTCCTCGGCTCATCCGCCGGTCGGATGAAGAAGACGGGCAAGACCAGCAAGAACGAATGGGCCCATGTGCTGAAATACAGCCAGGGAAAGCTGGTGTACTTCCAGGAATATTACGACACGGCGGCGGAAGTTGCCGCAATGTCGTGATGACAGGAGTGAGGACCGGGGAGGGCGCATCGCTCGCGCCCTTTCGGGGAGTTACGGTGGCAGTGCGATCTCGCGAACCAACAGACGCGTCGGAGCTGGTTTCTGGATGGCATTGCCGTTCGTCAGCGGCGTGATGAATCTGGTCCGGATCGTCGGCATCGCGCTCTATGTCGCCGGCGAGAAGCTGCCTCCGTTCGGCCGAAGACTGAGCCTTGCTGCGGGCGTGACGCTCATCCTGTCCGGCACGATCGTTCTTGCGCGCGCATTTTGAGCAGCCCCGCGGAACTCGCGGCGACAAAATGACGCTGTCGGATAGTTAATATCGCCAGGCCGCCCGGAAGCGGCCGCCCTCCGTGATCATACGGATGCAATAAGTCTAACACTTGAGCTTTCTCCGAACTAAAACTTAAGGCTGTAGCCCTAGGCTCGGGACCCGGGATGACGACAGCGCCCCGCTTGCGGCTGTGCTGTTCCCGATGAGGCGGAGATAGGCAATGCCCTCTTTCGCGACGATCACTGTTCGGTCCTGGCGGCTGATGAGGGCGCGCGCGTCGTGATTCCCGGAAGTTCCGTGCGCAAAGCTGCGATGACAATTCTGCGGAATGCCCCGCTGCAGATTGCATTGTTCTTCCTGCCCCTGGTCTGGATCGGGTACTTCGCGATCACGTCATCGGAGCGGGCGGATGCGGTCCAGCAGGCGCGGCTGCAGGGCGACAGCGTCGCCGAATTGTTCGAGGAAAACACCGAGCGCATCTTCGAACGCGTGGATCAGTCGTTGCTGGTGGTGCGCGCACTTTACGCCCAGGATGAGCTGACCTTCAGTCTCAAGCTCTGGTCTGACAGGGCCCGTATCGCCACCGGCGACGTGGTTCAGTTCTCCCTGATCGGACTGGACGGCTACATGCTCGATACGACAGCCGGCTATTCCGGTCCGCCGCTCTATCTCGGCGATCGCGAGCACTTCGCCAATGTCATGTCGCAAGCCGATGATCGCCTCTATGTCGCGAAGCCGGTGTTGGGGCGGGCGTCCAACAAATGGACCATCCAGCTCGCAAGGAAGATGTTCGACCTCGCCAGGAATCCGGTGGGCGTGGTCGTCGGCTCGGTCAGCGTCGACGTCGTCGGCAGGTTCTACGATACGGCAAAACTCGGCGCCGGAGGAACGCTGGTTCTCAGAAACTCGAACTATATCGTGCTCGCCGCGCGCGGCGTGGACCAGGGTGCCGTGCTGGGGCAGCGCGCCCCGAGCCGCGTCGAAGGCGAGCTGGGGGACGGCTTCCATGCACAGTACTGGAACGAAAACCGGCCGAACCGCACCGACAGGTTGATCACCGCGCGCCGATCGCACGTCTTTCCGCTCATCTTCACCGTGGGCATTTCGGAGCAGGAGATCTACGCACGATCCGATTCCAGGAAGAAGATCTATCTCGGTGGCGCGCTGCTGCTCACGTTCATCATCCTGACCGCGACGGTGTTCCACTGGCGGCGGCAGCAAGCGCTCGATCGGGCCCAGCGCGAGCTGCGCGATTCTGCGATCAAGTTCGAAGACGCACTCAGGAATCTTCCCCTGGGGTTGAGCATGTTCGACGACCGCGACCGCCTGATCGCGTTCAATCGACAATGGCTCGAACTCTATGGCCTCGCGCCGGAGGAGATTCGCATCGGCATCGATTTCCGCGAGGTGTTTGCAAAACAGACTGCCGTGCTCGACGTCGAGGCTTATCTCGTCGATTTGAAGAACCGGCTCGTCCAGTCGGAGCACATTTCGAACACCGTGCAGTTCCCCGATGGGCGGGTCGTCTATATCTCCTACGGACGGCGCGAGGACGGTGGCTGGGTCGCCACCCATGAAGACATCACCGAACGCAAGGCGTCCGAAGACCGGATCGAGAGGTTAGCGCATTACGACAGCCTGACCGGCCTCGCCAATCGCAATCTGTTCAAGGACCGCATCGACGAAGCGCTCGCGAGGCATTCCCGGCTCGGCGTGCCGTTCGCCGTGCTCCTGCTGGATCTCGACAAGTTCAAGTCCGTCAATGATGCGCTCGGCCACCAATGCGGCGACGCGCTGCTGAAGCAGGTTGCGGTCCGGATCAAGGCGCAGATCCGTGACGTCGATATTGCGGCGCGGATCGGCGGTGACGAGTTTGCCGTGATCGTGTCGACGGGCAAGGTCTCGATCCACGATGGCGCTGCCGCGCTCGCGGCGCGGCTGGTTCAAGCCGTTGCGGAACCCTATCACGTCGATGGCCATCCCGTCGCGATCGGCTGCAGCATCGGCGTTGCCGTGGTACCCGAGCATGGCACGCGGGTCGATGAGATCCTTCGCAATGCCGATCTTGCGCTCTACAAGTCGAAGAACGCCGGCCGAAACTGCTTCCATATCTACTCGGCGGATCTCAAGGCCGAAGCGGATCAGCGCAACGTGCTCGAGATCGAGCTTCGTGAGGCGATCTGGCGCGAGGAGATCGAGGTGTTCTATCAGCCGGTGATCGAGCTCGGCACCGGCCGTGTGAAATCGGTCGAGGCCCTGGCGCGCTGGCGTCACGGCACCAGGGGCTTCATTCCACCGGTCGAGTTCATTGCGGTTGCGGAGACGGGCGGACTGATCGTCGAGCTCGGCGAGCAGGTGCTGGCCAAGGCGTGTCGCGACGCGATGACCATGCCTGATGATGTCAAGGTCGCGGTCAACCTCTCCGCTCTGCAATTTGCTGGCACCAACCTCGTCGATACCGTGACGTTCGCACTGGCACAGAGCGGACTGCCGCAAACCCGGCTCGAGCTCGAGATCACCGAGAGTGTGTTTCTCGCCGATACTCAGGAGAACCTCAAGACACTCCAGCGCCTCAAGGCGCTCGGCGTCTCCATTGCACTTGACGACTTCGGTGTCGGCTATTCGTCCTTGTCCTATCTGACGGCGTTTCCGTTCGACAAGGTCAAGATCGACAAATCCTTCATCGACAGGATCGACCGCAGCGAAACCGTCGCGGTGCTGAAATCCATCGTGCAGCTTGCGAAAACGTTGAAGCTCTCGATCGTCGCCGAGGGCGTCGAGACCTCCGAACAGGTCAGTCAGCTCCAGTCGCTCGGAATTGCCCTCGGCCAGGGCTTCTACTTCAGCAAGCCCGTGCCGCTGGCCGACCTGTCATGGCAAGGCCACACCGCGCGGCGGCGGCGCCAGACGGCGGCGTAACGGGCAGGGCTGCGCGCGCGGGCACGGCGCGTTACCTGCGACTGCGTGGCGCGTTTGCGGCCCTGGGCGGCACTTGAGCCCTCACAAAGCTCGGACGGGTGAACGGCGAGTTCGGGGATACCATCCGCGCATGGCCGCAATGCCGGCTCGCGTTGTGAAACGTGAGCTGCGATCCCGGTCGCCGCCTATGATATTGGTGACCGCTCACCCCCCGCGAGGCCATCCCGTGCTCCGCCAAGGGTAACGCAACGCCCGCCTGAGAGGCGGCCCGGAGAATTGCATGAAACCCCAAATCATCTGCCTGATGGCCTCCAGCGTCGATGGCCGGACGCATCACAGCCGCTGGCGGCCGAAGGGGGCGGGGGCGGATCTGTTCGAGCGGGTGCATGAGGAGCTCGGCGGCGATGCCTGGCTGATCGGGCGCGTGACCGGATCGGAGTTTGCCAAGGGCAAGCCGTATCCGGCTTCGACGAGCCAGACGTTTCTGCGCGAAAACTGGTTCGCGCAGTGCGATGCGAAAGCCTATGGCGTCGTGCTCGACGCGCACGGCAAGATCGGCTGGGGCCGTTCCGACATCGGCGGCGATCCGATCGTCGTGGTGCTGACCGAGAGCGTTTCGGATGCACATCTTGCAGGCCTGCGCGGCGAGGGCGTGTCCTACGTCTTTGCCGGCAAGTCGGAGATCGATCTCGCGCTCACGCTGGAAATTCTCAATCGCGAGCTTGGCGTGAAGCGCCTGCTGCTCGAGGGTGGCGGTGCCGCCAATGGCGCGTTCCTGCGCGCCGGCCTCGTTGACGAGCTCAATCTGATCCTCTGTCCGGCGGTGGACGGCGCCAGGGGCGCGCCGCTCGTGTTCGATTCGACGGACGGAGAGAGCGATCAGCGCGCACCGGTCACCGCAATGACGCTGGAAAGCACGACGCCACTCGGCGGTGGCGCGTTGCTCTTGCGCTACCTCATCACGAACGATCCTGCGGCGGCGAGCCGGTAAAGCGCCAGCATGTCGCGAAAGAGTGCAAGCCACATCGTCATCGTCGGCGCCGGCGCGGCCGGTCTGATGGCGGCGCGAGAGCTCGCGAGCGCGGGCCGCAAGGTGACGATTCTGGAGGCGCGCGAGCGATGCGGCGGACGCATCCATCCGCTTGCGACGTCTGCGTTCGGCTATGGCGCGGCAGGCGGTGCCGAGTTCGTCCATGGCGAGGCCAGGGTCACGCGCGCTCTGCTGGTCGAGGCGCAGCTTTCGCTGCAGGTGATCCAGGGGACGCAATGGAGCCTCGATGACGGAAAACTTTCGCGCGAGGCACGCTACGATCCGCATGAGGCGGCGGAGCTTCATCGCGCTCTGGCAGAGTTGACGGACGATCTGACCATCGCCGAATTCTTGCGCCGGCATTTTGCTGCGCCTCAATATGAGCGGATGCGACAGTCGATCGCGCGGATGGTCGAGGGTTATGACGCGGCCGATCCCGAGCGCGCCTCGACGCTGGCGCTGCGCGACGAATGGATGGGCGGCGGACTGCATGCGCAGACGCGTATCGTCGGCGGCTACGGCGCGCTCGTCACGCATCTGGTTGAGCAGTGCCACGCCCACGGCGTCGCCATGCGCCTTGGCTGCATCGTCTCCGCGATCGAGGAGGCCGATGGCGGCATCGTCGTCCGCTGTGGCAATGGCGAGGTGCATCGCGGCGACGCGGCTGTCGTCACCGTGCCCGTTCCGCTGCTGCAGGAGATCGCGCTTCCTCCGGCAGCGCGCGCGAAGGCAACGGCCGCTGCAGATATCGGCTTCGGCAACGTGATCAAGCTCCTGCTGCGGTTCGAGACACGCTGGTGGCTCGACCGGAACAAGGAGCTCGGCGATCTCACCTTCCTGCTGTCGGAAGCGACGATCCCGGTGTGGTGGACGCAGCATCCGGCCACCCATCCCGTGCTCACCGGCTGGTTCGGCGGCCCGAAGACGGCAGGCCTTGCCGGCCTCGACCGCGCGGCGCTGATCGACGCCGGGCTTGCCTCGCTTGCAGCCATCTTCGGCTTGCCACGCGACGAGCTCGCGCAAAAACTCGCCGCCGCCGAAGCGATCAACTGGGCGCAGGATCCCTTCGCGCGCGGCGCCTATTCCTACGCGACGCCGCAGACGCGCGCGGCGCAGGCGACGCTCACCAGGCCCGATGGCGCAGTTCTCTTCGCCGGCGAAGCCCTCTATCGCGGCCCCGACATGGGGACCGTCGAGGCCGCATTGTCCAGCGGCCGCGAGACGGCGCGGGTGATCCTGGAAGGTCGGTAGGGTGAGTTAGCCGAAGGCGTAACCGCCTCTTTTCTGTCCGCCTGTGACAGAAGTGGTGGGTTACGCCGAGCGGATTGCGCTTCGCGCAATCCGCGGGGCTAACCCACCCTACCGGCCAAAAAAATTCAGGCCCATGTCGGATGCCGGCCGGCTTGTTCGTCCTCCGGGCGAGCCCACGCAAAACGGAGTTCGCCGTGACCTCGATCACCCCTTTCCTCTGGTTCGACAACAACGTCCCGCAGGCGGTTGCCTTCTACAAATCGGTGTTTCCCAACGCCAAGGTCGAAACGGTCAACGACTTCATGGCGGTCTTCGAGCTGGAAGGGCAGAAGTTCAACGCCCTCAACGGCGGTCCGCAATACAAGTTTACCGAGGCGGTGTCGTTCTTCATCAGCGTCGAGACCCAGGAGGAGGTGGACTATTTCTGGTCCAGGCTCACCGCGGACGGCGGCGAGGAATCGCGATGCGGCTGGCTGAAGGACAAGTTCGGCCTGTCGTGGCAGGTGATCCCCAAGGCGCTGAGCCGTTATCTGAGCGATCCCGACCGGACCAAGGCAAATCGTGTCATGCAGGCGATGCTGAAGATGCAGAAGATCGTCATCGCCGATCTCGACAAGGCGTATGCGGGATAGGACAACGACCGTCGCGCCAAGCAGATGTGAGGCGCGGTTCGCTTGCCGGATCGCGCGCCACGCATTGAGAGGTTGCAATCTCCCGTCTGTTGTGATGTATACGCGCCGCGTCGAGCATTCCGCTCCGCTAGGACAAGGAGACAGACGATGACGACTCTCGTTCGCTGCTCCATTTGGAGCCGCCGGGCCTGATCCCTCGCGTGAGGCGGGAGATCGCGCCGAGGCATGCGCGCGACTGAAGCGCGCCGGTTTCTCCTGTCTTCTCCAAGGTAATTTTACATGGGCAAGCTTCCCATCGTGGACGGCCGCGCGCCGATCCACGCCTTCTACTCGTCCAGATCCTGGATCGAGGGCGCCGCCGTGCGCCAACTGGAATCCGTCGCCGCGATATCAGGCGTTCGCGCCGTTGCCGGCATGCCGGACCTGCATCCCGGCAAGTTCGGGCCGGTCGGCTGCGCGATCCTCGCCGATCGCATCCATCCGGCCTTCGTCGGCTCCGACGCAGGCTGCGGCATGGCGCTGTTCGCGCTCGACCTTCCCGCACGCAAGCTGCGTGTCGAGAAGGCCGCGGAGCGGCTGCGCAAGATCGGGCGACCCTACGACGGCGACATCGCGGGCGAGATCGAGGCGGCAGAACTGCCGCCGTCCGATTTCGACGGCGCACTCGGCACCATCGGCGGCGGCAACCATTTTTGCGAGCTGCAAATCGTCGAGGAGGTTTTTGACGCATCCTTCGGCATCGACCGCCAACGCGCCTACATTCTGGCGCATTCGGGATCGCGCGGCCTCGGCCACGCGCTGCTCGAGCAGCAGATGTCCGAAGGGCTGGGGCCGATCGACCCCGCAAGCGACAAGGGCCGCGCATATTTGCACGCCCACGACCATGCGTTGCGGTGGGCGTCCGTCAACCGTCGGCTGATCGCACGTCGCGCGGCGCAGGCGCTGCGCTGCGACGCCGAGCTCGTCTGCCAGTGCTCGCACAATTGCGTCGAGCATCGCGCGGACGGTCTGCTGCACCGGAAGGGCGCGGCGCCATCCGACAGGGGAATCGTCGTCGTGCCGGGATCGCGCGGCGCGCTGTCCTATCTGGTCGAGCCGCTCGCCGGTGCGCCGCCGGAGGCCTTAGCGTCGATCGCACACGGCGCCGGGCGCAAATACGACCGGACCTCGATGATGGGGCGCGTCGGCGCGACCAAGTCCGACCGCGAGCGGCTGACGCGCAATCCGTTCGGCGGACAGGTGATCTGCGACGATCGCGCGTTGCTCGTCGAGGAGGCGCCGGAGGCCTACAAGTCGATCGCGGGCGTGATCGCCGACCTCGCTTCGTTCGGCCTCGCACGAGCCGTCGCCTCCTTCCGTCCCGTCGTGACCGTCAAGAAGGTCGTCGATCTCACGGCGCAGAAGGAGGATCGCCGATGATCCGGATGCTCCTCACATCGGGGCAAGGGCCTGCGGAGTGTCGCATCGCCCTTGCGCATGCGCTGCGGCGTCTGGCCGCAGAGGCCGAGGCGCTGGACTGCGACTGCGCCGTCGTTGAAGAGGAGGGGGCGGACAGGCACGGGCCGGCATCCGCGATCGTCATCCTCGACGGCGCGGCGGCCTCGGACCTTGCGAAGCGATGGACATCGGGCTCGATTCTCTGGGTCAGCAAGAGTCCGCTTCGGCCGGGCTACGCCCGGAAGAACTGGTTCGTCGGCGCCTTCGCGCTTCCAGTGACGGAGGTCGCGCCGGCAACGGAAGGCGCGCAGGCGCCGATGGCGTCCGACATCCGCTTTGAAAGCTTTCGCGCCGGCGGGCCCGGCGGCCAGCACCAGAACAAGACCGAGAGTGCTGTGCGGGCCGTGCATGTGCCGACGGGGCTTACCGCCACTGCGCGCGACGGCCGGTCCCAGCACCGCAACAAGGTGCTCGCGGTCGAGCGCCTGCGGGCGCTGCTCGACGCGCGGGCGCGCCTTGCGCATCAAAGCGAGGAGCGGCTGGTTCACGCGTCGCATCGAAACGTCGAGCGCGGGGCAACCGGTCTGCGCTTCGAGGGGCCGGATTTCAAGCCGGCGAAGCGCTGAAGGCGCGCGGCGTCAGCGCGCTGCCATCCGCGCCATCGCCCAGCGCACCGCCAGTCCTGCTGCCACGGCGGGCAGCACGACCGCGGCGCCGCTGAGCGCGGCGATCACGAACTCGAAGGGCCAGAGATTGTGCGAAGTCGGGTCAGCTGCGGTGTCTTTCGCGATCGAGACGATGTCGATCGCGGGCACCGCGAGCAGCATCGCCACGGCGATGAGCTTGACCCGCGCGACCGCGGCCACGACCAGGATGAGCGTCAGGAAGCCGAGCAGGATTGCGCCGGGCAGAACCGCAAAATGGCCGCGGTTGATCTCGGCATAGGGCAGCCGCCAATAGGGGATGCCCGCCGCCAGCACGACGACGGCAAAGGCAAGCAGCACCCAGACGAAGCCGAGGTTCTTCATCCCTGCATTGTGGCAAGGATGGTTTAACAGGCTGTATCAGCCTGCGCCGATCAGTAGCGCGCGGTCACCGCTCCGGACAACGGATTGAAGTGATAGTTCACGCCGAGCTTGAACAGATGCAGATCCTGGCGAACCTGGTCGAAGCCGGGGGCGATGTTGCCCTGGTCCGGGAAGGGGCCGGCGAGGGTCAAAACGCCCGTTGCGGTGTGCCGCTGCGGTAGCATCTTGATGTAATCGTATTCGCCCTTGATCGACCAGTTGCCGCCCAGCGCGTACTCGGCGCCGGCGCCAATGGCGACACCGGTATGCACGGCCCGTCCGGTGGTGGCGATCGAGAAGACGTCAGGTTGCGCCTGGAAAGTCTCGACGGAATTGTTCGAGTGTCGCTCGCTGGCGATCGCGACACCGCCCTTGCCGTAGACCAGAAGCCGGTCGCCGACGACGAAGCCCGCCTTCGCGCTCGCGATGGCCAGCCAGTCGATCGTGCTGGTCAGGCTGGTCGCCACGTTGCCGTTGAAACCGGGATCGAATCCCGTGAAGTTCTGGCCGCCCCGGATGCCCGTCCACATCCACTCGCCTTCGACGCCGAACACGAACGCACCGGACTGCACGTTGACGCCGCCGTCGACGCCGCCAAGCCAGCCCTTCATGTCGTAGGTGCCGCTGCCGGGGACGGTCGGATCGGCGAATGTCGAGCGATCCAGGCGGCCAAATCCGTAGCCGCCCTGCACACCCAGAAACGCGCCGGTCCAGTTGGTCCCGGGCACCGCCTTGACCGGCGGATAGACGGGATCGACCGCCACCGGGCCGAGCCGGTAGTTCGCGCCGACCTTGATCAAATGAATGGCGTCCTGGGTGATCGTCTCGTTGAGGACGAAGCCCGGGGCCGGCACGCCGTTGAACGTAGCGGCGCCGCTGAGCGGCACGGTCTTCGTGCTCAAATGCAGATAGTCGTACTCGGCCTTGAGCGACCAGTGCGCATCGAGCGCGTATTCGGCCCCTAAGCCGATCAGCGGCGCAATGCGAAAGTCGCGTCCGCTGACATTGTTGGTCATGGTGAAGCCGAAGGCGTCGTTGAGCGTGCGGTCGAGCGAATGCGTCTGCCAGACGCCGGCGAGTCCGCCCTTGGCGAATACGAACCAGCGGTCGGCGGCAAGTCCGGCGCGCCCGGCGAGGGTCACCATTCCGTCCAGTCGGGATTTGGGCTTGTCGTCGAGCGTGCCGAGGAAGAAGAACCCCATGCTGCCGGTCGTCAGTGGCTGCGTGCCGCTGATGCTGGCCCAGGATCCCTCCAGCTCGAGGCCGAACACGAGGCTTGCGATCTGCTTGTTGATGCCAATCTGTCCGCCGCCCAGAAAGCCTGCGGCGGGATAGTTGAATCCCTCGTTGTTCCAGTCCGTCATGCCACCGCCATAGCCGGCATGCACGCCGGCATAGACGCCGCTCCAGTCGACAATTGGGGCCGCAGCAAGCGCGGGCGCCTTGACCGGGATGTCGGCGGCAGATGCCGCATCGATCAGGGCAGGACCGAATGCAAGGCCGAATGCAAGAACGAATGGAAGCGCTGAAACGGATCGTCTCGTGATGGTCATGGAATTCTCTGCAACCCAGGTGAGCCATGATAATTCGAGGAGCTTACGGGGCGCGGAGTCTTGCGGCTTGGAGTCTGCACCACACCGTCTTGGACGGATCACCACAATTCGGATGTTTGGCATTTCACTGTGGTTGCCTTGCCACAGACGCTGGCGCGCTGGTCCGCCGCAAAGGTCGCCGCAGGCGGCGTTGCGAAGCGCCCGGCTATCCGTATTGGACCCGATGGCCGGGAGCCTTGAACGCTGTGCGATTTCCAGCGACAAAATGAACGCCGGGCAATTTATCCTCGATGGAGCCGTCGTTGGCGATGGGCGACGAACTGATTGCATTGGAGCTCTCCAGCTCGGCATTTGCCAAGCGCGAGCGGGCGGAAGCCTTTCATCAGATCTACGGCCGGGAAATTCTCAGGCTGGACATCGAGCCGCTGCCCGACACCGAACTGCAGATCGACATGAGCCTGCGCGCCCTGCCTGGAATGTCGGTGGCGGTGGCGACGACCTCGCCGATCTTCTGCGATCATACCGCGTCGATGATCGATGGCGACGACCCGATCTTCGTGCTCAATCTCGATGGTTCGGCGACGCATCGGCAGAACGGCCATGAGACGCTGCTCGGTCCGGGCGACGCGCTGCTCACCACGAACGGATTGCCGGGGACGGCGACCACCCACACGACGCGGCGCGTGATCAACTGGCGGATCAGCCGCACCCTGATCGCGCCCCTGGTCAGGAATTTCGACGACGGAGTCGGACGGCCGATCGACAAATCCAATCCGGCGTTGTCGTTCTTTCTGGATTATCTCGGCATCGTCAATGAGCGGCAGACGCTGGCAAATCCCGGCATGCGGCGGGCGGTCGTCACGCACATGCTCGATCTCGCTGCTCTGTTGCTTGGCGCGACCGAAGACGCTGCCGAAATAGCCAATCGACGAGGCGTCGCAGCCGCCCGGATGCGCAGCATCAAGGCCTACATTCAGGCACAGGCGGGCAATCCGGGTTTCAGCCTGGCGTCGGTCGCCGCCAAACAGAAAATCTCCAAATCCTATGTCCAGCGGCTGTTCGAGATCGAAGGAACGAGCTTTACGGATTTCGTTCAAAACCATCGGCTCTCGCTCGCCTACAAGATGCTCACGGATGCGAGCTTTGCGAGCCACTCGATCAGCGAGATCGCGCATCGATCCGGCTTCAACGACATCTCCTACTTCAATCGGACTTTTCGCCGGGCCTTTGGTGCGTCTCCGTCGGACGTTCGCGTTCGCAAGTGAACCCGCGGGACTGCCGCCTCGGCCAATGGCGGCGCTCTCGACTGCTGACAGGATCTGGCAGGAGGGGGTGTTAGGGACTCCAGGGCCCGCAGCGCCGGGCGCCTCGAATGGAGTACGCCTCAATGCCCAAAAGCTGGATCGCCGTCGCCTCGGCAGAGCATGTCCGGATCGGACGGGCCAACGGCTTCATGCAGGTCTGCCACGGCAAGGGCGGACCGCTGCGCCGGATCTCGCCGGGCGATCACGTCGCCTATTACTCGCCGGTGGAAACGTTTGGCGGCAAGGACCGCCTCCAGGCCATCACCGCGATCGGCGTCGTCAAGCCCGGGGCGCCGTATCAGGCGGACATGGGTGGAGGGTTCCGGCCATTCCGCCGCGACGTCGCCTGGAGCGATGCCGCCGAGGTGCCGATCCGGCCGCTGCTCGGCAGTCTTGCCTTCACCCGCGACAATTCGAACTGGGGCTATCAGCTCCGCCTCGGCCTGTTCGAGATCGAGGCCGAGGACATGGAGCTGATCCGTCACGTGGCGACGTCGCAACGGCCGCTGCTGCTGGCTTGATCGCGTTGCGAGCTTCTTGTCGTGACGCGTTTTCTTGACGCGAACCGGTATCCACTTCGCTTGAAAACGCTCTAGCATCGCGAGAAAGAAGAAGGCCCGCATCGCTGCGGGCCTTTCAATTACCAGCGGCCGCCCCCGAAGCTGAAGCTCACGCCTGGACCGCCGCCATAGTAGCCGTACGGCCCGCCGCCGTAATAGCCGTAGGAGCGCGGATAGTAGCCGTAGCTGCGATAGTGCGGACGGTAATAGCCATGGTGCCGCCAATGGTGGTGGCCATGCCAGTGATGATGGCGGTGGCGCGCGCTGAAGTCGGTCGATCGATTCGCTTGCGATGGATGCGCCTGCGCACCGGGCTTGGCCTTGACGTTGCTGGCGGCGTTCGCCGCAGATCCACCGGCAAGCACCGCAGCACCGACAGCCATCGCGACAACGAGATTCTTCATTTCGTCACTCCAGTTGAATGTAGGGCGACAACGACCGTGCGCCGCGCGCGTTCCGGCGATGCAGATTAAGAAATCGACAGACGGCCAGGATTTCGCGGAAAATCGCAGTGCTGCGACGATGCGCCGCTTCGTTTGCGCGCGTGTCAGCGTCGAATTGACGCGGACAGCTCAGGGATGCGGAATTGGAAATCCATGCCGCTCGGCGAGCGCAGCAAGAATGCCGTCCTTGTCCGCGATAAGGGCGCGTCCCTCGTGGCTTCCGGTCTGATGAGCCGACGTCGCACCCTCCGCCAGAACCAGCAGCGGCAGTGACTGGTTCTCCTCGCCGACGGCGGCAAGCACGGCCAATCGCGGCCGCGGCCACGCGACGCGCACGACGTCGATCGATCCGGCGAGCGCAGGAAACGAAGCAAGCACGCCCTCGATCAGCGCGCAGTGCCAGCAATAGAAGCGCTGGCCGGGATAGGCAGGATCAAGGAAATCTGGGCTGAGCAGGAAGAGACGATCGCGCGTCATTCAAGCCTCCGCGGTTGCGATGTCGCTCCGGACGAGGGCGAGCGAATGGCTATTTGAACGGATCCTGGATCGACGGCGCGGATTGGCGCACGCGGCGTACGCTCGCCGGCCTGCCGTCGGAGACGAACAGCAGCTCGTATTTGCGTCCCTCGGTGTCGGTCGCAGAGCAGGTGATGTCGGAGACCTTCCTGGCGGCGAAATTGCCGGTCTGGCGGCAGACGCCTTTCGAGGCCTGCTCCGCCGGCACAGGCAGGCCGTCCACCTTGGGCCGGTCCTTGGAGTTGAGCAGCATGCGGTCGATCGGCAGCTCGTAGGAATTGTCGTCGGCGCGCTTGCCGTTCTCGCCGGAGAAGGAGACGACGTGGTTCTCGTCGGAGGGATCGTCGACGGCGACGGCGAAGTTGACGCGGCCCTTGTCGCCATGCGCGTAGGCGACCACCTTGCAGGCGAAATCGCGCCCGGCGATTCTTAGCGTCGTGCACTTGCCCGACATCAGCGCGAGCAGGTCGATGATGGCGTTCTGCTGCGCCGGGGGATTGACGGCAGAGGCGGAGTCGCCCGGGCCCGCCCAAGCGGGGCCCGCAAGCGCGATCAGGGTTGCGGCCAGGGCCGGTCGGCAAAGGCGCATCATGGGACGAGGTCGGCGATTTCCGCGGGCGGAAAAGTTCCGTGCATCAACCATCCAACCCGCAAATGGTTGCGATCTTGTTTGTCGTGCGAAGCCCATTGCCTGGAATACCACCGCGCCTTGGCCACGTCCTGCGATTCGCCTGATCGCCGCATCCTGTCCCGGTGCGCACCTGTCGGGAAGGGCGTGTTTTTTTCGTGGCAGGGCTTGTCGCTGCGAGCGCGGTCCGGCAGTCTTTTCCCGCCATTGAGGGGCGTCCCATGACCGAAATCATCCCCAGCCGCGTGACCGGTCGGATCGAGGGCGACTTCGTGGTCTTCCTTATCGGCATGCGCATAAACAAGCCCTGGGCCGTCCACAAGTGGCTGCCGGTTGCCCGGGCCATGCCGAAAATGCTGAAGGAACTGGAAGCAGCCCCGCCCGACGTCGGCTTTCTCGGCCACACCGGGCTCAGCAAGATCATCGTGCAATATTGGCGCAGCTTCGATCATCTCGAACGCTACGCCAGGAATCGCGATGCGTTGCATTGGCCGGCGTGGGTCGATTTCAACAGGCGCATGAAGGAGACGCGCGGCGACGTCGGCATCTGGCACGAAACCTATCGGGTCCGGGCCGGCGATTACGAGGCGATCTATAGCGGCATGCCGGCGTTTGGTCTCGGCAAGGCCGGTGTCTCCGCCGCCGTCCCCGACACGAGTGCTGCGCGGCAGCGGCTGGGCGCCGCCTAGAAGCGACCTCTCCATCCTGCCTCAGGCGAACGCCGCCTGCCAGCGCGTATCGCGCAGGGAGGGCCGGCGGTGGAGGCGGGCGTCGAGCAGCGCGCGGGCGCGTGCAAGTTCGCCGCTACGCATCAGCGCGACGAGAAAAGTATCCTCGATCAGCTCGCGCTGCGCGTGGCTGCCGCCGATGCGCACGACCTCTGACAGCACAGGGGTCAGTGCGCGCACGCAAGCTGCAAAATCCTCGTCGGCAAAGGCCTGCATCGCACGGCAGATCGCCGGCACCACGGGGCCGGCCGGCAGCTTGCCCTCGGCGACGCGCTGCTCGATCACGGCAAGGCGCGTCGCCAGCGCCTCCTGGTTTTGCGTCGCGGCCGCGAACAGCGCCATGTGGACGTCGGCGAACGGCAACCCCGATTTTGGAAACAGTTTTTGCGCGGCGCTGTCGGCCTCGGCCCACAGCGCCTTCGGCACGGTGTGGCCGTAAGCGTTGAGCCGCCACAGCAGCGAGGCACCGTCGGTGATGGCGTTGAGCGGCGGCGCCTGTGTCGCAGTCGGCTGGAGCACGTCGGCGTAGATCGCGAGCGCACGCGTGGCGTCGCCATGCTCGAGCGCGCCGAGCGCCTGATGCCAGCGGATGTGGCCGTGCAAAATGCCGGCGCGGTCGTAAGTGGGGATCCATTCGTCGACCAGCCGGTCGGCTGCCTCGATCGAGCCGTCCTCGAACATCGCGTGCAGCACGGCGTGTGCGCCATGCGCGTTCGCGCGCCTGAGATCGAAGCCGCGCTCGGTCATGGGACGGCCACGCGCGACATTGCCATTCTCGGTCAGCGCCCAGCCGTGGAGCGTGAGGAACCACCAATCCTCGCCATAATGATGCGCGACGCGCTCGCACAGATCCTGCCGGGCCTGGTCGTGATCGGCCATGCCGGAGAACGCAAACAGGCCGAACGCACCGAGCGGCATCGCCATGACCAGCGCATCGCGGGGCCAAGCCTCGATGTGCTTCAGGGTGGCAGCGAGCGCCTCGGGCAGCCGCCCCTCGACAGCGAGCGCCAGCGCCTCAACATGCGCGCGCTCGCGCGCGTCGCCGCGCCTGGCGACGAGCTCGCGTGCGGTCGCCGCTTTCTTCCGGGCGAGATCACCCTGCTGGTAGAAGGCATGCAGGCGGGCGCGGGCGATGTGCGGCAGTGCAAAGTCGGGATCGGCATCGATCGCGCGCTCCAGCGTATCAGCCGCGCCGGTCCAGCCTGCGAGCAGGAGGTCCACGCCTTCGCGATAGGCTGATGCGGCCTTGTCAGACGATGTCGAGATCAAAAGTCCGTAGCGGTCCTCGTGCGCCATCATGACCTCCTCATCACGCCGTCCGTGCGCGCCGTCCCTCGATCGGATAGGCCGGATCGTTGTAGCCTGGCGTCGAGGGATGACCCGGCGTCACCAGGCGGTCGATCAGCGCTTCGTCTTCGGCGGTGAAGCGGTAATCGAGCGCGCTTATGTAGTCGTCCCACTGCGCTTCGGTGCGCGGGCCTGCGATGACTGACGTGACGAAGGACGAATTCAACACCCAGGACACGGCAAACTGCCCGGCGGTGATGCCGCACTTCTCCGCGTGGGTCTTGATCTCCTGCGCGAGCGCCAGCGATTCCGGCCGCCACTCAGTCTGCATCATGCGCGTGTCGTTGCGCCCGGCGCGCGTCTCCTTGTCCGGCGGCGCGTCGGGGCGGTATTTCCCGGTGAGCACGCCGCGCGCCAGCGGGCTGTAGGGCACGATGCCGAGGCCGTAAAAGCCACAGGCCGGGAAATGCTCGACCTCGGGCATGCGGTTCATCGCGTTGTAATAGGGCTGGCTCACCACGGGGCGGTCGATGCCGATGTTGTCGCAGATGTTGCAGATCTCCGCGACGCGCCAGGCGCGGTAATTCGAGACGCCGAAATAGCGCACCTTGCCCGAGCGGATCAGATCGCCCATCGCGCGCACCGTCTCCTCAAGCGGCGTCGAATGGTCCTCCTTGTGCAGATAGTAGATGTCGATGGCGTCGGTCCCGAGCCGCTTGAGGCTTTCATCCGCCGCCTGCAACACCCAGCGCCGCGACAGCCCGCTGCGATTGGGATCGTTGCCCATATCATTGTTCATGGGGTTGGCGAGTTTTGTCGCGAGCACCCAGGCCCGCCGGTTGTCGGCGATGGCGCGGCCTACCACTTCTTCCGAGCCGCCGTTCGAATACGCATCCGCCGTGTCGATGAAATTGACCCCGGCCTCGCGCGCTTTCGCGATGATCCGCACTGAGGTCGCCTCATCCGTCGGCCCGCCGAACATCATCGTACCGAGGCAGATCTGCGACACTTTCAGGCCGCTGCGGCCGAGCTGGCGGTATTGCATGGGCGGGTCCTCGAGGTTTGTTGTGGCGGAGCATAGCTGCCTACCACCGTCATTGCGAGCGCAGCGAAGCAATCCAGGACTGCATCCGCTGAAAGGCTCTGGATTGCTTCGCTGCGCTCGCAATGACGAGGGGCAAGCTGCCTGCGACACTCTCAACTGTCATCGCCCGACTTGATCGGGCGATCCAGTACTCCGAGACGGCTGAGGTTCAATCGAGAGGCTGCGGCGTACTGGATTCCCCGCCTTCGCGGGGAATGACAGCGGAGGGTGTGGTTTGCAGCGGTCGCAGCCTGACCACGGCAAGCTACGCCGGCCCCTTCAAAATCTTGAACACACCGTTCGCCATCACGATGCAGCGGTCGTCGACGGTGACTTCGGTGCTCATGAAGATGAGGCTGCGGGTCGAGCGCACCACGCGGGGGCGGGAGATCAGGATGTCGCCGATCTTGCCGGCCTCGACGAAATGCGTATCGAGCTGCACCGTCGCCATGTACTCCTTGCCGGAGACGTAGCGGGCGGTCATGCCGCAGGTGCGGTCGGCAAAGGTCATCATGACGCCGCCCTGCACCATGCCGCGGCGGTTGTGATGCTTGTCCTGCGTCGCGAGCGCGAATTCATGGTGACCGTCGACCTTGCGCTCCCAGAGCGGGCCGACCAGATGCATGAAGCCGGTGGTCTCCAGAATGGTCCAGCCGTCGGACTTCAGCTTTGCGGCGGCCTTGTCGATCATGTCCTCTTCCGTCTGTCAGCGGGCATCCTGGCCTCATTTCATCGAGCGCCTGACTGGTGTAGTCAAGCATGATGAGACCGTTCGACGATGCCACAAGGCGGAATATCGCCAAAGCCTGCGCGAGTTTTACGCGCGCGCCGGATGCTGCGCAGCCGAGGGCGCTGAAGCGTGCCGCAGTCGCGGTGGCGCTGACCGCATCGGGACGGGGGAGCGACACTGCGTTCCTGTTGACGCTGCGCGCATCGAGCCTGCGCGCGCATCGCGGCCAATGGGCCTTGCCTGGCGGGCGATGTGACGAGGGCGAGACGCCGGTCGAGGCGGCGCTGCGCGAGCTCGACGAGGAACTCGGGTTGCGGCTTGGCGAGGATGCGGTGCTCGGTACGCTCGACGATTATCCGACCCGCTCGGGCTATCTGATCACGCCGGTCGTGGTCTGGGCTGCTGACAGTGCGGCGATCGTGCCGAACCCGCAGGAGGTCGCCTCCGTCCACCGCATTGGCCTCGACACCATCGAGCGCGAGGACGCCTTCGACTTCATCGCGATCCCCGAAAGCGCGCGGCGGGTGATCCGCTTTCATCATCAGGGCAGCCTGATCCACGCCCCGACCGCGGCCCTGATCTACCAGTTCCGCGAGGTGCTGGCGGGGCGCGCAACCCGCGTCAGCGAGCTGGAACAGCCGGTGTTTGCCTGGAAGTGACGATGGTAAACGGCGCGTTAACGTGACGGTTACCGGATGCTTGCTAAGAGGGCGCCATGCATCATTCGATTCGACACGTCATCAGGTTGGTTCCGCTCGCGCTCGCCCTGCTCGCGCCATCAGCGCGCGGCGGTGAGTCCGCTGCGCTTCCGCCCGCCGTCAGCAATGCCAACGCTCAGCTCTTGTCGCAGTTTTTTGCGCAAAGCGGGGCGTCGCCGGCCGTGCTCGAATATCGCCGCAAGCTGAAGGAATATCAGGAGGCGCGCGCCGCCTTCGACGAGGAGGCCGGCGCCTATTGGAGCCAGATCTCGGAGAAGCGGAAAACCCGCAACGCCAAACGGCGCAGCGGCCAGCAGGTCATGCTCGACGATTACGTGCTGACGCATCCGCCGCTTTACAACGGGCCGAAGCGGCCCGTGAACCCAGAGCCTGAGGAAACGCCGGACCGTCCTGTCCGAAAGCCAATTCCGGTGGTTTCCGATTTGCTGCGCGCGGCGCAGGAGCTTTATCAGTTCACGCCGCAGCGCCCGAGCACCGAGCTCGAGTTCAAGCGCGCCTATGCGCGCTACGCACTCGCCTCGGGGCTGACGCGCGAACAGGCAGTGCGGGTCTATTCGTTCGAGACTGGCGGCACCGGCACTTTCGACGTGCAGGCGGGAATCGAGCATGGCGGTCGGCGCGCCATCTCGACCGCGATGGGCTACAACCAGTTGCTGACGACCAACAGCGTCGAGCTCTTGGCCGAACAAGGCCACGAATTCATCCGTGCCCTCGCCGACAAGGTGGCGAAGACCTCGGGACCGGCGCGCCAGTCGCTCGAGCACAAGCTCGGCGTGCTGAAGAAAATGGTGGCGCATGCGAAGTCGGTGCCCGACACCTGGTCGGAGCACGAGAAGATCGGCAACACCGCGCAGGGCTGGGCCATGCATGCCATGGTGCTCGACATCGACATCGGGCCGATGCTGCAGACCCACAAGCTCCTGACCTCGGTGCTGTTCGCCCGCGCCAAGGGCTATACGCGGCCGCTCTCCGCAGCCGAGCTCGAGATGATGAACCTCACCGGCGACGGCACCGGGCTCGACATGGTGACGATGCCGCAGGCAATGCGCGAGCAGGTGCCGACCTCGAACTTCTTCCAGCGCGGCGGCTACGAGCGCAACCCGGTCGCGATCCGCCACAACACGGTGGCAAAGCTGCTCGCGGTGACGGATGAGCGGATGGACAGCAACAGCAGCAAGGGCGGCGCAAGGGAGCTGGCGGGAGCGTTTTAGCCTTTGGCGAGTTGCGGTAGGGTGGGTTAGCCCCGCGGATTGCGCGTAGCGTAAACCGCTCGGCGAAACCCACCTCTTTATTTTCCGCGGTGACAGAAGTGGTGGGTTACGCTTCGCTAACCCACCCTACGAGACCGTCTTTACTGATCCGGCCCGAACTTGAACCGCCCGTCGCCCTCGAGATAGGGGCCGCTGCGCATGTAGAGCTGGCCGTTCTGGCCGATGAAGAACAGCGTGCCGCGCGGCACCTTCTTGGCGCCCTTCAACAGCTCGCCGGCATTGCTGGTGCCCATCTTGTAGGAGTGCGTCTTGCCTTCCTTGTCATAGGCGTAACCCATGTCGGGCTTCAGCTCCCAGGGCGTTGCGGCGGTCTGCGCAAACGCCGGCGTGACAAGCGCGCCCAGCACAGTTGCGGTCAAAAATGCCTTCGTCAGACTTCCAGTCATCGTCATCCCTCCCACAACCCGATGGCCGCCCGTTCTGAACAAATCACGAACGACGTTTGCCGGTCAATACGCGCCCGTGTCGCAGCGCATCACGTCTTGCCCAGCAGTTTGTGATTTTCCCTTTGGCCCCTCGCGACTATGTTCCGCTTTCCGTTTAAAACGCAATTGCAGAAGAAGTTCGATGGGGATGATTCGGATGTATCAGGTCGCTAAAATCTGTTCGGCCGCCGCGCTGTCTTTGGTGACGCTGGCCCCGCTCGCCGAGGCCGATGAGTACAAGCTCAGCCACAACCAGCGGATTTCGTGCAGCCGCGGCCTTGCCCCAGGCAAGCTCAATACTGCGACCTGCAGGTCCTACACCTATCTCTTCAATGCCAAGACCTCGGAATATTTCCGCTGCCAGGTCTCGCTGGCGCTGACCCGCGACAATAAGGAAGTGATCAACGTGCAGACCGACGGCGGCTGCACCAAGAAGCCGCGCATCTTCGAAACCGACGGCAATTACGATTTCGACGCCACCGAGACCGAACCGCCGAACACCAACTCGTTCTTCGGTCCCGGCGGTTATTCGGTGTGGGCTGCCGACGTCACGACGCAAAAGATCCGCGGCTGCATCATCATCTCCTCAGGGCTCGGCTCCGACATCTCCAAGTGCATGGACATGACGTTCAATTGAGGGCTTGCCAGTCAGAGCTTGCGACAGGTCGCGGCGCGACTGCGCCACGACGCCGCACCTGTCCGGTTCCATGGTTTCGCGCCTGAAGGGTTGCTTCCCGCAGCCCTGTTTTGCCATAGCTCGGATGAAGTGAAGCGCAATCCGGGACTGCCGTTCCCGGATATCGCTTCGCTCATCCGAGCTACAATGACAACAACAAGGGAGAGAAACGCGATGGATCGGCTCAAGGGCAAGGTTGCGATGGTGGTGGGTGCCGGCTCGATCGGCCCGGGCTGGGGCAACGGCAAGGCGACCGCGGTGACCTTTGCGCGCCAGGGCGCGTCGGTGCTTTGCGTCGACCGCAACGCGGCCGCGGCAGAAGAGACCGCAAAGATCATCAACGGCGAGGGCGGCAAGGCCACGGCCTTCACCGCTGATGTGGCGCGCGCGGCCGACATCGAGGCGATGGTCGCCGCGTGCCTCAAGGCCTACGGCCGCATCGACGTGCTCGACAACAATGTCGGCATCGCCGAGATGGGCGGCGTGGTCGAGGTCGGTGAGGAGAGCTGGGACCGCGTCTTCACCGTCAATCTCAAGAGCGCCTATCTCGCCATGAAGCACGTCATTCCCGTCATGGTGAAGCAGGGCGGCGGTTCGATCATCAATATCTCGTCGATCGCCTCGATCCGCCATGTCGGCATTTCCTATGTCAGCTACAACGCCAGCAAGGCGGCGATGAACCAGCTGACGCGCTCCACCGCGATCGAGTTCGCGAAGAACCATGTCCGCGTCAATGCGATCCTGCCGGGCCTGATGAAGACGCCGATGGTCGAGCATTCGGCAGGGCTTGCCGCGAGCTACGCCAAGGGCGACGTGGAGGCGATGTGGCGCGCGCGCGACGCGCAGGTGCCGATGGGCCACATGGGCGAGGCCTGGGACGTCGCCAACGCCGCGTTGTTCCTGGCGTCCGACGAGTCGAAATATGTGACGGGGATCGAGCTCGTGGTGGACGGCGGGATCACGTGCAAGGCGGGGGCGTAGCTCTCCGCTGACGTCCCGGATCTGCGCTTACGCTTGTCCGGGACGACGAGCTTCGAGGGTCAGCCGCCGGCGCTCAATTCCGCGCGATCGAGCTCTTCCTCGAGCAAATGGAAGGCGTCATCACCGATCACCTCCGTTGCGCGCAGATCGAAGATGGCCTTGCGCGCAGCATCGATGGCGCGGCGGCGCAGGGGATCGGAGGGCAACTCGCCGTTCGTGACGCCGCCATGCGGGTCGTCGTCCGTCCGCATCAGCATCGCGCGATATTCCAGCCGCAGGATTTCCGCCTCCTCGGACGGGTCGTCCTCGATCGCATCGAGCGCCGCCCGATAGACCACCGCACGTGCCTTCGCGACCTCGGTGCCGACGGGGTCATTGTCCTTCAGGCCGAGCAGCAGGATCAGCGGCCGCAACGTAAGGCCCTGGATCACCAGTGATCCCAGCACCACCGCGAAGGCCATGAACTGGATGAAGTCGCGATATGGAAAATGCTCCGGCAGCGCGTAGGCGGTCGCGAGCGTCACCAGACCCCGCATGCCGCACCAGGCGACGACGAGGCCGCCTTTTCCGGTCGACACCACCTTGGGATCGGCCGGGTGGTAGATCCCGCGCACAATGAGCGCTCGCAGCGTCGTGCCGTAGCACATGATCCAGACGAGCCGCACCAGGATCACCGTGAGCAGGATCCATGCGGCTGCCGTGCAATATTCCCAGCGCACGGCCTCGTCGAGCCGGGTCCAGATCGGGCCGACCTGCAATCCGATCAGGATGAAGGCGAGCACGTTGAGCACGAACACCATCGTCTCCCACACCGCGTAGGAGGGCACGCGCAACCGCGCCGGTATGCGCGCCGGCGCGGTGCGGGCGACGGTGATGGCGTAGACCACGATGGTCAGGATGCCCGAGAGGCCGAAATGTTCGGCGGCGATCCAGACCATGAAGGTGGTGGCGAACTGCATGATGATCGCGCTCGGCGCCTCGGTGATCCGCATCAGGAAGAACGGCATGACCCGCGCCGCGGCGTAGCCCGCGACGACGCTGCCGATCAGCGCGAGCACGATGGTCGGTGCGAACTCGCTCCATTTGAGATGCTCGGTGGCGATCGCGAGAACCGCGATGCGGTAGATCAGCAGCGCGCTCGCGTCGTTGAGCAGGCTTTCGCCTTCCAGGATCTTCACGATGCGATGGGGCAGCTTGACCTGGCTGAGGATCGCGACTGCGGCCGCCGCATCCGGCGGCGCCACGATCGCACCTAGCGCCACCGCCGCGGCCCATGGCATGGCCGGGATCAGCCAATGCGCGACGGCCGCGACGGCCGCCGTGGTGAGGCCGACCGCGACCACCACCAGGGTCGAGACCGGCACCCAATTGCGGCGCAGGTCGCGCAGCGAGGTGTCATAGGCGGCGTCGAGCAGCACCGGTGCGACGAAAAGTGCCAGCGCCAGGTCCGGCTCGAGCGTCCACGATGGGCTCGCTGGCACGAAGGCGAGCAAGGCGCCGCCGATGGCGAGAAAAGTCGGGTAGGGAATCTTGATTCGCCGCGCCAGCGCCGATAAGGCAACAGCGCCGAGCAGCAGCGCGATGATCCATTCGAACGTCGACAATGAAAGATCCCCAAAACACGCTTGCAGCCGGGCGAATAGCCTAGCATCAATTCGGCTGCATGATGGCCGCCTTCGCGCGATTTACAGGGAATTTGCGACTGCAACAACGATGCGTCTGTCCGTCCTGACCAAGATTGTCGGTATCGCGATGGCGCTGTTCGCGCCACTGGCGATCGCCCATGCCGCGACCGGCGGCGAGCCCGTGGCGACCGAGCAGGTCGACGTCGCGCCGTGCCTTGCGGCGGCTTCCGTCGATGACGACGATAAGGTCGACGCGCTCTGTCCGGGGGTGATCGACAGCGAGAAGACGGCGAAGGCCGACCGTCTCAGGGCGCTGATCGCCCGCGGCGATCACTATGTGCGGCGCGGGATGACCGATCGCGCGATTGCCGACTACAGCCAGGCCCTGCTGCTCGATCCTTCAATGGCCGACATCTTCAATGCGCGCGGCGAACTCTGGCTGCGGAAGTACGACCGGCCCAAGGCGGTGCAGGACTTTGGCGCGGCGCTCAAACTCAATCCCAACCACGAGAAGGCCAAGGCCAACCACAAGGCGCTCGCGCAGGAGCTCGAGCGCATCGGCGCGCGGATGGCGATTGCCGGCAAGCCAAGCTTCAACTGCGCCCGCGCCAAGCGGGCGGTGGAGAAGGCGATCTGCGCTGATCTCGATCTCGCCGAACTCGACAGCGACGTGCAAGGCTCCTATGTCAGGGCGGTTCGCGAAGCCACCAACCCGCGCGATGCAAAAAAGCTCCAGCGCGATCAGGACGCCTACATCGCCCGCCGCAACGCCGAATTCGGCCGCCCCGGCTACGATCTGAAAAAGGCCATGCTGGAACGCCTGCAGCAGATCAATGGCGTGGACGGATATTGATAGGTCTTCACCTCTCCTCGCTTGCGGGGAGAGGGAGTGCTCCGCCACAATTTGAACCTGATCCGGAAGCCCCGCGACAACGGAGAAAGCCGTTTGCCACGGAGCCCTCAGCCATGTGCGGCAGCCCCTATTCCGCGCAATCCAGCGCGTTTGCCAGGTTTTCACTCCGCGCCGGCGGGCTCGGCCTCATGCTGGGCCTTGCCCTTGCGGTCAGCCCCGCCGCGGCCGGCGGCGCGTCCGTCGATTGCGTGCTCGGCAGCAAGGAGGCGCCGGCGCCGCTGATCGCCGCCTGCTCAGCCATCATCGACCAGTCCGCCAATTCCGCCGCCGAGCGGTCGTCCGCGCTGGTCGCGCGCGCCGATGCCAATGCCAGAACCTCCGGTGGACTGTCCGACGCCTTGAAGGACCTCGACCGCGCCATCGCGCTCGACGGCAAGAATGCAAAAGCCTACCGGCTGCGCGGCGATCTCATGCGCGAGGCTGGCGGCGATCTCAACCGCGCGGCAGCCGATCTCACCAAGGCGATCGAGCTCGACCCGCAGGATGCCGAGGCCTACGAGCTGCGCGGCGTCGTCTACACCAATCAGCGCCGGCTTGACCGTGCGCTCGCGGACTATGAACAGGCGATCAAGCTGAAGCCGGACTATGCGCAAGCGTGGTCCGACCGCGGCACGACCTTTTACCTCCGCGGCGACTACGAGAAGGCGATCCGGGATCTCAGTGAAGCACTGCGGCTCGATCCGAACCACGCGCGCGGCTACACCAACCGCGGCGCGGCCTACAAGAAGCTCGGGCAGCTCGACAAGGCCGTTGCCGACGACAGCGAGGCGATCCGGCTCGATCCCAAGGTCGCCGAATATTACGACAATCGCGGCCTGACCTACGCGGCGATGAGTGAGTACGACAAGGCAATCGCCGATTACGACCAGGCGATCCGCCTGGAGCAGCGGCCGAATTTCTTGACCAACCGCGGCGATTCCTACCAGTTCAAGGGCGAGCTCGGGGCCGCCTTGAGCGACTATGACGCTGCTTTGCGCCTCAACCCGAATTTCGAACTCACCTACAACAACCGCGCCGTGCTCTACAAGAAGATGGGCGAGCGCAAGAAGGCGCTGGCCGACTACGAGGCGGCGCTGCGGCTCGATCCCGGCAATGAGAATGCCAGCAACGGCCGCCGCATCATGATATCAGAGATCGCGAAATTCGGCGCTGAGCCGTCGCGGCCGCTGCAGGCGAATTCCGGCAACGGCCCGTCGTTCGATTGTGCGACCGCCAGGCGCGAGGTCGAGAAGATGATCTGCGCCGATCCGCAGCTCGGCATGCTCGACCGCCAGATCGCCGACACCTATGCGCGCGCACTGAAGGGCGCGAGCGGCCGTTCCGCGAGCGACCTGCGCAAGACCCAGCGCGATTTCCTCGCCACCCGCAACACCGCCTTCGGTCGCCCCGGCTATGACCTGAAGAAGGCGATGCAGGAGCGGCTGCAGCGGCTCAGCGCGCTGGAGGGGTAGACGGTTCGGCTCTCCAAGTATTCCGTCATGCCCGGGCTTGTCCCGGGCACCCACGTTCTTGGATGAGCGCCAAAGGTCGTGGATGGCCGGGACGCAGGCGAGCGGAAGCGACGCTGTCCTTCGGACGGCTATGCCCGGCCATGACGAGGCGGAGATAGCCGCGGACTACTCCGAAAGGCCCAACCTTTTCAGCTTGAACCGCGGCCCGTTCCCGGGAAAATACCGCTCAATAGAGACGGACAATTGATCCTGATCATGGCCGGAACGCGGTCCGATGGTCAGGTCAAGGCCAGTCAAGAAGATCAGGCGGGAGCGGTTCATGAGCGTTCAGGGCAAGAGCAAATATCACGAGGTCCATGCGCGCTCACTCGCGGACCCCGAAGGTTTTTGGGCCGAGGCTGCCAGGGAGATTGACTGGATCGAGCCTGCCAAAAAGGTCTTTGACGGGACCCAGGGCACCTACGGTCGCTGGTTTGCCGGCGCCGTCGTCAACACCTGCTACAATGCGCTCGACCGCCATGTCGCCGGCGGCCGCGCCGACCAAGTCGCGCTGATCCACGATTCCCCGCTGACCAACTCCGTCACCAGGCTCACCTATGCCGAGCTGCTCACGGAGGTGCAGGCATTCGGCGCGATCATGCAGGAGTTTGGCGTCGGCAAGGGTGACCGCGTTCTCCTCTATATGCCGATGGTGCCGGAGGCCGTAGTTGCGATGCTGGCCTGCGCACGCATCGGCGCGGTGCATTCGGTGGTGTTCGGCGGATTTGCGGCCAAGGAACTCGCCACCCGTATCGACGACGCACAGCCAAGGCTGATCCTGTCGGCAAGCTGCGGCATCGAGCCCGGCCGCATCGTGCAATACAAGCCGCTCCTCGACGAAGCCATCAATCTCTCCAGCGCGAAACCGAAGGCCTGTATCGTCCTGCAGCGCCCCCAGCATGTCTGCGCGCTGACGCCGGGCCGCGACTATGATTGGGCGAGCCTGCGGCGCAAGGCGCTCAACGACGGCAAGTCGGCGCCTTGCGTGCCGGTCGCCGCGACCGATCCGCTCTACATCCTCTATACGTCAGGCACGACCGGCATCCCGAAAGGCGTGGTGCGCGACAATGGCGGCCATCTCGTCGCGGTGAAATGGTCGATGTTCAATCTCTACGGCGTCAAGCCGGGCGAGGTGTGGTGGTGCGGCTCCGACATCGGCTGGGTGGTCGGCCACAGTTACATCGTCTATGGCCCGCTGCTGCACGGCGCGACCACTGTCATGTATGAGGGCAAGCCGGTCGGCACGCCCGATGCCGGCGCGTTCTGGCGCGTGATCTCGGAGCACAAGGCGGTCGCGCTGTTCACCGCGCCGACCGCGTTCCGCGCCATCCGCAAAGACGATCCGGACGGCAAATTCATCCGGCAATATGACCTGTCGAAATTCCGCACGCTGTTCCTCGCCGGCGAGCGCGCCGATCCGCCGACGGTGGAATGGGCGGAGCAGCAGTTGAAGGTGCCGGTCATCGACCATTGGTGGCAGACCGAGACCGGCTGGTGCATCGCCGGCAATCCGGTGGGGTTGGGCCAGCTGCCGGTGAAGCATGGTTCGCCGACCGTGCCGATGCCGGGCTATCAGGTCGACGTCGTTGACGAAGCCGCAAAGCCGGTGGCCGCGAACACCATGGGCTCGATCGTCATCAAGCTGCCGATGCCGCCGGGCTGCCTGCCGACGCTGTGGAATCAGGATGCGCGGTTCAAGGAAGCCTATCTCACCGAATTCCCCGGCTACTACAAAACCTCCGACGCCGGCTACAAGGACGAGGACGGCTATGTCTGGGTGATGGGCCGCACCGACGACATCATCAACGTCGCCGGCCACCGCCTCTCCACCGGCGGCATGGAGGAGATTCTCGCCTCGCACGCCGATGTCGCCGAATGCGCCGTGCTCGGTATCAGGGACGCGATCAAGGGCGAGGTGCCCTGCGGCTTCCTGGTGCTGAAGGCCGGCGTGAAGCGCCCGCCCGCCGAGATCGAAAAGGAGATCATCGCGCTGGTGCGCGACAAGCTCGGCCCCGTCGCCGCCTTCAAGCTCGCCATCACCGTCGGCCGCCTGCCAAAGACGCGCTCGGGAAAGATCCTGCGCGGCACCATCAAGAAGATCGCCGATGGTGAGGCCTGGACCATGCCCGCCACCATCGAGGATCCCAAGGTGCTGGATGAGATCGGCGACGCGCTGAAGGGCAGGGTGTGACGCGTAGCGTCATCCCGGGGCGGCTCGAAGAGCCGAACCCCAATGCGCAATTGCGCATTGTGGGATCTCGAGATTCCGGGTCTGGTGCTGACGCACCATCCCGGAATGACGGTGGAATAGACTTACATTCTCCTCATTCCGCGCTACAGAGTGCCCGCAATTGAGGGACCTTGCATGCCATCCGTTACTACCGCGTCGCGTCTTCTTACCGCAGCACTTCTCGCCGTCGCGCTCGCTGCCTGCGCCGCGCGCAACCAGACCCCGGTGGCCATGGGTGGTGACGACGACGACGCGGTCTGCCAGAGCCGCGGCTACGCGCAGGGCTCGCCGGAATACGTTGCGTGCCGAAAGGACCGTGACGTCCAGCGCAACGCTGCTACAGCCCGCGCCGATCGGCGCCAGCGCGATCTCGGCGAGTACATGCTGAACCATCCGGAGCGCCCCTAACCCCAGGAGGCCGTCATGAACGAGGACCTGTTCAACACGTCCTTGCGCAAATTCCTCAAGCAGGTCGGCGTCACGTCGCAGCGCGAGATCGAGAAGGCCGTGCGCGATGCGATCGCGAGCGGCAAGCTCAAGGGTAACGAAAAGCTCAAGGCGAGGATGGTGCTGACCATCGACGGCGTCGGCCTCAGCCATGAGGTGGGCGAGGAGATCGAGCTGGGGTAAGCGCCCGCCCGGTCCTGGCGAGAGTTGAGCTACGCAGCCTCGGTCGTCGGCATCTTCGACGCGGCCAGACACGCCTCGACGCAGGCCCGTGCCAGCGCTTCGGTCGGATCCAGCAATCGCGTCCGCAGCTCAGCGTCGACATCGGCAAGCGCCAGCGGAATCTCGGTGCAGGCCATGGCGACCAGCGCGCAGCCGCGATCGACGAGCGCTTCGGCTTCGCGACGCAGGATCGCGCCGGCTTCACTGACGCGCCCCGCTTTCACGAGACGGATCGCCTGCATGATGCTGACCTGCGCCTTGGCGTCCGGCACCAGGCACGTGTGACCGCGCGCGGCGAGTTGCGTCTGGTAAACCTCCGCATGCACGGTGCCGTCGGTCGCGAGCACGCCAATCGTCGTCCCCGTCATTCCCCGACGCGCCAGCGTGTCGGCCACGGCGTCCACGATGTGCAAGATCGGCACCGAGGTCTTTGCCTGTAGCGCGCCGTGCCAACAATGTGCGGTGTTGCAGGGGATGGCGATGCAGCGCGCGCCCGAACTTTCGAGGCGGCGCAGACCGTCCAGCATGGCGGGGAGGGGATCGCGGCCATGCGCGAGGATCGCAGCCGTTCGATCCGGCACGCCGGTGGCCGAGCACACGACCATCTCGATATGATCCTGATCGCAGGACGCAGGCGTGCTCTTGATCACCTTGGCCATGAAATCCACAGTGGCCATCGGGCCCATGCCACCCAGCACGCCAAGCATCGCGATCTCCTCGTTTCCGAAAGAAGGATGCGCGCTAGGTGCGGCCAAATCCAATGCCGTGTCAGTCAGCCCTATTCGAATTTTGCATGGTTTCGGATGCGAGCGCTCGCGCCGCGTTCCAGACCTTGTCGACGATCGGGCGGGTCCGCCGCGTGCTGCGATAGAGCCTGACCTCGAGCGGAATCTCCGGTCCGACCGCGACGAGCGCAGCGTCTTCCAGCTCGCGGGCCACGAGGCTGCGCGGCAGCCAGGCGAGCCCGTGCCCCTCGATCGCCATGAATTTGAGAGCTTCGGCCATCGCATTCTCGTTGGTGTGGGCGACCTGGACTGGCGGCGCACCGGCCTGCGCCTGCGCGAAGGTCGCGACACGTCCGAGAAACGAGTTCGAGGCGTAGCTGAGCAGCGGCAGCGGCGCGCCGTCCGCGCCGCGCGTCAGCGTCGCGCTGCGCACGGCAACGAAACTGTCGTCGCCGACGACGATATGGGGATAGAGCTCCGGCTCGAGCGGGATCGGCACGTTGGGATGATGGAAGGTGAGCAGGAAATCGTAACTGCCTTCGACGATGGCTTGCAGGCAGCTATGGAAATCGTCCGGCAAGAGACGGCTGCCGAGCTCGCCCACTTGTTCCTCCACTCTGCGAAACCAGCGCGGAAAGAACCGGAGCGAGAGCGTATGCAGCGCCGCGACCGCGACGACCTGCGTGCTTGGCCGCGTGCTGGCCTGGAGGTTGAGGCGGCTCGCATGCAGCATGCGCACGGTCTCTTCCGCGGTCTCGAGAAACTGGCGCCCCTCCGCGGTCAGCGTGGTCGGGTAGCTGCTGCGGTCGATCAGCGACACGCCGAGCCACAATTCCAGGGCCTGGATGCGGCGGCTGAAGGCGGACTGGGTGACGTGCCGTTCCTCGGCGGCGCGCGAGAAGCTGCGCGTGCGGGCGAGGCTCAGAAAATCCTCCAGCCACTTCAGCTCCATATTGTCAGCCTCTCCGTCCGAGCTGGATCGGCTGCAGCATGCCCGGTTGGCTCACGGAATTCCATGCAAAGTCGGAATAACGCGTTCCCAACTAGCATTGGACCGCGCCCGCCCCTCAAAAACAAAAACGCGGCAGGTTGCCCTGCCGCGTTCGAACCATGTCGCGAGACGAGGGCGACTACTCCTCGTCGTCCTGCTTCTTGCCGCCGAGCGTCTTCAGCTTGGCGAACACGGCGTCGACGTTGAGGTCGTCGCTCGACTTTTCCGCGCCCTCGTATTCCGGCTCCTTCTTGGTGGTCTCGGAGGCCGGCAGCAGCGTGGCGCCGCCATAGGCTGCGTCGAGCGGCTTTTCCTTGGCGGCGCGCGCGACCTCGAAGTCGAGCTCGATCTGCGAGCAGAGGCCGAGGGTGACGGGGTCGATCGGGGTCAGCGAGGAGGTGTTCCAATGGGTGCGGTCGCGGACGCTCGCGATCGTGCTCTTGGTCGTGCCGACCAGGCGCATGATCTGGGCGTCCTTCAGCTCGGCATGGTTGCGCAGCAGCCAAAGGATGGCGCTGGGACGTTCATGGCGGCGGGACACCGGGGTGTAGCGCGGCCCCTTGCGCTTGGGCTGGGGCGGCAGCACGACCTTGCTCTCCTGGAGGCGGAGCCGGTAGTCTTGGTTCCTCTCGCCCTTTTCGATCTCCTCACGGGTCAATTGGCCGTTGGAAATGGGGTCCATGCCCTTGATGCCCTGGGCGGCGTCGCCATCGGCGATGGCGCGCACCTCCAGCGGGTGCATCTTGGTGAAATCGGCGACCTGGTCGAAAGTCAGCGCCGTGTTATCGAGCAGCCAGACGGCGGTCGCCTTGGGCATCAGAGGTGCGTTGCTCATGGCAAATCTCCTTTGTGCTTCGCCCACCTCTTTGGAGGCGAAACCGGTGGTCATCAGCGATGACGGGAATTCACGCTATATAAGCCCTGGGGGGCCTCGGGCGCAATGGTTCTGCTATAGTGCCTTGACAGCGCCCGAAAGGGGGCCCAAGTCCTAGGAATACCGTAAGTCGTAGCCCCATATCGACCGTTCCCGGCCTCCTGGCTTAGGGGTGATTCGGTCCCGAGATCGCTTCATGTCAGCCAAACCAGACCTTAGAATCGTGCTTTGTTCTCCCCGCGGCTTCTGCGCCGGGGTGGTGCGGGCCATCGATACCGTGGAACGGGCACTCACCATCTATGGGGCCCCGGTCTATGTCCGCCACGAGATCGTGCACAACAAATACGTCGTGGACGGGCTGAAGAAGAAGGGCGCGATTTTCGTCGAGGAACTGGCCGAAATCCCGGAAAATACCACCGCGCCGGTGGTGTTCTCGGCCCATGGCGTGCCGAAATCGGTCCCGGCCGATGCCCAGACCCGTAATTTGTTCTCGCTGGACGCGACCTGCCCGCTGGTGACCAAGGTGCACCGCGAGGCCGCCATCCACTTCAAGCGCGGCCGCGAGATTTTTCTGATCGGCCATTCGCACCATCCGGAAGTGGTCGGCACCCTCGGCCAGCTCCCGGTTGGCGCCGTGACCCTGATCGAGACCGCTGAGGACGCCAAGACCGTGGCGCCGAAGGACCCCAACAACCTCGCCTTCGTGACCCAGACCACGCTGTCGATCGACGACACCGCGGAGATCGTGGCGCTCCTGAAGGAGCGCTTCCCGAACATCAACGGGCCGCACAAGGAAGACATCTGCTACGCCACCACCAACCGCCAGCTCGCGGTGAAGAA
Organism: Bradyrhizobium arachidis; assembly: GCF_024758505.1. Lineage (NCBI taxonomy): Bacteria > Pseudomonadati > Pseudomonadota > Alphaproteobacteria > Hyphomicrobiales > Nitrobacteraceae > Bradyrhizobium > Bradyrhizobium arachidis. Next base: position 8,810,679 of record NZ_CP077970.1, on the reverse strand, counting down.
GGTGGCGCCGGTCGTCGACGCGCTGATCGTCGTCGGTGCGCCGAACTCGTCGAACTCGCAGCGCCTGCGCGAGGTCGCCGAGCGCGAGGGCTGCAAGGTCGCGGTGCTGGCGCAGCGCGCCACCGAGATCGACTGGGATCGCTTCAGCAACATCACCAGCCTCGGCATCACCGCGGGCGCATCCGCGCCGGAGGTGATTGTGGAGGAGATCATGGACGCCTTCGCCGAGCGTTACACGCTGCATGTGGAGACGGTGTCGGCTGCGGAAGAGAACGAGTTCTTCCCGCTGCCGCGCTCACTGCGCCCCGAAGCCGCCGCCGAGTAATCTTTTATGGCGGTCTATACCGACGTCGCCGCCGACGACCTTGCGGATTATCTGAGCCAGTACGACCTCGGCGAGCTCTTGTCCTACAAGGGCATCGCTGAAGGCGTGGAGAATTCCAACTTCCTGCTGCACACCAGCAAGGGGTCGTACATCCTCACGCTGTACGAGAAGCGGGTCGCGAAGAACGATCTGCCGTTCTTCCTCGCGCTGATGACGCATCTCGCCGAGCACGGCATCAACTGCCCCTTGCCCGTGAAGGGCAGGGATGGCGAGGCGTTGCGCGAGCTCGCCGGGCGGCCGGCCGCGATCATCACGTTCCTGGAAGGCGTCTGGCCGCGCAAGCCGAACGCCACGCATTGCGCCGGCGTCGGCCAGGCGCTGGCGAAGATGCACCTCGCCGGCCGCAACTTTGCGGTTCGGCGTCCCAATGCGCTCTCCGTCTCCGGCTGGCGTCCGCTATTTGACGCGGCTGCCGCCCGCGCCGACGAGGTGCAGCCGGGGCTGCGCGCGTTTCTCAGCGCCGAGCTCGACTATCTCGAGAGCGGCGTCTGGCCGACGAGCCTGCCGGACGGCGTGATCCACGCCGATCTCTTCAACGACAACGTCTTCTTCCTCGGCGACCAGCTCTCCGGCCTGATCGACTTCACTTTCGCCTGCAACGATATGCTGGCCTATGACGTTGCGATCTGCCTCAATGCCTGGTGTTTTGAGCCCGACCATTCCTTCAACGTCACCAAGGCGCGCGCCTTCCTCAATGCCTATGGCCGCGAGCGCAAGCTGACCGACGCCGAGGAGGCCGCGCTGCCGCTGCTGGCGCGGGGGGCGGCGATCCGCTTCCTGCTGACGCGGCTGGTCGACTGGCTCAACGTGCCGCCGGGCGCATTGGTGCGCCCGAAGGATCCGCAGGAATATGTCCGCAAGCTGCGCTTCCACCAGAGCGTTTCAAGCGTGCGCGACTACGGCCTTGCGCCGTCAGGACTAGTCGCGTGAGCGCGCTGCCCAACGTCACCATCTTTACCGACGGCGCCTGCTCGGGAAATCCCGGGCCCGGCGGCTGGGGCGCGATCCTGAAGTTCGGCGACAAGGAGAAGGAGCTGAACGGCGGCGAGCGCCACACCACCAACAATCAGATGGAGTTGATGGCGGCGATCTCCGCGCTGGAAGCACTGAAGAAGCCCTGCACGGTCGATCTCTATACCGACAGCCAGTATGTCCGGCAGGGCATCACCGGCTGGATCCATGGCTGGAAGCGCAATGGCTGGCGCACCGCAGACAAGAAGCCGGTCAAGAATGTCGAGCTATGGCAGCGCCTCGACGCTGCGCTCAAAGCGCATGAGGTGCGCTGGCACTGGGTCAAGGGCCACGCCGGCCACCCCGAGAACGAGCGTGCCGATCAACTGGCACGTGATGGTGTTGCGATGGCGCGGATGCAGACGCGGGTGAGGGAAGAGTAGGGCGGGCGCTAGCTCTTTCCACGCGCTCCGCCGTCATCGCCCGGCTTGACCGGGCGATCCAGTACGCCGCGGCCTATCGGCTCAATAACAACTGTCTCTGGAATGCTGGATCGCCCGCCTTCGCGGGCGATGACAATTGTCAGTGTGGCTACCAGTCTTCAGAGCTGCCCGAGCAGCGTATCCCCGCCCGACACCTCGACCTTGCCGGGCATCGCCTCGAGGTTCAGCTTCTTCACCACGCCGTTCTCGACCAGCATCGAGTAGCGCTTGGAGCGGATGCCGAGGCCGTTGCCGGAGGCATCTAATTCCATGCCGATCGCCTTGGCGAAGTCGGCATTGCCGTCGGCGAGGAAGATCGCTTCGTCGCGCTGGTCGGTGTCGCGCTTCCAGGCGTTCATCACGAAGGCGTCGTTGACCGAGACGATGGCGATGGTGTTCACGCCCTTGTCCTTCATGGCATAGGCGTTGAGGAAGATGCTCGGCAGATGCATCTTGTGGCAGGTGCCGGTGTAGGCGCCGGGCACCGCGAACAGCGCCACCTTCTTGCCCCCAAAGATGTCGTCGGTCGATTTGACCTGCACGCCATCAGCCGTCATCACGCGAAACTTCGCATCGGGCAGCTTGTCGCCAACTTGGATCGCCATCGTACTGTCTCCCAAAAATTCGGTTCCGCTTTGTAGACCGGGCGGCGGGCCTGCACAATATTGCTGGCGCGCATAGCGGCCCGCTCAACGTGATGTCATCAGCCCCTAAAGCCGCCCTTGTCGAGGAAATCCTGTTCCTCAGCCGTCATGGTTCGGCCCAGCACGGGGTTGCGGTGAGGGAAACGGCCGAAGCGGCTGATGATGTCGGCGTGCTCCTCGGCATATTTCAGGTTCTCGGCATCGCCGATCGCCCGGAACAGCGCGACGCAGTGAAGCTGGTCTCCCAGATGCTCCGAATGCATGAGGGGCAGATAGAGGAATTCGCGCAAGGTCGGATCGATCCGCGTGTCGACGCCGCGGCCGAGCGCACGGCGCGCCACCTCGCGCGCCAGCGCATCGGTTGAGAAGGTGCGTGGATCGCCGCGGAACATGTTGCGGGGAAACTGGTCGAGCACGATGACGAGCGCGAGCGTGCCGTCATCGCTGTCTTCCCAGCAGGACAGCTCGCCTGCGGCCGCCTTGCGCCACACATCCAGGTAGCGGTCGCGGATTTCGGTGTCGAAGGCGTCGTCGCGCTTGTACCAGCGCTCGCTGCCGGCCTCTCGCCAGAAGGCGAGGACGCCGGCAGGTGTCGGGTCAGGAATCCCAGGCACGGTCCGCGTGTCGGCTTACGCCGCCTGGGCCTTCTTCTCGTCGCGCAGCTCGCGACGCAGGATCTTGCCGACATTGGTCTTCGGCAGCTCGGTCCTGAACTCGATGTGCTTGGGCACCTTGTAGCCGGTGAGCTGCTCCTGGCAGAACTTGATCACGCTCTCGGCCGTGAGGTTCGGGTCCTTCTTGACCACGAAGGCCTTCACTGCTTCGCCCGACTTCGAATCCGGAATGCCGATCACGGCGCATTCGAGCACGCCCGGATGACCCGCGATCACTTCCTCGATCTCGTTCGGATAGACGTTGAAGCCGGAGACCAGGATCATGTCCTTCTTGCGATCGACGATCCTGGTGTAGCCCTTCTCGTCCATCACGCCGATGTCGCCGGTGCGGAAATAGCCGTCCGCGGTCATCACCTTTGCCGTCTCGTCCGGACGGTTCCAGTAGCCGGCCATCACCTGCGGGCCCTTGGCGCAGATCTCGCCGGACTCGCCGAGCGGCACTTCGTTGCCGTCATCGTCGCGGATCGAAAGATAGGTGGACGGCACCGGGAGGCCGATCGTGCCCGAGAACTGCTCGATGTCGGCCCGGTTGCAGGTCAGCGTCGGCGAGGTCTCCGACAGACCGTAGCCTTCCGACAGGGTGCAGCCGGTGGTCTTCAGCCATTTCTCGGCGACCGCCTTCTGCGTCGCCATGCCGCCGCCGTTGGAGATTTTCAGCTTCGAGAAATCGAGCTTGTCGAAGCCGGGCGTGTTGAGGAGGCCGTTATAGAGCGTGTTGACGGCCGGGAAGAAGCTGACCTGATATTTCTGCAGCTCCTTGACGAAGCCGGCCATATCGCGCGGATTCGGGATCAGCAGATTGGTGCCGCCGGAGCGCACGCCCAGCAGGTAGCACGCCGTCAGTGCGAAGATGTGATAGAGCGGCAGCGCACAGACGATGATCATGTTGTCGACGATCGGCGGCTTCTTCAGCGCCGGCTGCAGCCACGCGTCGTTCTGCAAGACGTTGGCGACGATGTTGCGATGGAGCAGGGTGGCGCCCTTGGAGACGCCGGTGGTGCCGCCGGTATATTGCAGGAACGCGACGTCGCCGGGGGAGAGTTTCGGCTTGTTGAAGGTCGCGGAGCGGCCGATCGACAGCGCCTCGTTGAAGGGCACCGCGCCGGGAATCGAATACGCCGGCACCATCTTCTTCACTTTGCGCACGACCAGGTTGACGATCATGCCCTTGAAGCCGAGCAGGTCGCCCATGCTGGCCATGATGACGTGCTTCACAGCGGTCTTGCTGATCACCTGCTGGACGGTGTGGGCAAAGTTCTCCAGCACGATGATGGCTTCGGCGCCGGAATCCTTGAGCTGATGCTCGAGCTCGCGCGGGGTGTAGAGTGGATTGACGTTGACGACCGCGAAACCCGCGCGCAGCACGGCCGCGGTGGCCACCGGATATTGCAGCACGTTCGGCATCATGATCGCGACGCGCGCGCCGCGTTGCAGCCCTTTGCTTTGCAGATAGGCGGCAAGCGCCATCGAGAGCTGGTCGAGGTCGCGATAGGTGATCGCCTTGTCCATGCAGATGAAGGCCTTGCGATCGGAAAATTTCGCAAAGCTCTCCTCCAGGAGATCGACGAGCGATGCATATTGCGTCGGCTCGATATCAGCGGGCACGCCGGGCGGATATTGTTTGAGCCAGATACGCTCCATTGGTACTCCCCTCCTTGGACTTCGGGCCCGTTGTGTCGTTTCGGGCTTGCCTCATTGTCGGCAGTATTGTGCCTGCCGAACCCCAAGGCAAGCCGTTGAGGCTTAGGGCAATGGGGTGGGGGTGGCTACTGGAATCGTCGCAAAGACCGGCCGGCCGCGGCGGTTAACCACGTGCCTGCCGGTTGTGCTGTTGGCTGGTGACGCTAGCCGTTGGTCTTGGGTTTGGCCGGGGGCTTGGTGGCGGCCTTCGGCTTGGCGGCGGGCTTCGCATCGCCGCTGGTCGCCGGTTTTTCCGCGGGTTTGACGGCGGACGCGGGCTTGGCGTTGGCATGCTTGATCGAGGCCGGCTTGGCCGCCGTTTTGGCATCCGGCTTGTTGGCATCCGGCTTGGCGTTTTGCTTGGCGTCTGATTTGGCTTCTTTGGGCTTTTCGCCGGCGTCGGGCTTGTGCGCCGCGACGCGCGACTTCTTGCCGCGACGCGGCGTCGCCTGCTGGTCGGCGTCGGCGGCGACCGCCGCGATCAGGGCTGCGCCGGTGCGGGTCGGGCCGGTATAGACCGGGACGGGCTCGACAGGCGCAGCCGCAGAGGCGAGCAGATCGGAGGCCTTCATCAGCGGCGGTTGCAGGCCGGCGGTGAAGAACGTGACCTGCGCCGCGCCGCCGGTCAAAGCACCCGAGCCAGCGGAGCCGCCATTGGTCGCGATCAGCGCGTCGTCATCGTCGCTTGCCGGGCGCTTGCGTTTGCCGCCGCACATGTCCTCACGCAGGTTCGGCGGCGAGGCGTCGACCGGCACGAGATTGTCGACCGTGCCGAGCGCAGGCCGCAGCCAGGACAACCCATCCTGCGAGAAGCCGCGCTCCAAGAGCTGCGCCGCCTTCACCGCGCGCGCGGTGCCGGAATTGGCCCCTAACACCACCGCGATCAGCCGGCGTCCGTTGCGCGTTGCCGAGGCGACGAGGTTGTAGCCGGAGGCGCAGATGAAGCCGGTCTTGAAACCGTCGGCGCCGGGATAGCGGCCGATCAGCTTGTTGAAATTGCCCGTGACGCGCTTGCCGAAGCGGATCGCGGGGATGTGCATGAAATATTCGTATTCCGGCAGGTCGCGCAGCACCGCGCGCGACAGAATTCCGAGATCGCGCGCCGAGGTGATCTGGCCGTCGGCGGGCAGGCCGTTCGGGTTGACGTAGCTCGTCTGCGTCATGCCCAGCTTTTGCGCGGTCTGGTTCATCATCGCCGAGAATCCGTCGACTGAACCGCCGACGCCCTCGGCGAGCACCACGGCCATGTCGTTCGCCGACTTGACCATCATCATCTTCAGCGCGTTGTCGACGGTGACCTGTGTTCCCGGACGGAAACCCATCTTCGACGGCGACTGCGAGGCCGCAACCGGCGACACCGTCAGCAGCGTGTCGAGGGTGAGCTTGCCGTCTTTCACCGCCTTCAGCGTCACATAGGCCGTCATGATCTTGGTGACGGAAGCCGGATACCAGGGAATGGTCGCGTTCTCGGCCTGCAGGACCTTGCCGCTGTCGGCTTCGATCAGCAGCAGCGCTTCGGCGTTCGCCGCGCGCGGCGCGACGACGGCCAGCGTTGCGGCCGCAAGGAACAGGTTGACGACAGATGCGCGAAGCAGCGGGCGAAAGAAGTGCACTATCCGATTCCGGTCCTTGGAGAACGGCCTGATACGGCGGTCCTCATGATCTGAGTTTCGGGCTTGAAAGCGTATTCGGCGCCGCCGCTTGCGGCGGTGCAAACCTATACCGGCTCGTGCGTCGAGAATAGGGGCCTTGGCGTGGTATTCAGCGATGAAATAGGCCGAATTTCGGCAGTCCTTACCGTGACTTCACCGCAGACGCGGCGGCCTCGGCCGCACTCATGCTCGCCCGTGCATTCTCCTGCACCATGAACTGGGCCTTGGCGAGCTCGGCAAAATGGCCGCCTTTGGCGACGAGTTCATCGAAAGTTCCGTTTTCGATCACGCGCCCATTCTCGAACACCAGGATTTTGGTGGCGTGGCGGATGGTGGAGAGGCGGTGGGCGATCACGAATGTCGTGCGGCCCCGCATCACTTCGTCGAGAGCCGCATTGACCTTGGTCTCGGTGACCGCGTCGAGCGCGCTGGTGGCTTCGTCCAGGATCAGGATCGGCGGGTCCTTGAGGAGCGCGCGGGCAATCGACAGCCGCTGCCGCTCGCCGCCGGACAGCATGCGGCCGCGCTCGCCGGCATTGGTCTCGAAGCCGCCGCTGCGCTCGATGAATTCGAGCGCCTGCGCGCGTTCCGCGGCAATCCGCATCTCGGCGTCCGTCGCGTCCGGCTTGCCGACGCGCAGGTTCTCGGCGATCGAGCGGTTGAACAGCAGCGCCTCCTGGAACACCACGCCGATGTTCCGCCGCAGCGACGTCAGCGTGAGCCCACGCACGTCCATGCCGTCGATCTTGATGAAGCCGGACTGCGGATCGAAGGCGCGATGCAGCAGCGCGATCGCGGTGGATTTTCCGGCACCGGTCGAACCGACCAGTGCGATGGTCTGTCCGGGAAGCGCGGTGAAGGAGAGGTCTTCGACCGCCGGCCGCTTGCCGTCATAGGAGAAGGTGACGTCGTTGAACTCGACGAGGCCCGAAAGCCTCCCTGCGTCAATCGCATCGGGCCGGTCGTGCACCGCCGGCACCGCGTCCAGCACGTTGAAGAATTCGCGCAGGCGCGGCGCTTCCATGAAGACGTTGTTGATGAAGCTGACGACCTGTTCGAGCTTCTGGATCAGCAGCGTTGCAAAGCTCACGAACATCACGATGTCTCCGACGGAGGTCAGGCCCTGGTCGTGCAGCGCGATGCCGAGCGTGAAGATCGCCAGCACCGTGATGGTGGTGGAGGCTCGGGTGATGACGGTGACCAGCGCCCACCACGACAGCACCGGCATCTGCGCGGCCAGTAGTTCGTCGGCGACGGAGCGCAGTCCTTTCACCTCGGATTCGACGCGCACGAAGCTCTGCACCAGTGCGACGTTGCCGAGCGCATCGGAGGCGCGCGCGGAGAGTTCGCTGTAGTGCTCCTCGACCGCCATCTGCATGCCAAACGTCTTGCGCACCACGAAGGTCGTCAGCACCGTGAACACGATGCAGAGCACGAACAGCAGGATCGCGAGCCGCCAGTTCAGATAGAGCGACAGCGGCAACAGCACGACCACCGACAGGATGGCGGCAAAGTGCTCGCGGAAGAAGCCGAGCCACAGCCGCCACAAGGCGTCGGTGCCGTTGAGCATCACCTTCATCAGCCGCCCCGAATGGGTGCCGGAGTGGAACGTTAGCGGCAGTTGCAGGATGTGCTCGAAATAACTGGTCAGCACCGCCTGGCGCTGGCGGTGGGCGAGCCGGTCGGCGTGCAGCGCCACCAGCGCGCTGCATGCGATGGTGAACAGCCCGAACGCCACCCAGGCCAACAGGAACGGCCAAGCCGAGTTGGAGCCCGCGACCGTCTTGCCCGAGAGCACGTCGATGATGCGGCCGAACAGCACGGGCTCGGCGAATTGCGACGCCGCGAGCAGCAAATTGGCGACCGCCAGCAGCCAGCCCAGCCGTGCCTCTTTGCCGAGCAGCTCAAGGACGCGGGTGTAGAGGCGGAGGATGGACATGCGGTGCGGGAACTCGGGCCTGGCTCGGACGGACCGACATTCTAATCAGGGATGGCCCGGCAGAGATAGCGGGATACGGCGGAAGCCGTCAGTTTTACTCAATTGATCAGCCGCCCGCCTACCGGCGGCAGAAACGATCCGTCGAAGATGTCGCTCGCGACCGGCCGCTTGCGGAATTTGAAGTCCTGTCCGATCTGGTCGATCGCGCGCTCCAGCCGCGCCGGGTCGATGTCGCCGAGGCCGTTACGCCGGACGTCCTCGGTGAGGATGTTGTCGGCGAGCACGGTGCGCAGACGCTCGAGCTCCAGGTCGCGCACGCCACTCTCCATGCGACTGACGACGTCGTCGACCGCGCGCTCCGGCTCCTTCACGGTCGCATTGACGCCCGCGATCAGGGCCCGCACGAACCCTCTCACGGCGTCGGGCTTCGCTGCCGCAAAGGCCGGGTTGACCACCACCGCGAAGCCATAGGCCTCGCAACCGTGATCAGCATAGCGCAGCACCACGAGGTCGCCGGAGGGCACGCCGCGGTCGCGCAAATTGACGGCCGACAGATAGGAGAAGCCCGCGACTGCATCGACCTGTCCGGCGGACAGGATCGGTTCGCGCACGGCGGCGCTCATCTTGTAGAATTTCACATGCGCGGCGTTGATGCCGTTTCGCTGCACGAGCGCGGGCCAGAGTCGGAACGACAGGTCGCTGTCGGCCACGCCCACGATCTTGCCTTCGAGATCCGACAGGGCGTGGATGCCGCGGCTCTTGCGGGCAACGATCGCGTAGGGCGCGCGATTGAACAGCACGAACACCGCCTTGACCGCCGGTGCGTCGGGCTTGTCGCGAAAGCGGATCAACTCGTTGATGTCGACGAGCGCGAGGTCGCTGTCGCCCTTGCCGACGCGCGCGAGCGCCTCGGGCGAGCCGGCCGCGTGGTTGAACGAGACGCCGAGATGCTCGGCGCTGAACAGGCCACTGCGCTGCGCGACGAAGAACGGCGCCATGCTGGAATCCAGTGCACGGTCGAACGAAAATTGGATCGCAATGTTTTGGACGGCGTCCGCAGCCTGCGCGTCGCGCGCAGACGGACAGAGCAGGGCCGCAAGGCCGATCCAGAGCGTCAGCAGACTGCGGAAGACGGATCTCGGACACACGCGCATCAGGTCATGCCGGACTTTCGTTGAGTGTTCTTGGTGACGCTGCAAAGCGCCGGCGGCTGTCAGTATGTCCGATCAAACCTGAACGGCTGATGAGCGGAATGCGTCACGATTTCGCAATCTTTCAGCGAGTTTTTGTCGCGTTCATCTTGCGTTGGGGTTGGGGAACCCAAGATGGGATCTGGGGGTTTGAGAGGGATGAGCCTGTCCGCAGGCGCCACGGAGGTCTTTGAGATGTTCGATCGATTTTCTGGACTTGTCGGCCGCAAGGCCGTTCTTGCCACCGCGGCAGTGGTCGCTTTGACCGCCGCTGCGCCCACCGCCTCTTACGCGGGCGGCCGTCACTGGCACGGTGGTGGCGGCGGCGCCGCGGCCGCCGCGGTCTTCGGCCTTGCCGCGACCGGCCTTGCGATCGCAGCCACCCGCGATGCCTACGCCTATGGTCCGGGTCCCGGTTACTACTACAGCGAGGCCCCGGCGTATTACGCCCCCAGCCCCTATTATTACGGCCCGCCGCCAGAGCAATATGGCGGCTACACCAAGGTCTGTTCCCACGGCTGGTCCGGCTACGCTTGCTACTAACCGATCGGCCATAGCCATCGATCAACCAGACGTTGACCAAGACAGGCCGGCGCGCTTGCGGTGCCGGCCTGTTTTTTGCTTTAATTGCTGGACGTTAACACGCTCGCCATTTGTTTCGAGTAGTTTTGAGTACCATGAGTGATTCGCTTGAGCGGCTATATCTGGCTGTGCTCGCGGCCAGGGACCTTGATCCGGCAACATCGCGCACCGCGCGGCTGTTTCAGCGCGGCCCTGCCAAAATGGCGAAAAAACTGGCCGAGGAGGCCATCGAGGTCGTGATCGATGCGGTCCATGGCGACAGCGATGCCGTGATCCGGGAAAGCGCCGACCTGCTCTACAACCTCACCGTGCTCTGGGCTTCCGCGGGCGTCCGTCCCGAGGACGTCTGGCGCGAAATGGCGCGGCGCGAGGACATGCTCGGCATCGCCGAGAAGCTGCCGAAATCCCCGGTGAAACTGCCCAAAGTCGCGTCACCTCGCGTTGCCGCGCGGCGGCCAATTGTCGCGCTGGAAGGCCGAAGCGCCCGCAAGCGGCACTAGGCCCAGAGAAACACCACAAAGCGGTCCCTATCTCGCCATGGACAAATCGGTCCCATGGTGCTTCATCGCGGCGCCATGCTGAAACGTATCTACGACTGGTGCATCGACGCCGCCCATAAGCCTTACGCGCTCTGGATCATGGGAGCCGTGTCTTTCGCCGAAAGCTCCTTCTTCCCGGTCCCCCCGGATGTGATGCTGATTCCGATGTCGCTGGCGCGCCCGCAGCGCGCCTGGCTCTATGCCACCGTCTGCACCGCAACCTCGGTGCTCGGCGGCATCCTCGGCTACGCCATCGGTGCGCTGCTCTTTGACTCGATCGGCCATTGGCTGATCCAGGTCTACGGCCTCGGCGACAAGGTCGATGCTTTCCGCGCCTCCTACGCCGAGTGGGGCGCCGTGATCATCCTGCTCAAGGGCCTGACGCCGATCCCCTACAAGCTCGTGACGATCACCTCGGGCTTCGCCGGCTACAATATCGGCCTGTTCATCCTGTGCTCGATCGTTGCGCGCGGCGGCCGCTTCTTCGTCGCGGCGATCCTGCTCAACCGCTACGGCGACTGGATCCGGCACAAGCTCGAGGAGCACCTCGGACTGTGGGTGACGATCGGCGCCGTCGTGCTGGTGCTCGGCTTCGTCGTCGCGGTTAAGCTGATCTAGATCGAGTCATTTGGCGTTGCACCGGCGCTTTGCCGCCGCGCTGGCTTCGGTTACGGTTGCATCCATGATGGTTCGATCCGGCAATCCGGTGGCACGACCAGCGATGGCTCTTTGTACGTTGTTGTCCGTGTTGCTCGGCACCGCCGGACGCGGGTGGCCGCAGGCGACGGCTCCTTCGCCTTCCGCGCCGCCGGCGCTCGGGCTCCAGGAGGCCGGGCCCCAGGCACCGCCGCAGCCGGTGACATCAGCACCGTCGGCGCCGCCTGCGCGCGAGGAAAATCCCGGCCTGATCAACGAAATGGGCAAGCTGTTCGACAAGTTGCCCTCCATCCTGCCACCGATCAAAAGTCCCGGCGAGACCGCCAAGGACGCCGGGGATGCGCTGTCGCGCCTGGCAAAACCCTCGGTCATGATCTCGGGCCGCGTGTCCTGCCCGGCCTCGCCCAACGGCGCGCCCGACTGCAAGGCGGCCGCCGACCAGCTCTGCCAGAGCAAAGGCTACCAGGAAGGCAAGAGCCTCAACGCCGACTCCGCGGAAAAGTGCTCGGCCAAGGTCCTGATCCCCGGCCGGCAGCGCAAGCCGGACGACTGCCGCACCGACACCTACGTCACGCGCGCGCTGTGCCAATAGGTGATGGATATCGGCGCGCAAAGCTCGAAGCATCGGACAAGGAGCATCTCATGAGCCGCACAGAGCAGGACTTCCTCGGACAGCGTGAGATCGCCGACGACATCTACTACGGCGTCCAGACCATCCGCGGGAAGGAGAACTTCCACATCACCGGCATTCCGATGAGCCAGGAGCCTTACTTCGTGAAGGCGCTCGGCTACGTGAAGAAGGCCGCCGCGATGGCCAACCGCGATCTCGGCGCGGTCGACGCAAAAGTCGCCGATGCCATTATCCTCGGCTGCGACCGCGTCATCGCCGGCGACATGATGGATCAGTTCGTCACCGACTTCATCCAGGGCGGCGCCGGCACCTCGACCAACATGAACGCCAACGAGGTCATCGCCAATCTCGCGCTGGAATCGCTTGGCTTTGCGAAGGGCGACTACCAGCAGGTCAGCCCGAACGACCACGTCAATTACGGCCAGTCCACCAACGACACCTATCCGACCGCCTTCCGCCTCGCGCTGATCCTGCGGCTCGAGAGCTACATGACTGCGCTACGGCAATTGCAGGAGGCGTTCTTCGCCAAGGGCCGCGAGTTCGACCGCGTGCTGAAGATGGGCCGCACCCATCTCCAGGATGCCGTGCCGATGTCGTTAGGTGCGGAATTCCGCGGCTGGGGCACCACCATCGGCGAGGAGGTCGACCGCATCTCGGAAGCGCGTGCGCTGCTGCGTGAGATCAATCTCGGCGCCACCGCGATCGGCACATCAGTCACGGCTGCGGTCGGCTATCCAAAACTCGCGGTCCGGCATTTGAGCGCGCTGACCGGCGTCGACTTCGTGCTCGCCGGCGACCTCGTGGAAGCAACCTCCGACACCGGCGCCTATGTGCAGCTCTCCGGCGTGCTCAAGCGCACCGCGAGCAAGCTGACGAAAATCTGCAACGACATCCGCCTGCTTGCCTCGGGTCCGCGCGCCGGCTTCAACGAGATCAACCTTCCGCAATTGCAGCCGGGCTCGTCCATCATGCCCGGCAAGGTCAACCCCGTCATCCCCGAGGTCGTCAACCAGACGAGCTTTCTCGTCATCGGGCTCGACACCACGGTGACGTTGGCGGCCTCCGCCGGCCAGCTTCAGCTCAATGTGATGGAGCCGGTGATCTCGTTTGCGCTGTTCTTCTCGATCCGCACCATGGAGCGCGCGGTCAACAGCCTGCGCGAGAACTGCGTGGTCGGCATCACCGCCAACGAGGAGCACACCCGCAACATGGTGCTCAACTCGCTCGGCATCGTCACCGTGCTGAAGCCGCTGCTCGGCTACAAGCAATGCGCCGAGATCGCGCGCGAGGGCTACAAGAGCGGCAAGTCGCTGCACCAGATCGTGGTGGTCGAGCGCAAATTGCTGACGCAGGAGAAGTGGGACGAGATGTTCTCCTTCGAGCGGCTGATCAATCCCGATCTGATTGCGTGAGAGTGGCGCGGCGCCCAATTCGGTGAATTCCGCTGGTCGAAATTGCGGCGACGGCACCCGCCACGCGGCGTGCAAACGCAATACTTGACAGTGGAAAGATTGCCTTGTTGGTATGGACGCCAACCCGCAATTTAGACCGCCTAGAGAGGACCATTTCGCAATGTCCATGCCTGCCCTGTTCAAGGGACGCCTGTCGATCCCCGTCATCGGCTCGCCGCTCTTCATCATCTCCGTGCCTGATCTCGTGATCGCGCAGTGCAAGGCGGGTGTGGTCGGCTCGTTCCCGGCGCTGAACGCGCGTCCGCCGGAACTGCTCGACGAATGGCTGGCGCGGATCACCGAGGAGCTCGCGGCCTATGACCGCGCGCATCCGGAGCGGCCGTCGGCGCCGTTCGCCGTCAACCAGATCGTGCACAAGTCGAACAACCGGCTCGATCACGACATGCAGCTTTGCGCCAAATACAAGGTGCCGATGATCATCTCCTCGCTGGGTGCGCGCGAGGAGCTCAACCAGGCCGTTCACGGCTGGGGCGGCATCGTCTTCCACGACGTGATCAACCAGAAATTCGCGCACAAGGCGATCGAGAAGGGTGCCGACGGCCTGATCCTGGTTGCGGCCGGTGCCGGCGGCCATGCCGGCGTGATCTCGCCGCTCGCCTTCGTGGCCGAGACGCGAAAGTGGTTCGACGGCCCAATCGCGCTGTCGGGCGCGATCGGCAACGGCAAGGCGATCCGCGCCGCGCGTATCCTCGGCGCCGACTTCGCCTATATCGGCTCGGCCTTCATTGCCACCAAGGAAGCCAACGCGGTCGAGAAGTACAAGGAGATGATCGCCTCCTCGACGGCCGACGACATCGTCTACTCCAACCTCTTCACCGGCGTGCACGGCAATTATCTGAAGCCGTCGATCCTCGCCGCAGGCATGGATCCCGAAAACCTGCCGACCTCCGATCCCTCCAAGATGAATTTCGGCACCGATGCGTCCGGCGAGCGCGCCAAGCCAAAGGCCTGGAAGGAGATCTGGGGCTCGGGCCAGGGCATCGGCAGCGTCGAGAAGGTCATGCCGGCTGCCGAGCTGATCGCGCGCTTCAAGAAGGAATATGACGAAGCCGTCGATCCGCCGTTGTAATCGCCGTCGTCCCGGACAAGCGCGCCTTAAGCGCGCGCCGATCCGGGACCCATAGCCACAGGGAGAAGTTTGGCGAAGACTCGTGGTTACCAGTCTCGCGCCACAACCACTCCCTGGGGTTATGGGTCCTGGCTTTCGCCAGGACGACACGTACTTCTGAACTCCGAGCGTCCAGCCAATAGAGAACGCACGATGCCCCCCATCTTCCGTGTCGACGGCAACAGCGTCGTCACCAGCCCCGACGCCGCGGGTCCCTGGGATCCGCGGATGCAGCACGGTTCGGCGCCGGCTTCGCTCGTGGTGTGGGCGGCCGAGCGGATTCCGACGCAGGTCGCGATGGACATCGCGCGCGTCACCATTGATTTGATGCGTCCGGTGCCCGTGGCGCCGCTCACGATTGCGACCGAGGTGCTGCGCGAGGGCCGAAAAATCCAGCTTTGCGGCATCAAGCTTTTGGCCGACGGTGTCGTGGTGGTCGGGGCCACGGTGCTGAAGATCAAGCGGCAGGCGCTCATGCTCCCCGACGACGTCAAGGAGCTGCCGGTGACCCTGCCGTCGCCGGAAGAGTCGCTGGTCGAGGATGGCCACGCCGCCACCAGCCCGTTCGTGCGCTCGGTGTCGATGCGCGCCGCCCGCGGCCGCTTCGGCCAGGCTGGCGCCGGCGCGATCTGGTTCCGCGTCGATCATCCGCTGATCGAGGGATCGGCGGTCTCGCAGGCGATGCGCGCCGTGGTCGCGGCGGATTTTTCCAACGGCACCGCGTCGACGCTGGATTTTCGCGCTTGGACCTACATCAATGCCGACCTCACGGTGAGCTTTGCGCGGCAGCCGGTCGGCGAATGGATTTTGCTCGATGGCGACTCCTGGATCGGCCCTGATGGCGCGGGACTCGCGATGTCGCGGCTTGCCGACAGGCAAGGCTATTTCGGTCGGGCAGTGCAGAGTCTGGTGATTGAGAAGCGGTGATAGCCGGGCTTGTCCCGCAGCTTCGCGTACATCGCCGATCGGCGCGTGCTCGGGGAGTGACTTGAAGGGCAGGCTTCCGCCGCCGCGGAAGGGATGCCTGTCGCGAACCTCTTCTTGATCGGAGGCCTCTTGTTCGACGCCGACGTCCTGCCTTCACATGCCGTAAAAGATCTTGATCTCCCACAGCAGGACTATGATAGCCGTGATCAACGTGATCGCGGCCACCGCACTTTCCAGGGAAGCGACTCTCATGCTTACACTCCGCTTCCCCAGCCCCATTGGCGGTCTAGGTGATTCGCCGAATCCCCTGCAATTGCGCGGGTGTGGTGTCCGAAAAGTCCCTTGCTCGCTGTTGTTTGCGGGTCACAGCGAGACCGTAAAACCCCGGGTTGGTCATCCGGTGCTGGGTACGAATGGTTGCAAACCTCGAAACTAGAACGCTATAGTTTTACCCCACCATCCGGTCTCGCCCGCTCCAGAAGCTCGCGCGCAGCACCTTCTTGTCGACCTTGCCGACGCCGGTCATCGGCAACTGCTTGACGAACTGGATCTGCTTCGGCGCATGCGCCGATCCCTTCTTCGACTTCACGAGGTTGATCAGCTCGTCCGCATTGGGGTTCGCGCCGTCACGCGGCACGACGATCGCGGTGACCGCTTCGCCCCACTTGTCGTCGGGTATGCCGACGACCGCAACCATCGCGACGTCGGCGTGCTGCGACAGCACGTCCTCGACCTCGCGCGGAAAGATGTTGAAGCCGCCCGAGACGATCATGTCCTTCTTGCGGTCGAGGATGAACATGTAGCCGCGCTCGTCCTTGCGCGCGATGTCGCCGGTGTGCACCCAGCCGTTTTTCAGCGTCTCCGCGGTGATGTCCGGACGCTTCCAGTACTCGGCCATCACATGCGGGGCGCGCACGCAGATTTCGCCGGCATCGCCCGTCTTCACCTCCTGGTCGTCGTCGTCGAGGATTTTCACCTCGCACGCCGCGATCGGGAAGCCGCACGACAAGAACAGCTCCGGCGTCTTGGGATCGTGATCCGACTTGCGCAGCACCGAGACCGGATAGCATTCGGTCTGGCCGTAGAGCTGCGAGAACACCGGGCCGATGCGCTCGATGCCCTCGACCAGCCGGCTTGGCGACATCGCGGATGCGCCATAGAGCACGAGCTCGAGCGAGGACAGGTCGGTCTTGCCGAGCGAGGGCTGATCGAGCAGCACATAGATCATGGTCGGTACGAACAGGGTGAAGTTGATGCGCTCGCGCGCGATCGTCGCAAGCACCGCCTCGGGATCAAAACCTTTCAGCATGTGCACGGTGCCGCCGCGCATCAGGGTCGGCAGCACCTTCGTGCCCGCGACATGGCTGATCGGCGCGACCGTGAGATAGCGCGCGGCGTCGGGAATCTCGAAATCGGCGAGGATCGCGGCGGCGGCTCCAGCATTTTCGCGGTGATAGCGCAACGCGCCCTTGGATTTGCCGGTGGTGCCGCCGGTGTAGTTCAGCGTGGAGAGATCGTCGAGGCCAGCGAGGCACTGCGCGCTGGCGTGTCCCGCGTTCTCGATCGCCGCCAGCAGATCGACGCCGTAGCCGGCTGGCCCCATGGTGAACACCGCTTTCAGCCGGCCCGCCTTCGCAGCGAGCTCGCCGCCGCGATCGCGGAAGGCGCTCGCATCGACCACCAGCACTTCGGCCTCGGAATCCTCGAGCTGGAAGAGCTGGTCTTCCAGCGATCCCAGCGGATGCAGCCAGGTGATGCAGAGGCGCGCCAATTGCGCGGCATTGCCGGCGCACCAGGTGTCGGCGCGATTGGCGGTGAGGAACGCGACGCGCGCGCCGGGCTGAAGTCCAAGCCGCATGAACACGCCCTGGATCCGTCCGATCAGGTCGATGGCGCCCTGGTAGGTCATCGAACCGCCGGGCCAACTGAACGCTGTGCGGCCGGGGTAGCGCGACAGCGCGCGTAGCGTCTGCGCACAAGTCGGTTGAGATGCGTGGAGCGGATCGGACATCTGTTTCCTCGTTGTTTTTGTCATCGGCCGCTTGCCGTGCCAATGTTGTCGGCAACGCTAGCACAATGACTGCGGCTTGGAAGCGCGGAGGAACGCTTGAAATCGAAACGTCTCGATCGATTCCGCGAGCGATTGACCCTTCCCCTGATCGCCGCGCCGATGTTTCTCGTGTCAGGCCTCGAGCTCGTCGTGGCTGCGTGCCGCAACGGCGTGATCGGCAGCTTTCCGACCGTGAATTGCCGCAGCACGGAACAACTCGGCGAATGGCTCACGGAGATCGAGACGCGCCTGCAGCAGCACGCCGACACAAGCGGCCGCAAGGCGGCGCCGGTCTGTCCGAATCTGATCGTGCACCGTTCCAATGCCCGGCTGGAGCAGGATGTGAAGCTGCTGCTGCGTCACAAGCCCGAGATCGTCATCACCTCCGTCGGCTCGCCTGCGCCGGTGTTGAAGCCGCTGCATGATGCCGGCGCGCTGGTGTTCGCCGACGTCGCCTCGATCCGCCACGCCGAGCGCGCGGCGGAAGCGGGTGCCGATGGGCTCGTGCTGCTCACGGCCGGTGCGGGCGGTCAGACCGGATGGCTCAACCCGTTCGCCTTCGTGCGCGCGGTGCGGTCGTTCTATGACGGCGTCATCGTGCTCGCGGGCGGCATCAGCGACGGCCATGCGCTGCATGCGGCCGAGGTGCTCGGCTGCGACCTCGCCTATATGGGGACAAAATTCATCGCCACGCGCGAGAGCCTGGCGGACGAGCGCTACAAGCAGATGCTTGTGGAGGCGAGTGCCGACGACATCCTGCTGACCACGGCGTTCACGGGTCTTCAGACCAACATGCTGAAGCCATCGATCGTCGCCGCCGGTCTTGATCCCGACGATCTGCCCGCGCGCGGCGCGATCGACATCGGCAAGGATATCGACATCACCGCGCGCGAGAACCGCCCAAAACGCTGGCGCGACATCTGGAGCGGCGGTCATTCGACCTCGGGCGTGATGGATGTCCCGGCCGTCGACGATCTCGTCGCGCGCACACTGTCGGAGTATCGCGGGGCCGGCGGGGCCTAGTTCGCGACAAAGTACCATTGCTCGCCATAGCGTACGGCCTGCCGCGGCGGCTCGTCCTCGAACTCGAAGAATTTTGCGGCATCGCCGCCCTTCGGCACGTGCAGGAAACCGGAGAAGGTGTGGCGGAAGCCGCGCAAGGTGAGGAACAGGACGTAGGTGCCGTCGCCGCCTTGATCGACGACGATCTCGCCGCCGGCCGATACGTTGCGTGCCTCGCGCGGCAACGCGATCAGCCGGGCGTTGTGCGCGACGTTCGGAACGAGCTCGCCGGCTTCGACCCGCGCGACGATCCGTTCGCGCGACGTGCGGTGCCACCAGAAGTTCGTCTGCAGCCAGATTTGCGTGAACGGGACATAGGCGAGCGCGGCCAGCGTCGCGACGCAGACGGCGAAGGGCAGGGCGAATTTTGCACCGCGCGCGCGGATGCGCGTCAGCAGAAACAGCGACCACAATCCGCAGAGGGGAAACGCCACCACCAGCAGCGGCAGTAGCGCGAGCACGAGGCCCGAGGGAAAGTCCGACATCGGCAGCTCGAACGCGGCCAGCGCGAGCGCCAGCCCCGAGGTCGCGAGACAGGCCAGAAGCGGGATGCGGACCGATGCCGCGCGCGCGTTGGTGACTGACATGCGGCTTGGTCGCACGCCCCATGCCGCGCGTTCGAGGCCGTCGAAGGAGGCCATTTAACGGCACATTAACCATGGCGATCCCAGAATCCCCCTTAAGGCCGCCGGTCAGGACCAAAGGGGGTAGGCGATGGACTACGACTTTCTCAGCACCACCAAGACGCGGGCAACGCTCGACGAAATCCGGGTTCGCGTGGCGCATGCGCTCGCGCGGCATCCGCTCTGCCGCAAGGTGCGCTTCGACATCGTCAGCGTGCCCCGCACCCGCCGGGGCGGTAACTGGACCGTCACCCTGCAATCGGTCGAGCCGCGCGCGGTGTGGGAGGCCTCCGAGATCGTCGCCGACATCCAGGATGCCTACGATCTCGCCGCAGCCGCCTGATTTCATTGAATTTTCCGGCCTTTGTCGCCGCAATCCAGCCGGATGTCGCCTCGCGCAACAGCTTGCGCCTTAATTCCCGCCCAGTTTCCGGGCAGTTTTGACGTGAACGTGAAGAGCAGGTCGCGGAGAGACGTTTGTCGAAAGCCATCACCATCGTCGTTCTGACCTGTATCCTCGTCCTCGGCGCCGTCGCCACCGCCATTCTGGGCCGCGACAGCGTCCCTGCCGTCACCGCCGAGATGGTCGCCGCCCAGCCCGCGCCGAAGCCGCTCGTCACCAACCGCGCCGCCAAGGCCGACCGGCTCAACATTCCGACCCTGGCGCTCGCCTCCGCCGCGATCGAGCCCGTCCAGGTGCCGGCTCTGACCGAACCGCTGCGCCAGGCCTTTGCCGCCGCCACGCCGTCCGATTTCCCGATGCCGAAGGCGAGCGCATCCGAGGCGCCGGCCCAGGCTTCCGAAGCGCCGGCCAAGCCGAAGGTGGTTGCAAAGCCGCAGCCGCAGAAAGCTTACTCGCTGCTATCGGACGTGCAGATTGCCGGCATCAAGGACCGGCTGAAGCTGTCCTCGTCGCAGGAATATTACTGGCCCTCCGTCGAGACTGCGCTGCGCAACGTCGCGCGAAAGATTCAGGCGAACAAGCTCAGCAATCCGCAAGTGCAGGGCGTGCAGCTCGATCCAGACAGCCAGGAGGTCCAGCAGTTGAAGTCGGCCGCGATGCCGCTGCTGTTCCAGCTACGCGAGGACCAGAAGGAAGAGGTCCGCAAGCTCGCCCGCATCATCGGGCTTGAGAAGGTCGCACAGCAGATCTGACGCGCCCGCAGGCTCTTCCGCTCGCATTTCGCGGGCGGAACTGCCGCTTTTTCCCGACCGTCCATCGCGTTCCCGGAACATCGATTTGCGCCACGCGTTGCCCGCTCCAAAGAGGGAGTGGATCAATGCGCGCTTCGACAGCCTATTTCGTCGGCGCCGGAACGATCGTCGCGGCCATCGCCATTGGTCTTGGCGGCGGCCTTATCGCCGGCAACATCATGCATCCCGTGACGTCCAAGCAGGGTCCCGACACCGCCAAGTATGAGGCGCGCACGGAGCCGGTGGCTGCCGTTGCAGCACGTGCGCCATCCGAACGCGTGCAGTATCTGAGGGGCTCGCAGGCATTCGGCGCGGCGATCCTGCCGCCCGCGCAAGCCGAGCCTCAGACCAAAACGGCGAGTACCGAACCGTCGGTGCCGGCACCCGCGGCCAATGACGCGAAGACGGCGAACACTGCTGCTGCGCCGGCAGCTCCAGCGGCAAAGCCCGCCGAGCAGCAGGCCGCGCGCGAGACGCCTGCCGCGCCTGAAAATGCGTACGCCAAAGCGAGCGAGTCCGACGTGAAGCGCGCAGCTCGCGAGCAGCGCCGGGCCGAGCGGCGGCAGCATTGGGCGGAGCGGCGCCGTCAGGAGATGCGCGAGCCGCGTGACCGCACCGACTGGAACGACGTCGCGCGCAGCGTGCGCGAGGATTCCGAGTCCCGCGAATTCATCGCAAGCCGCCGTCCCGCCTTGCCGCAGATCAGGCTGTTCGGCTCCGATGACGACGACTGACGCTTAACGCGGGCTGGTCCGGGCGCGCATTCAGCGCGCTCCGGAATAGCGTGCGCCTAACCGCCGTGCGACTCGACGACCTTGCGGCAGGAGTCCGACAGCTTTGCCTTGTTCTCGCGCAGGCAGGCGTTCATCTGCGGCGGCTTGCCGATATGCTCCGCACAGAATTTGCTGGCATCGCCGCGGCAGGCCATCTGCTCTTGCGGCGTGGGTCCGGATTGGGCTGACGCAGGCAGGATGGTCGATGCAAGCAGCAGCGCAGCAATGACTGAAATCTTCATGAGGGGCCTCATTGGGGTTCGTTGTCCGGCTTGAAATCAAGCGGCGCGAACTTGTCGCGCAGGTCCGCTCAGGGCCATGCCATGTTCATGGCATCGGGAAAGGCCCTTCTCGAGCAGCGCACGCGTCGTACCCCATCTTCATGGCATGTATCGGCGCGCCGTCTTTTGCCATTTAGCCTGCACGTCGGCTGCGAGAAGCGGTGGTTCGCATCGCAAGCCGCACGACAATGAGGAGCGGAGAGATGTTGAGACAAGCATTCGTGCTGTGCGCTGGGCTGACGGTTGTGGCGCTGGTGACCTTCGCGAGCGCGCCGGCGCAGGCGGTGGTGTACTGCAAGACGGTCGGCGTACCCAAGGGCTGCGTGGTGCGGCCGACTGCGGCAGTCGTGGTTGCGCCGGCCGCGCCGGTTGCCGCGGCAGCCGTCGTCACCCCCGGTGTCGGCGCGCCCGGCGTCGGCGTTCGTGCCGGCACGCCCATGAACCGCGGCGGCCCGGTCAACCGCGTCGGCGTGCGCTAAGCGCTGTCGATCCATTCGGGCGAAGGGATCGCCTGCGTACGAACCCCCCGTCCATCGTAGGACAAGATCCCGTCCCGACCCTCTCTCCGCGCGCCCCACACGGCGGGGAGGGGGCCTTCTTCGTTAGCGCGATCCGGAAAAGTGTGCAGCGGTTTTCCGAAAAGATCGCGCTCAAAGGAGATGAAGCGCGGTGATGATCATCGCGCTTCAGCGCGACGCCGCATCATTGTCGGGAAAGCGCTGCGGCAATTGCAGCCGCACGCTTGTGCCCGTGGGTCCGGAGCCGATGTCGAGCGCGGCGCCGCAGCGTGCCGCGCGGCTCTTCATGTTGCGCAGGCCGCGCGCGGCCAGGCCGGCCGCGAGCGCTTCGCCATTGTCCGCACCATTGACGGCAAGTGCAAAGCCCTTGCCGTCGTCCTCGATGCTGATGACGCCGTACGGGCCGTCCGGCCCGCCGTCCAGCGTTTCGATCGTCACTTTGATATGTCGGGCGGAGGCATGCTTGACTGCGTTGGTCACGGCCTCGTCCAGGATGCGCACGATCTGGATGACGTGCCAGGGCCGCAGCTCCGGGTGCAGGGGGAGGCCTTGCGGCGAGGTCACGCGCCAATCGAGCGCGATGTCGTGCGGCCTGAGCTGGGCTGCCGCGCGCTCGCGCCAGGAGCCGAGCGCGAGCATCAGATCGCCGCCGATGTCGTCCATGGAATCGATGACGAGCCGCAGATCCTTCAATGCGGCCCGCGCCGCATCCGTGATGGTCGCGCCCGTGTTGCCGCGCTCGGACAGCGCGACGATGCTGATGAGCTGGCCGCCGAGGCCGTCATGCAGGTCGCGCATCAGCCGGGTGCGTTCGTTGGCAAGCGCGGCGGCGCGCGCGCGCTCCTCTTCGCGGACGAAGCTCGCCTTCAGCCGCTCCTCGGCCTCGCGCACGCGCGTGACGAGCTGGCCGGCAAAGCTGTCGACCTGGTTCAGCGCGCGCGCAAAGCGCCAGGTGAGACCAGCGCCGATCGCGACCAGCATCGCCGAATAGGACAGCCGCGTGACGAAGGTGCGCTCGTCCTGGATGATCTCGAACACCTGCAGCATGTCGTGGAACCAGCAGGTCAGCACGATGGTGACGGCGCAGCCGAAAACGAAACTCGCCGCATCCTGCCGCTTGATCACGGCCCTGGTGACGATGATTGCGAGCAGCATCAGGCACACGCCCACCGTCGGCACGCCCAGAAACAGAAACACGATGCGCGGCAAGGGCTGGCTGGCGAACAGCCCGACCATGAAGATGGTCAGGCCCGGTGCGAAGATCAGCAGCCCAAGGCGCGGCCAGCGCCAGCCGAAGAACAGCACCGCGAACACGACGACGAGCGCACTCTCGATCGGCGCCGAGGCGAGCAGGATGGCGGCGATCCGCGGATAGGGTGCGGGCGGCACTGGCGGCGGCACGAAGGCTTGCACCGCGCCGACCAGCATTCCGAGCGCGAGCACGCCGTAGACCGGCTCGCGCCGCCGCATCAGCCACATGATGGCGAGGATCACGGCGAGCAGCGATTGCCACGCCGACAGCACCACCGGCACCGTGACGAACAGCAGCGCCCGTGTGTCGTAGGCATCCCGCAATTTGTCGTCCGGCCCGACATAGACGGTATCGAGAAAGCCTTTTAGCGGTCCCCACACGAACAGCCGCAGCGTGATCTGATTGCTGCCGTCGCGCAGCAGTGAAGAGGGGATCACCACGATCTGCGGCGTGTTGCGGTCGGGCCGGTTGGCGGTGTCGTCGCGCCTGCTGTCGAGCACCACGACGCCGTTGACCGCGACCTCGACCGCATTGCTGAACCGCGGCAGGAACACCGACCATGCCGTCTTCGCATCGCCGGGCGCTCGCGTGAACGTGCCGGCATAGATCGGCGGATCTGCAAGAGAGTAGCGTGACGAGGTGAAATGCGGCAGCGTCACGGAGCGCGTCGCACCGTCCTCGACCAGCGAGAATTCCGAGACGGCATAATCGTCGGGATCATCAGGCGGCACCAGCCGCAGCATCAGGACACAGGCGATCACGATCAGCGCCTGCAGCAGCAGATAGGGGACGAGGCGCGAAAGCCGCAACCGCCGTCGCGTCCATGCCGAGACGACCGGCTTCGCCGCGACATCGCTCACAGCTTGATCAGGCCCTGCTGCACGGCCTCGAACACCGCTTCGCTGCGGGTATGGACCTCGAGCTTGCGGTAGATGTTCTTGATGTGCCCGGGCACGGTCTGGCGCGACAGGCCGAGATGGCTTGCGATCTCGGCGTAACTGAAGCCTTTGGCGATGCCCCAGAGGATGTCGATCTCGCGCGGGGTCAATTTGGCCGTGTTGAGCGCGGGGCCGGGCGGGGGCTCGGCGGACGTCTGGGTTCGCCGCACGATGAAGCGTGCGATCGAGGCCGAGATCGGCGAATGCCCGGCCACGAGGTCGCGCACGGTGGTGGCGATGTCGGTCGGGAAGGCGTCCTTCAGCAGATAGCCGGTGGCGCCGACGGTAATGGCGGAGATCACGCTCTCCTCGTCGCCCAGCGCTGATATCACCATGATCTCGGTGTCGGGAAAGCGCCGCCTGGTCTCGCGGATCAGTTCGATCCCGTGCCCGTCGGGAAGGCGCAGATCGGTCAACAGCACGCGCGGTGCCGCGTCATCGAGGGTGTTGCGGGCCTGACCGAGCGTACCGGCGGTCCGCACCTCGTAGCCCGCCTTCACCAGCGCATCCTGCAGCCGCCAGCAGGTCGGCGCATCGTCCTCGACCAGCAGGATGGTGATGGTGTCGGCCGTCTCGCCTTGGTCCGTCATCGCAAAAACCCCGGCCACGCGTCCCCCGCGGCGCCGGTGCCAAGCTTAGCCGCCGCGCGCGCGTTGCAACACCCATAATCATGGGGGCGGTTAGTCTCTCGACACGGAGGTCTCCCGGCTGAACTGGCCGCATCGGCGAGCCAAAAAAGACGTTTCTCGTCGGCCGATGATCGCGTAGGATGCAATCTTAAATCGTAGTGATTGGCGTACTCGCGCGGCGACCGGCCGCGGCATTGCAAGTCGCGACGCCCTTCTTGGGCGAAGCCAGGTCTTTTCGAATCAACAGCATTTTGGAGACGGAAGATGGTTGACAAGGCACTGATCGTAAACGTCCAGGCAATGAACAAGAAGTACGGCGCGAAGGGAGGAGCTGCGGTCCTTGCCGCATTGCGCGACCTCGCGAAGGCCAACAAGGCGACGGGACTCGCGACCGAGCTCATCGATATTTCGAACGCCGCCACGATGAAGAAGTACAAAGGAAAAGCGGTCACGACTGCGACGAGCGAGCGTCAGGCCAAGGACGCCGTCGATGCGGTCTACGCCGCGGCGATGCCCGACTATTTGGTGCTGATCGATGCGCCGGACGTGATACCGCATCTGACGCTCGACAATCCCGTGCCGAAGGACAAGGACCCCAACGTCCCCAGCGATCTACCCTATGCGAGCGATGCGCCATTCACGTCGCGCGATGCCGCGAAGTACACGGCGGTCACGCGCGTCGTCGGCCGTATTCCCGGCATCACGGGCGCGGAGGCGCCCGATCATCTCATCAAGCTGATCCGCGCGTCGGCCGCGTTCAAGAGCCGCCCGAGGAAGGCCTATCTGCCCTACTTCGCGATATCGGCGAAGGTCTGGTCGAAGTCGACCCAGGAGAGCGTGGACAAGATCTTCGAGAGCAAGGCGATCAAGTCCTGTCCCAGCACGGGAACGCCGGGCGTCGCACGGCTCCTGAAGCCGTTGAGCCATTTCTTCAATTGTCACGGCGGCGAGGTCGATCCGCAATTTTATGGCCAGAGCGGCAGCCGATATCCGGTCGCCATGACGAGCGCCGATGTGGCGAAGGGCGCCAAGGCCAACGCGATCATCGCGGCCGAATGCTGTTTCGGCGCGCAATTGTTCGACCCGAAATGGGCCCAGAACAAATGGCCGATCTCCAACGCCTATCTCCAGGCCGGTGCGATCGGCTTTCTCGGAAGCACGACCACGGCCTACGGCCCCGAGGAAGGCAACAGCGGCGCCGACCTGATCACGCAATACTGGATGATTTACGCACTCAACAAGGGAGCTTCGCTCGGAAGGGCCTGTCTTCAGTCGCGGCAGGATTTCGTCTCCGGGCAGAAGATGGAAGATCCCGTCAATCTGAAGACGCTGGCCCAGTTCCTCCTGCTCGGCGATCCCTCCGTGACGCCCTGCCTGAGCGAGGCATCCAACGGCAAGGTCAAGAGCAAGGGCAAAGGCAAGTCAAAGTCCAAGTCCAAATCCAAATCCAAGTCCAAGGCTGGCGCCATGTCGGAATCGGATATCGACGATGCCGCGGCGCGCAAGACGCGCCGCGTCGCCCTGACCGCGGCCGGGAAGGCTGCCCATGACAGTTCGGGGTTCCCCGGCAAAAAGGTACGGCCTGGGACGAACCTGCAAGCGCTGGTACGCAAGCTCGCCAATCAACGCGGCATGCGTGCCGGCGCGGATGATCTGGAGGCGTTCGATATCGTCGGCGGCGACGACTATGCGCGCCAAATGAAAGCGCATAGTGTCAAGCAGAGCGTGATCGTGGTAACAAACCACAAGCGTCCCTCAGGCAAACGCCCGAAGGGGATACCGGAAATCCAGGTGATGGTGGCGCATGCCCAGGACAATCGCCTGGTACGCGTCGCCCAATACGTTCGCAGGTGACATGAAGAAGACAGAGCTGAACGGTACCGTCGCGCGAGCCCGGATTGCTCCGGGCTCCAAAAGCGATCATGTCGGCGTCGTGCTTCATGCCGACGATGGCAAGGAATATGTGCTTCGCCGCAGCGGCGGCAACGCATTCCGCGACACGGAGCTCGAAAAACTGGTCGGCAAGGCAATCACCGGCACTGGCCTGACGACGGGCCAGACTTTCATCATGGACAATTGGTCCGCGAAGAAAGCCAGGTAATTCGCCAAGTAACCGGCCAGGCAACCCGCGAGGGGATCTACCCGCTGTTCTCCACCCGCGGCGGCGGATAACGTCGCGCCAGCATCGACAGTGACAGTCGCCGCTCTTCCTCGGCAAGCTCCAGATAGGCCAGCACCTGCGACCGCTTCCAACCGTCGACGCCAAAGTCCAGCGCCGCCCATTTCTGCGGCTCAGGGCCGTCGAGCCCGCGCACCCACACGAAGTAGCGGGGCAGGTCGTCCGGCGTCTCAGTCGCGCGTCGTTTCGCCATGGGGCAGCTCGGAGCGTGGGCCGGGCCTAGCGTAGCGCGCCGGTGTCCGAACGCAAATCAGCGATGTCGCTCCGGACTGCGACGACGCGGTCAATGCCAGAGGTCGCTCGTCGCCACCCGATTGATATCGGCGAGCCGGCGATCGGCATTGCCGCCGAGATCGAGGCTGGCAAGGAGTGTGAGCAGGCGGTGAAAGGCAGCATCGGCCACGGCGACCGGCAGCGGCGCCTCGTCATAGGCCTCGATGTAGCGGCCGACGAGGCTGCTCAGGAGACGGCACAGACCCCGCTGCTCGGGATCATGCACGCTCAAGGCATCGAGTTTTTGCTGGAAGGTTTTGTAGGTCCGCAGACCGTGGTGCTGCTGCGAAAGCCAGACGTGCAGGTCGTTCATGTGAGCTCCTTCAGATGAGAGAAGAAGCTACCGGTTTATACAGTGGGAGTGTGACGGCGGCTAGCGAGGGGCTGTGCAGGGTGGGTATGCCGAACCGGTCCGCCTCCGCCAAGGCTTCGGCGCGACAGCCTTCGCTGCTTCGCCACGAGAGGGTGGAGACTGGCCTGCCGAGCCGTAGCTGCGAAGCAGCGAAGGCTGGTGCCCCTGGCCGGAATCGAACCAGCACTCCTTGCGGAACTCGATTTTGAGTCGAGCGCGTCTACCAGTTCCGCCACAGGGGCCCTCGAGACGGGCCGGATACCGGTCGTCGCGAAGCCGGCGGACTATAGCCATGGAAAGGGCGGGGTCAACCCGCGCCAAAGTGATCCGGTGCGTTCTCGACAGGGACGCGGGCCGGGGCTAGAGGCTTGTCACCATCCCGTTCGAAGAGGCTGTCGTGACCGCCGCTAGTGCCGCGATACCAGCGCTGAAGCCCGCCAGTCCCGCGCTGATGGCGTCGCTGGCGGTCACCCTGATCGCGGCCGTGACGATCGCAGGCGCCTGGTTCTTCCAGCTCGTGCTGGAGATCCTGCCCTGTCCGCTCTGCCTGGAGCAGCGCTACGCCTACTACCTCGCGATGCCGGTCGGCGCGCTCACGGTGATTGCCGCACGAAGCGGCGCGCCGCGGCCGTTGCTGCTGGCCGGGCTCGCCATCCTCGCGTTTGCGACGCTCGCCAATGCGGGTCTCGGCGCCTACCACTCGGGCGTCGAATGGGGATTTTGGAAGGGCCCGACCGATTGCTCGGGGCCGGTGGTCAATCTCGGCAGCGCCAAGGATCTCCTGTCGCGGCTGGATACGGTGAAGGTCGTCCGCTGCGACGAGGTGCAGTGGCGCTTCCTCGGCCTCTCGCTCGCCGGCTACAACGTGCTGATCTCGCTCTTGATGGCCGCCATCGCGGCCTGGGGATTTGCGGCGACGGCGAAGCGCTAGTGCATGATCCGGAAAAGTGCGAAGCGGTTTTCCGATAAGATCATGCTTAAAGAAAGCGATTAAGCGCGATTCTTGATCGCGCTTAATCGTCCACGTCGTCCTGCGGGCGCCCGAACAGGTGGACGATGCCGGGGGTGGCGATGGTCACGAACACGAAGCGCGAGAGGTGATGCGCGCCGACGAAGATCGGGTCGATGTGCAGGATCAGCGCCAGCGCCAGCATGGCGTCCATCGCGCCCGGTGCGAAGGCGACGACGACGTCGGAAAATTTCACATGCGTGGTCAGCACCACGATGCCGACGAAGATTGCCGAGACCAGGATCGCAACGGAAAATGAGCCGAGCGCGGCGTTGATGTGGCCGGCGAGCGTTTTTACCTTCATCCGCGCAAAGCGGCTGCCGATCAGTGCGCCGATGCCGATCAGTGCCGCGCCGCGCACCCAGTTCGGCAGGCCGCCTTCGATCCAGCCGCCGCCATGCAACACGCTGGAGGCGATCATCGCGCCGAACATCCAGCTCGCCGGAAATTTGATCAGCCGCAACACCAGCGAGAGCGCGAGCGATGCGATCACGAGCACGAACAGCTCGAGCGGCGAGGCGATCGTCGTCGTCATCGACGGTGCGGCCGAAGGCGCAACGCCGGCCAGCGCCAGCACCATCGGCAGCGCTGCGGTGAGGATGATGACGCGCATGGTCTGCACCACCGCGATCCCCGGCAGATCCGCGCCGCGCTCGACCGCCAGAATCGTGATCTGTGACAGCGCGCCGGGGCTGCCGGCGAGGAAGGCCGAGGTGCGGTCCCAGCCATGCACGCGCTGCAGGTAATAGCTCGAGCCGAAGGTCGCGCAGAACGTGGCGGCGGCGAGCAGGGCGATGGTGAAGGGATAGGCGCTGACCTGCTGGATCAGGTGCGTTGACACCACCGAGCCGATGGAGATGCCGAGCAGCACCAGCACGGTCTGGGTCAGGATTGCGGGCATCGCGAGCTGGCGGCCGGCAATCGCCGCAATTCCGACCGCGATCATGGCGCCGGAGATCAGCCCGCCGGGCAGGTTGGCGACCAGGAAAACGAGCCCGCCGGCGGCACCGATCACGAGCGTCTCCACCGCGCTGCGGATCGCGGCGCGGGAGGGCAGGTCAAAGGGCAGGGAGGCAGCGATTTGCTTCACGCCGCCTTATGGCAAATCGCACCCGCGCGCACAATTGCGGCCAGCTCATGCCGCAAATGCGCGCCGCTCCCCGCCGCACGAGGGCAGGGAGATTGTGACGGGATTACTTCGTCTTGTCGGCAGGGGCGGCAGTGCCGGCCTTCGCGGTCTTGATGCATTCGGAGCGGAATTTCTTGCGCTCCTTGCCATGCAGGCCCTTGGCGTCCGCCTGCTTGGAGCATTCGAGCGACTCGGCCGAGCGCTCCTTCGGCGGCTTCTTCTCGGTGGTGGCCGCCGTGGTGCTCTTCGCATCGGTCTTGGCCGCCGGCGCAGCGGTCTGCGCGAAGGCGGTGCCGGTGGCGAGCAGCGAGGCGAGGGCGACGGCGGCGAGGCGCGAGGTGAGGGTCATGGCGTTGAACTCTTTGTCCTTCGGAATTGACAGAGGCGCGAGAGGCTCGGCCCGCGATGCTGAACGCGACATGAATAATCGAGACGACGCGATCACTAAATTTTGGCCGCGAAAACCATCGCTTCCTTGTCGGAAGCCGCCGACACGCTAGGATAGTGGTCCCAATTTGCTTCCCCCGGAGGAAGCCTAGGAGGAGACCAAGGGATGACCATTCAAGCAAGATTGTTGTGCGCGGTTGCGGTGTCGGGTTTTGCGGCGCTCGTCGCCTCCGCCCCGGCGCAGGCGCTGACCACGCAGGAATGCAGTGCGAAGTACCAGGCGGCCAAGAAGGACGGCTCGCTCGGCACCATGAAGTGGAATGACTTCCGCAAGGCCCAGTGCGGTGCGGACGCGACGCCTGCTGCTGCGCCGACTGCGGCCGCTCCCGCCGCGCCCGCCGAGCCGAAGCAGGCGAAGAAGGAGGCGGCTCCCGCTGCCGCGCCGACCCTGCCTGCCGGTCCCGCGATCTATCCGAACGCGGTCGATCCGAAATATGCCAAGGAAACCGCCGGCAAGGCCCGCCTGCACACTTGCGTCGATCAGTACAATGCCAACAAGGCCACCAACGGCAATGGCGGCATGAAATGGATCGAGAAGGGCGGCGGCTACTACTCGGAATGCAACAAGAAGCTGAAGGGCGCCTGAGCTTCGAAATTACGCGAAGGCCGGAGCAATGCTCCGGCCTTTTCGCTTAATCCAATAACTTCTCGGCCGACCTCGCCACGAGCTGCGCGCGCTTGCGCGGGCTGCGCTCGAACAGCAGGCTCTGGCCGAAGATGAAGCAATAGAACAGGAACGCCTGCGCGTCGGCTTCCTCGGGCGCAAGGCCCATGGCGCGGTAGAGTTCGGCAACGTTCTTCAGCCGTGCGGCGTCCACGCTCGCCACAGCCGCCGCGGCGCTGTCGTCCGAACGAGCCCATTGCCGTATCGCCAGCTCAATCGCCATGCCCTCCGGATTCATGCGCTCGGAGTAGAGCTGGATCAGCGCCTTCAGCCGGTCGCGGGCGTTTTGACCCTCGAGGCTCGTCTGCTGCGCGATCGCCGCGGTCCGCCCTTCCCGCCAGCGCTCCAGCATCGCGCCGAGCAGCGCGGCGCGATCGGCGAAGCGGCGGTAGAAGCCGCCTTTGGTGACGCCGAGATTCTTGGCCAGCACCTCGACCCGCACCCCCTCGACGCCCGACGCCGCGAGTTCCTTGAACCCCGCCTCGACCCAGACATCGCCCTTGCCGTCGCTCATAGAGCCTCTCCGATCCTTGGAGCCTCACCCGTTCCTGGAGCCTCATCGATTCTTGATACGGTGCCGTATTGCTAACGCGCCAGACGTCTGATACGCTACCGTATCAAAAATGATAAGGGCGGGAATTGCAATGCGGGAGGAGGCGACCTATCGCGGCACGGTCTATCCGTGGCAGTGCGATCACGTCGGCCACATGAACATCATGTGGTATGTCGGCAAATTCGACGAGGCCAACTGGAATCTGTTCGCCCGCCTCGGACTGACGCCGAGCTATCTGCGCACGTCCGGCCGCGGCATGGCCGCGGTGCAGCAGAACATCAGCTACACGCGCGAACTGCTCGCCGGCGACATCGTGGAGATCCGCAGCGTGCTTCTCGAAGTGCGCGACAAGCTGATCCGCTTCCGGCATGACATGACCAATGTCGAAACCAGCGAGACCGCCGCGACCTGCGAGATCACCGCCGTACATATGGACCGCGCGGCGCGCAAATCGGCGCCGTTTGAAGCTTTCATCAGCGAGACCGCGCTGCGACAGCTTGCCGAACCGGTCATGGCATAAGCGATGGCTGCGTTCGAGCCGAAGAACCCGGACTACGACGCCGCGGCGACTGCGCTGTTCGCGGGACAGCCGGCGATGCACACGCTCGGCATCTCGCTCACGCGGCTTGCGCCGGGCGAGGCCGAACTTGCCATGGATCATTCGCCCGCCTTCACCCAGCAGAACGGTTTTGTCCATGCCGGTATCGTCACGGCGGCGCTGGACAATGCCTGCGGCGTTGCCGCCTTCACGCTGATGCCGCGCGAGGCCGACATCCTCACCGTCGAGTTCAAGACCAATTTGCTCGCGCCGGCACGGGGCAGCCGCTTCATCTTCAAGGCCGAGGTGGTCAAGCCCGGCCGGACGCTCACCTTCTGCGAGGCCAAGGCCTTCGCCGAACGTGACGGCACAACGACGCTGATCGCGACCATGACCGGCACGCTGATGGCGCTGCTGCCGCGGAATCCGGGCGCGATCGCGGCGTAGGGCTGCGGGGCTCGGCAGTTTTGATGCCATCCTTGGCGCGATGACATCGTCCCAACGACCCTCTATATGAGGCGTAACAATTCGCAGGCCGGAACCGTAAATGCGGGGATGGGGCCGAAACGGGACGAGATATGACCAAATTCAGGGACGAACGCGGCCTGGCGACGACGCGGCGCGGAGCACTGACGCTGATCGGCGCGAGCGCGCTGCTTGCCGGCGGCCTCGCGACCCGCTCGGCGATTGCGGCGACGAGCGACGATGACGAGGTGCTGACCGAAGCCAAGGTGCTTCGCGATCCGGATGTGCCGGTTGCCGGCAATCTCGACGGCGACATCAGCATCGTCGAATGGTCGGACTACAATTGTCCCTATTGCCGGAAGCTCGAGCCCGAGCTTCGCCAGGTCATCCAGGACGACGGCAAGGTGCGGCTGGTGATGAAGGACTGGCCGATCCTCGGCCCGGTGTCGGTGACGGCGGCGCGGATCGCGCTCGCTGCGAAATTCCAGGACAAGTACCACCAGGCGCATGATGCCATGATTGGCGTCAGCTCGCGACTGACCGAGCCGCGCATCAACGAGATTCTGGCGGCTGCTGGCGTCGACATGGACCGTCTCAAGCGCGACCTCACGGGTCGCGCCAAGGACATCGACGCGATCCTGAAGCGCAACAACGATCAGGCCGAGGCTTTCGGTTTCCGCGGCACGCCGTCCTTCATCGTCGGGAAATTCCGCGTGCCGGGTGTGCTGACCATGGCGGAGTTCGAGCAGGTGATCGCCGACGCGCGCAAGGCGAAGGCGAGCAAGAGCAACTGAGCCAAGAGCAACTGAGCCAAGGGTAACTGAGCCAGGGGTAACCGAGCCAAGACTAATTGAGCCCAGTCAAGCATGACAAAGGCGCCGTCGTTGCTGACGACGGCGCCTTATCATTGTCGCGGAATGCGGCTGACTACTTCGACGAAATTCTCACCCAGTCCTTATGCGCGCGATCCCGCAGCGCATCCCAATCGGCCTTGGCGACATCCCAGTTGACGATGGTGCGATTGGTTGCAGCAACGTCGCTGCCGGCCGACGTCTGCATCGAGTCATGGATATAGACGCCGACGCCAAGCAGCAGCGCGCCCAGGATCATTCCGAACAAAACCTTCATAGAGAACCTCCGGTGTCCGGCGACAACGCCGGTGCGGGGAGATGGTTCCCATGACCTTGAGGCGAGCGTAAGGACGACTCGTTCATCCGCCATTCAGCCATTGCAGCAGCTCCGCGTTGATCTCGCGCGGATAGCAATGGCTGAGGTCATCGATCTCGCGATAGGTGACGTCTGCGCCGGCGGCTGACAGCGCGCCTTGCGTCTGGCGTGCAACCTGCACAGGGAACATCCAATCGAGCTTGCCGTGGGTGATGAAGACCGGCAGTCCCTGCAGCCGCGCGGCATCAGCCATTTCCGCCATCAGCGGATGGAAGGTCGCCGAGACTGGCGCGAGATGCGTGAAGGGCGAGGCGGCCTCCAGGCCGCTGACATAGCAGAAGGTGCCGCCGTCGCTCATACCGGTCATCAGCATCCTCTGGGGATCGACGTTGAAGCGGCTGCGGATGCTCTCGAGGATGCGCATCAGATTGGGCGTGTCGCTGTCGTCGCCCATCAGCGCCCTGGTCGGCCCCGTGGCGGTCGGGGCGACCAGGATCGCGCCAAAACTTCGCGCGTCGCGCAGCCAGCTCCACAGGAAGCCGCGGCCGTTGCCGCTGCCGCCATGCAGCGCCATTACCAGCGGCCAGGCGCGGTCAGGTGTGTAGTATTCCGGCACGTAAAGCGAGAAGCCGCCGCGGTTGCCGGGCTCGTTGTGATCGTGGACAATGCCGGTGTGCTCACCGGTCGCCTCGGTTAGTCGCGTCAGCAGGTCCTCATCCTCGCGCGTTGTGGCGCTAAGGAAGAAGCTGCTGACCGGCGGGAATTTTGCGGCGAGCGGATAGAGCGCTTCCTGCGCGCGGGGCACATGGCGCAAGGCGCGAAACACCGCGACGAAATCGCCCTGGCCGCGCTGAACCGTGCGCAGGCCGGCGAAGGCCGCGAGCGTTTCATCGCAGGCCCGCTCGATCAGGCCGCGCATCTCCGCAAACGCCTGCGGCCATTCGCCGAGGCGCGAACGCGCTACTCGCAGAGCATCGTCCGGCGTATCGATCGCCTGCATGACGGATTCGAAGGCCGGCGGATGCAGATGGCGCGCGACGAAGCCGAGCCCCTCCAATGCGTTGAGTAATGGCGGCAGCACGGCCACGATGTCGTCCACCACGGCCTCGCTCATTGTCGCTCCTCCGTGGCTTGGGCTGTCAACTGGCGGTGTGGTGATTCAGTGCAGCTTGGGCTGCTTCAGGAGTTTGAAGCGGTCCGTCGAGGTCACGGTGACGTCGAAGGTGACGCCTTCATGATGCACCGTGAGCGGCACGTCGACGCCGGCGGCGCCGAGCGACCACATCTTGCGATAGAAGTCCGTCTGGCTCGTCACCTTCTCGCCGTCGACGGCCAGAATGACGTCGCCGGTCTTGAGCTCGGCGCGCTCAGCAGGTCCGTTGGAGGAGATGCCGATCACCACGACGCGGTTGTCGATCTCGGTCGAGAACAGGCCGAGCCAGGGGCGCGCCGGCTTGTTGACGCGGCCAAACTTGCGCAAATCGTCGAGGATCGGCTTCAACAGGTCGATCGGCACGATCATGTTGACATGCTCGGCCTTGCCGTCGCGCTCCCGCTCGAGCTGGAGCGAGCCGATGCCGATCAGTTCGCCGCGCTCGTTGATCAGCCCGGTGCCGCCCCAGTTCGGATGCGCGGGGTAGGTGAAGGCCGCCTCGTCCAATAGATATTCCCAATAGCCGGCAAACTCCTGCTTCGCCACGATCTGGCTCGCGACCGAGCGCGTGCGTCCGCCCGCACCACCGACCACGACGCGGTCGCCGATCCGCGTTGCTGCGGAAGAGCCGAGCGGGATCGGCTCGAGGTCGAGACGGCCCAGCGCCTGCACCAGGCCGAAGCCGGTGACGGAGTCGAAGCCGAGCACGTGGCCTTGCACGACGCGTCCATCGCCAAGATGCAGCCACACCGCCTCCGCCTCGGTGATGAGGTAGCCGATGGTGAGCACCAGCCCGTCGTCGATCACGACGCCATTGCCGGCGCGCTCGGTGCCGAGCGTCTCGGCGCTGAAGGCGTCCGGCGGGATGATGGAATGCAGGCCGACGACGGAGGACAGCACGCGGTCGAGATCAAAACCATAGTCGCTCGCGCGGGGCTGATGTGCCGGCGGCACTCTCCATTCGGTCATGGCGGGCATGGAGTTCTCCTGGCCTGTTGACGTCGCTGTCATGTGACGAGAGAAGCGACGCGCGAACCGTGGGTAATCTAAGCCGCGACCGGCCGTCTTGAAAGACCGCCGGAACCGTTGACCACGCCAATTGATGAGCGTCACATTTCCTGTCGTGCCGCCCCGGCTGCATGGCTGTTGCTACGCCGGGTGCTAGGCGGCGTCAAACGAAGCTGCTACCCATCGTCGCTTCGTTTTGACTGGGATCAC
The DNA here is from genome assembly GCF_024758505.1 of Bradyrhizobium arachidis. Classification (NCBI taxonomy): domain Bacteria; kingdom Pseudomonadati; phylum Pseudomonadota; class Alphaproteobacteria; order Hyphomicrobiales; family Nitrobacteraceae; genus Bradyrhizobium; species Bradyrhizobium arachidis. The sequence continues at coordinate 8,774,699 of NZ_CP077970.1, read as the reverse complement.
GGACCGAAGCATGGACAACCGCAGTGACATCTGGCGTGGCGTTGACACGATCAAGGCGCGCTTCATCGATTTGAGCGACAAGGTCTGGGGAATGCCGGAGGTGTGCTACACCGAAGCGCGCTCCGCTGCCGAGCATCTCGCCGAGCTGCGCCATCAGGGTTTTCGCATCACCGAGAATGTCGCCGGCATTCCCACCGCGCTGATGGGTGAGTGGGGTGAGGGCGGACCGGTCATCGCCTTCCTCGGCGAGTATGACGCGCTGCCGGGGTTGAGCCAGGAAGCGGGTGTTGCGGAACACCGGCCGGTCGAGGCCGGCGGTCACGGCCATGGCTGCGGCCACAATCTGCTGGGTTCGGCGGCGCTGCTTGCGGCGACCGCTGTGAAGGACTGGCTCGCGGAGAACAAGGTGCCCGGCCGCGTCCGTTACTATGGCTGTCCCGCCGAAGAAGGCGGCGCGGCCAAGGCCTTCATCGTGCGCAGCGGCGGCTTCGAGGATGCCGACATTGCCATCACCTGGCATCCACACAGTTTCTGGGAAGTCGCGGTGACGCCGTCGCTGGCCAACACGCGCGCCGACTTCATCTTTACCGGCCGCACCTCGCATGCCGCGGCCTCGCCGCATCTCGGCCGCTCCGCGCTCGACGCGGTGGAGCTGATGAATGTCGGCGTCAACTACATGCGCGAGCACATGCCGAGCGATGCGCGCGTGCACTATGCGCTGCTCGATACCGGCGGGATCGCGCCCAACGTGGTGCAGGCCCATGCCCGCGTGCGCTATTCGATCCGCGCCCGCGATCTGCCCGGCATGACCGAACTGGTCGGGCGGGTGCAGAAGATCGCGCAGGGCGCGGCCCTGATGACCGAGACCAAGGTCGAGATGAAGATCATCTCCGCGGTCTCAAACATCCTGCCCAACGCCCCGCTGGAGCACGCGTTGCACAAGGTGATGGAAGAACTCGGGCCGCCGCATTTCGACGAGGCGGACAAGGCCTTCGCCTCCGACATCCGTGCGACCCTGACCGATAAGGATATCTCGTCGGTCTATTACGCGATCGGCATGGAGCCGACCGAGCGGCCGCTCGCCGACTTCCTGGTGCCGCTGGATGCCAAGCGCAATCCGCTGGTCGGCTCGACCGATGTGGGCGACGTGAGCTGGGTCGTCCCCACCGTGCAGGTCCACGCACCGACGGTTGCAATCGGCACGCCGTTCCACACCTGGCAGGTGGTGGCGCAGGGCAAGAGCCCGCACGCCCACAAGGCCATGGTGCAGGCCGCCAAGGCCATGGCGGGGATCGGCATCAAGGCACTGACCGAGCCGGAACTGATCGCGGCCGCCAAGGCGGATCTGAAGAAGCGCACGGCCAAGACGCCTTACGTCTGCCCGATGCCGGACAATGTTGCACCGCCGCTGGACATGTCCCTGACCTGATATCGGGGAGCGAGTTTCTCGATACTTCGTCTGATCAGGCGAACAAATTTTTCGCAGTGCAGCGCGGCGGGAGGCGATTTTTCCCGGCGTATTGCCGAACCGGTAGGCGCCGGATCAGAATTTTGCTCAACGGACAGCCAGAAGACCGTTTGCATACACACGGTCGCAGTTGACGCGCGGCCCATTCGGTGTGCCATCTACTGCCAGACAAACTCGGCGGCCGCCCAATCGGCCGCCCGCATCCATACAGGAACCAGACGGGGGACAACCATGCTGGACAAAGAACTGCGTTCGATGATCGGAAAGGTGAAGGACGGGCGGATGGATCGCCGCGCCTTCATCCAGCGTCTGGCGGCTATCGGCCTCACCGCGCCGATGGCGAACCAGATCCTTGCCATCGGCGGCGTTGCCATGGCCCAGAGCCCCGCGGCTTACCCTCCGACCAAGCGCGGCGGCGGCGGTCCGCTGAAGCTGTTGTGGTGGCAGGGGCCGACGCTGCTCAATCCGCATTTTGCCACCGGCACCAAGGACCAGGACGGCTCACGCCTGTTCTACGAGCCGCTCGCAAGCTGGGACGCCAACGGCAACCTCAATCCGATTCTCGCCGCCGAAATCCCGTCGATCCAGAACGGCGGCCTGGCCGCCGATGCCAAGTCGGTGACTTGGAAGATCAAGCCCGGCGTCAAATGGCACGACGGCAAGCCGCTGACCGCCGACGATCTCGTGTTCACTTGGGCATATGCCAGCGACCCCGCCACGGCGGCCGTGTCCGTCAACACCTACGCCGACATGACCGTGGAAAAGGTTGACGACCTCACCATCCGAATCCTGTTCAAGAACCCCACGCCGTTCTGGGCCAACGCCTTCGTCGGCGCCTATGGCTGCATCATCCCGAAACATTTGTTTGCGGACTACAAGGGCGGAAAATCCCGCGAGGCGCCGAACAATCTGGCGCCCATCGGTACCGGTGCCTACAAGTTCGTCGAGTTCAAGCCGGGCGACGTAGTCCGTGGTGAGCTCAACTCCGACTATCACATGCCGAACCGTCCGTATTTCGACACGATCGAGATGAAGGGCGGCGGCGATGCCGTCTCGGCGGCACGCGCGGTGATCCAGACCGGCGAGTATGATTTCGGCTGGAACATCCAGGTGGAAGACGACGTGCTGCTGCGCCTCGAGAAGGGCGGCAAGGGCAAGACCATTTACGCCGTGGGCGGCGACATCGAGTTCATCGCGCTCAACTTCACCGATCCCAACACCGAGGTCGACGGCGAGCGGTCGTCGTTGAAAACCAAGCATCCCATCCTCTCGGATCCGGCCGTGCGCAAGGCGCTTGCGCTGCTCGTCGACCGCGAGTCGGTCAAGAAGGCGATCTACGGTCGCGCCGGGCGGACGACGGCCAACTATCTCAACGGGCCGGAGCAGTTCGCCTCGAAGAATACGAGCTGGGAGTTCAACGTCGAGAAGGCCTCGAAGATGCTGGACGATGCCGGCTGGAAGGTCGGTGCCGATGGTATCCGGGAGAAGGACGGCAAGAAGTTCAAGCTGCTTTATCAGACCTCGACCAACGGTCCGCGCCAGAAGACCCAGGCCATCGTCAAGCAGGCCTGTCAGAAGGCCGGCATCGACGTGGAGCTGAAATCGGTCGTGGCCTCGGTGTTCTTCTCCTCCGACGTCGCCAACCCCGACACCTATTCCAAGTTCTACGCCGACATCGAGGAATTCCAGATCCCGATGACCCAGCCCGATCCCGCCTTGCATATGAAGCGCTACATCTCGGGTCAGGTAGCCACCAAGGAGAACAAGTGGCAGGGTCAGAACTTCCCGCGCTACGTCAACAAGGACTACGACGCGTTGATTGCGGCGGCGGAAACCGAAACCGATCCGGTCAAGCGCGCGGCCCTCTACATCAAGTGTAACGATTTGCTGTGGCAGGACACCGTGTTCATTCCGGTGATGCACCGCCTCAAGGTGGAGGCCGCTTCGAACACGCTGCGGCCTGCGATCAGCGGCTGGGCCAACGAAACCGACAACATCCAGGACTGGTACCGCGAGGCTTGAGGAACCGGCGTAAGGTCCCCTCATGAGTCAGTACATCCTGCGTCGTCTCCTGATCGCCGTGCCGAGCCTGCTCGGCATTTCGCTGGTGCTGTTCGTCGTGCTGGCGCTGGCGCCAGGCGATCCGTTCTCGGAACTGGCGACCAATCCGAACGTCCCGCCCGAAGTGCAGGCAGCACTTCGGGCGAAGTTCGGCCTCGACGATCCCATCTATCTTCGCTACCTGAGCTGGCTCAACGCCATGCTGCATGGCGACTGGGGTTTTTCCTTCGTCAGCCGGATGAACGTCGACACCCTCATCCTGCAGCGGCTGCCGACCACGCTCTACGTGATCGGCTCCGCGCAGATTCTGGCGCTGTGCGTCGCGATTCCCGTCGGCGTCTATGCAGCCACGCGGCCGTACTCGGTGTTCGACCAGATCGCCAACGCGCTCGCGTTCATCGGCTTCTCGCTGCCGACCTTCTTCACCGGTATCCTGTTCATCCTGATCTTCTCGGTCACGCTGGACTGGTTGCCCTTCGTCTACTCGACCGACATCAAGGCGTCAGGCTTTCGCTGGGTGCTCGAGATGATCCGGCAGGCGATCATGCCGGTGATGGTGCTCGGCCTGTTCCAGGCTGCGTCCATGACGCGCTTCGTGCGCTCGGCCATGCTCGACGTCATTAGGCTCGACTACGTCACGACAGCGCGGGCCAAGGGCCTCGGCCAGGCCAAGGTGATCGTCAAGCACGTGATGCGCAACGCCATGATCCCGGTGGTCACGCTGATCGCATTGCAGATGCCGGCGGTGTTCGGCGGCGCTATCGTCACCGAGCAGATCTTTCGCATCCCCGGGATCGGCTCGCTGCTGATCTCCTCCATCCTTTCCAACGACACGCCGGTGGTGATGGCCGTCACCTTCGTCTTCGCGTGTCTGGTGGTGCTCTTCAACCTCATCGCGGACGTCCTGTATGGCTGGCTTGACCCTCGCATCTCGCTCCGCTGAGCGGGGCGTCTACTCGCCCTGGCGCGAGATGTGGCGGCGCTATCGCCGCCACAAGCTCGCCGTCGTCAGTGCGTTCCTGTTGCTGGTGCTGATCCTGGCGGTGGTCGTCGGTCCCTTCGTCTGGCGCGTCAAGATCAACGACATCGACATCGTCGCCGGCCTGCAGGGGCCGTCGCTTGCCCATCCCTTCGGCACCGACGATCTCGGCCAGGATATTCTGGCACGCATGATCTATGGCGGGCGCATCTCGCTGGCGGTGGGCCTTGCCGCGATGCTGGTTTCCGTGTTCGTCGGCGTGCTGATCGGCGCGCTCGCCGGCATGTCGCGCGGCGCGCTCGGCCACGGCCTGATGTGGATGACGGACCTGTTCCTGTCGCTGCCGCAATTGCCGCTGCTGCTGTTGCTAATCTATCTCTTCCGCGACGGCCTGAAGGCGACGTTCGGCCCCGAGGGCGGCATCTTCATCCTGATCGTGCTTGTCATCGGGGGCTTGCGCTGGATGCCGGTCGCCCGTCTCGTGCGCGCACAATTCCTGTCGCTGCGCGAAAAGGAGTTTGTCGAAGCCGCGCGCGCGCTCGGCGCCAGTCCGCTGCGCCAGGTGGTGCGGCACATCCTGCCCAATGCGGTCGGACCGGTGATCATCGCCGGCACCATCGACGTTGCGGCCGCGATCATCGCGGAATCGACGCTATCCTTCCTCGGCCTCGGCTTCCCGCCGGATACCCCGACCTGGGGGCGGCTCTTGTTCGACGCCAAGGATTTTCTCGACATCGGTCCGCACTGGGCGCTGTTTCCGGGCGGTGCGATCTTCATCGCTGTGGTCGCCATCAACTTCATCGGCGACGGCCTGCGCGATGCGCTCGATGCGCGACGGGTGATCTGATGGCCCCGCTGCTCGAGATCAAGGGCCTCAAGACCCACTTCACCACCGACGACGGCATCCTCCAGGCCGTCGACGGCGTCGATATCTCCATCAACAAGGGCGAGACGCTCTGCGTCGTCGGCGAATCCGGCTGCGGCAAGACCGTCACTGCGATGTCGATCCTGAAGCTGATCGCGATGCCGCCCGGCCGCATCGTGGCGGGCGAGATCAAGTTCGAGGGCCGCGACCTCGTGCCGCTCTCGAGCAACCAGCTCGACGATGTCAGGGCCAAGGAAATCGGCTTCATCTTCCAGGAGCCGATGACCTCGCTCAATCCGGTGCTGACGGTCGGCGAGCAGATCGCCGAGAGCCTGCGCCGCCATGAGGGCCTGTCGCAGAAGGACGCGATCGCCCGGACGATCGACATGCTGAAACTGGTGCAGATTCCCAACGCGGAAGGCCGCGTGCACAATTATCCGCATCAGTTCTCCGGCGGCATGCGCCAGCGCGTCATGATCGCAATGGCACTTGCGTGCAAGCCGAAGCTCATCATCGCCGACGAGCCGACCACCGCGCTCGACGTCACCATCCAGGCGCAGATCCTCGATCTGCTCCAGGACATGAAGGATCGCTTCGGCATGGCGGTGATGCTGATCACCCATGCCATGGGCGTCGTCGCCGAGACTGCACAGCGCGTCGTGGTGATGTATGCCGGCAAGGTGGTGGAGGAGGCGGCCGTCGACGATCTCTTCGGCGATCCCCGCCATCCCTACACGCAAGGGCTGATCCGCTCGATCCCGCGCATCGACCTCGACAGCAAGCACAAGACGCGGCTCGAGGCGATCGGCGGCTCGGTGCCGATCCTGATCAATCCGCCGGTCGGCTGCCGGTTTGCGCCGCGCTGCAAGTTCGCCATGAGCGTCTGCACCGAAAAGGAGCCGCTGCTGCGCGAGGTCAAGCCGGGCCACCGCATGGCCTGCCATCTCGGAGACGTTGCGACGACAGGAGTTGCGTCATGAGCGAACCCCTGCTGCGCGTCTCCGGCCTGAAGAAGCATTTTCCCGTGCTCGGCGGCCTCCTGTCGCGCCAGGTCGGCAGCGTCTATGCCGTGGACGGCGTGTCGTTCTCGGTCAATCGCGGCGAGACGCTCGGGCTGGTCGGCGAATCCGGCTGCGGCAAGTCCACCACGGGCCGCTGCGTGCTGCGCCTGATCGAGCCGACCGAAGGCGAGGTGGTCTTCGACGGGCAGGATGTACGGAGCCTCGGCGGCAACGATCTGCGCGCGCTGCGGCGCCAGATGCAGATCGTGTTTCAGGATCCGTTCGCCTCCCTCAATCCGCGCATGACGGTCGGCGCGATCCTCGGCGAGGCCTTCACCATCCACAAGCTCGCGCAGTCGGCCGCCGAGCGCGAGGGGCGGGTGGCGAGCCTCCTCGTCAAGGTCGGGCTGAAGGCGGAGCATATGCGTCGCTATCCGCACGAATTCTCCGGCGGCCAGCGCCAGCGCATCGTGATCGCCCGCGCGCTCGCGGTCGAGCCGAAACTGATCGTCTGCGACGAGCCGGTCTCCGCGCTCGACGTCTCGATCCAGGCGCAGGTCATCAACCTCTTGGAGGACCTGCAGGCCGAGCTGAACCTGACCTATCTGTTCGTCGCCCACGACCTCTCGGTGGTCGAGCACATCTCCGACCGTGTCGCGGTGATGTATCTCGGCCGTATCGTCGAGCTCGCCAAGGCGAGCGACCTCTACCGCAATCCGCAGCATCCCTACACCAAGGCGTTGCTGTCGGCGGTGCCGGTGCCAGATCCGAAATTCAAGCGCGAGCGCATCCGCCTGAAGGGCGACGTGCCGAGCCCGATGAAGCCGCCGAAGGGGTGTCATTTCCACACCCGCTGCCCGATCGCGCAGCCCCGCTGCTCCGAAAGCGCGCCGGAGCTGAAGGAGCACGCGGGCGGCCACTTCGTGGCCTGTCATCTGGTGTGATGGCGCGCCGCTAGAGCGCGATCCGAAAAAGTGTGCAGCGGGTCACGCACTCTTTGCGGGCCAGGGGACGACCTGTCCCGACATCACCAGTCGATCGCGTCCGCCGTCCTTGGCGGCATAGAGCGCCCGATCGGCGGCCGTCAGCAATGCGCTGCTTTCGGTCATGGTCTGGGATGGAGCAATCGTGGCACCGCCCGCGCTCACCGTCACGACCCGGGACGGCGGGTTCTGGGCATGCAGGATCGCGAGTTCATGCAGCGCCTCGCGAACCCGCTCTCCGACCTGCGCGCAACCTGCTGCATCGGTGTTCGGCAACAGCAGGGCGAATTCCTCGCCGCCGTATCGCGCCGCCAGATCGGCAGGGCGCTTGATCTGCGTGACGAGTATCCGACCCAGTGCGCGCAGGCAGCCGTCGCCCGCCTGGTGACCGTAGTGGTCGTTGTATGCCTTGAAGTGATCGACATCGATCAGAAGGAGTGAAAGCGATGTTTCATCGCGCTTTGCGCGCGACCATTCTTCTGCAAGGCAATCATCAAAGTGTCGCCGGTTGGCGAGCCCCGTCAGCCCGTCGGTGGTGGCGAGCGACGCGAGCTTGTCCTGCAAATCCTTCTGCTCGGTCATGTCGCGCATGATGGCCACGATTCCGTCGATCTGCCCGGTCTCGGAGGCGCGTGTGACGTGCAGCGCCGACTCGACCCAGATCTCGCCCTTCTCGCGATGGCGTTGGCGGTAGATGAGCCGGGCCTCTTCGGCCTCGTCATTCTTCAGTGCAGCCATGGCTTGCTCGACCCGCTCCCGGTCCTCGGCATGGACGCCAGCCACGGCTGACGTGCCCAAGAGTTCGTCCGAATTCCAGCCGATGATACGGGCGCAGGACGGAGAAACGTAGAGAAGCCGGTCATCGAGCCCGATGCGCGTCACCATATCGCTGGACTGCTCGGCCAGAAGGCGAAACTGGGCTTCGTTGGCGACCATGGCCGCCGCCATGTGCTGTCGCTGCAGCAATTGCCGCACCAAATAGAGGCCGATCACCGCTATCAGCAAGGTCAGGCCGACGACGAACGTCATGCGGGTGAGGGCCTCTCTGCGCCAGGGCGCAAGGACGTCATCCTGCGCCATGGTCGCCAGCACCATCAGGGGATATCGGCTGCTTCGCTGGTAGTAGCTCAATCGGCGCACGCCATCGAGCGGCGAGGTGAAATAGTAGACTGCAGCGGCGGGGCGGCTGTTCCACTCCCTGAACAATGGCCTATTGGACAAATCAAGGCCGACATAGGTCCCGCTGTCGTCGCGGCTGCGCGCCAGCATGATGCCATTGTTGTTGACCAGCGACGCCGAGCCATTCGGCCCGAGGTCGAACCGCTCGTAGAATTTGACGAAATAGGCGACGTCGATCGTGATCAGGGCGACTCCGGCGAAACTGCCGTCGGGATGATTGATGCGACGCGACGCCGTGATGATCCACTGGCCGCCTGAGCGACTCCTGACCGGTCTCCCGATCAGGGTCGCGCGGTCTGTCGAGGCGCGATGATGCTGGAAATATTCGCGGTCGCTGTTGTTGAGCTTGGCGAAGTCGATCTGTTCGGTCGTGGCGAGCCACCGGCCGGTTTCGTCATAGATGAAAATGCCGCGGATGCGGTCCGATGATCTGCGCGTCGGCAGATAGACCTGGAGCTTGGTGATTGTATCGGGGCCCGTTCCATGCTCCAGCCGATGGACCAGCCCGGTGAGAATGGTATCGGCGATTTCGAACGTGTCGTCCGCGTGCTGCGTCAGCGACCGCGCGAGATTGGTCACGTCCACCTCGGCGTTCCTCAACTCGGCCGCCCGCGTCTCCCACTCGCGCCAGGCGCTCAACGCCAGGATGGCCACGCAGGTCAACGCCACGAATCCCGCCGCCCACAGGGGAAGGCGGGTCTTGCCGAGTTCGCTCCGGCTCATGACCATCTGGATTTGCTCCGATATGGGGCAAACCTCTCACTTCCGACTTAACGGCATGTTGCAATTTCCGCACTGATTGTGGGGAGGTCTTTAGCCGGAGAGGCTTGTGGATAGTTCGAGCGGCTCTTGAAGCACGTTGTTAACCACGGCGGCGCTGACACGGATGACCGCCGCCGTCTCTGATTGCGGACAAGAGTATTGCGTCGGCGGCGGTCACGTGCCGTTCGCGTCTGCAAGCCTTGGTATGGAGCCTTTGCGTCGACCTCCTGGAATCACCCTTCCAGCGTGAAGCCGACGCGCAGCGCGACCTGATAGTGGCGGACGGTGCCATTCTCGATATGGCCGCGCGTCTGGACGACCTCGAACCATTTCATCTCGCGAATGGTTTTTGCGGCGCGGCTGACCGCGTTCTGGATCGCATCCTCGATCGATTTCTCTGACGACCCGACGAGTTCGAGGATCTTGTAGACGTGATCCTTCTCGGACGGCGCAGGCATGGCGGACCTCCGTTGCAGGTGAGTAGCGCGGGCCGGATTATCGCTCCGCTCCGGAGCTCAAGTCCACTGCGCACGCCTGCGGTCTGAACGAACGTCACGCCCTTCGGGTTCCTCGCGGCGCATTTGCTTGAGCCGCATGCATCGCGAAAGGTGGAGCGAGCGCCCCTGGCCTGCTAAGCGCTCCCCATGGACGCGACCGGGCGCGACAGATCGATCGGCTTCATCTGCTTGGGCGTGACGGCACTCGGCTGGGCGCTGAACTGGCCGCTGATGAAGCTGTTGCTGCAGCAATGGCCGCCACTATTTGCCCGGGGCCTTGCCGGCGTCTGCGCCGCGCTCATCCTTGTCGCGCTGGCACGGAGCCGGGGCGAATCGCTCGCCGTTCCCCGCGAAGCGGTGCCGAGGCTGCTGTTTGCCACCTTCACCAATGTGTTCGCCTGGATGGGGTTTGGCACCATGGCGATGAAGTTCGTCACGGTGGGGGAGGGCGCGCTGATCGCCTACACCATGCCGATCTGGGCCATGCTGTTCGCCTGGCCGGTGCTGCATGTCCGGCCGACGGTCCGGGACATTGTCGCGCTGGTGCTCGGTGTCGCCGGCGTGGCGCTGCTGCTCAGCGGTAACGGGTTTGCGTTCGGCACCGGAAAACTCCTCGGCATCGCGCTGGCGCTGTCCTGCGCCATCCTGTTCGCGCTCGGCAACGTGCTCAACCGCAAGCAACTGCCGATGCCGCCGCTCGTCGTCGTCGCTTGGCAGGTCGGGCTCGGTTGCCTGGCGATGCTGATCCTCGGCGTGCTGTTCGAGCAGCCGAATTATGGCGCGATCACGCCGCTCGGCATCGCCTGCTTCGTCTACATGACGCTGATCCCGATGGGCGTCTGCTACGTCACCTGGTTCGAGACGCTGCGCCGCCTGCCGCCGACATCGGCCTCGACCGGCATGCTGCTGGTCCCCGTGATCGGCGTGGTCTCGGCAGCGATCATCCTTGGCGAACCCTTGGGCTTGCGCGAGATCGCGGCCATGGTGCTGACGCTCGGCGGCGTCACGCTGGCGCTTCAGAAGGCGTGAAGCTGGGGCGCACCATCGATGATGTTGCCTCTCTACTCGCCGCCCACCTTCCGCCCGGTCGTCCAGGTCCTATCGAGGAAGTCGAAGATCCGGCGTCTTGCGTCCGACGTTGCGGTGGAATCGTAACGATAGGTTACGCTGGTGCCGCGAAAATCCGTCTTGGAAAATCCATCCAGCTGCTGGCAATCCCAGCAATGCGTCGCGTTTCGAAAGATGTACCACTCAAGCGGGGCGCCCCTGTCCTTTGCTGCCTGAAGCTTTGGCACGCATTCATTCGGCGGCGTTTCGGTATCCTTCTCGCCCATCAGCACCAGGACGGGACGGTCGATCCGGCCGTCAACGATCTCATAGGGCGAACCTGATTTTGGCCTGATCTCGAAGCAGCCGGGATAGATGGCGACGGCCGCACCAAATCCCTCGCCGCCGGGCAGGACCAAACGCCAGCTGGCATTGCCGGCAAGCAGCACGACCATTGCGCCCCAGGAAAAACCCACATGAGCAATCCGGCGCTTATCGACAAAGGATAGCGTCCGTAGGTGGTCGGCGGCCTGCAAGGCATCGCGCACGCCGCGCGGAAAATTGACCCCGTTCTTTGGGCCCAGGCAGACCTGATCAACGTCGCGTGGGCCGAGAGAATCGATGAGCAGGACGACAAATCCGTGCTCGACTGCGGTTTTTGCCCAGGTACCCATGGAGCGGTTCGGGCCACGTTTCGAGCGGAGGCCGCCGCATTGGTGCTGCAGGACGATGGCCGGAAACGGCCCCGGTCCATCGGGTTTCAGCAGGACCATTCGCGAACCATCCACGGGACCCGTGGATGGGGCTGCGGGAAATGTGAGATCTTTGGCCTGGGTGGCGGCCTCGATCAGCCCTTGAGCACTGGCCGAAGCTGCGGAGAGGAGAAGGCTGATTGCGAGCGCAATGCGCCACACGGCCGTCATGTCATCGTCCCCCATCGGGCAATCTTGCCGACCCGGAGCGAGCTTATCGTTTTTTTTGCGCCGCGTCCAAAAGCGGTGCCTGGCCGAGGACGTGTGCGGCCTTACGGGAGTGCGGGCGACATCGCGTCCGCAGACCGAGTCTTGCGGCAGAGCATGCGCAGCAGCATCGCCAGCAGGACCATCAGCGCAAGGCCGGCAATCGCCGGCGCAAAATGCTGGTCCAGATCCACCTTCTGGCCGTACTGCGCCGCAAGGCGCGCGGATTGCAGCAGCCCGTAGGCGCCGGCGAGCAGGACCAGTCCATAGATGACGCTGCGCTCACGCGCGCTCGCTACTTTTGCGAGATCGGGAAACATCAGGGCAAGACCGATCCCCACCATCGGCAGGTCGTAGTCATAGGCGTAGGGGCTGATCATGACCGACACCGTTGCGGTGACGCCGAGCGCGAAGGCGGGCGAGACCGCGCGCGCAACACCAAGCGCGACGGCGCAAAGCGCCAGCGCCGCAACGATCGCCTGGCCCCAGAACGCGCCGGCGGCCGGCACGCCCGCCATGTACAGCGCGGCATAGCTCGAGATCATGCGAAACAGCGGATAAAAGCCCTGCTCGAGATAGCCAGCGGATTCCCTGATCGAGCCCAGCAGTGCGCTCCAGATCTGCAGCCCGAACAGCAATGTGCAGAGAAGCGAGCTCGCCAGCACCATCATGGCCGCGGTCGCGATCGCAATCCAGCGGCGCGTGATCAGCAAATAGAGGCCGGCCGCGATCGCGAGGTGCGGCTTGATCACCATGGCGCCGAGCGCAAGGCCCGCCAGCACCTGGCGCCGTTCGATGTTGAGGCAGACCAGCCCAATCAGCGCACCCGTGAGAAAACCGTTCTGGCCGCAGCCGATGGTGATGGCGAGCGCCGGAAAGACGATGACGAGGGCCTGGGCAAAATTATCGCCCGCGATCCGGCGCAGTGTCGCCAGATAAAGCGCAAGCGTCACCGCGGTGAATACAAGGTAAGCCACACCCACCGGCAGGAACGCGAGAGGCGCCAACAGAAGGTCGAACTGCGGCGGATAGGTCCAGGGCATGAAGCTGGTCGTGCCGCCGGCGGCCTCCGCCTGCATCTTCACGAAGGTCTCGAAGCGGTAGACCTGGTCGAGATCGCCGAGCCAGACCCGCTGTGCGATGATGTGAAAGGCGTCGAAGTCGGCGAGCTCACGACCCTGCCAGGCGCCCCAGCGCGCGAACCAGAAGGTTTTGACGAGGACGACCGCGCCCAGCGCCGCGAGCACGAAGCGCACATAGAGCGTGCGCTTGTGCGGCGCGAATTGAAGCTGCTCCAGCGTTTCGGCGAGCATGGGTGGACGACCTCGGGCCAAAGGGGGCGCGGCCGAAAGCTGGACCGCCCGTCAGCGCCGAGATTGCCCGCGCAGGGCTTAAGGGACGGTAACGAACATTAAGGATTTAGGCGCGCTGACGGCCCCGGGCCTGCGCCTCGCGCGCCAGCCGCTCGGCCTTTAGCCGCTCCTTGTTGGCATAGAACGCCTTCTGGGCGGCCTCATGCTCGCGCATGGCCTGCTCTGCGTCGGCGCGGCGCGCCTGGTCACGGGCCTTGCGTTGGTCGGGGGTGAGCAGACGGGGGGAATGTGCCAAGGTTTCATTTGTCATTGCCTGACAACGTTCCAGAGGCTGAAAGGTTGCACCTGGGCCGGTACCCCCGTGCCGGCCGTTCGGGTTTCCCCTCCGCCGGTTCGATTTGTCTTGGAGGTGGGGGAATAAATCGAAAGGCGAGTTTTCATCCCTCTGCACGCGATCCGCGTCCAAGCGTCGCATCGGCTGGAACCTCCTTGCCAAAGCCCGGCGCAAGTCTTTGTCTTCTCCACACAAAAATGGAGCTGATCCGCGACGGATCGCTCTGAAAAACGGGAGGACATCATGACCAAGACAAACAAGCACGGCGCGTCCACACGTCGCCGTTTCCTCAAGACTGCCGCGGCCGGGGCCGCCGCGACGGTCGCCGCCCCGGCCATCGTCAGTGCGCAGGGCGTGACCAGCATGCGCTGGCAGAGCACCTGGCCGGCCAAGGACATTTTCCACGAATACGCGCTCGACTTCGCCAAGAAGGTCAACGACATGACCGGCGGCGATCTCAAGATCGAGGTGCTGCCCGCCGGCGCCGTGGTGCCGGCCTTCGGCCTGCTCGATGCCGTCTCCAAGGGCACACTCGACGGTGGCCACGGCGTGCTTGCCTATCACTATGGCAAGCAGAACGCGCTCGCGCTCTGGGGCTCGGGGCCGGGCTACGCCATGGACGCAAACATGCTGCTCGCCTGGCACAAATACGGCGGCGGCAAGGAGCTCTTGGAAAAGCTCTACGCCTCGATCGGCGCCAACGTGGTCTCGTTCCCCTACGGGCCGATGCCGACCCAGCCGCTCGGCTGGTACAAGAAGCCGATGACCAAGGCGGAGGACTTTCAGGGATTGAAATTCCGCACCGTCGGCATCTCCATCGACGTGTTCACCGGTCTCGGCGCCGCGGTCAACGCGCTGCCGGGCGGTGAAATCGTCTCGGCGATGGATCGGGGCCTGCTGGATGCGGCCGAGTTCAACAATGCGACCTCCGATCGCGTGCTCGGCTTCGCGGACGTCTCCAAGGTCTGCATGCTGCAGAGCTATCACCAGAATGCCGAGCAGCTCGAGATCCTGTTCAACAAGGGCAAGTTCGACGCACTGCCGGACAAGATGAAGGCCATCATCGCCAACGCCGTCGAAGCGGCGAGCCAGGACATGGCCTGGAAGGCGATCGACCGCTACTCGAAGGACTATGAGGAGCTCCAGACCAAGGACAAGGTCAAGTTCTACAAGACGCCGGACTCGATCCTGCAGAAGCAGCTCGACGTGTTCGACCAGGTGGCGGAGAAGAAGGCGGGCGAAAATCCCCTGTTCAAGGAGATCGTGGAGTCGCAACTGGCTTTCGCCAAGCGTGCGACGCAGTGGGAGCAGGACACGGTGGTGAACCGGCGCATGGCCTATAATCACTATTTCGGGCCGAACGCGAAGAAGAAGACCTGACCGGTTTTTAGGGTTGTTGGAAGCGTCATCCGGGACGACAATCCCGGGTGACGCTTGTCTTGTTTCGATGTTTGATGATCTTGCGGAATCGCGGGCCCTATGAACGCGCAGCGTTTTCTTTATACCATTGACGCCGTCAGCACCTGGACCGGCAAGACGGCGGCCTGGCTGGTCGTGGGCCTGATGGGCCTCGTCTGCGCCGAGGTGTTCAAGCGCTATATCCTCAACATGCCGACGGCGTGGATCTTCGACGCCTCGAACATGCTCTACGGCACGCTGTTCATGATTGCCGGCGCCTACACGCTGGCGCAGAACGCCCATGTCCGCGGCGACTTCCTCTACTCGTCGATGAAGCCCCGTACCCAGGCCACGCTGGATCTCGGGCTGTACTTCCTGTTCTTCCTGCCCGGCATCGCTGCGCTGGTCTATGCCGGCTGGGACTATGCGATGGACTCCTGGCGCATCAACGAGCATTCCAACGTGACCGCCGAGGGCCCGCCGGTCTACCAGTTCAAGTTCATGATCCCGCTCGCGGGCGTGCTGGTGCTGCTGCAGGGCGCGGCCGAGATCGCGCGCTGCGTCATTTGTCTGAAGACCGGCGTCTGGCCGAGCCGGCTTGCCGACGTCTCCGAGATCGACGTCATCGAGGAGCAGCTCGCGCACAGCGAACATGTCGACGAGGACGCGCGCAAGGCCGCGATCGCGCGTGCGCAGGATATCGAGGAGGCCGCACGGCAGCGCGGCATGGGCGGAGATGTGCAGCGATGAGCGATCCGGCACTCGGGCTTTTGATGCTGGGCCTCATCGTGGTCGTCATCATGATGGGCTTCCCCACCGCCTTCACCCTGATGGGTCTCGGCATGTTCTTCGGCTTCTTCGCCTATCACCGGGGCGGCGAAGCCTGGGGCGACAATCACATCTTCGACCTGATGGTCCAGCGCACCTATGGCGCGATGACGAACGACGTCCTGATCTCGATACCGCTGTTTGTGCTGATGGGCTACGTGATGGAGCGCGGCGCCCTGGTCGACAAGATGTTCTATTCGATCCAGCTTGCGTTCCGCCGCGTGCCCGCCTCGCTCGCGGTGGCGACGCTGATCGTCTGCACCTTCTGGGGCATCGCCTCCGGCCTCGTCGGCGCGGTCGTGGTGCTGATGGGCGTCATCGCCTTCAATCCGATGCTGAAAGCCGGCTACGACGTCAAGCTCGCCTCGGGTGTGATCACCGCCGGCGGCACGCTCGGCATCTTGATCCCGCCCTCGGTAATGATCATCGTCTACGCGGCGGTGGCCGGCCAATCTGTGGTGAAGCTCTACGCAGCCGCGATGTTTCCCGGCTTCTTCCTGGCCTTCCTCTATCTCGTTTACATCGTCGGCTGGGCGCTGCTGAACCCGAAAATCGCGCCAAAACTTTCCGAAAGCGAAATCAAGGTCCCGGTGCGGCCGTGGATCTCCGATCTTCAGCGCGCCTATTCGCGAAAAATGCTGCCGGCGCTCCTTGCGGCCGTGCTTGCGCCCGCCAGAGCCATGAACCTGAGCGTCGATGGCATCCGCATCGGCTATCTGACGCTGATGCAAAACCTCGGCTACGCGCTGGTGCCGATGGTGCTGACGCTGGCGACGCTGTGGGCCACCTGGTGGTACGTGGTGATCCACCAGCAGCCGGATCTTCCCTCACCGGTCGCAGCCGCAACACAGCAGCAGCAACGCGCTGAGGAGACGCTGCAGCCGCTCGGCGCCGGCGCGCAACCGGTCGAACAGGAAGAGAAGCTCGAAGAACTTGGCGGCGCGGCCAGCCGATCGGACAAGCCCGCGAAGAGTGAGCCGGAAGCCCTGCAGCAGATGGGCAGCGCCGAGCTGCGCGGCAAGGCTGCGGCGGCCCCCGTCGATTCCGGGCCGCCGCCGGAGTTCTACACTTACTTTGCGTTCGTCGCCGCCTTCTGCGCGCTGCTGCTCCTCTATTACTACTGGACCATGGAGGCCGAGCAGTTCGAGGTGCTGCGGCTGCTCGTCATCTCGGTGATGCCGCTCGGCATCCTCACGGTGGTGGTGCTCGCCGTGATCCTGTTCGGCATCACGACCGCGACGGAATCCGCCGCGGTCGGCGCCGCCGGCGCCTTCCTGCTGGCGTTCCAGGCCCGCACGCTGGACTGGAAGCGTACCAAGGAAGCGGTGTTCCTGACCGCCAAGACCACCTCGATGGTGTGCTGGCTGTTCGTGGGCTCGGCGCTGTTCTCGGCGGTGTTCGCCATCCTTGGCGGCCAGGCACTGCTCGAGAGCTGGGTGCTGTCGCTCAACATGACGCCGGTGCAGTTCATGATCCTGTCGCAGGCGATCATCTTCCTCTTGGGATGGCCGCTGGAATGGACCGAGATCATTGTGATCTTCGTGCCGATCTTTTTGCCGATGCTGAAACACTTCAACATCGATCCGGTGCTGTGGGGCGTGCTGGTGTTCGTGAACCTGCAGGCCGCGTTCCTGTCGCCGCCGGTGGCGATGTCGGCCTTCTACCTGAAGGGCGTCGCGCCAAAGCACGTCACGCTGAACCAGATATTTTCGGGCATGATGCCCTACATGCTGATCGTGATCGTCTGCATGGTGTTCATGTACATCTGGCCCGGCCTGACGCTGTGGCTGCCCAACTATCTGTACGGCGGATGAGGGGCGGCGCTCAGCCTGCTTCAGCGAGCGCCTGCATAAAAGTATCAGCTTTTGCACACAGCGCTCTAGCCGCGCTGGCTGCCCGGTCCGAACCTGAGGCTGGGCTCGGCATATCCTGACGATCATAGCTCGTCGGAATACGTCTCCCCATTGTCTTTAAAAATTCAAAAGACCTTCGGAGGAAATGCATGAAGTTGCTCGCAACAAGCTCGCTCGGCGCATTCGCAGCCGTCGCTTTGATGTCCGGCGCCATGATGTCAGGCGCTTTGGCCGAGACCAGACTGACGATCGCGACGGTCAACAACGGCGACATGATCCGCATGCAGAAGCTGACGGATGATTTCACCAAGGCGAACCCGGACATCGTGCTGAACTGGGTCACGCTCGAAGAGAATGTGCTGCGCCAGAAGGTGACGACCGACATCGCCACCAAATCCGGCCAGTACGACGTGCTGACGATCGGCACCTATGAGGTTCCGATCTGGGCCAAGAAGGGCTGGCTGGTGCCGCTCGACGATCTCGGCGCCGGCTACGACATCGACGATCTCCTGCCCGCGATCCGCACCGGCCTGTCCCTGGATGGCAAGCTCTACGCCGCGCCGTTCTACGGCGAATCCTCGATGATCATGTATCGCAAGGACCTGTTCGACAAAGCCGGCATCAAGATGCCGGAGAGCCCGACATGGGACTTCGTCGCCGACGCTGCGCGCAAGATCACGTCTTCCGAGACCTACGGCATCTGCCTGCGCGGCAAGGCAGGCTGGGGCGAGAACATGGCCTTTCTTTCGGCGACGGCAAACTCCTTTGGCGCACGATGGTTCGATGAGAAGTGGAGGCCTCAATTCGATCAGCCGGAGTGGAAGAACGCGTTGAGCTTCTACATCAAGCTCATGCGGGATGCCGGTCCTCCGGGCGCCTCGTCGAACGGATTCAACGAAAATCTCGCGCTCTTCAACGCCGGCAAGTGCGGCATGTGGATCGACGCGACCGTCGCGGCCTCCTTCGTCACCAATCCCAAGGATTCGAAGGTCGCTGACAAGGTCGGCTTCGCCCTGGCCCCGAACACAGGGCTCGGCAAGAACGCCAACTGGCTCTGGGCCTGGTCGCTCGCCGTGCCGGGCGGCTCGCAGAAGGTCGCGGCGGCGAAGAAGTTCGTCGCCTGGGCGACGAGCAAGCATTACCTCGAACTCGTGGCTGCCAAGGAAGGCTGGGCCAATGTGCCTCCGGGCACGCGCAAGTCGCTCTACGCCAATCCCGAATACCAGAAGGCCGCGCCGTTCGCCAAGCTGACCCTGGACTCGATCAACTCGGCCGACCCGGCTCATCCCACCGTGAAGCCTGTCCCCTATGTCGGCATCCAGTTCGTCGCCATCCCGGAATTCCAGGCCATAGGGACCGCAGTCGGGCAGCAGTTCTCGGGCGCTCTCGCCGGCAGCAGCTCTGTCGACGACGCGCTCGCGTCTGCCCAGACCATCGCGACGCGCGACATGACCAAGGCCGGATACATCAAGTGATTTGAGTCTCCCCGGACGCTCCGGCGTTCACAAACTTGGGCTGTCCGGCGCGCCGGGCAGCCTCCTCTAGGAGCAAACTGAAATCCGCGCTTGCGGCAAATAAGAAGAGTCTAGCAAATGAGACTGAAGGATAAGGTTGCACTCATCACGGGCGGGGCGCGTGGCATCGGGCGGGCATTCGCGGCAGCCTATGTCCGGGAAGGTGCCTCTGTCGTCATCGGGGATATCGACCTGAGCGCCGCCGAACGCGCCGCTGCGGACATTGGGCCGGCTTGCTCAGCGATGTACATGAACGTGGCCGATGTCGGCTCGATCCAGGCTTGCGTCGATCGGGTCGTCGACAAGACCGGCAGGATCGATATCTTGATCAACAACGCCGCCCTGTTCGATCTTGCCCCGATCGTGGACATCACGCCGGAAAGCTACGACAGGCTCTTCAGCGTCAATGTGCGCGGTGTGCTCTTCACCATGCAGGCTGTCGCCCGGCACATGATCGCGGCCGGCAAGGGCGGCAAGATCATCAATCTGGCGAGCCAGGCGGGTCGGCGCGGTGAGGCGTTGGTTGCAGTGTACTGCGCTACCAAGGCGGCCGTCATAAGTCTCACGCAATCGGCGGGCCTGAACCTCATCAAGCACGGGATCAATGTGAATGCCATTGCTCCAGGTGTCGTCGATGGTGAGCATTGGGACCACGTCGATGCTCTTTTTTCGCAATATGAAGGCCTCCCAAGAGGCGAGAAGAAGCGTCGTGTTGGCGAGGGCGTGCCCTTCGGTCGAATGGCGAAGCCGGAGGATCTGGTTGGTTGCGCCATCTTCCTGGCGAGCTCGGAAAGCGACTATGTCGTGTCGCAAACCTACAATGTCGATGGCGGGCAGTGGATGAGCTGAAGAGGGTGTGTTCTCTCGACAAGCGACGATCTCGAAGGATACCCTGTCTTTAGACGCCCATCCTGAACGCATCCTCGCGTGAACCGACTGCCTAAAGCTGGAAAGCTTCGCGGCGATGGCTAGAACCGACGATAGAGCCACGATTGAGCGTAGGGCGAGAGAGGCTCGGCCCCGGTTTGAGCAGGTGCTGACGGCGGAGAACGAGACGTTCCTCTGGCGGATCGACGATTACCCCTGGGAACGAGCTGTGTGGAACTTCCACCCGGAGTTCGAGATCCACCTTATCCGCAAGTCAACCGGCACGGTATTCATCGGGGACTACATTGGCGAATTCGCGCCGGGTCATCTGACGATCGTCGGAAGCAACCTTCCCCACAATTGGGTTTCTCACGTCAGCGCCGGGGAGACCATCAACGCCCGGGACCTCGTCGTACAGTTCGATCCCGAGAAGCTGCGGAAGGCAGGCGCCTACCTGCCCGAGATTGGCGCGCTGGAGAACTTTCTCGAGCTCGCGCTGCGAGGAATCCTGTTTTTCGGAGACACGGCCCGAATCGGCGCAAATGCGCTTGAGGCGATGGGGGAGGCGAGAGGGCTCGATCGATTGAACCAGTTCCTTCATCTGCTCGAATTAATGGCGGCATCCGACAGCTACCGGGTTCTTTCGTCTCCTGGCTTTTTCCCCGATCTGAACTCGTCGGCCCTCAACATCATGCAGCGTTGCACCAGCTACATTTGCGACCACATGGCTTCCGATTTGTCGCTTCCCGATGTAGCCAAAGTGGCTGGCATGACCGAAAGCACCTTCAGCCGGTTCTTTCAGAAGAACTCGGGTCGAAGCTTCACGGACTATTTGGCGGAGTTGCGCATCGGTCGCGCCTGCCGGCTTCTCGCCGAAACGCAACAGCCGGTTTCAGCGATCTGTTACGAGGTGGGGTATGACAATCTGTCCAACTTCAACAGGAACTTCTTGAAGCGGCGGGGAATGACGCCATCCCGATATCGAGATCTCGCGCTTCGCAAGTGTCCGCCCAACCATGGTCCGTGTCCGTAGACGCAGAAATCCGCGCCGCGCTCCTGCGTCTTTCGGCGAAGGTCGTGCGATCTCGTGGATCGATGGCCCTACGGATCCAGCTCCGTATCCCAGTAGAGATAGTCGAGCCAGCTATCGTGCAGATAGTTCGGCGGGAACAGGCGGCCGTTGCGGTGGAGCTGATGCACCGTGGGCGCGAACGGCGTCTGCCGCGGGAACATCTTTGCCTGCTGCGGCGACAGATTGCCCTTGCGCAGATTGCAGGGCGAGCAGGCCGCGACGACGTTCTCCCAAGTGGTCTGGCCGCCCTTGCTACGCGGGACGATGTGATCGAACGTCAGGTCTTCGGGCGAGCCGCAATATTGGCAATTGAAGCGGTCGCGCAGGAAGACGTTGAACCGGGTGAACGCCGGATGCGTGGTCGGCTTGACGAAGGATTTGAGCGAGACCACGCTCGGGAGCTGCATCTCGAAGGATGGGCTGTGCACGGCACGGTCGTAGTGCGCGACGATATTTACGCGGTCGAGAAAAACCGCCTTGATCGCGTCCTGCCAGGACCAAAGCGACAGCGGGTAGTAACTCAGCGGCCGGAAGTCCGCATTCAGCACCAACACCGGCCAACTGCCTTGCGAGACATGTGCGTTCAAGTAACGCTCCCGGCCTCCATATACGCTGCGAAGCAGCATGTATTGACATACTACATGCAGCGTGACGGGATTGTGAAGCCCGTCGAGCGACTTATTCAGGCTGGCGCAATGCGGCGGCAGGGCGGCGAAGTGCTCGAAAAAAGCCGCGATTGGGGGCGGCGAGACCTGGCGGAACCGCCCCGGCGGTCAAAGCCTCGGATCGAGATGGTGGAACGGTGAGCGCGTCGCTGCGCCGGTCGCGGTGCTTCGATATTGCGCCACCCTTCCGTTGCGCCGTTACTGCCGCACCCGCTCCAGCTTCTGCAAACACCGGCTCGCGCGCACCACGGCCGGCATCTCCTCGTCCGGAAAGCTCGTCTTCCAGTCGGTGACACCGACCTCGCCGACATAGATGTCGCCCTTGGAATCCAGCGCGATGCCGTGCGGCGCCAAAAACTTGCCGCTGGCGACGCCGGGGCCATCCTCGCCGCCGAGCCGTGCGATGCGCTTGCCCTTGGCGTCCACGATCGATAGTCGCGGGCCGAGATTGGGCACCTTGCGGTTGACGGCCATGCCCGGGCCGAGCTCGCCGATCACGAAGGTCGGGTTCTTAGCCCCGCCGCAACAGCAGAGCGCGCAGGGCCGGTGCAGGTTGTTCCACTGCGTCTCGTATCTGCCGTTGCCGTCGAACACCTGCACGCGGTGGTTCTCGCGGTCGGCGACATAGACATAGCCGTCGGCGTCAGTCGCGATGTTGTGCACGATGTTGAACTGGCCGGGGTCGGTGCCGGGCTCGCCCCAGCTCGTGATCAGCTTGCCGTCGGGCGTGAACTTGTGCACGCGCGCATTGCCATAACCGTCGGAGACGTAGATCTCGCCTTTCGGCGACAGCGCGGTGTGGGTGCAGCGGTGGAAGGGATCGCCGCTCATGAACGGCGCGGGCTTCTCGGGGACGCCGATCGTCAGCAGTACCTTGCCGTCGGTGGTGCATTTGCGCACGGTGTGGTCGCCGTCGTCGGTACAGTAGAGATTGTCGTCGCCGTCGATATGCAGGCCATGCGCGCGGTTGAACAGGCCTTCGCCAAAACTCCGCAGAAAATTGCCGTCACGGTCGAGCACCACCATCGGATGGGCGCCGCGGTTGAAGACGTAGATGCGGTCGCGGCTGTCGACCGCGACGGAGGCGACGTCGGTGAGCTGCCAGCCGTCCGGCAGCTTTGCCCAGTTGTCGACGACGCGGTAGCGGTGCTCGCCCGAGCCGAGAATGGCTGGCATGTGGTGTTCTCCCTTTATCCGTCGCCGTAGCGCTCAGCCGCTCCCACATCGTCATTGCGAGCGCAGCGAAGCAATCCAGAATCTTTCCGTTGAGACAGCCTGGATTGCTTCGCCGCGCTCGCAATGACGAGGAGGCTCAAGCCGGACCGATCTCGCGTCCCAACAACCCCTCCTCGATTGCCTTGACCTGCAGCGCCAGGTATTTTGAATTGATCCGGCATTGCGCGAGGCTGCCGGCAATGAACCACAGGCCGGGCTGCTTCGTCCGCGCATACATGTTGCGCAGCTCGAAGCCGTCGCCAAAGCCCCAGATTGGGCCGACGCGGTCGGCGACAGCGTCGCCGAACAGCTTTCGCACCAGATAGTCCTGCGGCTTGTAGCCGGTCGAGAGCACGATGAGGTCGGCTGCTACAGTCGTGCCGTCTTTCATCCGCGCGCCATCGGCGACGAAGCTCTCGATGTCGGCGAACTGCTTCAGCTTGATCGCACCATTGACGATTAGGTCGGAGCAGCCGACGTTGAAGTAGTAGCCGCCGCCGCGGGTGAGGTATTTGAACTGCCAGCCGGTGCCGGCGTCGCCGAAGTCGAGCTTGAAGCCGACGCGGGTGAGGCCGTCCAAGAGTTCCTTGTCGAGCTCCTTCGACTGCTCCGTGAGCATCACATGAGTCTTCTTCGCGAGCGGTGTCGGCATCGAGGTCGCGATCAGATCGTTGTCCTCGAGCGTGCCTTCATTGTAGGTGGCGTAGGCGAGCTGCGCCGACGGCTCGATATTGGTCACCAGCGTCGGCGAGCGCTGCACCAGCGTCACGTCGGCTCCGCTGGAGCGCAGGTCCTGCGCGATGTCGTGGCCGCTATTGCCGGTGCCGATGACGATGGCGCGCTTGCCCTTCCAGTCCTCGCCGTCCTCATAGCGGCTGGAATGCAGCAGCGTCCCGGCGAAGTTTTCGAGGCTCGGAATGCTGGGTATGTTCGGGATGCCGCTGACGCCGGTTGCCATCACCACATGGCGCGGATGCATGGTGTGTGTCGTGCCGTCGGCGCGGCGCAAGCTCACCGTCCAGCGTTCCTGCGCCTCGTCGTAAGCGCCGCTCTCGAACTCCGTGCCGGTCCAAAAGTTCAGCTCCATGGCGTCGACATAGGCTTCGAACCAGTTGGCGAGCTTGTCCTTGGGGATATAGACCGGCCAGTTCGGCGGGAACGGCATGTAGGGGAGGTGATTGACCTGCACCTGGTTGTGCAGCGTCAGCGCGTGATAGCGCTTGCGCCAATTGTCGCCGATGCGTGGCCATCGATCGACGATCAGCGTGTCCACCTGCAATTGCTTCAGCCGTGCCGCGATGGCGAGTCCGGCCTGACCGCCACCGACCACCAGCACGGCGGGATCGCGATCGCTGTAGTCGCGGGATGCGTTGCGCAGGTCGAGCCAGTTCGGCCCGCGGAAATCGCGCGAATAGGCCTGCCCGCGCGGTCGCGTCCGGTTGAGCTGCTCCTCAAATCCCTTCAGTTCGTCGAGCGCCGTGAGCACCGTCCAGGCCTTCAAATGATCGCCGTCGGAGCCATCGGGCAGCAGCCGCAAAATGCCGCTGCCGCGGCCCTGCGCGGTTTCGAAATTGAAGATCGCCTCGATGGTGTTGGTGCCGGCGCGCCGGACCCAGCGTGGCGGTGCGCGGTCGGTGGCGAGCTTGAAATTGCTGGGCGCAGCCGCCGGCGCGTGAGCGCCGATCTCTGTGATGATCATATCGCGGCCGGCGATGGTCTGCAGGTTCCAGCTCAGCGCGAGCACGTCGCGCCAAAAGCTGTCGGCCAGGAACAGGCGGCTCAGCGCATCGGGGTCGGGTCCGCCGAGCGCAAACTCGAACTGATCGAGCCAGGTTTGAGCGGATACGGAAATATCCTTGGTCTTGTCCAGCATGCGCGACCTCTTGCAGGGCCGTCGTGATGACGTTTCCTCTGAGAGAGACGCTATACCGTTTAGATGGCGGCCAAAAGCCGATTACCCCGCCAGCGAGAGCATATGGCCCTGCTCAGGCGGAACGCGGCCCTTGAGGGTATCGAGATAGACCTGCTGCACGGCCTCGGGTCCGCGGCTTTCGACGACCGTCAGGCATTTGTCGAGCAGCGGCGCGAAGCCGGTCCAGGCGACGCCAAAACGCTGGTCGATGCCGCCCGGCCCCCATTCCTTGGCCCGCTTGCGGATCTGGTCCGGGGCGAAGAACCAGCGCGGTTTTGCGCCCGGCAGCACCGGCTCGTCGGCTTCCGTTGCGCGATGCGTCAATCCAACGCGACCGGAATATTTCATCTGCTCGCCAAAATGCCGGTGCAGCTCGGCGCGCAGCGCACTGCTGCCGGCCATGTCGACGAAGGCAACCGGCGCGCTTGCGGGCAGCGACGTAACGCGATCATAGGTGACAACGTCGTCATAGCAGCTGAGTGAGCTCACGAAGCCGGTGTTGCCCGCCGAGGTCAGGCCGATCACCTTGATCCCGCGGCTGTGCAGGAGATGCGCGAGACCAAACGCGGTCTTGCTGGAGGCGCTGGAGAGCAGCGCGGTGCGGGCGCCGAAATCGGCGTTCTCGGCAAGGAAGTCGTCGACCAGGAACGACAGCATGAACAGCGGCCGCAACAGCGCCTGCAGGTCGCCCTGGCGTCCCTCGTAGGCGGCATCGCCGGTGACGCGGGCATAGAGGTTGTAGACGGGCGCGGCGACCTGGCGGTGCGCAGCCGCGTCGCGCAGGCCGCGCTTGCTGACGTCGGCGGCCTCGATGACGAGATGGCTCGCCATCGGAAAGTAGCCGAACAGCCGCTCGCCCGCCGCGATGTTCGGATGCTTGGAGGCGATGACGTCGCCAAAGCCCCACACCGGAACGATGCCAAAACCGTGCGGTGTCGGAAACAGGTGCCAGTATTTCAGCTCGTCGCCCATCACGGCGTAAGTGATGTTGTTGGCGGTGAAGGCGAAGCGGTCGACCTTCACCAGCAGCGCCTCGGGCGGCAGCGCCTCCGCGTCGGGCAGCTCCGTCTCGATCAGCTTGCACTGTTGCAATTCGTTTCGCGCGACGACGAAGTCTTTCGATTTCATGACCATGATCCCGGCTCGTTCCGTGCCGGGATCATTGCCGCGATTGATGGCCATTTTGCAACAGCAACATAGTTTGAAACGCTGTTCGAGTGGGCTTGCAGTTTCCGCACCGTCATGGCCGGGCTTGTCCCGGCCATCCACGAACTTTCTCACGGCACCAAGAACGTGGATGGCCGGGACAAGCCCGGGCATGACGAGATTGTGGCGCGACCGATTCGCTTCAAATCCCGGCGCGGATGTGTCCGGCCCAGTAGGGATCGCGCAGCTTACGCTTGAAGATCTTACCCGTCGCTTCCCGTGGCAATGCGTCGAGGAACTGGATCTCCCTCGGCACCTTGAAGTTGGCGAGCCGGTCGCGCAAGTATGCCTGCACCGCTTCCGCTGAAAGCTTTGCGTTCGTCTCCGGCTCGATGCAGGCGCAGAGGCGCTCGCCATATTCGGTGTCGGGGATGCCGAACACCGCGCAGTCGCGCACGCCGTCCATGGTGATCAGCGCGTTCTCGATCTCGGCCGGATAGATGTTGACGCCGCCGGAAATCACCATGTCGCGCTTGCGATCGCACAGGAAGAGATAGCCGTCCGCGTCGAGATAGCCGACGTCTCCGACGCTGACGAGGCCGTCACGGCCGGCTTCCGCGCGGGCCTCAGCCTTGCCGTGATAGTCGAAATCCGGCACCGAGGCCTGCCGCATGTAGATTTCGCCAGGCTCATCGACGTCGCACAGGCTGCCATCGGGCCGGAAGATTTTCACGACGCCGCCCTCGATGGCGCGGCCGACGGTGCCGGGCTTCTTCAGCGCTTCCTCGGCCGAATGCCAGACAGGAATGCCTGTTTCGGTCGAACCAAAATATTCGTTGATGACCGGTCCCCACCAGTCGATCATCGCGCGCTTCACCTCGACCGGGCAGGGCGCCGCGCCATGCACGGTGAAACGCAGCGAGGAGACGTCGTAGTGGCGCTTCACCTCGTCCGGCAGGCGCAACAGGCGTACGAACATCGTCGGCACCATGTGCATGTGGGTGACGCGGTGGCGCTCGACGAGTTGCAGCAGGTCCTCGGGATCGAAGCGCGGCTCGAGCACGATGGTGCAGCCGGCGCGGTAGGCCAGCATGCCGTACGAATGCGGCGCCGAATGATACATCGGGCCGTTCATCAGCACGACCTGGTTGTCGTTCGGCTTGATGCCGTAGGCGATCGCACCGACGCGCTCGGAGGCCGCGGCCTGCTCGGGCCGCATCGGCATGCGCTTGACGCCCTTCGGCATGCCCGTGGTGCCCGAGGTGTAAAACATCGGCGCGCCGCGCCGTGGCGGCTCGGTCAGCTCCGGCTGGCCGTCCCGCCACGCATCCCAATCCGTCAGTCCGCGAGGGACCTGCGTCAACTCGGCGGGGATGTTGAAGGCCTGCGCGATCTCCGGCGGAGTCGGCACGACCATCAGCTTGAAGCCGTCCGGCAGACCGTCGCGGATCTGCGGCAGCAGATCGGCATGGCAGACGAGGCAATCGGCGCCGCTGTCGTCCAGGATGTAGCGGACTTCGGCAGCCTTGAGGTGCCAGTTGATCGGCACCACGGGGCGGCCGAGCGCGGCTGCGGCGGCGACCACCTCGAACAGCGTAAAATCGTTGCGCAGCATCATCGCGACGGGTGTGCCCTCGCGCCCGCCAAGGCCCGCAAAGCCGCCAGCGGCCTTTCGGATGCGCGCGTGAAGCGCGGGGTAGTCGATCTGACGCTCACCACTGATGATCATGGGGATCCCTTACCGGTCATCGAGGATATCGCCGAACGGCACCCAGCTCTTGCCGTTGAAGCGGCGGAGCTGCAATTGCTGGAACGGCAGATAATCGTCCGGACCGGTCGACACGCTCATGCCCGGCAACAGCAGCGGCAGCTTCACCTCCTTCAGCGAGGCCGCCTGCTTCAGGATGTTGTCGCGGCTGAAATCGCCGTTGCAGGCACGCAGCACGGTCATCAGCAGCGTCGCATAGTGATAGCCCGCCGCATAGTTCGAATTGGAGAGGTCGGCGTTCGGCATGTACTGCTTCATGAAGGCAAGATACTCCTTCACGCCGTGATCGTTGGCCCATTGCGGGTCCATCGTGTCCTTCTGGTTGCTCGACGAGATCAGGCCGACGGCATTGTCGAGCCCCGCGGGTTCCAGGAACGAGATCGAGGAGGCCGAGGTCGGCACGAAGAACAGGTCCGGCTTCCAGCCCATCTCGGCGACGCCCTTCACCATCTGCGAGGTGAATTTGCCGAGCACGACGCCGAACATCACGTTGGCGCCCGATGCCTTCAGGGTCGAAAGCTGCGAACTGATGGTCGGCGCCGACGTCTCGTAGCTCGCTTCCGCGACGATCAGGCTCGCGGCCTTGGCGCCGAGCGCGCGCTTGAAGCCCGCGACATAGTCGCGGCCAAAATCGTCGTTCTGCGACAGGATCGCGATCTTTGCGTCGGGCTTGGTCTGCAGGATGTATTTTGCGTAAACCACGCCTTCGGATTCGTAGGCCGCCATGCCCGGCATGGTCCACGGAAACTTTTGCGGCTCGGCCCATTTGGTGGCGCCCGACAGCACGAACAGCTGCGGCACCTTCTTGGTGTTGAGATAGCGCTGCACGGCGCTGTTGGTAGCGGTGCCGAGCGAGCCGAACATCATCAGCACCTCGTCCTGCTCGACGAGTTTTCGCGTCTGCTCGACCGTCTTCGGCGGCGAATAGCCGTCGTCGAGCGTGATGAACTTCACCTTGCGCCCGTTGATGCCGCCCTCGGCGTTGATTTTCTCGAAAAACACCTCCTGCGTCCGCCCGATCGTGCCGAAACCGGACGCCGGACCGCTATAGGGCAGGGTTTGGCCGATGCGGATCTCATCACCATTGTCCGCGCGGACGTCGGTCGCGGCGAGCGCCAGACACGTCAGCCCAATCAGGGCGGCTGCCCTCATCATGCAATCCTCCAACTGTTCTTATCGTTGATCTTCGACGTGCTCAGGCGCTCGCGCGCAAGAAATTCTCGCGCGCCTGATCGAACTCTCCCTTCATGCGGGCGACAAGCTCGGCAACCGGCGGCGCGTCGGTGATCTGGCCGATGCCCTGGCCCGAGCCCCAGATGTCGCGCCACGCCTTGGACTTCATGTTGCCGCCGGAGCCAAAGTTCATCTTGGTCTTGTCGGCAACCGGCAGATTGTCCGGGTCGAGGCCGGCGGCGGCGATCGAGGGCCCGAGATAGTTGCCGTGCACGCCGGTGAACAGGTTCGTGTAGACGATGTCGTGCGCGGCGTGCTGCGTCAGTGCGCTCTTGTAGGCCGTATCAGCATTGGCCTCCGCCGTGGCGATGAAGCGCGTGCCGATATAGGCGAGGTCTGCGCCGAGCGTCAGGGCAGATGCAATGCTGAAACCGTCGCTGATCGCGCCAGACAGCAGGATGGTGCCCTTGAACCATTGCTTGACCTCGCGCACCAGCGCGAAGGGCGACAGCATGCCGGCATGGCCACCGGCGCCGGCGCAAACAAGAATCAGCCCGTCGACGCCCTGCTCGGCCGCCTTGCGCGCATGCTTCACGTTGATGACGTCGTGAAAAACCAGCCCGCCATAGGAATGTGCGGCCTCCACGATCTCGGCTGGCGGCCGGAGCGAGGTGATGATGATTGGCGCCTTGTGCTTCACGCAGGTTTCCATGTCCTTCATCAAGCGGTCGTTGGAGGCATGGCAGATCTGGTTGACGGCGTAGGGCGCGACCTTCTTGCCGGGATTGAGCGATTTGAATTCGCCGAGCTCGTCATTGATGCGGGTGAGCCATTCGTCGAGCTTTTCGACCGGGCGCGCGTTCAGCGCCGGGAACGAGCCGACCACGCCGGCCTTGCACTGGGCGATCACCAGCTCCGGTCCGGAGACGATGAAGAGCGGCGAGCCGACGACCGGCAGTTCGAGATTGTCTTTCAGCAGAGCGGGCAGGGCCATTGTCGTCCTCCTGGAAGCGCGGACCCGGCGTCTTGCCGGGGGATGATGCGTTTCCTGTTGTTGGCGGGCAGGCGCGCCGGACCGGTCGTCGGTCGGGTTCCCTGCCCCTTGTCGGATTTGGCGCCACTATAGGGTTGGACGGCGGCCACCGATCGTTCAATATTGAACGGCTAAGCCTTCAAAAATGAACGGGGTCGCGATGCCGCTGGATTGGGATCTCTGCAAGGCCTTCGTGGCGGTGGCTGATACCGGAAGCTTCACGGCGGCGGCGCGCCGCCTGCACGCCAGCCACCCGACGCTCAGCCGCAAGATCGCGGCCCTGGAGGCGCAGCTCGGCACCAAATTGCTGGTGCGCGCCGCCGACGGCCTCACCATGACATCCGACGGGCGCAAATTTCGCGAGCATGCCGAGGCCATGGCGGCTGCGGCACTTCGTGCGGAAACTGCGGTGGCTGCGGGCGGGCGTCAGGCCC
The DNA here is from genome assembly GCF_024758505.1 of Bradyrhizobium arachidis. Taxonomy (NCBI): domain Bacteria; kingdom Pseudomonadati; phylum Pseudomonadota; class Alphaproteobacteria; order Hyphomicrobiales; family Nitrobacteraceae; genus Bradyrhizobium; species Bradyrhizobium arachidis. The sequence goes on along the minus strand of NZ_CP077970.1, from coordinate 8,744,373 downwards.
GCGGCACCGTCAAATTGTCGATCGGCGCGACGCTCGCCTCGCATTGGCTGATGCCGCGCCTTCCCGAATTCCTCCGCGCGCACGATCACATCCAGCTCGAAATCATTACCCATCCATTTCCGGCAAGCGTCTGGCGGCGCGAGGCTGACGTGGTGCTGCGTCCCGTCGACAGCGGCGAGGAAAATCTGGTCGGCCGCAAGATCGGTCGCCTCGGCACGGGTTTTTATGCCTCGCGCGATTACGCGGCCGGACGGCAGCTGCCCGAGCGGCGCGGCGAATGGAAGGGCCAAAGCGTCATCGGCTTCGCCGACCAGACCTCGAACGCGCAGCTCGCACGCTGGAGCGATTCCGTCACGGCCCAGGGCAGGGTGGTGATGCGCTGCTCCTCCCAGGGAGACATGCTGGCCGCGGCGCGCGCCGGCATCGGAATCTCCGCGCTGTCCTGCTTCGTGGCGGAAAGCTATTCCGACCTCGTGCGCGTTGCGCCGCAAAAGCTCGTCAGCGTCGCGGACCTCTGGCTGCTCGCCCATCCCGATCTGGTCGAGCTCCCCGCAGTGCGCGCCGTCATCGACTTCGTCGCCGCCAGCGCGCGAGCGGATCGCGTGCGCCTGCGCGGTTAAGCCTGTCCGCCGATCACGCCTTCGCGCTTCTTCACGGCGCGGTAGTAGCTCCACCAGAGATGCGCGGCGGCGCCGCGCAGGGGGCGCCAGGGTTCGGCGAGGGGAGCCATCTGCTTTTCGGTAGGGCGCGTCTTCAACCCGAGCCCGATGCGGATGCCCTCCTGCACGGCGAGGTCGCCGGCGGGCCAGGCGTCGCCATGGCCGAGGCAGAACAACAGATAGACGTCCGCCGTCCACGGCCCGATGCCGGGCAGCGCGATCAGCGTGTGATGCGCGGCATCGGCGTCTTCCTCCGCGAGCACTTCGAGATTCAACCGTTCGGCGGTGAGTTCGCGCGCGATGTTCTTCAGCGTCTTGATTTTTGCAGCCGACAACCCGAGCCGCCCCAGTCGGTCGGCACGGGCACGGCGGACCGCGTCATGGTCGAACGGATCGAACGCGGCTGACAGCCGTCCCCAGATCGCGGCGGCGCTCGCGGTCGAGAGTTGCTGTCCGCAGACGATATGCGCGAGCCCGACAAAGCCCGGCTCGCGCCGCCGCAACGCCGGCATGCCAGCGATATCAAGCACCGGTTTCAGGCGCGGATCCCGCTTCACCAGCGTGTGGACGGCCTCTTCGAGATCGGACTGGGTTTCGAGGTGGATGGTCATGCTGGTCGTGACTCTCTGCGCCGCCGTCATGGCCGGGCTTGTCCCGGCCATCCACGTCTTTCTTGGCTCCTGCAACGTGCTCTTCTTAGCACGGGTCTCGTGGCTCGCATTCGTATTGACCTTGACATGCTGTTCGTGAGGGAACGAAGAACGTGGATGGCCGGGACATAGGTGAGCGGAAGCGACGCCGTCCTCCGGACGGCTATGCCCGGCCATGAAGAGATCTGGTTTATGTCGCCACCCGTTTTCCGATTTGCCCCGAGCCCGAACGGCTATCTCCATCTCGGTCACGCCTATTCGGCGCTGCTCAATGCCGATCGCGCGCGCGAGACCGGCGGGCGGCTGTTGCTGCGTATCGAGGACATCGACGCGACGCGCTGCCGGCCCGAATTCGAGGCGGCGATTTTCGAGGACCTCGCCTGGCTTGGCATCGCCTGGGAGACGCCGGTAAGGCGGCAGTCGGAACATCCGGCCGACTATCGCGCCGCGTTGGAAAAGCTCTCCGCGCTTGGACTGGTCTATCCTTCCTTCGAGAGCCGCGCCGAGATCACAAAACTCGTTGCCGCGCGCGAGGCTGATAGCCCCTGGCCGCGCGATCCCGACGGAGCGCCGCATTATCCCGGCACGGCCAGCGAGCTTCCGCCCGCTGAGCGCGAGCGGCTGATCGCGTCGGGCATGCCTTACGCGCTGCGGCTCGATATGGCGGCGGCCTGCCGCCGGGTCCCGGCGCTCGACTGGACGGAAGCGGGCGAAGGCCCCGATGGCGAGCGCGGTCAGGTCATCGCGCGGCCAGAGGCTTGGGGCGACGTGATCCTCGCGCGCAAGGAGACGCCGACCAGCTACCACCTCTCGGTTGTCGTCGACGATGCGCTCCAGGGTGTGAGCGAAGTGGTGCGCGGGCAGGATCTGTTTCATGCCACCTCCGTGCACCGGCTGCTCCAGGTGTTGTTGGGCCTGCCAGCGCCCGCCTATCGGCACCACGGCTTGGTTCGCGACGAGGCGGGACGAAAGCTCTCGAAATCGACCCGCGCGACGGGGTTGCGGGAGTTGCGCGCGGGCGGTGCCGGCCCATCCGATATCAGTCGGTTGGTGGGATTACGTTAAGTTTCTCTGGGGTTTAGCCAAACGCGTCCGTGACTCGCCGGCCCCCTCCATGCCATGCTGACCACAAGCCGGGGTTCAAGGGGAAACATGGCGGCGAAAACGCGCATCGCGCGCAGCACACGGTCGCCCGAGCGGCGACTGTCCAAAAAGCGTGGGAAGACGCGGGTTGCGACGCGCGCCAAAACGTACGCCAAGAAGACTCATGTCAAGAAGGCGCCTGCAGCGCACAAGCGCAGCGCCAAGGCCAATTCGCCTGACGTGGTTCAGGCCGCGCTCGCAGCCTTCGCCCACGAGGTCCGCACCCCCCTGACCGGAATTCTGGCGATCAGCGATCTGCTCGCGACGTCGGACCTTGGCGAGCGGGAGCGCCGTTGGGCCGACACCATCAAGGCTGGCGCCGAGCATCTGGCGAGCCTTGCCACCCTGTTCGTCGATGCCGCCAAGACCGCAACCGGCTTGAGCAGCCTGGGCCAAGACATGTTCGACCTGCGCGCACTGGCGCGGTCTGTCGGCGATTCGCTGGCCGGGCGTGCCGCCGCCAAGGGGCTGCAGGCCGAGGTCGACATCTCCGACAAGCTTCCGGCGCTCGTGGTCGGCGACCCCGTCCGTCTCCGCGCGGCGCTGGAGAACCTGATCGACAATGCCGTGAAGTTCACCGAGAAGGGCGTGGTGGCGTTCTCGGCCGTGCCATGGCGCGGGGCCAAGGGCAAGGTCGGCGCCGCGTTCTCGGTGTCCGATAGCGGCATCGGCCTCACCATGGCCGAGATCAAGCGCCTGTTCCGCCCGTTCTCGCAGGCCAACGTCACCATCGCCTCGCGATTCGGCGGCGCCGGGCTCGGGCTCTCATCCGTGAAGCAACTGGCGCGCGCGATGGGCGGCGATATCGCGGTGGCGCCGCGGCGCGGCGGCGGGGCCACTTTCACGCTCACGGTCTCATTGACGTCCGCCAAGGCCGAGCGCTCACCGAGGGCGGCCGGTCGCGACGGTCATGTCTCGGCCGCGATGGCGGGCCTGCGCGTGCTCAGCGTCGAGGACAATCCGTTCGGCCGCGTCGTGCTCAATACCATTTTGACCGAGCTCGGCCATCATGCCGAGTTCATCGGCCGCGGCGAGGACGCCGAGAACCGCCTGACTCAGGGCGGATTCGACGCCGTGCTGATGGACATGGTGCTGCCGGGGATCGACGGCATCGAAGCCATCAGGCGTATCCGCTGCATGCATGCGCCGCTCGGCCAGATCCCGATCATCGGCATTTCCGGCCGCGGCGAGGACGAGGTGGCCTCGCGCGCCGCCGGCGCCGACGCGTTCCTGGTCAAGCCTGTGTCTCCGCGTGCGCTAGCGACTGCGCTGCTTGAAGCGAGACGCCGTGCGGAAGCCGCGACTTGATGATCGCGGCGTTGAGTTCGCCGCCGAACACGAAGATCGCGGCGATGAAATACAGGAACACCAGCGCGATGATCACCGAGGCGAGGCCCGCATACATCGTCACGTAGTTGTTGGCGAAGCGCGCCAGATATTGTCCGAACACGACGCCCGAGATCAGCGACGCCACCATTGTGAAGACGATGCCGGGCAGGATCTGCAGGAAGCCGCGCCGTCCAGCCGGCAGCCATGCATGCAGGATGAACAGCGCCACGGTCAGCGCGCCGACGGTGATGCCGTAGCGCAGCCAGGTGAGGATGCTCTCGTTGGATTCGACGAACAGCGGGATGTGGCGGCGTGCAGTCTCGATGACGAGCGGGCCGAGCACGATCAGGAATGCCATCGCCAGCGCCGTGAAGGCAGCGACCAGCGTGTAGCCGATCGATTCCAGCCGCAGCCAGTACCAGCGCCGCATCTCGATTACCGCATAAGCGCGGTTGAGCGCGACGCGCAGCGCTTCGACACCGTTCGAGGCGAAGTAGACCGCCAGCACCGCACCGACTGTCAGCAAGCCGGTGCGGGTCGTGGTCAGGACGTCATGGATCTCGCCCGAGATGGAATCTGCGACCTGCTTCGGCCAGACCTGGAGCATCAGCTCGGCAGCCTGGTCGGCGAGCTCCTTGGAGCCGAAGAAGCCGGCAAGCGAGGTCAGCACGATCAGGAACGGGAACAGCGCCATCAGTGTCGACAGCGCGATATGGCTTGCGATCGCCCAGCCGTCATCGGCCAGGAACGTGTAGAACGCATCCATCACGACGTCGTAGATGTAGCGGATTGGCTTCACGCGCCACCTACACCGCTGCTGCCGCTCCCTCTCCCCGCAAGCGGGGAGAGGCGAAGGAGGCCAGCGACTGGCTCAAATCAAAAATCATCCTGCTACCATCTGATATTATTGGATTAAAAGCCAGATCGCCGGGAACGGCTGTGCCGCGATGGCGCATCGACGAACAGGGTGTTATCTACCGCCAATGGCATCACTTTTAAGTTCTTTCCTTCTGCCGGTGGCAGCCGGCGCCGTGGCCCTGGTGCTGCTGCTTGGTCTCGTCAACCTGATGCGGGGCGGATCGCCTAACCTCTCGCAGAAGCTGATGCGGTGGCGCGTGCTGCTGCAATTCGTGACGATCATCATTGCCATGCTCGCGGTCTGGGCGATGGGGCGGGGCTGAGCGAGCATGATCCGGACCCGAAGGGCCGCGTTAGCGCAAAGTGTGCAGCGGTTTTCCGATAAGATCATGCTCAAACTTTGAGTAACGAGGCACACATGGTCGTTCTCAACCGCATCTATACGCGCACCGGTGACGACGGCACGACGGCGCTCGGCTCGGGCGAACGCCGCGCGAAATACGATCTGCGGATCGAGGCCTATGGCACCGTGGACGAGACCAATGCCGCGATCGGCGTGGTCCGGCTGCACACCAAGGGCGAAGGCGAGCTCGATGCGATGCTCGGCCGGATCCAGAACGATCTGTTCGATCTCGGCGCCGACCTTGCCGTGCCCGAGCGTGAGGGCAAGGCCGAGCGGTTGCGGGTAGTGGCGAGCCAGGTCGAGCGGCTCGAGCGCGACATCGACGCGCTCAACGACAAGCTCGCACCGCTGACCTCGTTCGTGCTGCCGGGCGGAACCGCGGCCGCCGCCCATCTCCACGTCGCGCGGACCATTTGCCGTCGGGCGGAACGGGTCATGGTGGAACTCGCGGCTCAGCCCAACGAACCCGTCGGCGCCGCTGGCATCCAATATATGAACCGGCTGTCGGATTTCCTGTTTGTGGCGAGCCGCGCCGCCAATCATAATGGCGCTGGCGACGTGCTGTGGGTGCCGGGCCAGAACCGCTGACCCATCCCTGGATTGGGGGTGAAAAATTGCCCGTTTCGCGCGTTGACCGGGCTGTGCCGGGCCTTTAGGTTCCGCGCCAGTTGATAACCCCCCTCCAAAAATAAGTGAAAGAGGATCGATGAAGGTCTTGGTGCCGGTAAAGCGGGTGGTCGATTACAACGTCAAGGTCCGCGTCAAGGGCGATGGATCGGGCGTTGAACTGGCCAACGTCAAAATGTCGATGAACCCATTCGACGAAATCGCGGTCGAGGAAGCGCTGCGCCTGAAGGAAGGCGGCAAGGCCACCGAGGTCGTGGTCGTCTCCATCGGTCCGGCGCAGGCGTCGGAAACGATCCGCACCGGTCTCGCCATGGGCGCCGATCGCGGCATCCTGGTGAAGGCCGACGGCAATGTCGAACCGCTCGCCGTCGCAAAAATCCTGAAGAAGGTTGCGGACGAAGAGCAGCCGGGCCTGATCATTTTGGGCAAGCAGGCGATTGACGACGACTCCAACCAGACCGGCCAGATGCTGGCCGCGCTGCTCGGCTGGTCGCAGGCGACCTTCGCCTCCAAGCTCGAGGTCGAGGGTTCTGACTTCAAGGTCACGCGTGAGGTCGATGGCGGCCTGCAGACCGTGAAGCTCAAGGGACCGGCGATCGTCACCACCGATCTGCGTCTCAACGAGCCGCGCTACGCCTCGCTGCCGAACATCATGAAGGCGAAGAAGAAGCCGATCGCCGAGAAGGCCGTCGCCGACTACGGCGTCGATGTCGCTGCGCGCCTCGAAATTCTCAAGACGTCGGAGCCACCGGGCCGCAAGGCGGGCGTCAAGGTCAAGGACGTCGCCGAGCTGGTGTCGAAGCTCAAGAACGAAGCCGGGGTGATCTGATGACGACGCTGCTGATTGCTGAACACGACAACGCGTCGCTGAAGGACGCCACCAACAAGGCGCTGACGGCGGCTGCCGCGCTCGGCGCCGACGTCCACGTGCTGGTCGCCGGTCAGAACGCCAAGCAAGCGGCGGACGCCGCCTCCAAGCTCGCCGGCGTGACCAAGGTCCTGCTGGCGGAGGGCGATGCCTATGCGCACGATCTCGCCGAGCCGCTCGCCGCGCTGATCGTCTCGCTGGCCCCTGGCTACGACGCCTTCGTGGCGCCCGCGACCTCGCGCTTCAAGAACGTGATGCCGCGCGTCGCAGCGCTGCTCGACGTCATGCAGGTCTCGGAGATCATCAAGGTGGTCGCGCCCGATACCTTCGAGCGTCCGATCTACGCCGGCAACGCCATCCAGACGGTGAAGTCGAAGGACGCCAAGAAGGTCATCACGGTCCGCACCTCCACCTTCGCGGCCGCAGCTGGCGGCGGCAGCGCGCCGGTCGAGAACGCCTCGGCCGCGGCCGATCCGGGCCTGTCGACCTTCGTTGGCGAGGAAGTCGCCAAGAGCGATCGTCCCGAGCTGACCTCGGCCAAGATCATCGTTTCCGGCGGTCGCGCCATGCAGAGCCGGGAAAACTTTGCCAAGTACATCGAGCCGCTGGCCGACAAGCTGGGTGCCGGTGTCGGCGCCTCGCGCGCGGCGGTGGACGCCGGCTATGCGCCCAACGACTGGCAGGTCGGCCAGACCGGCAAGGTCGTGGCCCCCGAGCTCTATGTCGCGGTCGGCATTTCCGGCGCGATCCAGCATCTGGCCGGCATGAAGGACTCCAAGGTGATCGTCGCGATCAACAAGGACGAGGACGCGCCGATCTTCCAGGTCGCCGATTACGGCCTGGTCGCCGACCTCTACCAGGCGGTTCCGGAGCTTACGGCCGAACTCGGCAAGCTCGGTAAGTAAAACTACGCAAAAACACCGGCCGGATGTGTAAACTCCGGCCGGTGTTTCATTTCCGAGGCGTTTTCTTTGGCGCGGGGCACGCGGAAAGACGCTTCCAATCTAGGTTTCGGGCCAAGGTTCTGATTAAATCAAGCTTCTGATCAAATCAGGCCCCAAGGCTCAATAGGGCTCAATACTTGGGCTCAGGGGATAGGCAGGCGCGATGTGCGCGCCGTTCCGGTGGATGACAAGATGGCGGCAGTGATCAAGAAGGTCGGCGTGATCGGCGCGGGGCAGATGGGCAACGGCATCGCCCATGTCGCGGCGCTGGCCGGTTTCGACGTGGTGCTCAACGACATCTCGGCCGACCGCCTCAAGTCCGGCATGGCCACCATCAACGGCAATCTGACCCGCCAGGTCGCCAAGAAGGCCGTCAGCGAGGACGACAAGGTCAAGGCGTTGGCGCGCATCAAGCTCGCCGAGACGCTGGACGACCTCGCCGACTGCGACCTCGTGATCGAGACCGCGGTCGAGAAGGAAGAGGTCAAGCGCAAGATCTTTCACGACCTCTGCGCAGTGCTGAAGCCCGAGGCGATCGTCGCCTCCGACACGTCCTCGATCTCGATCACGCGCCTTGCCGCAGCCACCGACCGGCCCGAGCGTTTCATCGGCATTCACTTCATGAATCCGGTGCCGCTGATGGAGCTGGTCGAGCTGATCCGCGGCATCGCCACCGACGACTCGACTTTCGAGGCGTCCAAGGAATTCGTCGCCAAGCTCGGCAAGCAGGTCGCGGTCTCCGAGGATTTCCCGGCCTTCATCGTCAACCGCATCCTGCTGCCGATGATCAACGAGGCGATCTACACGCTGTATGAAGGCGTCGGCAACGTCGAGGGGATCGACGCGGCGATGAAGCTCGGCGCGCATCACCCGATGGGCCCGCTGGAGCTCGCCGATTTCATCGGTCTCGATACCTGCCTGTCCATCATGCAGGTGCTGCATGAGGGGCTGGCCGATTCCAAGTACCGGCCCTGTCCGCTGCTGGTGAAATATGTCGAGGCCGGCTGGCTCGGCCGCAAGACGCAGCGCGGCTTCTACGATTATCGCGGCGCCAAGCCGGTTCCGACGCGCTAACGCGGTCTCGAGCCCCGGACGCTGCGCAGCGCGTCAGCGGTGGGCTACAGATCCGGGGTCCATCAGCCACAAGCACGAAAGCGTGGGTCCCGGCTCAGCGTCGCGTCATTTCATGCCGCGCCGCGTCCGGGACACGATGGTGCGTGAAATCTCCACCTCTCGTTAACTCTTCACCCCCTAGGGTGGCGGCCAAGAGGGTTCGCGTATGGACATGATGGCCATGGTCAGCAGCATGCTGGCCGCTCAGCAAGGCGCGCTGCAGTCAAACATTGCAGCCACGCTCACCAAGCAGAATGCGGATATGGAGAAATCCACGGTCCTGACGCTGCTCGGCGCGGGTCAGCCCTCGCTCGCCAATGTCGGCCCGGGCGTCGGCGGCAACCTCAATATTTCGGCCTAACGCGCCTGATCCGGAAAACTGGGCACCGGTCTTCCCTCGCGACAAACGCGAAACGCGTTTGCGCGGAGATCATGCGCCAATAGTTAAAGCGCCGCAGCGATCGGCTTCACCGCCGCGCGGATCAGCTTTAGCGCGTCCTCGCTCGCCCATTCGGCAGGACCGGCGATGGTCGCGATCTCGCAGCCCTGGGGATCGACGAGCACCGAGGTCGGCATGCCCAGCGCCCGGCCTATTGCCTTAAGATCCTGGAAAACCTTGGCTTTCTGGTCGTTGAAATAGCCGAGCCGGATAAGATTGGCGTCTTTCAGGAAATTCTTGGGCTTTTCGGGATCGCGGGTGTCGATGTTGATCGCCACCACCTCGAAATTCGGCCCGCTCATCTTGGCCTGGAGCTCCTCCAGTGCCGGCATCTCCTTGCGACAGGGCACGCACCAGGTGGCCCAGAGGTTCACCAGCAGCGTCTTGCCGCGGAAGTCGGAGAGCTTTCTCGGCTTGCCGTCGGCGTCCTCGAAGGCGAGGTCGGGCAGGCGCAGGGGGGCGGTGGCGACCGTGAGCGCCGCGACCTCGCCATGGACCAGCGGCGCGATCCGTTTTGCGGTCTCGACCGCGGCCCGGCAGGCCGGATCGCCGGACGGGCTCCGGCCCAGCCCCAGCCCGTACAGCGCGGCAAAGCCGACGGCCCCACCGATCACCACCGTGGCGATCACGAGGGGAATCCGGCGCGTGGCCGAGGGCGCGGGCGTCTGGTCGTGCATATCGTTTGTCATCCGGTCGCAGATATGGCTATCAGGGGCCTCTTAATACGGCTGGCAGCGGCCAGCAAACGTGCGCAGCGACAAACAGGGCCGCAGCTAGCGATCAGCAGGGCGTGAGCAGGACATCATGAGCAACAAGATGTGGGGCGGCCGGTTCTCGGAACGTCCCGATGAGATCATGGAGGAGATCAACGTCTCCATCGACGTCGATCGTCACATGTATGCCCAGGACATCGCCGCGTCCAAAGCCCATGCCGCGATGCTCGCTACCCAAGGCATCATCACGGCCTCTGATGCGAAAAATATCGGCAAGGGTCTAGACACGATTTTGTCAGAGATCGGCAAGGGCGATTTTGCGTTCAAGCGCGCGCTCGAAGATATCCATATGAACGTCGAGAGCCGGCTGTCGGAACTGATCGGGCCGGCCGCAGGGCGTCTGCACACCGCGCGCTCGCGCAACGACCAGGTCGCGACCGACTTCCGTCTCTACGTCCGCGACGTCCTCGACGAGACCGATGCAGCGCTGGCCTCGTTCCAGCAGGCGCTGGTCGACCGCGCGCTCGAACATGCCGGCACCGTGATGCCCGGCTTCACGCATCTGCAGACCGCGCAGCCCGTGACCTTTGGCCATCATCTGCTCGCCTATGTCGAGATGGCCGCGCGCGATCGCGGCCGTTTCCAGGACGCGCGCAAGCGGCTGAACGAATCTCCGCTCGGTGCCGCCGCACTCGCCGGCACCTCGTTCCCGATCGATCGTCATGCCACCGCAAAGGCGCTCGGCTTCGACCGCCCGATGGCGAACTCGCTCGACGCGGTCTCCGATCGCGACTTCGTGCTGGAGACGCTGTCGGCGGCTTCGATCTGCGCCGTGCACATGTCGCGCTTTGCCGAGGAGATCGTGATCTGGACCTCGCCGCTGGTTGGCCTGATCAGCCTCAGCGACAAGTTCACCACCGGCTCCTCGATCATGCCGCAGAAGCGCAACCCGGATGCCGCCGAACTCGTGCGCGCAAAAACCGGCCGCGTCATCGGCGCGCTCAACGGTCTGTTGATCGTGATGAAGGGCCTGCCGCTCGCCTATCAAAAGGACATGCAGGAGGACAAGCAGGGCGCCATGGAAGGCTTTGCCGCGCTGTCGCTGGCGATCCGCGCCATGACCGGCATGGTCCGCGACCTCGTGCCCGACCAGGCCAAGATGAGGCTTGCCGCCGGCGAGGGCTACGCCACCGCGACCGATCTTGCCGACTGGCTGGTGCGGACGCTGAAAATGCCGTTCCGCGACGCTCACCACGTCACCGGCCGCATCGTCGCCAGGGCGTCGAAGGACGGTGTCGCGCTGCACGAGCTGCCGCTCGCCGCCATGCAGGAGATCGAGCCGAAAATCACCAAGGAGGTGATGGGCGTGCTCTCGGTCGAATCGTCGGTGAAGAGCCGGACGAGCTTTGGCGGGACGGCGCCGAAGAACGTCGCATCGCAAGCCAAGGCCTGGGCCAAGCGGCTGGAAAAAGAGCGAAAATTGGGCTGAAGGCCAAAATTTCGCTGCTCTTCCGTGGCCTTCCGGCACTCGCCAGAGCGGGCCAACCTCTGTATGGTGCGGCCCGCGTAGTGGGGATCTCGTCGTGACGTCAAAGTTTCGCCCGGCCGGCTCGGGATGGGCCATCATTGTCCTTAGCCTGACCGCGTTGGCGCTGGCCGGCTGCGGCCGCAAGGGGCCGCTCGATTTGCCGCCGAACGCGTCCAACGCCTCGACGGCCGCGCCCGCCGGCCCCGTCGATACCGAGATGGAAACCCAGCGCACGCCGAGCGTCTTCAATCCGACCTACGGTACCGACGCCGCGCCTGCTGCTACCCGCGGCAAGAAGAAACCGTTTATCCTCGATCCGCTCCTGGACGAAAAACCCGCGCGCTAAGGCGTGGGGCAACCGAGCCAACGCCATGAATCATTTCGACTACCGCAACGGCGTGCTGCACGCCGAGGCGGTCAATCTTTCTGAATTGGCCGAGACCGTCGGCACGCCGTTCTATTGCTATTCGACCGCGACGCTGGAGCGCCACTACCGCGTCTTCACTGATGCCTTCGGCGGCGAGAAGGTGCTCGTCTGCTACGCAATGAAGGCCAACTCCAACCAGTCGGTGCTGCGCACGCTGGCGAAGCTCGGGGCCGGCGCCGACGTGGTCTCCGGTGGTGAACTGAAGCGCGCGCTGGCCGCCGGAATCCCGGCGAACAAGATCCTGTTCTCCGGCGTCGGCAAGACGGAAGCCGAGCTGCGCGCCGCCCTGGCCTCCGACATCCTCTGCATCAACGTCGAGTCCGAGCCCGAGCTCGAGCTGCTGTCGCGCCTCGCCGCCGAGACGGGCAAGACCGCGCGCATCTCCGTGCGCGTCAATCCGGACGTCGATGCCGGCACGCACGTAAAAATCTCCACCGGCAAGTCCGAGAACAAGTTCGGCATCCCGCTCGCGCGCGCCCGCGAGGTCTATGCCCGCGCAGCGAAGCTGCCGGGCATCGAGGTCACCGGGACCGACGTGCATATCGGCAGCCAGATCACCGATCTCTCGAAGATGGAGACGGCGTTCCGCATCCTCTCGGAATTCGTGCAGACGCTGCGCGCCGACGGCCACAACATCTCGCATGTCGATTTCGGCGGCGGGCTCGGCATTCCCTACTACATGGACCGCGAGGCGCCGCCGGCGCCGGACGCCTATGCTGCCATGGTCAAGCGCGTCACGCACAATCTCGGCTGCACGCTGATGTTCGAGCCGGGCCGCATGATCGTCGGCAATGCCGGCATTTTGGTCGCGCGCGTGATTTATGTGAAGCACGGCGACGGCAAGAACTTCGTCATTATCGATGCCGCGATGAACGATCTGATCCGCCCGACGCTGTACGAGGCGCATCACGACATCCTGCCGGTGGCGCAGCCTGCCAAGGGCGCGCCGACCATGGTGGCCGACGTCGTCGGGCCGGTCTGCGAGACCGGCGACTATCTCGCGCTCGACCGCACGCTGCCGACGCCGAAGGCCGGCGATCTCCTCGCCATCATGACCGCAGGCGCCTATGGCGCGGTGCAGGCCGGGACCTACAACACCCGCCCGCTGGTGCCGGAGGTGCTGGTGAAGGGCGACCAGTACGCCGTGGTCCGCCCGCGCATCGATGTCGAGCAGCTCATTGCGATGGACACGCCCGCGCCCTGGCTGTGAGGCCGGCGCCAAGTCGCTGAGCTAACCAAAAACCCGCAAAACAACCCCATGCAAAGTAGCCGTGGGTTTTCGGCATCACGCACGGGCGCGCGGCGGAACCGTTTGGCGCGCTGAGGCAAATCCGCCGCAACGCGCAACCGTCGTAGGCGTCAGGTCTTCCCGCCCACGATCACTCCCGCCTTCCTCTCGATCGGCTTGATCGCCGCCGTGAAATCCGACTCCGCACCCTCGTCGCGGATCACGGTCTCCCACAGGCGCCCGACCGCATCGGCGACCTCCATCGACAGCCCGAGCTGCTTCATCTCCTCCAGCGCCAGCCGCACGTCCTTGACCATCAAGCCCGTGGCGAAGCCGAAGTCGAAGGTGCGGGGCAGGACCGAGCGCGGAAACTTGTCGCGGCTCGCGGTGTTCATGCCGGAGCCGGCGTTGATGACGTCGATCATCACGGCGGGATCGAGGCCCGCCTTCACGCCCATCACCACGGCTTCGGAGGTTGCGACGATCGCGGTCGCCGAGAGGAAGTTGTTGGCGAGCTTCATGGTCTGCGCCGAGCCCGGCTTCTCGCCGATGAAGAACACTTTTCCGATCGCGTCGAGCGCGGCCTTGATGGTCTCGAAATCCGCTTTCGGTCCTGAGACCATCACTGCGAGCGTGCCCTTCTCGGCACCGCCGACGCCGCCGGAGACGGGGCTGTCGATCTGCACGATGTTGCGCTTCGCCAGCAGGCCGTGAATCTTCGTCGCCATCTGCGAGCCGACGGTGGAGAGATCGACGAAGCGCTTGACGCTGTTACCCTCGATCACGCCGCCTTCACCGGTCGCGACCGCGAGCGAGGCCTGCAGCGACGGCAGGCTTGCCATCACGGTTTCGGCCTGGTCGGCGACATCCTTCGGCGACATCGCAGCCTTCGCGCCGCGCGCCACCAGCCTGTCGACGACGTCCTTGCGCGTGTCGAACACGACGAGCTTATGCCCCGCCTCGATCAGCCGCCGCGCCATCGGGAAACCCATGTTTCCGAGGCCGATGAATCCGATGTCCATGGTGTTTCCTTTTTTCGTTGTTCTTGATCGGAGCGCCCTACGCTCCGCTGTCGTCCTGGCGAAAGCCAGGACCCATTACCCCAGGGAGCAGTTGTCGCGCGACGTGGTAACTCCGAGTCCCCGTAACCACATCCGCCGGTGGTTATGGGTCCTGGCTTTTGCCAGGACGACGGTGGGGAGGGATGCTGCGTCCCTCACTCTCATCGATCCTCACGCCTTGCCGTCGATCTCCGCAAACACCTCCCGCGCGATGCGGAAACTGTCGACTGCAGCGGGCATGCCGCCGTAGATCGCGACCTGCATCAGGATCTCGCGGATCTCGTCGCGCGTGACGCCGTTGGTCAGTGCGCCCTTGAGGTGCGCGCGGAATTCGTGCTGGCGGTTGAGGATCGCGATCATCGCGATGTTGAGCATGCTGCGGGTCTTGCGAGGCAGCTCCTTGCGGCCCCACACCGTGCCCCAGCAATATTCGTTGAGCATCTCCTGGAACGGACGGTTGAAGTCGTCGACATTCTTCAGGGCGTTGTTGACATAGGCCTCGCCGAGGACCGCTTTGCGGACCTCCAGCCCCTTGTCGTGCATCTTCTTGTCCATGACGTTTCCTTTTGCTCGTATTTCGGGATTGTGCGCGGAAACTACGGGGTTGAGGACGGCCAGTCACGTCCTCGTGTTATGCACCGAAGGGGTGCCGGGTCCCGTACAGGAACGGATGCCTCAGTGCTGCCGTTGTGATACGTTGTTCTTCCGGGCAACCTGGAGAGCTGATTGAACGGCGTGACCCCTGAGCCGTCAGACCCGATCCGCAGCAGCGACGCACTGTCGCGGCTGAAGCTGACGCAGGCCCTCAAGCGGGCGACATATGCGATCGCCTGGGAGCGCGCCTGGCCCCATCTGGCGCGGTTCTTGACCGTTGTCGGGCTGTTTCTGGTGGTTTCCTGGGCGGGCCTCTGGCTGGCGCTGCCGTTCGTCGCCCGCGCCATCGGGCTTGTCCTGTTCGCGGTGCTGGCCGCCGCCTCCCTCTTCCCCCTGATTCGATTCCGCTGGCCGAGCCGTGACCAGGGCCTGAGCCGACTGGACCGCGGTTCCGGTATCAGCCACCGCCCGGCCACGACGCTGACGGATACGCTGACCTCGCAGGATCCGGTCGCGCAGGCGCTGTGGCAGGCGCAGCGCGAGCGCACGCTGGCCTCGCTGAAGCGCATCCGCGCCGGCCTGCCGCACCCGCGGCTCGCGCTCACCGATCCCTGGGCGCTGCGCGCGCTGGTCATGGTGATGCTGGTCGCGACCTTTTTCGCCGCCGGCGACGAGCGCGCGATGCGCACCGGTGCCGCCTTCGACTGGAACGGCGTGCTGGCGCCCACCAACATCCGCGTCGATGCCTGGGTGACCCCGCCGCTCTACACCGCAAAGCCGCCGATCATCCTGTCGGCCGCCAACAAGGACGCCGCCACACTGCCCGCCAGCGGCCCGCTCGCGGTTCCCGCCGGCTCGACGCTGATTATCCGCTCCTCCGGCGGCAATCTCGATGTCGCGACCTCCGGCAGCATCAAGGAAGTCGCACTTAGCGAGCAGGCGCCCAAGGGCACCAACGAGAAGCATTTTGCGATTCAAGGCGACGGCACCGCGCATGTCCGTGCGCCCTCCGGCCAGCCGCAGTGGCGATTCAGCGCGCTGCCCGATCGTCCGCCGACGATCGCGCTCGCCAAGGATCCCGAGCGCCAGGCGCGCGGTGCGCTGCAACTGTCCTACAAGATCGAGGACGATTACGGCGTCACCGGTGCCGACGCGCAATTCGCGGTGCGTCCCGCCGAGGCTGCCAAGGGGACTGACAAGGGGGCTGACAAGGGCGCTGAGGAATCGAAATATGCGGCGCGCCCGCTGTTCCAGCCGCCGCAATTTCCGCTCACGCTGCCGAATGCGCGCACCCGCAACGGCGTCGGCCAGACGGTGAAGGATCTCAGCGAAGATCCCTATGCCGGCGCCGACGTCACGCTCACCCTCACGGCCAAGGACGAGGCCGGCAATGAGGCCAAGAGCGAGCCCTTCAACATGCGCCTGCCCGAGCGCCTGTTCACCAAGCCGCTCGCGCGCGCTCTGATCGAGCAGCGCCGCATCCTCGCGCTCGACGCCAACAAGAATTCCGACGTCTATACCGCGCTCGATGCGCTGATGATCGCGCCCGAGCTGTTCACGCCCGAGACCGGGCATTATCTCGGCCTGCACAGCGTGTCGCGACAGCTCGAGGCCGCGCGCACCGACGATGCCTTGCGCGAGGTCGTCGCGAGCCTGTGGGCGCTCGCGGTGACGATCGAGGACGGCAACATCAGCGACGTCGACAAGGCGCTGCGCGCGGCGCAGGACGCGCTCAAGCAGGCGCTCGATCGCAACGCGAGCGACGAGGAGATCAAGAAGCTCACGCAGGATCTGCGCCAGGCGATGGAAAACTTCATGCGCCAGCTCGCCGAGCAGCAGCGCAACAATCCGCAGCAGCTCGCCCGTCCTCTTGATCCCAACACGAAAATCCTGCGCCAGCAGGATCTGCAGAACATGATCGACCGCATGGAGCGCCTGTCGCGCTCCGGCGACAAGGATGCCGCCAAGCAGTTGCTCGACCAGCTCCAGCAGATGCTGGAGGGCCTGCAGATGGCGCAGCCGGGACAGTCTGGCGAGAGCGACATGGAGCAGGCGCTCAACGAGCTCGGCGACATGATCCGCAAGCAGCAGCAATTGCGCGACAAGACCTTCAAGCAGGGCCAGGACTCGCGCCGCGACCGCATGCGCGGCAAGCAGCAGGGGCAGGGCGACCAGTCGATGTCCGACCTGCAGCAGGACCAGCAGGGCCTGCGCGACCGGCTGAAGAAGCTCCAGGACGAGCTCGCCAAGCGCGGCCTCGCGCAGAACGGCCAAAAGGGTCAGAAGGGCCAAAAAGGCCAGCAGGGCGAACAGGGTCAGAAGGGCCAGCAGGGTCAGCAAGGTGGCGGCGACCAGGATGGCGACCAGGGCGACGATGACGACGGCGGCCTCGATACCGCCGACAGCGCCATGGGCGATGCCGGCTCCAAGCTCGGTGAGGGCAATGCCGACGGTGCCGTGGACTCGCAGGGCAAGGCGCTCGATGCGATGCGCAAGGGCGCGCAGAAGATGGCCGAGGCCATGCAGCAGGGCGACGGCGACGGCCAGGGCGACGGCCCCGGCCAGCGCGCCGGCCGTCAGCAGAGCGGCGGCAACCAGACCGATCCGCTCGGTCGTCCCTTGCACGGCCGTGAATTCGGCGACGATTACACCGTCAAAATCCCCGGCGAGATCGACGTGCAGCGTGTGCGCAGAATCCTCGAAGAACTCCGCCGCCGCCTAGGCGACCCCTCGCGTCCGCAGATCGAGCTCGATTATCTCGAGCGGCTGCTGAAGGATTTTTGAGCTACCGTCGTCCTGGACAAGCGAGCAGAGCGAGCGCTGATCCAGGGCCCATTACCCCAAGGCGCAGTTGTTGAGCGCACTCGGGCTACGAGTCTTCGTCAAATCACTCCCTGGGGTAATGGGTCCTGGCTTTCGCCAGGACGACACCGTGTGTGCGGAAGCGCGTGACATTCCCCACGACACCGAAGGTGTGGCTGGTCGCTACCCCTTCTTCGCCGCCAGCGCATCCGCCACCGCGGTGCGGATATCCGCCACCGAAAACGGCTTGGTCACGACGTCATGCACCAGCGCGTTCAGGTTCGAGGCGCGCTCGCGCTGGTCGGCAAACCCCGTCATCAGCAAGATGGTGAGGTTGGGAAAATCGCGCGCGGCGGAGAGGGCGAGGGCGATGCCGTCCATGACCGGCATCTGGATGTCGGTGAGCAGCAGATCGAACTTGCCGTCCTCGCGGGTCAGGATCTCCAGCGCCTCGGCGCCGTCCTGCGCGGTCACGGTCTGATGGCCGTCCATCGCGATCGCGCGCGCCACGAGCTGGCGCATCGAATCCTCGTCGTCGGCGATCAGCACTTTTGACATGGGTCTGTTCCTGCAGAACCTTGTTTTGACGCGCTACGCGCTGCCGCCGGCCAAGTCGCGCCGGTTGAAGAAGCGAATATCGATATTGCGGCCTTCCGGGGGCGGCGAGGCCAGACGCGACTTGAACAAGGCGCGCTCGCCCGGATGCAGCACGGTCTGCTCCAGCACCGCGTTCCAGGCGTAGATCTCCGCGCCTTGCGCGTCGCGCACCGAGAAACGCAGGCGGGGAATGTCGACCGCCTTCCTGGTTTCGCCGACGATCGCGCCCTCGATCACGAGCACCTGCTTGCCGTCGACGCTTTCGGAGGTGACTTTGACGTCCCTAAAAGCCAGCCCCCGCAGGTTCACGTTGAACCCGACCATCTTGTAGAAGCCGGCTGTCTGCGGCAGCAGCCGCACCATGTCGGCGCGCCAGACCACCAGCGCTACGATCAGCGCGCCCATGGCGGCGCAGGCGGTCGGCAGGCCGATCGAGGATTTTTGCGGGGCGGCGGAGACGGGGCGGGACCGCCGCGCCTGCCGGCGGAACAGTTTTTGGAACCAGGACTGGTGGGCCGACTGGCCGGCCTCGTCTTCCATCCGGGCCACCTCGGACCAGTCGTCCTCGGCGGATTTGGCCTCCTCCGGCCAGTCGCTGGCAATCGACGGGCTCTCGACTACAGGGGTGTCGCCGGCGCCGTCGTCCTTGGCGTAGCTATCCCACTGCGCGGCGAGGTCGGACTGGTCGTCGGCCTCGCTCGCGGCCGCCATGGCTTGGGACTGAGCCTGCGCTTGAGACTGAGCCTGGGCTGCCTGCACCTCCTCGACGGCGTCCTCGGGCCGCGCCACCCAGGTCTCCTTGCAGCGGGAGCAGCGCACGGTCCGGCCATTGGCCCCCAGGCTGGAGAGCTTGATGGCGTAGGATGTCGTACAATGGGGGCAGACGATGTGCATGGACGAGCCTCGGGCGATGACCCAGGTTGCAAGACAAGCACGCAAGACAGGCGCGCAAAACCGGGCACGTTGGATGCTACAAGGCGACCGTTAACGAATCGGAAACCATAACGGTCGCACAACGCTGTTGCGTGTGGCGGACCGCCGCGGCGCGCGGCCCGCTGCCCCCTATCGAACGGAGCTGAACTTGGTTCGGTTCGAAAATGTCGGATTGCGTTACGGTTTGGGGCCGGAGATTCTGCGCGACCTGAGCTTCCAGATCCCGGCGCATTCCTTTCAGTTCCTCACCGGCCCTTCCGGCGCCGGCAAGACGTCGCTCTTGCGGCTTCTGTTCCTGTCGCATCGGCCGACGCGCGGCCTCGTCAATCTGTTCGGCCATGACGTCTCGCTGCTCGGCAAGGACGAGATCGCGGATCTGCGCAAGCGCATCGGCATCGTGCTCCAGGATTTCCGCCTGCTCGACCACATGACGACCTATGAGAACGTGGCGCTGCCGTTCCGCGTCATGGGCCGCAGTGAATCGAGCTACCGCAAGGAGGTCATCGATCTCCTGAAATGGGTGGGGCTCGGCGAGCGCATGGACGCGCTGCCGCCAATTCTCTCGGGCGGCGAGAAGCAGCGCGCCGCGATCGCGCGCGCGGTGATCTCGCGGCCGCAGCTCCTGCTCGCGGACGAGCCGACCGGCAGCGTCGATCCGACGCTCGGGCGGCGGTTGCTGCGGCTGTTCATCGAGCTCAACAAGTCAGGCACTGCCGTCATCATCGCGACCCACGACATCGCACTGATGGACCAGTACGAGGCGCGTCGCTTCGTGCTGCACCAGGGACGTCTGCACGTCTATGAATAGGACCGACGAACGCGGCGTTTTCGTCGACCTCGGACAGGAACGTCCGCAGGTGCCGGCGAAGGCGCGCAACATGTCGCCGATCGTGCCGCGCGCCTCGATCCACGGCCGCGCGCTGGTCGCGGTCGTCGCCATCATGACGTTTTTGGCGTCGATGACGACGGGTACCGTGCTGCTGGTCAGCGCGTCCGCCGCCGAATGGCAGTCGGACGTGGCGAGCGAAATCACCATCCAGATCCGCCCGCAGACCGGGCGCGACATCGATCGCGATGCGGCCGCCGTCACCGAAGCGATGCGCGCGCAGTCCGGCATCGTCGAGGTCAAGCCGTTCTCCAAGGACGAGTCGGGCAAGCTGTTGGAGCCGTGGCTCGGCACCGGCCTGTCGATGGACGATCTGCCGGTGCCTCGCATGATCATCGCGCGCGTGCAGCCGGGCACGCAGCTCGATCTTGCCACTTTGCGCGCCCGCGTGACGCAGGCTGCGCCAAGCGCGAGCGTCGACGATCATCGTGCCTGGATCGAGCGCATGCGCTCGATGACCAACGCCACCGTGCTCGCCGGTCTCGGCATCCTCGGGCTCGTGATCATCGCCACCATCATCTCGGTGTCGTTCGCGACGCGCGGCGCGATGGCGGCGAACCGTCCGATCGTCGAGGTCCTGCATTTCGTCGGCGCCGGCGACCGCTACATCGCCAACCGCTTCCTGCGGCATTTCCTGCGTCTGGGGCTGGAAGGCGGCGTGATCGGCGGCGGCATCGCCATGCTGGTGTTCGGCTTCTCGGAGTCGATCGCCGGCTGGTTCTCCGGCACGCCGGTCGGCGACCAGTTCGCGGCCCTGCTCGGCACCTTCTCGCTGCGGCCATCCGGCTATGTCGTGCTGGCGGTGCAGGCAGTGCTGATCGGCGCCATCACGGCGATCGCCTCCCGCCAGACGCTGTTCGCGACGTTGAATGATATCGATTAGCGGCTTGGTGGATCCGGCAAACCGGACTCCACTTCGCCCAAAAATCTCTTAAAATCGAAACAGGAAGGGACCACCGATATCGCATGAGCTCGCCGACCGACGAATCCTCGTTGAGATTGCCGCGCGGCTGGCTGCGCGCGACCATCGTTTCGACGGTGGCGCTGGCGTTCGTCGGCGCGGCAGCAGGCTTCGTCGCCTTCCTGTCGCAGCTCCGCGGCGCCGAACTGGCGCCCGACCGCAAGGCCGACGGCATCGTCGTCCTGACCGGCGGCTCGTCGCGGGTGTCGGACGCGATGGAGTTGCTCGCGGCAGGCTATGGCAAGCGGCTCCTCATCTCGGGCGTGCATCCGACCAGCACAGTGAGCGACATTTCCCGCACGCTGCCGGAGAACCAGTCCTTCATGCGCTGCTGCGTCGATCTCGACCGCTTTGCGGTCTCGACCCGTGGCAATGCCGCGGAGGCGCGGCGCTGGGCCCATGAGCGCGGCTTCAAGTCGCTCATCGTGGTGACCTCGAACTATCACATGCCGCGGGCGATCGTGGAGTTCTCGCACGCGATGCCCGACACCACGCTGATCCCGTTCGTGGTCGTCGGCGACAAATGGCGCGAGGAGCCGTGGTGGACCTCGGGTTCGACGCTGCGCCTTCTGTTGTCGGAATACGTCAAATATATCGCGGCCGAGCTGCGCACGCGGCTCGAGGATTTCGGGATTGACGTCGCGCCCGAGATGTCGGAACAGCCGGCGGGCGCGCAACCCAAGCGGCCCGCCACCGCACAGGCCAATTGATCGGGTTTTGGATGTCCCTGCTTTTCCTGCGCTCGCTGCTGTTCAACGTGCTGTTCTACGCCGTGCTGGTGTGCCTGGCGATCGTGGCGATCCCGACCTTTGCGCTGCCGCCGCGCGCGATGCTGACCGTGGCGAAATGGTGGGCGAACGCGACGCTGTTCCTGATGCGCGTGATCTGCGACATCAAGGTCGAATTCCGCGGCGTCGAAAAAATCCCGCAGGGGCCGCTGGTGATCGTGGCAAAGCACCAGTCGTTCTGGGAGACGTTCGTGCTGCCGGGGTTCTTCGACCGTCCGATCTTCATCCTCAAGCGTCAGCTCATGCAGATCCCGGTGTTTGGCCAGTTCCTGGTCAAGACCGGGATGATCGCGATCGACCGCAAGGCCGGCGTGAAGGCGCTGCTCGACATGACGCGGCGGGCGCGCGAGGCGGTGCGCTCCGGCCGCCAGCTCGTGATCTTTCCCGAAGGCACGCGCCGCGCGCCGGGTGCGCCACCCGACTACAAGACCGGCTTCGCCCAGATCTACTCGTCCTGCGGCGTGCAGTGCTTACCCGTCGCGCTCAACTCCGGCCTGTTCTGGCCGCGCCGCACCTTCATGCGCTATCCCGGCACGCTGGTGGTGGAGTTTCTCGATCCGCTGCCGCCGGGCCTGCCGAAGGACGAGTTCCTGTCGCGGGTGGAAAGTGCCATCGAAGGCGCGACCAGCCGCATCGTCGAAGCGGGCCGCAAGGAGCAGGAGCAGTTGATCGGCAGCGCGCCGAGCTACGCGGCCTAAAGCACAATGGCTTTAGGTTGAATCTCCATCGCCCTTTAGCTCTTTGATTGAGCATGATCTTTTCGGAAAACCGCTACGCACTTTGCGCTAACGCGGCCCTTCGGGTCCGGATCATGCTCTAGCGGTTCTCTTGATCTTCAGCGGGCGCCGGAGCGTGTAGGGAATGCGCGTCGTTGTGCAGCATCGATGCAAGCTGATGCAGTTGCGTGTCGCGAAAGCCTTCGGCCTCGATCGCCTTCACCGTCGCGGTGACGTAGTCGCGGTTGGCGCCGGACTGGCCGTGGCCCTGAATCACGTGGCGATGCTGGTCGGCCAGCGACAGCCGCCCGGCATATTGCACATGACCGCGGTCGACGACGTAGGCGAGCGCGCTGACGCGCTGCCGCGCGTCGTTCTCCAGCCACACCGAGCGCATCACCTCGCGATAGACCGAGGTGACCTGCTCGCGCTCGCGCAGATAAGCCACGACCGCGGTGCGGTTCGCTTCAGCGACACGGAAGGCGATGCCGCGGCAGGCGCCGCCGCGGTCGAGCCCGAGCACCAGGCCCGGCTTTTCCGGCGTGCCGCGATGGACGAAGGAATAGACGCAGAGCGCGCGGTGCTCGCCGACCAGCCGCGCCGGCACGCGCTCCTCGAAGTCAAAACCTGGCCGCCACATCAGCGAGCCATAGCCGAACACCCAGAGGTCGCCGGTGGCTGTCGTGACGGAGGGGAGGGTGATTTCGGACATGGCGGGCACGGCTACCAGACCCGCGCCCCCAGGCGAAGCGGATTCTCCGCCTTTCGTCGCAAGCCATCCTCGCTTACATTTGCCATCATCTGGGGTCAAAGGGTCGCCGCATGTCCGATATGACCGTTTCCGCAGGCCGGCGCCCCCGTTGGGGCCTTTTCCTTCCGCCCATTCTCCTCCTGCTCCTGGCCGCCGCCTGGAGCGGCTTTTGGTTCTATGCCGCGTCCCGGGCCGAGACCGCCGCCGACGCCTGGCGCGCGCAGGAGGCCAAATCCGGGCGCATCTATGATTGCGCCAAACGCTCGATCGCGGGCTTCCCCTTCCGCTTCGAGGTGCAGTGCTCCGGCGCCAGCGTCGCGCTGGTATCGCAGACCGCGAGCAAGACGCCGTTCACGGCAAAACTCGACAACATCCTGGTGGTCGGCCAGATCTATGATCCCAAACTCGTGATCGCCGAATTCACCGCGCCTGCGACGCTGACCGACGGCGTGACGCAGACGACGTTCGTCGTGAACTGGAGCAAGGCGCGCAGCAGCGTGGTTGGCCTGCCGGCCATTCCGGATCGTGCCTCGATCGTGTTCGACGATCCCACGATCAACCGTCTGGACGGATCGGTGCAGGTGCCGCTGGCGCGCGCAAAATCGGTCGAGCTGCACGGGCGTCTCGCCGAAGGATCGCCGTCAGATCATCCCGTCATCGAGACCGTGATGCAGATCGCGCAGGGCTCGATCCAGGGCGTGCATCCGATTTTTGCAGAGCCGTTCCAGGCCGACGTGCGCGCGAAGGTCACCGGCCTCAACGATTTTGCGCCAAAACCCTGGCCGCAGCGGTTTCGCGAGCTCCAGGCCGCCGGCGGTCATGTCGAGATCGTGCAGTCGCGGATCCAGCAGGGCGAGATGATCGCGGTCGCCGCCGGCACACTCGGCCTGTCGCCGAATGGCCGCCTCGACGGCGAGTTGCAGATGACGGTCACCGGCCTCGAGCGCGTCATCCCGGCGCTCGGCATCGACAAGATGCTGGAGGAGGGCGTGCCGCAGGCCACGCTCGACCGCGTCGCGCCCGGGGTGAAGTCGCAGGACCTCAACAGTCTCTTCGGCGCGCTCGACCGCGCCGTTCCCGGTCTCGGCAAGGTCATCAAGCAGAACGCCAATGCCGGCGTTGCCGCCGGCATCAATTCGATCGGCACCGAGAGCGTGCTCGAAGGCAAGAAGGCCCGCAGCTTCCCGCTGAAGTTCGTCGACGGCGCGGTGGTGCTGGGCGCGATCAAGGTCGGACAGATCCCGCCGTTGTATTAGTTGATTTGCCGTCATTCCGGGGCGCGCAAAGCGCGAACCCCATTGCGCAATCGCGCAAGTGGAATCTCGAGATTCCGGGTTCGACGCTGACGCGCCGCCCCGGAATGACGAATTATTGCTTCGTCAGCGACGGATGCGGCCGGCCGAAGTCGGGCGCGGCGGAATCCTGGCCGATCTCGACGATGCCGCGGCGGATGGCGCGGGTGCGGGTGAAGTGGTCGAACAGCGCTTCGCCATCGCCGCGGCGGATCGCGCGGGTCAGCTTGGCGAGGTCCTCGGTGAAGGTGCCGAGCATTTCCAGCACGGCTTCCTTGTTGGCGAGGAACACGTCGCGCCACATCGTCGGATCCGACGCCGCGATACGCGTGAAGTCGCGAAAACCGCCGGCGGAGAACTTGATCACCTCTGACTCCGTCACCTGCGCCAGCTCGTCGGCGGTGCCGACGATGGTGTAGGCGATCAGATGCGGCAGATGGCTGGTGATCGCCAGAACCAGATCATGATGGTCCGGCGTCATGATCTCGACCTTGGCGCCGAGCGCGGCCCAGAACGCACGCAGCCGGTCGACGGCGGCATGATCGGTACCCTCCGGCGGCGTCAGGATGCACCAGCGGTTGATGAAGAGCTCGGGAAAGCCTGAGTCAGGCCCCGAATGCTCGGTGCCGGCGACCGGATGCGCAGGCACGAAATGAATCCCGGGCGGCAGATGCGGCGCCATGTCCCTGACCACGGCGCCCTTGACCGAACCGACGTCGGAGATGATCGCGCCGGGCTTCAAGTAAGCCGCGATCTCCTGCGCCACCGGTCCGCAGGCGCCGACGGGAATGCAGAGGATGACGAGATCGGCGTCTTTCACGGCCTCGACATTGGTCGCGACCACATGATCGACGATGCCGAGCTCGGCCACGCGTGCGCGGGTCTTCTCGGAGCGCGCGGTGGTGACGATCTCGCCGGCGAGGCCCTGCAGCTTCGCGGCGCGCGCGATCGAGCCGCCGATCAGGCCGAAGCCGACCAGCGCGATCCGCTGGAAGTGCGGCGCGACGCTCATTTCGTTGCCATGAAGTCGCGCAAGGCTCCGACCACGAGGCGGTTGGCCTCCTCGGTGCCGATGGTCATGCGCAGGCAATGCGGCAGGCCGTAATTCTTCAAGCCGCGCAGCACCAAGCCGCGCTTGGTGAGGTAAGCGTCGGCCTCATCAGAGGTCTTGCCCTTCTCGGGGAAATGGATCAGCACGAAATTCGCGACGCTCGGCGTCACCTCGAGCCCGAGCTTGCCGATCTCCTCGGTCAGCCAGTTGCGCCAGGTCTCGGTGAACTGCTTCGACATCTGCAGATGCGCGGCGTCCTCGATCGCGGCGACCGCGGCATACATCGCCGGCGTCGAGACGTTGAACGGACCGCGGATGCGGTTGACGGCATCGATGATGTGCGCAGGGCCAAACATCCAGCCGATGCGCAGCGCAGCGAGGCCGTGGATTTTCGAGAAGGTGTGCGTCACCACGGTATTCTCGGTGGTCGCGACCAACTCGATCCCCATCTCGTAATCGTTACGCGAGACGTAATCGGAATAGGCGGCGTCGAGCACCAGCAGCACGTGGGACGGAAGGCCGGCGCGCAGGCGCTTGACCTCGTCGAACGGCAGATAGGTGCCGGTCGGGTTGTTGGGGTTGGCGAGCCAGACCAGTTTTGTGCGCGGCGTCACCGCCTTCAGGATGCCATCGACATCGGCGGTAAAGTTGCTCTCGGCCACCACGACGTTCCTGGCGCCGTTCGCCATCGTCGCGATCGGGTAGACCAGGAAGCCATGCGCGGTCGAGATCGCCTCGTCGCCCTGGCTCAGATAGGTGTGCGCGAGCAGATTGAGGATCTCGTCGGAGCCGGCGCCGCAGATGATGCGGTCCGGATCGAGCCCGAAGGCGCGGCCGATCGCCTGGCGCAGCACGCGCGAGGTGCCCTCCGGATAGTCCTCCAGATGTTCAGCCACGTGCTTGAAGGCCTCGATCGCCTTGGGCGAGGGCCCGAACGGCGTCTCGTTGGCCGACAGCTTGAACACCTTGCGGCCCGGCTCCGGCACCGGGCTCTTGCCGGGCGTGTAGGGCGCAATATCGAGAATGCCGGGATTCGGCACGGGGCGGGACATCTTGAACTCCGGAAGTGGCGGGGCGGCGCGTGAATTTACGATTTCGCCCCGGTCGGGGGCACCGTATAGCGCGTTGCGTGGCTGCCGACGAGGGCCGTCGAGCGCACCGAGGCCCCCGCTGCGATCAGGGCAGCCTTGATCTTGTCGAGGCTGGTGGCCGCAACGGTGACCGAGATCAGCAGCGCGGCCCCGTCGAAGGCGGTATCGGGCACCGCGACGACATCGGCGAGCGGCGACAGCGCGCGGGCGATCTCGGCATTCCACCCGGAGACGCGCACACTCCAGGTCTCGACCTCCGTCACCATGGCGCTGTCGGCGACGCGCGAGACCACGAATACGGGCAACGCGGCCGGATGGTCGGCACGCTCGACGAAGGGCAGCCGCGCGATGATTTTTGGCGCACCATCCGTTTCCAGCGCCAGCCACCACGGCGCGCGGCTCGAGGTCGCCGAGACCAGCGCGAGGTCGCCCCTGGATTTCGCGACCGCCTCGACCGCGGCCTGCGCATTGAAATGCGCGACATAGGGCACGGTGAAACCGAAATGGAAGCGCGCGGAATCGCGCATCGCCGGCTCGCTGACGGAGACGTCGGTGTGCACCGAGAACGGCGCTTGGACGTACGTGAAGGTCGAGATGATGACGCGCCAGATGCTCTCGACGGTGTCGAGCGGCAGGATGCCGCGATGACGCTCGACAATGCGCCGCATCATGTCGGCCTCGCGCGCGGGCCGGAACGCCGAGCCGACCTCCTGCGTCTGCTTTGCCTGGATCAGGCGATCGATGATGTCGCCGCGCTGCATCAGCAGGCGGTGCATCTGCTCGTCGATCGCATCGATTTCCTTGCGCAGTTCCTGGAGCGACGGTGGCGCGGGTGGACGTTGGGACATGTCGGTCAGTCAGGGTATTGAGGGGCTTTGTGCCTTTGATTAGGCAGGATGGCCGCCGAAAGCAAAGAGAAACAACGGCTAAATTCCCCCGACTTTGCAGGGCTCAGCTTGGTTAATCGGGCTCCGGCTTGACGAAATCAGCCTAAGCCACTAACTTTTGCCTGTTCCGTGGTCATTTGAGCCGGCCGGCTTGCAGCCACGTTAAAAAACTCGCTAAACAGGCCGGGGACGTATTCCGATCCCGGCCGAACCTATCGTTCAGGCCGGGTTTTTTATGGCCTGATTTCCGCGGTGCCTGACGGTGCCAAACGAGGTCGGTGGTCAGAGATGGTTGACATCGCGTCGATAACGAGCCCGATACCGAGCCCCGGGATCAGTGCCGATGAGCGGTCGCACGAGGCGGATCATCCGCACTCGCTGGTCGCGCAGTTCGGTGCCGACCAGCCGCTGCGGCTTGATTGCGGCGTCGATCTCGCCCCGTTCCAGATCGCCTACCAGACCTATGGCGAGCTCAACGCCGATCGCTCCAACGCGATTCTCGTCTGCCATGCGCTGACCGGCGACCAGCATGTCTTCAACGTGCACCCCCTGACCGGCAAGGCCGGCTGGTGGGACATCATGATCGGCCCCGGCCGCCCGCTCGATACCGACAAATACTTCATCATTTGTTCGAACGTGATCGGCGGTTGCATGGGCTCGACCGGTCCGGCCTCGACCAATCCGGCCACCGGCAAGCTCTGGGGCCTGGATTTTCCTGTCATCACCATCCCCGACATGGTCCGCGCGCAGGCCATGCTGCTCGACCGCCTGGGCATCGACACGCTGCTGTGCGTGATCGGCGGCTCCATGGGTGGCATGCAGGTGCTGCAATGGACGGCCGCCTATCCGCAGCGCGTGTTTTCGGCGATGCCGGTTGCCTGCGCCACGCGCCATTCCGCGCAAAACATTGCGTTCCACGAGCTCGGCCGGCAGGCCGTGATGGCCGATCCGGACTGGCATCACGGGCGCTATTTCGAACGCAGCACCCAGCCGCATCGCGGGCTCGCGGTGGCGCGGATGGCCGGGCATATCACCTATCTCTCCGACGCCGCGCTGCATCGCAAGTTCGGGCGGCGGATGCAGGATCGCGAGCTGCCGACCTTCTCGTTCGACGCCGATTTCCAGGTCGAGAGCTATCTGCGCTATCAGGGCTCGTCCTTCGTCGAGCGGTTCGATGCCAACTCCTATCTCTATCTGACCCGCGCAATGGACTATTTTGACATCGCCGCCGATCATGACGGCGTGCTGGCAAAGGCTTTTGCCGGCATCAAGACGCGGTTCTGCGTGGTGTCGTTCACCTCGGACTGGCTGTTCCCAACCTCGGAGTCGCGCGCGCTCGTGCACGCGCTGAATGCGTCGAGCGCGCGGGTGTCGTTTGCCGAGATCAAGACCGATCGTGGGCACGACGCCTTCCTGCTCGACGTGCCGGAATTCTTCGACATCTCGCGCGCCTTCCTGGAATCGGCCGGCAAGGCGCGCGGCCTGAAAGGCAAAGCGTTTTCAAGCGAAGTGGTTACCGGTTCGCGTGAAGAAAGCGCGTCAAAGAAAGTAAGTGGCTGACATGGCGCTTCAGGACCAGACCCTGCCATTGCCGGGCATCGTGCCCGACCGCACCGGCAGCGATCGCACCGATCACCTCCTGGTCGCAGGCATGGTCGAGCGAGGCTCGCGCGTGCTCGACGTCGGCTGCGGTGATGGCGAATTGCTGCAGCTATTGGAGAGCCGCGGCATTGACGGCCGCGGCATCGAGCTGTCGCGCGAGGGCGTCAACCGCTGCGTCGCCAAGGGGCTTGCGGTGGTGCAGGGCGACGCCGACACCGACCTCGTCAACTATCCCGACGACGCATTCGACTACGTGATCCTGTCGCAGACGCTGCAGGCGACGCGCCAGCCGCGCGTGGTATTGGAAAATCTGCTCCGCATCGGCCGCCGCGCCATCGTGTCGTTCCCGAATTTCGGCTTCTGGAAGATGCGGCTGCAACTCCTGATCGGCGGCCACATGCCGCGCACGGAGAATCTACCGGCGACCTGGTACGACACCGCCAACATCCATTTCTGCACCATCAAGGATTTCGTCGAGCTCTGCGACGAGATCAACGTCAAGATGGAGCGTTCCGTCGCGCTCGATCTCTACGGCCGCCCGGTGCCGCTGAACCTGCCCTGGTGGGTCTGGAACATGTTCGGCGAGCAGGGCGTGTTTCTGCTCAGCAGGGGCGGGAAGAAGTAGCCGTCACGGTCAGGGTGGGGCGATGCTTCACCCAGCCCATCCTGTCTATTCGACTGGGTTGCCGGCAGTGGACGTAAGAAGATGCTGACGCAAATTTACGAAGTTGCGACACCCGCGGAAGCCGAGGCGATTTCGGCAATCGGCGTGGATCATGTCGGCGTGCTCGTCGGCGATGGCACCTTCCCTCGGGAGCTTTCGGTTCAGAACGCGTCAGCCGTTATGAAGATGATCCGGGCACCGTCACTACTTTCGGCCCTGTTCCTCTCAGCGGATGTCGCTCTTATCGAACGGATGGCAGGGGAGCTTGATCCACCCATCGTCCATCTTGGCGCATCAAGCGAGTTGCTTCTGCCTGATCATGTCGTGAAGCTGCGAAAGTCTCTGCCAAGGAGCAAATTCATGCGCAGCGTACCTGTCACGGGACCCGAGGCAGTAGGTGTGGCGCAAGCTTATGATGGAATTGTAGACTGGATCCTGCTTGACAGTCATCGCGCAGGCGATGTGCAAATCGGCGCGCAGGGCGTAACGCATGATTGGAGCGTCAGTCGAAGGATCGTCGAGAGTGTTCGTACCCCAGTCATACTTGCTGGTGGCCTCGGACCAGACAATGTCAAAGAAGCTATTCGGTCGGTGCGACCTGCCGGTGTTGATTCGAAAACAAGAACCGATCGAGAGGGCACCCACTCAAAGGATTTGGGAAAGGTGGAAGCCTTCTATCGCGCGGCGATGAGTGGTTAGCTCGCATCTCATACTCTAGGCGGCGCGCCCGGACTCCCGCATGGCGATCTCGCGTTGCAGCTCTGCACAGTTGGCCTCGAGCTTGTGGGAGCCCAGATCGTGGGTGATGAGCTGGGCGGCGTGAAGCTCCGCTGATGCGCCCCTGATGTCATCGCGTTCCAGCTGGAGCTTTGCGATCCGGAGCCGCAGCCGCACGACGTGCACGCGTCCCTCGATGCTCGACCAGAGTTGGCGGGCGAGATGCAGGTGACGCAGCGCGGCTTCGTAGTCGCCTTTGGTGTGCGCCAGCACCGACTGCGCTTCGTTGGTCAGCGCCCGGATCGATGGCATCGGCCACCGGTCGGCACTTCCGGACAGTTCGTCGATCAATTCCAGCGCCTGCTCGCGCCGGCCGGTATGGGCGGCAACCAGCCCCAGATGCGCAAACAAGATTCCTCGCCGCTGCAGCGTCCACCAGCTCTTGCCGATCAGGCTGCGTTCGAGGCTGGCATGGGCGGCTTCCGCTTCACCGCGTTCCAAGAGCAGCATCGCGCGGCCGGGTTCGGGGCACCAGCCGAGAGAGTAGGCCTTGTCATAGGCTTCGAGTGCGGCGTCATCATTGCCGATGGCGGATTGAATATCGCCAAGCACACGGTTGGCATCGCCGATCGACCAGGGCGCATCGCTGGTAAGGCGCGCAAGCGAGTCCTGGATACGAGTCAAGGCTTCGCCGAGCGAGCCCCTGACGCCGAGGACCTCTGAACGGTGCAGCTGGCACGAGCCGGTCAGCTCCATGCCGCTTTCCGAGCAGAACTTTTGATAGCCCAGCGTCCACTGGTCGGCGCGTGCCCAGTCCCCGAACATCCGCGAGGCCCACAGGATGTTGCAGTAGAGGATGCCTCCCATGACCGGATCGAGCCGGTTGCTGGAGAGTGCGAGGGTTGCGGCGTGGTCCTGATCGGCCAGTCCTGCGCGCGTATCGCCGAGGCACAGCCGGTAGAAGCCGCGGTAGACGAGGCTCAGCGCCTCGATGCTGACGGCATCCTTGTGCCGGACCGCGCTGTAGGCCTCGTCCGCGAGCGACAGCGCGAACTCCGGCTCGCCGTCGAACGCGGCGACCTTGGACTTCATCCAGAGGATCAGCGCGTTCGTCGCGGGATCGTCGATCTCGGCGGCCCAATCCTCGGCGCGTGCCAGCCAGCCCTTGGCGATCGCCGCCTGGCCGCGCTCAAAGTACAGGCCCGACAGCGTGACCGTGTCGATGACGGCCGGCGGCACATTGCCGGCGTTGGTATGCGCAGCGAGCGCGCGAGCCAGAAGGGGCATGGCGGCATCGGCCTTGCCGGTGCATTGGAGGGCGAGGGCCCATTGATGCAAATCGTTGCCATCGAGCAGACCGGTGGCGTCGGCCTTCGCGAATATCGCTGCGGCCTCCTCCCATGCCTGCGCGGCGGCCGCACGTTGCGCGCGCGTCCGCAGATCGGGCGCGTCATCGTCTGCCGTCTCAGCCGCTTGCGGCTCCGCTCCGCCGTCGATGCAAAAGCGATATCCCTTGCCCGCCACATTCCGGATAGCGCTGTCCATGCCGCCGTTGCGGAGCACGGTGCGAAGCATGCTCACGCCGCGCTGCAGCGAATTGTCCGTGACGGTCACATGAGCCCAGACGGCGTCGAGCAGCTCATCCTTGGTGACGACCCGATCGTGGTTGCGCGTCAGATAGACCAGCAGATCGAACACGCGGGGCTGCAAGGGGACTTCCTTCCGCGCGCACATTAGAGCGCGGCTCGCCTCATCGAGCTCGAAGGGTCCAAACCTGAGGGTCATATCGTTATGTCCAGGCAGGCAAGAAAAGGTTCAGGCAAAGGTCAGGCAGGGTCGGTCAGGGGGCAAGCAAGGATCAGCAAATGATCAGGCCGCGGTAAGGACGGTCAGCGCTATCAGTGCCTATAGCTCCTCATGCCTTCGGTCGCTGGTGGCCGGATGGTTCAACGGTCCCCAAGAGGAGCTATCTGATGGAACTCTACGTCATTCGTCGCCCGAGTGCCTGGGCAAACCTGAGCGAGCTGGAAGCTGCCGGCGCCAAGTCGGCCCGGATCGGCAACGAGCAGATGTCCGACCGCGTCCGCTGGATCCGCAGCTACGTGGTCCATGAGGCCGACGGCCGCATCGGCACCTTCTGCATCTACGAGGCGCGCGACGGCGAGTCCATCCGCGAGCATGCGCGGCGCGTCGGCATGCCCGGCGAGGAATTCTACAAGGTCGCCACCACCGTCGTCGTGCGCGCCGATCCCGCACAACAGGCGGCCGCCGCGGAATAACGTTTCGGCGCGGGCGTCGTCCCACCTTCCGGCAAATGCCAATTCGCTGTCGTCGATCACGACAGCCGACCAAACGATGAGGAGCAACACATGAACAAGCGCTACTGGAAATCCTTCTTGATCGCGGGCTTTGCAGCAGGCTCATTTCTGAGTTTCGCCGACACGGCCGATGCTGCGAAAATGAGCTGCATTCAGAAGTATCGGCTCTGCAACCAGCGTTGCGCCGGGGCCGCGGGCCCCAGAGGCGACTGGACCGCGTGCATCAACCGAACCTGCAACAGGCAGTACGACAACTGCGCGTCCAGTTACTAAGCGGCCGACGCCGAACAGTCTTTCAGCGCGGGCGCGAACCTTTCAAAGGAGCGAAATCATGTCCATGCAGTACCAGGCGCCCGCGCTGAGCCCATCCTACAGATATCTCGCGCACCGATATCTCACGGCCGTCCTCTTGCGCTGGCGCCGGTTCATCAACCGGTCCGTCGCCCACATGCTGGCCAATCGCGAACGGGCAGCCACGCAATTCATGTCGAAGAAGCTTGGCGAGCAGGAATTCCAGAAGGCCGGTCCCTTGTTTCGTCGCGTGAGCGTCCGTGCCGTGCTGTTCGGTTTGATCGTAGCCGGGGCGCTTTCGCCCGCCGCGGCAAAGTTCGTCCACGATCATCGCGGCGGCGCCGCCGTTCGGGAAAATTCGGGCAAGCGCAAGCCCGTCGATTGCCTCGGCAGCTCTTGCAACGAGAAGAAGGCCTGCACCAAGCGCACCTTCGTCTAACGCGGCCGTCCACACCCACCCGCACATCAGGAGAACCGGACATGTCCATCACCATGCAGAACGGGCCGGTCCAGGCCCAAACCTCGCTCGCCGCAAGAGGCCTCGTGCTGGCCTACGGCGTGCTCGCTTATCTCGTCTTCTTCGCCACGTTCCTCTATGCCGTCGGCTTCATTTCGCAGCTCGTCGTGCCGAAGACAATCGACAGCGGCGCGACGGCTTCGACCGCACGGGCTCTCGTCGTCAATCTCGCGCTGATGTCGCTGTTTGCCGTCCAGCACAGCGGAATGGCCCGGCAGGGCTTCAAGAGGCTGTTCACGCGCTTTGCCTCACCTGCGCTCGAACGCAGCACCTATGTATTGCTGGCGAGCCTGACGCTGATCCTGCTGTTCTGGCAGTGGCAGCCGATCGCGACAGTCGTCTGGCATATCGAGACGCCAGTTCTCGCCTATGCCGCGACTGCCGGCAGCTTCATCGGTTGGCTCATCGTGCTCTACAGCACGTTCCTGATCAGCCATTTCGAGCTGTTCGGATTGACGCAGGTCGTCACGCATTTCGTCGGACGAATCGCCGAGCCGATGAAGTTCAAGACACCCGGCCTGTATGGCCTGATCCGGCACCCGATCTATCTCGGCTTCATCGTCGCATTCTGGTCTGCGCCGACCATGACGCTCGGCCATCTGCTGTTCGCGGCTGTGACGACAGCCTATATCTTCGTCGGCATTTGGCTCGAAGAGCGCGATCTGGTGGCGACGTTCGGTGACCAGTACCGGCTCTACCGGGAGAAAGTGGCGATGCTGATCCCGGGCCTGTTCTGATCGGGCGGAAACGACACATCGTATGCGCGCGATGGGCAGGAGAAGGTCTGGCACCTGCTCCTGCCCAGGTCTTACATTGGTGGGACTAACTCACCGGCATCGACCGCGGATCGCGCACCGGCCACCGCCCGGCCTCGACCAGCGTGATGAAACGCTCGACGCTTTCGTTGAACAGCGCTGGCTCTTCGAGATTGAGCACGTGGCCGGATTTTGGAAACATCGCGAGCCCTGCCGCAGGCAGGTGCTTCTTCAGGAACAGGCTCGGCTGCACGCAAGCGTCGTCCTCGTCGCCGCAGATGATCAGCGCCGGTGTCGGCACTTTCCTGATCGCGTCGGTCATGGTGTAGATCGAGGGACGGCCGCCCTGGAAGCCGCGCATGGTGTTGGCGGAGCCCTTGGAGTCGTGGCGGGCGAGTGCGGAGTAGAAATCGGCGTGACCGCGCGGATCCTTGACCAGAAAGGGAATCCGGCTCGGCGCCTCGCGCGTGACTTTTGCGACTTCGGCGGAGCCTAACGTTTCGAATTGCTCGGCATTGTCGCGGCACTGCTTGCGCCAGACCTCGAGGTTCTCGATCTCCGAGCCGGAGCCGACACCGGCCAGCGTCATCGACCATGCGCGCTCTGGCGCGTTCAGTCCGATCTGAAGCGACGAATAGGCGCCCATCGAGAGGCCGACGAGATGCGCGCGCTCGATCTTGACATGATCGAGCACGGCGAGCGCATCGGTGTAGAAGTGCTTGTAGGAGTAGACCTCGCCCGGCGGCACGTCTGAGGGCGTATAGCCGCGCGCGGAATAGGTGATGCAGCGGTGGCCGCGTGAGAAGTAGCGCATCTGCGGCTCCCAATTGGTGTAGTCGGCCGCAAACTCGTGCAGGAAAATGATGGGTGTCCCGCTGCCCGCCTCTTCAAAATAGATGCGGACGTCATCCCTGGTGGTGGCGTGGGGCATTAACCGTTTCCCTCTTGTAAAGCCGTGCGCAACAGGATCGCAGTTAATGCCGTGGGCAGCAATGCGGCAGCCTCAGACCAGAGGCGACACAAAATCAACCCAACATTTTCCCGAAGGTGAATTTGGCGCTGCCACATCGTGTCTTTTTCTCGCCACATTGGCAGTCTTTACGGCCCGCGGGTGTCGGCCACCGCACGGGCCGACGGGAATTGGGGGTGTCAACGAAGGATGAAGAATGTTCGAGTTGTTTGCGTCTCGCCTGCCGCGTCTTGTCATCGCGCTGGCGCTCTTCTCCGCGGCCATCGCCGCTTCGGTTTCTCCAGCGTCAGCAAGATCCCATCGCCATAGCGCAGAGCGGCACGCATACGTGCACCACGCCAGGCACTATCATCATATCAGGCATTACAGGCATGCCGCGCGCAGCTCACGCGTCGAGCGCGGCGCCGCGCAATTGCAGGCGAACGGTTTTGCCAACACACAGGCGAGCCATGACTCCAACACCAACACCGGCAACATGGGCGTGGGCGTCGTCGGCGGCTTCGGCAGCGGATCGGGCCTCGTCTCCGAGGCGCGCCGCTATCTCGGCGGCAATCCCACGGGGCGCGGCAGCCTGTGGTGCGCGCGCTTCATGAACATGGTGCTGCAGCACACCGGACATCAGGGCACCGGCTCCGACATGGCAAACTCGTTCGCGCATTACGGAACGCGCGTCTCCGGTCCGCAGGTCGGTGCGATCGCGGTCACGTCGCGCGGCCGCCGGGGCGGCCATGTCGGCATCATCACCGGCGTCGACGCGCAGGGCAATCCGATCATGATTTCCGGCAACAACGGCAACCGCGT
This sequence comes from Bradyrhizobium arachidis, assembly GCF_024758505.1. Lineage (NCBI taxonomy): Bacteria > Pseudomonadati > Pseudomonadota > Alphaproteobacteria > Hyphomicrobiales > Nitrobacteraceae > Bradyrhizobium > Bradyrhizobium arachidis. The sequence goes on along the minus strand of NZ_CP077970.1, from coordinate 8,708,399 downwards.
TCGCGAGGCGCCGGTGTCACGTGGGCGGATCTATGCGTATGTGATGCCGAATTGACGGAGCCGTAGGGTGGGTTAGCTCGCGGCCGCGCGAAGCGCGGTCCGCTGGCGTAACCCACCACTTCTGTCACCGCGGAGACCAAAGCGGTGGGTTACGCCCAGCGGACTGCGCATCGCGCAGCCGCAGGGCTAACCCACCCTACGAAGATCGACGGAGCTCACACCAGCGTCGGCGCTTCCACCGCGACGGTGTCGCCGACACCGACGTCGCCATCTGCGATCACCTCGCCATAGATGCCGCAGTCCATGTGGCCGAGGCGGCGCGAGAGCGTGGGCGGAATCTCGAGATCGCGCTGCGCGGTCTCGGGGTCGACGTTGACGGCGGCGCACCGGACGATGCGCTTGACGATTCTGAGGCGGGCCTGGCCGATCGCGAGCGTCTGGCCCACGAGGTCGAGCTCGTGCCAGGCCGGCCAGCCCTGGACGTAGAGATTGGCGCGGAAGCGCAAGGGGTGGACGGCGGCGCCATCAAGCATGGTCTCGATCGCCCGCACGCTGGCGAGATTGATGATGGAGACGACCTTGCGGGCGACGTCCGAAAAGCTGTGGTCGCGGCCCGACAACACTTTTGGCGGCCCCTTCAGCTCGGGCTGAAAGTTCTCCGCAAAATAGCGCTCGATCGCTGCGCGTCCCGCCGGGGTCTCCATGTCGCCCGCGGCGACCACCTGGCCGTCCTTCCGGATCGTCAGCAGATTGCTGGCGTCCTCGAACCGGCTCTGCAGGCCGGCCAGCCGCTCGTTCCGCATCAGCATCAAAAACTGGGTTTTGGGCAGCCATTGCGGCGCCTCGGGATCGAACCCGCTCGGGCCGTTCTCGATGGCGTACCGGCGGTCGGCCGGGAGGGTCTGGCCGACCCGCAAGGGCACGCGGGGCAGGGGCTCGGGCGAAAGGCCTTTGACCGGGTAGCGGTACAGGCCGGTAATCTCGGCAGTCGGGCTGGAAGTCATGGCGCTCATTAAGGGATTCTGCCCGCCGCTGCCACTGGGCCAATCCGCGCACGAATTTGTGAAGACGCCTCTTCCGATCCGCGGGCACGCTTCCCACATCTGCCTCAGGCTGGCGGCCACGCCGGTCGACGACGACCGTTGCTGCTTGAGAAACGTCAATGCGGCCAGCGGAAACCCAATGAAGATGCCGTCCGGGGTGCCTCAGGGGCCCTGGGGGCAGGCCGAGGGACAACCGGAAATGAACATCGAAAAATACACCGAACGCTCCAGGGGTTTTATCCAGTCCGCGCAGTCGCTGGCGATGCGCGAGGGGCACCAGCAATTCTCCACCCTGCACCTCCTGAAAGTCCTGCTGGACGACAATGAGGGGCTCGCTGCGGGTTTGATCGACCGCGCCGGCGGCAATTCCCGTGCAATTCTCAAAGCGACCGAGGAGGCCCTGACCAAGGTGCCGAAGGTCAGCGGCGGCGGCGCCGGGCAGATCTATCTCGCGCCCGAGCTCGCACGCGCCTTCGACGCGGCTGAGAAGGCCGGCGAGAAGGCCGGCGACAGCTTTGTCACCGTCGAGCGTCTCTTGCTCGGGCTGACGCTGGAGAAATCCAGCGAGGCCGGCACGATCCTGAACAAGGGCGGCGTCACCGCGCAAAATCTCAACGCTGCGATCGAGTCGCTGCGCAAGGGCCGCACCGCCGACAGCGCCACGGCCGAGAACGCCTATGACGCGCTGAAAAAATATGCCCGCGACCTGACCCAGGCCGCACGCGACGGCAAGCTCGATCCGGTCATCGGCCGCGACGAGGAGATCCGCCGCACCATTCAAGTGCTGTCCCGCCGGACCAAGAACAATCCCGTCCTGATCGGTGAGCCCGGCGTCGGCAAGACCGCGATCGCCGAGGGCCTCGCGCTGCGCATCGTCAATGGCGACGTGCCCGAAAGCCTGAAGGACAAGAAGCTCTTGTCGCTCGACCTCGGCGCGCTGATTGCGGGTGCAAAATACCGCGGCGAGTTCGAGGAGCGGCTGAAGGCCGTGCTGCAGGAGGTCACCGCGAGCGAGGGCAACTTCATCCTGTTCATCGACGAGATGCACACGCTGATCGGCGCCGGGAAGGCCGACGGCGCGATGGATGCCTCCAACCTCTTGAAGCCGGCACTGGCGCGCGGCGAGCTGCACTGCATCGGCGCCACCACGCTCGACGAGTACCAGAAGCATGTCGAGAAGGATGCGGCGCTGGCGCGGCGCTTCCAGCCGATCTTCGTCAGCGAGCCCTCGGTCGAGGACACGATCTCGATCCTGCGCGGGCTGAAGGACAAGTACGAGCAGCACCACGGCGTGCGGATCACCGATTCCGCGCTGGTGGCGTCCGCGACCCTGTCCAACCGCTACATCACCGACCGCTTCCTGCCCGACAAGGCCATCGACCTCATGGACGAGGCGGCGGCGCGGCTGAAGATGCAGGTCGATTCCAAGCCGGAAGAGCTCGACTCGCTGGATCGCGAAATCATCCGGCTCAAGATCGAGCAGGAGGCGCTGAAGAAGGAAAGCGATCTCGGCTCCAAGACCCGGCTGCAGACGCTGGAGAAGGAGCTTGCGGACCTCGAAGAGAAGTCGGCAGGGCTGACCGCGCGCTGGAGCGCGGAGAAGAACAAGCTCTCCAACGCCCAGAAGCTCAAGGCCGAGCTCGACGCACTTCGCGTCGAGCTGGCCAATGCCCAGCGGCGCGGCGAATTCCAGCGCGCCGGCGAGCTTGCCTACGGCAAGATCCCGGAGCTCGAGAAGAAGCTCGGGGATATCGAGGCGAAAGAGAACTCCGGCGAGATGATGGAGGAGGCTGTTACCGCCAACCACATCGCGCAGGTGGTCTCGCGCTGGACCGGCGTGCCCGTCGACAAGATGCTCGAGGGTGAGAAGGAAAAGCTCCTCAAGATGGAGGAGCAGCTCGGCAAGCGTGTCGTCGGCCAGGGCGAGGCGGTGCGCGCGGTTGCAACCGCCGTGCGTCGCTCGCGCGCGGGCCTGCAGGATCCGAACCGGCCGATGGGCTCGTTCATGTTCTTAGGGCCCACCGGCGTCGGCAAGACCGAACTGACCAAGGCGCTCGCCGAGTATCTGTTCAACGACGAGACCGCGATGGTCCGCCTCGACATGTCCGAATACATGGAGAAGCACTCGGTCTCGCGGCTGATCGGCGCGCCTCCGGGCTATGTCGGCTATGACGAGGGCGGCGCGCTCACCGAAGCCGTGCGGCGCCGGCCTTACCAGGTCGTGCTGTTCGACGAGATCGAGAAGGCACACCCTGATGTCTTCAACGTGCTGTTGCAGGTGCTCGACGACGGCCGTCTCACCGACGGCCAGGGCCGCACCGTCGACTTCCGCAACACGCTGATCATCATGACCTCGAATCTCGGTTCGGAGTTCTTGGTGAACCAGCCGGAGGGCGAGGATACGTCCGCCGTGCGCGAGCACGTGATGGGAACGGTGCGGGCGCATTTCCGTCCCGAATTCCTCAACCGCGTCGACGAGATCATCCTGTTCCACCGCTTGCAGAAGAGCGAGATGGGCCGGATCGTCGAGATCCAGTTCGCACGGCTCCAGAAGCTGCTCACCGATCGCAAGATCGCGCTCGCGCTGGATGACGCGGGGCGAGACTGGTTGGCTGCCAAGGGCTGGGACCCGGCTTATGGCGCGCGTCCACTGAAGCGGGTGATCCAGCGCTACCTCCAGGATCCGCTCGCGGAGATGATCCTGGCCGGCGAGGTGAAGGACGGCGATGCCGTTGCGATCTCCTCGGAGGGCAACGTGCTGACCTTCAACGGCAAGTCGCCGCAGACCGCCGAAATCGCCCAGTTCGAGGCGCCGGTTCCGAAGCGCAAGCTGAACTGATCTTCGCACCGACGCAAACAACCACGCCCCGGAGAGGCCATCCTTCTCCGGGGCGAATTGTTTCGTGCGTCAGCTAGTTTTCCGTCGGCGCAGGGCCCGGAGCCGGACCGTCCTCGTCGCTGGCCTCGTCGAGCTCGGAGAGGATATCCACGAGCTCGCGGACGCGGCCATGGGCCAGCGGCCGCAGATCGTTGATCATCGGCTCGTCATTGGCGAGCCAGGCCTGCGCCTCCGCGAGCTCGTCGACGGTTGCGCCGGTTCCGATGATCTGGGCAATGGTGACGTCGTCGGCCCGGTCCACGGTCTTGATGACGTCGTCGCGGGAGAGGCGCCTCATGGGTGATCCTCCTGCTGGCTTCCCAGCCTCTCAACCGGAAAGCCGCGCGCAGGTTCCGCCGGCGGGGTTCCTCTCCTCGCGGGACGCTACTTCTTTGCCACCTTGTAGATCGCGTTCTCGACGTCGGAGGTGAAGTAGATGACGCCGGAGGCGCCGACGGCCACGCCCGTCGGGATGTGGGTCGGCAAGCCGCCGGGCGCGCCCTGCAGGCCGATCGGAAGATTGGCCGCGATCTCGGTCACCTTGCCGTCGTCAGGCCCGATCTCGATCAGCCGCTTGGCGCCGACTTCGGCCACGATGAGCCTGCCGTTGCTGGTGCGGGCGATGCCTTCCGGCATCTTCAGGTCCTTGGCAATCACGGTCTTTTCGCCGTTCTTGTCGACCCGGGACACCTGGCCTGCAAAAGCTTCGGTGACATAGACCTCGCCGCTCGATCCGCCGACGAGCCCAACGGGGCCTTCGAGGCCGCCGATCAGCGCCGTGCGATCCTTACTGTGCTCGCCGCTGACGCGGACCAGCGATTTGGTGCCGAGCTCGGCCACCAGCAGGCTGCCGTCCTCGAGCACGATCGCGTCATGCGGCGCCTTGAAGTCGTGCAGCATCTCGCGCGTCGCGCCGGTCTTGCCGTCGATCACCTGCACCGTGCCGGTGAACCAGCTCGACAGGACCACGTCGTTGCCCTTCGCGGTGGCGCTCATCGGATATTCCAGGGTGACGCCGGCAGCATGCATGCGCGCCTTCTCCGTGACCTCGCCGGTGGCGCCGTCGACGGTGCGATAGGCGAATACGTCGGCGACGTGGATTATGTCCTTGCCGTTGTCAGAGGTGACGCCGATGCCGCCCGGCAGCGCGAGCTTGCCGATGATGACCTGCTTGGCCTGGCCGGTCGCCGGATCGACTTCCTGGATGCCGTTATCGGCCATGTTGGAGACGTAGATGCGGTCCTTGTCGTCGATCGCGAGGTTGTCCAGCGACGCCTTGAGCTGCGCGACCACGGTCTTGGCGCCGGATTTGGGATCGACCCGCACGAGCTGGCCGAGCGCGGTGTCGACCACAAAGAGATTGCCCTTGGAATCGAAGTTGACCGCGGCCGGGACCTTGAAGCCTTCGGCGACCACCGTCAGCTCGGCCTTGTCGACGTCGACTTTGGCGACCTGTCCCTTGAACCACAGTGGACCATAGAGCTTGTCGTCGGGGCCGAACTCAAAACCGTTGAGGCCGCCCATCTTCTCCATGATCTGGCGCGGCGGCTTCACGCCCTCGACGTCGATCTCATACAGCGTATCGCCGAGGAAGACGGTCGTGGCGTAGAGCCGGCCGTCCTTGCGGAAGGCGAGCGAGTTGATGCCTGCTAGCCCCGAGGCGAGCTTCTTGATTGGGCCGTCGCCCTTGCGCGAATAGAGATCGCCGGCGAGGAATCCGGTCCAGGCCATGGTGCCGTCGGGCGCGAATGCGATGTCGTCGGCCATGCCGACGGGCGAGGGGATTGCGATCTTGGCCGTGCCGCCCGCGACGTCCACCTCATAGAGCGCAGCACCGGCAACGCTGCCGGCAAACAGATGGCCCGATTTGTCGACCGCGAGCCCGTGCACGCCGTGGAACGCCGAGCCGGGGACCAGCGGGGTGACCTCCCAGCTCTCGGCCGATGCGCTCGTGGTGGAGAAAATCGCAGCGACGATAGCTGCGCAGGCGAGCTTGTTCCTCATGACGCGACCTCCCTTTTTTTAGGAAGTATTCGCTGCTCATTCGGGTTTGGCAAACGAAACTTGACGTTGTGTCGACGCGAGATGGCCTCGCTCAACAGCGCGCATTCAGACCATGTTTATGCAGATGTCTGCTCGATGTCGGCCGGTTGCCGGCCTGTCGTTTGCAGGCTTATCGATTGCTGACTTATCGATTGCTGACTTGCAGCGGTCCGCCGGTGGCATCCGAGATGCGGGCGATGCCGCCGCCGCGGTTGTTCATCATCCCTTCGAGCCTGTCGCGCTCCTTCTCGAAGCCGGCCAGCATGGCGCCTTCCAGTGAGCGGCCGCGCGGCAGTTTTACGCGCAGCGGATCGACGAAGCGGCCGTTGACCAGGATTTCGTAGTGGACGTGGGGCCCGGTCGACTGGCCGGTCGAACCGACGAAGCCGATCACCTGGCCCTGGCGAACCTTCTTGCCGATCTCCATGCCCTTGGCGAAGGCCGACATGTGGCCGTAGGCGGTCTCATAGCCATTGGAATGCTTGATGCGGATATATTTGCCGTAGCCGCCCTCAGGGCCGGCCTTTTCGATCACGCCGTTGCCCGATGCGAAGATCGGCGTGCCGTAGGAGGTCGCCCAGTCGACGCCGGTGTGCATTTTCACATAGCCGAGGATCGGGTGGCGGCGGCCGCCGAAGCCGGAGCGCATGATCGCATTGTTGACGGGCTTGCGGACCAGGAACTTCTTCGCGCTCTTGCCGGTCTCGTCATAGTAGTCGACGACGCCGTCGTCGGGGCTCTGGTAGCGGTAGTATTTCTTGGTCTCGCCGCCGACGGTGAGCGAGGCGAACAGCACGTCGTTCTTTTCCGTCGCGGTGACGCCCTCGTCTTCGCCGGCGTAGAACACGTCGAAGGAATCGCCCGGCTGCACCTTGCGCTGGAAGTCGACGTCGTAGGAGTAGATCTTGATCATGTCGTCGATGACCGGCATCGGCACCTTGTTGCGCATCGCGGTCTCGTAAATGCTCTGGTAGAGCCGCACGCCGGTGCCGTCGTCATCGTCATCGTCGTCGTTGGCATTGTTCGCGGCCGCATCAGCCGTGGTGTTCATGCTTGACACGTCGACGGCGACATATTTGCCGAGATCCGACAGTGCCGCGATCGCCTCGACCATGGTTTCGTTGGCGATGACGACGCGGAAGGGCTGGAGTCTTGCGCCGGGCGTTGCCGGTGCCATCAGGATGCGCAGCTTCTCGCCGTCCTTGATGCCGCCGTCGCGGCCGCGCGGGCCGAGTGTCGCGGCGATCGCCTTGATCTCTTCCGGCGTCGCGCCGAGGTCGCGCAGCACGGAGGCGACGGTGTCGCCCTTCTTCACGACATGCACGCGCTCGCCATTGGGATTGCCGCCGGTGATCTGGCCCTTGGTCTTCGGCAGCAGCGTGACGTTTTCCGGCACCACGCGGGTCTCGAAGCCGGCATAGGGGTCGGCCGCCGACGACTCCGTCGCATAGGCCATCTTCATGTCGGACGAGCCGGTCGCGCCGGAGACGTCGGCGGTCGCGTTGGCCAGCGAGGCGTAACGGACGCCGGCGCCGTTGCCGCGCCAGTTGGCGGCATCGCGCACCCGCATCAGGATGTCGTCGAGCGCCACGATGGCGGAGATTTTTGCCTTGGGCAGGACCGGTGTCAGGTCCTTGGTGACGAAGGAGACCTCGGCGTCGGGCTCGACGGCTTCGGGATTGTTGGGATCGTCGGTGGCGGCCTGCGGCGCGGTGCCGACGTCGGTCAGAAGGCGCTGGGCATTGAAGGGCGGGATTTTTGCGGACAGGTCGCTCGTCGTCATCGACAGATTGCCGGCGATGCGGATGAAGGGCCGCACCTTCATCACGTCGCGGTTGCCGACTCGGGCCACGGTGGAGACGCGCACCACGTTGCGCGAGGCGTTGGACTCGCCGGGCGGCGGCAGGCGGTCGCTCTTGTGCAGCGTGGCGGCGCGGTCGCCGGCGCCGAACGCGCCGCGCAGCGCGCCTTCAACGCGCTCGGGCACCTTGGCAAACGTCATTTCGCCGTCGAGCGACGCGAAAACGGCGCCGCCGATGAGGGCTGCGCCGCAGAGTCCGGTCAGAATCGTGCCGCTGAACCATTGTACCGACACGCGACGGCGGTCGATCACGGCGGCTTCAGAACCATCGACGGAAAGCGGCGGCTCGTGACCGAGATCGATGATCCCGGTCTCACGCCCGTAACCCCCGCGTGACGCCCTATGGTTCAACCCAAGTCCCCCAAATCAGCGACATGCGAAAGAGGCCTCGTTCGCACCTTGCCGCCGTCGCCCTCTTCAAGGGGGATCGCCGGAAAAAGGCAAGCCGCGCAGACGCTCGGGAGTTCAGAGGGCCGTGATTAAGGCCCGGCCGAGATCACGAACAGCTAAGCGGATGAAGGTCTCTCGATGTCTCTCGACGGTGTGTGAAAGGCGATGTGGTCATCGGTCGATCGCCTCCCCCTGATCACTCAAAATCGCCGACAGCCCCCACTGGCACCCAGCGATTCAAGTTTGTGTCATACCAGAACGCCGCGGGATTGTGGCTCTAGTACGGCGCCTAATCGGGAAAAAGTTTCGTCCTCCAGCGGTACCTGGACGGGGGATGGGCAGGGGATCTTACCAGCGATCTTACCAGCGATCTTGCCAGGGATCTTTGCCCGGGATTTTGGCAAGGATCTCGGCAAGGATCTTGGCAAGGATCTTGGCAGGGGTCTTGGCAGGGATCTCGGCGAGGATCTTGGCTGGCGTCCGGAACCTCGAAAAAGGTCGTCCGGAACCAGAAAAATTTTGAAAGTTTTTTCGCCCCCGGCATCGATCTGGCGAGAAGTGCACAGCCCCACTCTCGTGTAAGGTACGGAAAACAAGGGGATTTTTCCGCAGTGCAGCAGGCGGCGAGCCGTGCGACGATTTGTTGACAATGGCCGTTGACAATCCCGAGGGGGCGGGCCTATAACCCGACCACTGAGCGCGGCGCCGCCGGGTCACTGACCAAGGCGAGCGAACGCGCCACTGATGCTCCTCACCTTGTTGAGTGACACAACGATCGACGCAAGTCGATTGGAGTCATTCATCGTCGGTAAGAGTGTCGGAACCCTTCCACTCTGGAAGGTTGGGGCCTCTCCGGCCCCGGGCTGTTTGACAAGTGAAGATGAAGAAAGAGAAACGTGGACGGCGGAGTCCTTGCGGGTCTCGCTGATCGGGAGCTTCGGCTTTCGTGATCGAGACCGGACGAAAGACTTCGGCGGTACACGTTTTAAAGGTTACACCATCGTTGCCAGCGATGTGAATCGCAGGCAGCTCGTCGATTTCGGTCGGCGAAAAATGGTGGGACCTCGTCAAACGTTGTGATCAGCCGGTTCAAAGTTCAAGTCCAACTTGAGAGTTTGATCCTGGCTCAGAGCGAACGCTGGCGGCAGGCTTAACACATGCAAGTCGAGCGGGCGTAGCAATACGTCAGCGGCAGACGGGTGAGTAACGCGTGGGAACGTACCTTTTGGTTCGGAACAACACAGGGAAACTTGTGCTAATACCGGATAAGCCCTTACGGGGAAAGATTTATCGCCGAAAGATCGGCCCGCGTCTGATTAGCTAGTTGGTAGGGTAATGGCCTACCAAGGCGACGATCAGTAGCTGGTCTGAGAGGATGATCAGCCACATTGGGACTGAGACACGGCCCAAACTCCTACGGGAGGCAGCAGTGGGGAATATTGGACAATGGGGGCAACCCTGATCCAGCCATGCCGCGTGAGTGATGAAGGCCCTAGGGTTGTAAAGCTCTTTTGTGCGGGAAGATAATGACGGTACCGCAAGAATAAGCCCCGGCTAACTTCGTGCCAGCAGCCGCGGTAATACGAAGGGGGCTAGCGTTGCTCGGAATCACTGGGCGTAAAGGGTGCGTAGGCGGGTCTTTAAGTCAGGGGTGAAATCCTGGAGCTCAACTCCAGAACTGCCTTTGATACTGAGGATCTTGAGTCCGGGAGAGGTGAGTGGAACTGCGAGTGTAGAGGTGAAATTCGTAGATATTCGCAAGAACACCAGTGGCGAAGGCGGCTCACTGGCCCGGTACTGACGCTGAGGCACGAAAGCGTGGGGAGCAAACAGGATTAGATACCCTGGTAGTCCACGCCGTAAACGATGAATGCCAGCCGTTAGTGGGTTTACTCACTAGTGGCGCAGCTAACGCTTTAAGCATTCCGCCTGGGGAGTACGGTCGCAAGATTAAAACTCAAAGGAATTGACGGGGGCCCGCACAAGCGGTGGAGCATGTGGTTTAATTCGACGCAACGCGCAGAACCTTACCAGCCCTTGACATGTCCGGGACCGGTCGCAGAGATGTGACCCTCTCTTCGGAGCCCGGAACACAGGTGCTGCATGGCTGTCGTCAGCTCGTGTCGTGAGATGTTGGGTTAAGTCCCGCAACGAGCGCAACCCCCGTCCTTAGTTGCTACCATTTAGTTGAGCACTCTAAGGAGACTGCCGGTGATAAGCCGCGAGGAAGGTGGGGATGACGTCAAGTCCTCATGGCCCTTACGGGCTGGGCTACACACGTGCTACAATGGCGGTGACAATGGGATGCTAAGGGGCGACCCTTCGCAAATCTCAAAAAGCCGTCTCAGTTCGGATTGGGCTCTGCAACTCGAGCCCATGAAGTTGGAATCGCTAGTAATCGTGGATCAGCACGCCACGGTGAATACGTTCCCGGGCCTTGTACACACCGCCCGTCACACCATGGGAGTTGGTTTTACCTGAAGACGGTGCGCTAACCCGCAAGGGAGGCAGCCGGCCACGGTAGGGTCAGCGACTGGGGTGAAGTCGTAACAAGGTAGCCGTAGGGGAACCTGCGGCTGGATCACCTCCTTTCTAAGGATGGTCCTTCAGAGAGCTCACGCTCACTATCGGACCGTTTTAGAAACATCAGGGGCCAACAGATCGCCAGATCGTTGAGCTCCATT